>JAJPID010000003.1 GCA_021324945.1 Lysobacterales bacterium | reverse complement strand
AGCGCGGTGCGCAGCACCTTCAATGTGGAAGCGCATGAGCTGGCGCACCAGTGGACCGGCGACACCGTGACGCTCGCATGGTGGAACGACATCTGGTTGAACGAGGCTTTCGCGACCTGGATGCAGCAGAAGGTGGAAGGCGAGATCCACCCCGACTGGCATGCGCAACTGGACCGCATCGAAGGCGGCGAGGGCGCAATGCAGAACGACAGTCTGGTGAGCGCGCGCATGATCCGCCAGCCGATCACCGGCAACGGCGATATCCAGACGGCATTCGACGGCATCACCTACGAGAAAGGCGCGTCGGTGATCGGCATGTTCGAGCACTTCGTCGGGCCCGACGTGTTCCAGAAAGGCATGCAGGCTTACATCAAGGCGCATGCGTTCGGCAATGCGACCGCGGACGACTTGGTCAACGCGATCGCCACCGCCGCAAACAAGGGCGATGACTTCAAGAAGGCTTTCGACAGTTTCCTCGACCAGACCGGCGTGCCGCTGGTTTCCACCAAGTTGGATTGCAGCCACAAGGGCGCCGCCACGTTGCAGCTGGTGCAGAGTCGCTACCTGCCGCTGGGCTCGACCGGAGATGCGAACCGGCAATGGGGCATTCCGGTGTGCGTGCGCTTCCCGCATGGCACGCAATGCCAGATGCTGGACGGCAAGAGCGCGCAGATGAACATCGAAGGCGGGCAGTGTCCGTCGTGGTACATGCCCAACGCCGATGGCGTAGGCTACTACCGTTTCAGCATGGCCAAGGCGGATCGTTCGGCGCTGGTGGATGTGATCGCGCAGCGCGACGATGCCGAACAACTGGTGTACGCGGATTCGGTCGATGCGGATTTCCATCGCGGCGAGATCGGTGCCGATGAAGTGCTGGCGGCGATGCGCGAACTCGCGCCGTCCAGGGTACGCGAGGTGGCGCTGGCGCCGCTGGATACCGTCGGCTGGATCTACGATCACGAGGCGCAGACCGATGCACAGCGTACGGCGATCCGAGACGCGGTTGCAAAAGCTTATCTGCCGCGTCTCGAGAGCCTGGGTTACGAGCGGCGCAGCGGCGAATCCGCGGACGACGTCTTGATGCGCACTTCGCTTGCGCGCAGCCTCGGGCTGGAATTCAAGGTGCCCTCCGTGCGCGCCGCATTGCTGAAGCAGGGCGAAGCGGCATTGCAAAAGAAGAACGGCCAGCCCGATCTCGACGCCGCCAATCCGGATTTGCTGGGCACCGCGCTCGCGGTCGCAGTGCAGGAGCACGGCAAACCCGCGGTCGATGTGCTGATCGCGGCGATTCCCGGCACCACCGATCCCACCAAACGCAACGCGATGTTGTCCGCACTCGCCAACGCGCCCGGCGAGCAGGCCGACGCGGCGCGCAACTTTGCACTGACCAAGCAGGTCAAGGTCGGCGAGATGCTGATGATCCTCGGCGGCAACCGCGACACGCGTGCGCAGCGCGACGGTTTGTGGAATTGGTTCACGGCGCACTACCAGCAGATCGTCGACCGCACCGGCGTGTTCTCCGGTGCATATCTGCCGCGCGTTGCGGCCGGCGGCGGCTGTTCGCAGGAGGAGGCGAACCGCGTGGAAGCGTTCTTTCAGCCGAAGTCGAAACAGATACCGGGGCTCGACCGCGGGTTGGCGCAGACGCGCGAGGCAATCCTGCTGTGCAGCGCATTGAAGTCGAAGCAGAACCCGGCGGCGATCACGCAACAATGAGTACGGTGCGCGCGCTGCGTGAGCGTGGCGCGCGCGCTTTGCCCGGAGTGGATGCGCCGCGCGAATCCGAGTTATTGCTGGCATATGCGCTGGGCGTCTCGCGCGCATGGCTTGTCGCACATTCGGATGATCTGATCGATGCGAACCGTGCCGCAGTCTTTGACGCGCTGATCGCGCGCCGCGCGCGCGGCGAGCCCATCGCGTATCTCACCGGCACGTGCGGCTTCCATTCTCTGGAGTTGCACGTCACGCCGGACGTGCTGACCCCGCGCCCGGAAACCGAGTTGCTGGTGGAACTGGCGCTGCAAAGGATTCCGTTCGATATGCGTAGCCCGGATGCAGCGCAGCGGAATCCGGGGACACGTTCGCAAATCGACCCGGATTCCGTTTCACCTCGGATCGGGGTCCGGGGCAGGCTTCATCCGGGCTACAAGATTGCCGATCTCGGCACCGGCTCCGGCGCCATCGCGCTGGCGATTGCGCACGCGCGTCCACACGCGCACGTGCTCGCGACCGAGGCGAGCGAAGCCGCATTGACCGTCGCGCGCGACAACGCGCAGCGGCTTGGGCTTCGCAACGTCGAATTCGCGAGCGGCGACTGGTGCGCGGCCTTGGGCGACGCGCACGATTTTGACCTGATCGTTTCCAACCCGCCGTACATCGCAGAGAACGATCCGCACCTCTCGCAAGGCGATTTGCGCTTCGAACCGCGCGCGGCACTTGTTTCCGGTGCCGACGGACTGAACGCGATCCGCACGATCGTTCGCAGCGCAAGATCGCATCTGCGCAAAGGCGGGTGGCTGCTGTTCGAGCATGGCTATGATCAAGGCGAACCCGCTCGCGTGTTGCTGACGGCAAACGGCTACGCGCAGGCATTTACCGCATGCGATTTGGAAAACCGCGAGCGTGTCAGCGCTGGTACTCTGGAACAGTGAAACGAAAAGGGGGCAACATGCGTTTATCAAAAATCTGGATGATCGCCACTGTTCTATTTGTAATGACATGCCATGCGGCTGAGCCAACATTGGTCCCGCCAGGGTGCATCGCTCCAGCTTACAAAACAGCGAGTCCACCAGAGTACCCGCAACAACCGGTATGGAGTGGGGTGCCACAAGGAGGAGTTGTTTATTTGACTCTTCACGTGGATAAAGACGGTAACGTGGCCAATGTCGAGCTTGACAAGACGAGGAAGACAACTGCACCCGCGGATTTGCAGCATGCGGCAATTTCAGCGACAAAAAAATGGACTTTTAAGCCGCCATTGTGCGATGGCAAACCGTCGAGCTTTGATCTGAACGTCCCGATAACGTTTCAAGCTCCAAGATGATTGGCATCAAGAACTGCATCCTCATAGTCGATCTCCAGCGTGCGATCCGGCGTCGCTTTTCCCCGCAACGCCGTAGCCACCGGCGTCAGCACGATCGCGACGAAGAAGTTGATCGCGAGCGCGATCAGGCCGATGTAGATGCCGCGCGGCGTTCCGCCGCCGAAGGCCACCATGTAAACCGGTTTCAATCCATTCGCCCAGGCGAGTCCGCTGCCGGCGATCATTCCGGCGAGCCAGCCAAGCAGCAGCGCGGATGGTCGCAGCCAGCGGGTGAACAGGCCACAGATCACGGCGGGGAAGACTTGCAGGATCCAGATGCCGCCCAGCAGTTGCAGGTCGATCGCGAATTGCGTCGGCAGCCACAGCACGCAAGCTAGCGCGCCGACCTTCACCAGCAGCGAAACGATCTTGGCGATGCGCGATTCGGTCGCGTCGCTGATGTTCGCGTTGATGTACGGCCGCCAGATGTTACGCGTGACCAGGTTGGCCGCGCCGATCGACATGATCGCCGCCGGCACCAGCGCGCCCAGCGCGATCGCGGCGAAACAGAAACCGGCAAACCACGGCGGGAAGCTGGCGTTGATCAGCGCGGGCACAGCCATCGTGCCGCTGCTCACCTTAATGTGCGCGGCCAGCGCCATGTACCCCAACAACGCGATCAATCCCAAGAGAAAGCTGTACGCCGGAAGCCAGACCGCGTTGCGGCGGATCGTATCCGAACTCGAAGCCGAGAGCGTCGCGGTAATCGAATGCGGATACAGGAACAGCGCGAACGCCGAGCCGAGCGCGAGCGTGGCGAACGACCAGTACTGATCCGGTTTAAGCAATATGCCGGTGTCGCCGCCCTTGGCCGCGAACGCCGCCTGCGCTTCGCGGAACACCGCGCCGTAACCGCCGAGTTTCATCGGAATGATCACTACCGCGGCGATTACGGTGATGTAGAGCATCGCGTCTTTCACGAACGCGATCAGCGCCGGCGCGCGCAGGCCGCTGGAATAGGTGTAGAGCGCCAGGATCGCGAACGCGATCAGCAGCGGCGTTTCCTTGCCGGCGACCGCCGAGAGGCCCATCGCTTCGAACACCACTTCAAGCCCGACCAGTTGCAGCGCGATGTAAGGCATGGTCGCCAGCACGCCGGTGAATGCGACGGCGAGCGCCAAGCCTTTACTGCCGTAACGGCCTTCAACGAAGTCGGCCGAAGTCACCCAACCGTGCCTGCGGCAGACGTTCCACAGGCGCGGCATGGTCAGGAACACGATCGGATACACGAACACCGTGTAGGGCATCGCGAAGAAACCGTACGCGCCGACCGCGTACACCAGCGCGGGCACCGCGATCAGCGTGTACGCGGTGTAGAGATCGCCACCCAACAAGAACCAGGTGACGAACGGGCCGAAGCGTCGACCGCCCAAGCCCCATTCGTGCAGCAGCGAAAGATCGCCGCGCCGCCAGCGCGCGGCGAGAAAACCCATGATCGTGACTGCGGCGAAGAAGAACACGAACACGCCGAGCGCGGTCCAGTCGAGTGCGGGCGCCGGCGCACTCATGCGCGGCTTCCGCGGAACACGATCCAGGTCAGCAGCGCCGCCAACACGATCCAGACGAACATCCACACATAGAAGAACGGGAAACCGGCGGCGGTCGGCTCGGCGCGGTTGTAGAAGGGAATCGCGAGAAGGGCGATGAAGGGGGCGAGCAGAAGCAGTGGCAGGAGTTTGCGCATGCGAGTTCCCCGAAATCCGTTCGCTCACCCTCCGGGAGAGGGTGGCGCGAAGCGCCGGGTGAGGGTACGACACTTGCGCGGCACTTCGCAGAGAACCGAACCCTCACCTCCGACCTCTCTCCCCAAGGGAGAGGAGAGTGCGTTGTGGCATCATACGCGGCTTCGCCAGTGCCTCAATGGGCCAATTCCATGCTGATCTTCGAGCTTTCGCAGCCGGGCCGCACGGCCGCCGCGCAACTACCGCCGGACGTACCGGTGCCGGACGACGTTCCCGAACATCTGCGCCGCGATACGCCCATTGGCTTGCCGGAAGTTTCCGAACTGCAGGCGCTGCGGCACTACACCAATCTCTCGCGCAAGAATTTTTCGATCGACACGCAGTTCTATCCGCTCGGTTCCTGCACGATGAAATACAACCCGCGCGCCTGCCACACGCTGGCGATGCTGGATGGTTTCCTCGCGCGGCATCCGTATGCGCCCGAATCGCTCTCGCAGGGGTTTCTTTCCTGCATGTACGAATTGCAGGAGATCCTGGCCGCGGTCACCGGCATGAAGGGCGGTGTGTCGCTGGCACCGATGGCGGGCGCGCAGGGCGAACTCGCGGGCGTGGCGATGATCATGGCCTATCACCGTCACCGCGGCGACACGGCACGCACCGAGATCATCGTGCCGGACGCCGCGCACGGCACCAATCCGGCGACCGCTTCGATGTGCGGCTGCACGGTACGCGAAATCCCGACGCAGGCCGATGGCGATATCGACGTCGAAGCGTTGAAGAAAGTGTTGGGACCGAACACCGCCGGCATCATGCTGACCAATCCCTCGACGATCGGCGTGTTCGAGCGGCGCATCGTCGAGATCGCGAAACTGGTGCACGAGGCCGGCGGACTGCTCTACTACGACGGCGCGAATCTCAACGCGATCCTCGGCAAGGTGCGGCCGGGTGACATGGGCTTCGATGCCATCCACATGAACCTGCACAAGACGTTCTCCACGCCGCACGGCGGTGGCGGTCCGGGCGCGGGTGCGGTGGGCGTGTCGGAACGGTTGAAGCCATTCCTGCCGATTCCGATGGTCGAGAAGCGTGAGGAGGGCAAGTACGGCTGGGTGCGCAAGAAAGATCGCCCGCTTTCGATCGGCCGTCTCACGGCGTTCGCGGGCAATGCCGGCGTGTTGCTACGCGCTTACATCTACGCGCGCATGCTGGGCCGTGAGGGGATGGTGCGCGTGGCCGAGTACGCCACGCTCAACGCGAACTATCTGGCCAAGCGTCTGGCCGATGTGGGCTACACGTTGGCTTACCCGAAACGCCGCGCGAGCCACGAGTTTATCGTCACCGTCGCGCCGCAGAAGAAGCAGAGCGGCGTGACTGCGCTGGATTTCTCCAAGAGTCTGCTGGATCGCGGCATCCACGCGCCGACCAATTACTTTCCGCTGCTGGTGCCGGAGTGCCTGCTGATCGAACCGACCGAAACCGAGTCCAAGGAAACACTGGACGAGTTCGTCGCGGTGATGGCCGATCTGCTGAAACTTTCCGCCGAAGATCCCCAGAGGATGAAGGATGCGCCGATGACTACGCCGGTGCGGCGTCTGGACGATGTGAAGGCGGCGAAAGAGCTTGACTTGAGCTGGAAGGGCCGATCGCGGGCGGCGTGATATGCCCAGCACCGTCCGCCGCGGCCCGCGCCAAATATGGCAAGCGATGATCTGGTCGCTGAAAGGCCTGCGCGTATGCTGGCAGTTGGAAGCCTCGTTCCGCCTGGAAGTGAGCCTGATCGCAATCCTCTTTCCGCTGGGCCTGTGGCTGGGCCATGGCGCGGTCGAAAAAATCCTGCTGTGCGGATCACTGCTGCTGGTGCCGGCGGCGGAGCTGTTGAACGCCGCACTGGAAGCGGTGGTCGATTACATCTGTCCGGATGTGCATCCGTTCGCCGAGCGCGCCAAGGACATGGGCTCGGCCGCGGTGTTCGTGCTGATGTTGAACGTGCTGCTGGTGTGGGGCTTGATCCTGGGCTTTCGCTGGCTGTGATTGCACCGCGGGGCGGACGGTGCTGCAATCCGCGCACCAATCGGTGATCGGAGCCAACCATGCGCCAGTTTCGAATCCTGCTGTGCGGTCTCGCCGTCGCGGCGATCTGCGGTCTGCTCTCCGGCTGCGGCTACAACCAGATCCAGCAGAAGGACGAGGCGGTGAAAGCCGCCTGGTCGGAAGTGGTGAACCAGTACCAGCGCCGCGCCGATCTGGTGCCGAACCTCGTCAATACCGTCAAGGGTTACGCCGCGCATGAAGAGCGCGTGTTGACGGAAGTCACCAATGCGCGCGCGAAAGTCGGGCAAATCCGGATCACGCCCGACACGCTCAACGATCCTCAGGCGATGGCGCAGTTCCAGGCCGCGCAGGGCGAGTTGAGCGGCGCGCTGTCGCGCTTGATGGCGGTGTCGGAAAACTATCCGAACCTGAAAGCGAACGAATTGTTCCAGACATTGCAGGCACAACTGGAAGGCACGGAGAATCGCATCGCGGTCGCGCGCAACCGCTACGTGCAGGCGGTGCAGGATTACAACAGCTACATCCGCCAGTTTCCGCAGAACCTCACGGCGAAGATGTTCGGCTATAGCGTCAAGCCAAACTTCAGCGTGGCCAACGAAGCGGCGATCTCCACCGCGCCGACGGTGCAGTTCGATACTTCTAAACCGGCCGCGGCGGGCACGCATTGATGAATCTGCCCTTCGACTTCGATTCCGTTCGCACTGAGGGTAGCGGCGCAGCCGCGGAGTCGAAGTGGCGAACGGGGGCTACGCTCAGGGCGAATGGCAGGGTGATACTGCTGTTCGTCTTGTTCCTGACGTGGGCGGGCGTTGGCCGCGCCGACGTCGCCGTCCCGCCGCTGCACGCGCGCGTCACCGATCTTACCCACACGCTGGCAGCGGATCAGACGCAGCAACTGGAATCGCAACTCGCCGCGCTGGAGCAGCGCAAGGGCGCGCAGATCGTGGTGCTGATGCTGCCGACCACGCAGCCCGAAACCATCGAGCAATACGCCACGCGCGTGTTCGATCAATGGAAGATCGGCCGCCAGCACATCGATGACGGCGTTTTGATCGTCGTCGCCAAAGACGATCACAAGGTCTACATCGAGACCGGCTACGGTCTGGAAGGCGCGATCCCTGACGCGTTGGCCTCGCGCATCATTCGCGAGCAGATCGTGCCGAAGTTCCGCGCCAACGATTATTACGGCGGCTTGCACGACGCCATCGATTCGCTGACCAAACTGATCGATGGCGAGCCGTTGCCTCCGCCGGCTCATCGGCAACCCGAGCAAGGCGGTGACTCTGGCGGACTGCTGGTTTTGGGATTTTTTCTCGCATTCTTTTTTCACGGCGTATTCGGCCCGCTGAAAACGCCGTTGCGTAGCGGCGCAAACGGCCTGCTGATCGGAGCGATCCTGTTTGTGCTGAGTCAAACGATCATGCTGGGAATCGCCGGTTTGATCATCGGCGCCATCATTGGCCTGTTCCCGAGCAGTGGCGGCGCGTTCGCCCGGGGTGGCAGTTGGGGGCGCTGGGGCGGCGGCGGTTTCGGTGGTTGGGGCGGCGGCGGTTTCGGCGGCGGGAGTTTCGGTGGTGGCGGCGGATTTTCCGGCGGCGGCGGTGCGACAGGCGGTGGCGGAGCCTCAGGGAGCTGGTGATGGATTTGATGCGCGGCATTCGTCATCTCTTGCACGCGCCGGCCAGCCGGCGCTTTCCGCCCGACGTGATGCAGGAAATCCAGCAGGCGATCGCGGAAGGCGAGCGACATCATGACGGCGAAATCTGTTTCGCGGTGGAAGCGCGCTTGCCGTTGCGTTCGCTCGTGGCCGGTCACCACGCGCGCGCGCGCGCGGAAGATCTGTTTGCGCAACTGCGCGTGTGGGACACCTCACGCAAGACGGGCGTACTGATCTATGTGTTGCTGGCCGATCGAGCAATCGAAATCGTCGCCGATCGCGGCGTGATGTCGCGTCTGCCGAGGCCGGCGTGGGATGTCGTTGCACAGTCGATGCGCAAACATTTCCAGCAGGACGACTGGCGCGGTGGCGCACTGGAAGGCGTCAAGGCTATGAACGCGCTGCTGAAACGACATCTGCCCGCCACGCCCGGCCAAGTCGGCGAACTGCCGGATCAGCCCATCGTGCTTTGATCAGCTCTTCGCGCTTTCGCGCAGCACGTCGATCAAACGTCGCGGCGAGTGGATGGGCGCGCGGCAGGACATTCCCGTGCACACATACGCGATCCCACCCTTGCGCGGTTTGCGCAGCGTCAGTGCGCCTGGCAGCGATTTCGCTTCGGCGGGAATGAAAAACGCGTCGACTTGTTCGCGCTCGATGCGTTTTTCGCGCAATGCTTCGCCGAATGCTTCACGCCAGACCGCCGTTTCATCCGGGGTGCACCGGATCACCACTTGCGTGCGTGGCGCATGGAATTCGCGCAGGGCGTGCAGCATCGTGGCGCATGCATCGGGATATTGACGCAAGGCGCTGCCGGCCGCGCGCAGCGTGCGCTCCGCCGCTTCGAGATAGCGCGATTCGCCCAGCAGATGGCCCAAACGCAGCAGCGCCTGTGCGGCTACAGCATTGCCGCTGGGCAGCGCTTCGTCCGTGAAGTTCTTCGGGTTTTGCAAGGGCGTTGCGTGCCCGGCCGCGCTGAAGAAGAAGCCGCCGTGCAGCCTGTCCTCGAATTTTTCCAGCATCGCATCGGCGAGATGCATCGCCCAAGACAGATGTTCGTCGCTCCAATCCGCCTGCAACGTTTCGAGCAGCGCGTCGAGCAGGAAGGCGTGGTCGTCGATAAAGCCCGGAATGCGCGACTGCGCCTCGGCGACGAGGTTGGCGTACAGCGCGCCGCCGGTCCAGGTGCTCTCGCGCAGGCTGGCCATTGCCCTCGCGGCGATTTCGTAGAATTCCGGCTCGCGCAGCGCGCGCGCCGCGCGTGCGAGACCGGAAATCATCAGCGCGTTCCATGCCGTGAGGACCTTGTCGTCAGTCGCGGGTCGCACGCGTTGCGCGCGGGCAGCGAAAAGCTTCTCGCGCGCGGATGCGAGATCGCGCTGCACATCCGTTTGTGAGCGGCCGAGCTTCTCCGCGATCTGCTCCAGGGTGCGCGCCTTCACCAAGTGCCACACGCGATGCTCGAAATTCGGCGCGCCGTCGAGGGCATAACCGGCCTCGATCGCGGCGAATTCGGAATCGCTCAACACCTCGCGCAGTTGCTCGCGCGTCCACAGATAGAAAGCGCCTTCCTCGAGGCCGCCCCGGTCGCTCTCGCTGTCGGCATCCAGCGCGCTGAAGAACGCGCCATCGCGCGCAGTCATCTCGCGTTGCAACCAGGCGACGATGCCACGCGCGGCCTGTGCGCACACCGGATCGTCGAAAGCGGCAGCGGCGCGCGCATAGAGCGGCAGCAATTGGGCGTTGTCATACAGCATCTTTTCGAAATGCGGAATCGTCCAAGTCGCATCGACGCAGTAGCGGAAGAAGCCACCGCCGAGATGATCCTGCAATCCGCGTGCGGCCATGCTGCGCAGGGCAAGCAGCGCCATGTTCGCGCAATCTTGTGTCGTCAACGCGTCGTTCGTTTGTGGCAGCGGGGATGTGCCTACCGCGCACTCCAGCAGCAATTCCAGTTCGCAGGTATGCGGAAACTTCGGCGCGCCGCGCGTGCCGCCATTCTGCGGATCGAAACGCGCGGCGATGCGCTGCACGGCCAATGCGGTCACCTCATCGGTGGCCGGAATCTCATCGTTCGAAGCCGCGCTCGCCCGCGCCAACCATTCGCGCAGGCGTTCGTTCTGCTGACGCAGCTCGTCGCGATGCGTATCGAAATAGTCGCGGACGCGTTGCAGCAGTTCGCCGAAGCCCGGCAATCCATGACGCGGCGAGGGCGGAAAGTAGGTGCCGGCGAAAAACGGCGTCAGATCCTGCGGATCAAGGAAGATCGTCAGCGGCCAGCCGCCGGTGCGTCCGCTCAGCGCCTGATGCGCCAATTGATAGACGCGATCGAGATCGGGACGTTCCTCGCGATCCAGCTTGATGTTGACAAAGTTCTCGTTCATCGCGCGTGCGATGTCGGCGTTCTCGAAACTCTCGTGTGCCATCACGTGGCACCAGTGGCACGCGCTGTAACCGATCGAGAGCAGGATCGGCATGTCGGCACGTTTGGCATGCGCGAGCGTGGTTTCGTTCCATTCCTGCCAGTGCACGGGGTTGTGCGCGTGCTGGCGCAGATAGGGACTGGACGCATTCGCAAGTTCGTTTTTCATCCGCGCAGTGTAAGCGAGAAGGTCGGCGGAATTGCCGCCGCGCGCGGGCATCGGCTATCGTGTTGCGTTTTCGCGTGCGACGCGCATGGCCACGAACGGAACCGAAGACATCGAATACCCCGCGTTATATCTGAAGCGGGGCGAGGACGCGCGCCTGCGCGCGGGACATCTCTGGGTATTCGCCAACGAAGTGGACGTGGCGCGTTCGCCGCTGGCGTCGTTCGAAGCGGGTGAACCGTGCGCGATTCTGGATTCGCGCGGCAGGCCACTGGGTGTCGGTTACGTCAATCCGCATTCGCTGATCTGTGCACGGCTGGTGTCGCGCGGACTCGATCATGCACTGGATAGCTCACTGCTGGCGCATCGTTTGAATATCGCGCTGGCATCGCGCGAACGTCTGTATTCGGAGCCGTTCTACCGACTGCTTTATGGCGAGTCCGATTTCGTGCCGGGCCTGACGCTGGATCGTTTCAACGATGTGATCGTGGCACAGGCGACCACAGCCGGCATCGAACGGTTGAAACCGCACATCGAGAGTGCGGTACGGAAAGTGCTGAACCCGCGTGCGATGGTCTGGAAGAATGATGCCGGCATTCGCGCGTTGGAACAGTTGCCGAGCTATGCCGACATCGCGTTCGGCGAAGTGTCCGCGCCGCTGATCGTGCGTGAGGGCGGATTGGAATTCGCGCTAGATCCGATCGGCGGACAAAAGACCGGCTGGTTCTACGACCAGCGCGCCAACCGCGATGCGCTTGCATCTTTCGTCAAAGATGCGCGCGTGCTGGACCTGTTCTCGTACCTGGGCGCCTGGGGCTTGCGCGCCGCGTCGATGGGTGCGAGCGAAGTCGTCTGCGTGGATGCCTCCGCACCGGCCGTCACGGCGATCGAGAGCAACGCGCGACGAAATGGCCTGGCCGATCGCGTAGGCGCCGAGCGCGCGGATGCGTTCGAATATCTGAAGGCGTTGCGCGAACGCCGCGAACGTTTCGATGTGGTGATCCTCGACCCGCCCGCCTTCGTGAAACGCAAGAAGGATCTGAAGGAAGGCGCGCTCGCATATCGCCGCTTGAACGAGCTGGCGATGCAGGTGCTGTCGCGCGACGGAATCCTGGTCACCTGCTCGTGTTCGTACCACATGCCACGCGAGGCGCTGCTGCAGGGCGTGCAGCAGGGCGCGCAGCATCTCGGTCGCAACGTGCAGGCATTGATGTCTCTGCAACAGGCGCCGGATCATCCGGTGCACCCGGCGATTCCGGAAACGGAATATCTGAAAGGATTCGCGTGCCGGGTGTTGCCTGCGTAAAGCTGGGGAAAAAGGGAGATGGGAGACGTTCGGGTTCGTGAGCGGGACGATGCCTTGTAAGATGTCTCGTCTTCCGTCTTCCGTCTTCCGTCTTCCGTCTTCCGTCCCATGACCCACCCCTATTTCGTTGACTTCAATCCGATCGCGTTCCATCTCGGACCCGTAGGGGTGCACTGGTATGGGCTGATGTACCTCGGCGGTTTCGTCGGCGGCTGGGTGCTGGGCAATTACCGTCGCGCGAAGGGCCGGCTGCCAGTCAGCCGCGACGCACTGGCCGATCTCGCGTTCTACGTGATGCTCGGCATCATCGTCGGCGGACGCATCTGGTACATGCTGTTTTATTACAAGTCCGACGTCGCGCCGAGCCTACTGGATTGGATATGGAAGGAGCCGCTGGCGCTGTTCCGCATCTGGGATGGCGGCATGTCCTTCCACGGCGGACTGGTGGGTGTGCTGGTGGCAAGCCTGTGGTGGTGGACGCGGCATCGCGCGCGCATCACGCATTATTTCGATGTGGTGGATTTCGTCGCGCCGCTGGTGCCGATCGGTCTGGGGCTGGGGCGGCTGGGCAATTTCATCAACGGCGAACTGTGGGGCAAGCTCACCTCGCAGCCGTGGGGCATGGTGTTTCCGCATGCGGTGCAGCAGAACGTGCCTCAGTATCGCGAGGCGACCCTCGCGCAACTTCACGCGTTGTGGCAGACCGGCGCGCTGGATGCCTATGCACGGCAACCTTCCGAGCTGTACGAATTTTTCCTGGAAGGCGTGGTGATGTTCAGCGTACTGTGGATCTACTCGATGAAACCTCGCCCCCGCTACGCCGTTTCCGGCCTGTTCGCGCTGATGTACGGATGTTTTCGTTTCGCGGTGGAATTCGTGCGCATGCCCGATCCGCAACTTGGGTATTTGCTCGGCACACACTGGCTGACGATGGGCCAGGTGCAATCGATCCCGCTGATCGCGGTTGGTTTGATCCTGCTTTGGATGTCGCGGCGCGCGCCTGTGGCGAGAACGGAAATTGTCGCCGACCCGGGGTGATGCGCTACAGCCACTTCGCGCGTTTGAGGCCGATATACAGCGCCGTGCACACGATCAGCGTCACCGCGATCACGACTGGATACGCATAAGGCTTGTCCAGTTCCGGCATGTTGTGAAAGTTCATGCCATACCAGCTCGCCAGCAACGTCGGCGCGGCCAGCAGCGCGGCCCAGCCCGCCAGTCGTTTCACCACTTCGTTTTGGCGCACGGTGATCAGCGAGAGATTGACGTTCATCGCCGCGCCCAGCATCTCCCGCATCGAACCAATCGCGTCGCTGACGCGCGTGACGTGATCGTGCACGTCGCGGAAATACGGCCGCACCTCGTCGCGGATCAGGTTGGGATGCAGGCGCACCAATTGACTCAGAATGTCCTGCAGCGGGGCCACCGCGAGTTTCAGGTTCAGCAGTTCGCGCTGCATGTCGTACAGCCGCTTGATGGTGTCGCGCTTGTACGACTCGGCAAAGATGTCCTGCTCCAGCTCCTGCAGTTCCTTCTTGAACTCCTGCACGATCGGCAGAAAGTTGTCGACGATGAAATCCAGCACCGAGTACAGGCCGTAACTCGGACCATAGGCGAGGTGATCGGGCGCGCTTTCGCAACTGCGCCGCGCCGGCGCGTAGGAAAGTGAAGCGCCGTGGCGCACGGTCAGCAGATAACGCGGGCCCAGAAAGATGTGCGTTTCACCAAAGCTGATGTTGCCACCGAGCAGTTGCGCGGTTTGCACCACGATGAACAACGAATCGCCGTAGGCCTCGATCTTCGGCCGCTGGTGCGCGCTGTGCGCGTCCTCGACCGCGAGTTCGTGCAGGCCGAATTCCTCGCTCATCTTTTGCAGCAGCGCTTCATCCGGTTCCACCAGCCCGACCCACACGAACGTGTCCGGCTTTGCCAGCACATCGCTGATTTCATCCAGCGTGATGTCATCGATACGCCGCCCCTGCGCGTCATAGGCGACGCAGTTGGCGACCATGGGGTTTTTCGACGGCGTATCCATGCGTGGATGATGCCACGCCATTCGGAGATTGCGGGGGGGGGGGCGTGTTTCAGTTGCAGGCTGCTTGGGATAAGGTCTGCAAGGTGATCGCGGTCGCCGCGCCTCAGTCACTTGCCAAAAGTGCCAATGGCCGCCCTTTCAGCCCAAACCTGATTAGCTCACGGGACTGGCCTCTCTAGTTCCCCCCACACTGGCTGATTTGCGCGAAAGGCGCTGGGCTCTCAGCGCATCCGCTGGCGATACCATACGGAGTGTGCACACAGGATTGTCGCAAATCATGCGACGACCCCAAGTCAAGCCATCGCGACGGGCCGATTATCTCTCCTCGCCATATCGTCGCAATCCAGATAACACCCCCAGCCACACCGGCAGCGCGAGCAGGATCCAGTGCAGGTTGTGTTGCGGCAGGAGGCCGGTGAGGTGGAGGATCAGCGCGATGAGTGCGACGAGCGCGAAGACGGAGGTCAATGCGATGGCGAAGTGGCTCGCGCGTGCTTCGCGGCGCGCGAGGGGCAGCAGGGCGGGGATCAGGAGCAGCGCCAGCGGATCGAACAAGAGCAGGTTTGCATTGGCCCAGGCGGAGCGGTGCGCGGTGAAGGCCCACAGCAGGGCCATGCCGGCTCCGGCGATGCCGGCGAGCAGCGTGTAAAACGCGCCGCCGAAAGCGAACGCATAACGCGCGATGCGGTTGCATCGACGAAACCATCCGGCCAGCGCGAAGGCAATACCGATGATCAGGCCGATGGCAAGCATCGGCCAGCGCAAGGCGGGTGAAGAATCGGATGGCGGCGGAATGCGCGCCTGCGCGATAAGTGTTTCGTGGATGACGAGAGGCTGTCCGTCTGGCGTGCGCACGCTGCGCAACGTCTGCATCAATTGCGCGGGCAGAAAACTTCCGCTCCAGCCGTTCAACGGCTGGTCGGCGTAGGGACCGAGCCCGAGATCGAGCAGCAGCATCAGCCACGGCTGCGCGGCCATCAGCCGCAGGGTTTGCGATCGATAGGTGAATGTGCGCGGCTGTTGCTGCATCTGCGCGCGCAACGCGCCGCCGAGCACGTCGTTCAATGCGTCGCGGATGCGCGTGGTGCAGTTGGCGACGTAGTAGTCGTAGGCGTAGCGCGCGTTCTGCGGCTGCACGTTCCAGATCAGGAAATCGCGCAGACGCGCGCGCTGCTGCGGCGTAAGGTTCAGGCGCTGCGCCAGGATCCAGCGGCCTTCGCCTTCGTATTCATTGAGATCATCCGCCAGCGGCCACGCGGCGGCGAGATAATTCATGCGCCCGCGCGCGAAGTTGAGGAAGAAATTCTTCTGGTTGAAATCGAACAGGCCGTAGTTGAAGGCGATCGCCTGGCCATCGCGCACATCCGTCAGTACCAGCGCGTCGTGGCCGAAGCGTTCCCAGTAGATCTCGCCCGGGCCGTAGGTGTAGAGATCGACGCGCAGGTCTTCGCCGGAGGCATATGGAATGTCGGCTTGGGCGCGTTCCGAAAACGCAATGCAGGCGAAGATCGCGATCAGGGCGATGCAGTGCAGGAACCGCGCGCGCCGCGGTTCACGCCGCATCGCGCTTGCGCACCCGGAATTGCAACACGCGCCGATCGTCGGCGCGGGTGACGCTGAAGACGAAGCCATCCAGCGTGGACTCCTCGCCGGGTTCGGGCAGGTGGCCGATTTCGGCGGTGACCATGCCGCCGATGGTGTCGTGCTCCTCGTCCGAGAACGCGCTGCCGAATTGCTCGTTGAAGTCCTCGATCGGCGTCAGCGCATCTACCAGCCATTCGGATTCGCCGGCCGGGACGATCATGCGTGGTTCGACCTCGTCGTCGTGTTCGTCGTCGATCTCGCCGACGATTTCCTCGAGGATGTCCTCGATGGTGATCAGGCCAGCAACGCCGCCATACTCGTCCACGACTACCGCCATGTGATTGCGCGAGCGGCGCAGTTCCGCCAGCAGCACGTTGAGGCGCATCGATTCCGGGATCATCATCGCCGGGCGCAGCAGCGCGCGCACATCGGCGGGTTTGCCATCCGCGCAGCCGCGCAATAAATCTTTCGCGAGCAGGACGCCGAGAATCTCGTCCTTGTCCTCGCCGTGCACCGGAAAACGGGAGTGACCGGATTCGACCACCGTCGAAAGGATCGAGGCGGGATCGTCATCGATCGCCAGCATCACCATCTGCGCACGCGGCACCATCACGTCATCCACGGTCATGTGCGCGACGCGCAGCGCACCTTCGATCATGGCGTAGGTGTCGCTGGAGAGCAGGCCGTTGGCCTGCGCCTCGCGCAATTCGGCGAGCAATTCCTCGCGATTGCGCGGTTCACCGGAAAGCATGTGGCCCAGACGGTCCCACCAGGAGCGGTGGACGGGGCCGGAGGTACTGGGAGGTTCTGCGGACATGGACTAAAGCACGTCCCCGAAGGGGCGGAACTAATAGTGTAGCGGAAGAGTGAAACGCGAGGAGAGATCATGCTTCCGCAGGCGTCTCGATCCTGCAGCGATCTGCGGTTTTCGCGTTCCCATCAATCGTTCTCAATCTCCGCTTCATTCTGATAAGGATCATTGACCCCCAACCTCGCCAGCACGCGCGTCTCCAGCGTTTCCATCTTGGCGGCGTCGCGTTCGTTCTGGTGATCAAATCCCAGCAGGTGCAGCACACCGTGAACGGTCAGATGCGCATAGTGGTCGCGAACGGCCTTGCCCTGTTCGCGCGCCTCGCCTGCGACCACTGGCGCGCAGATCACGATATCGCCCAGCAGCGGCGACTCGATCCCATCCGGCAACTCGACCGGGAACGACAGCACGTTGGTCGCGTAATCTCGTCCGCGGTAGCGACGGTTGAGCGCTCGGCCTTCGCGAGCGCCGACAATGCGCAACGACACTTCCGAGGCTTTGCGATGCCGCGCACCTTCCAGCGCGGCTTCGACCCAACGGCGGAAACTCGCGGGCGCCGGCACGCCGCGGCGAGGCGCGGCGCAGGAAACATGCAACTCAATCGCCGGCATCGGATTCGCGCTGCTCGGCAGATTCGTACGCTCGCACGATCTTCGCCACCAGCGGATGCCGCACCACGTCGCGCGAGGTGAAGAAGGTGAAGCTGATGCCATCGACACCCCGCAGCACTTCGATCACGTGACGCAGGCCCGAGCGCGCATTGCGCGGCAGATCGACCTGGGTCACGTCGCCGGTGACCACGGCGACCGAACCGAAGCCGATGCGGGTCAGGAACATTTTCATCTGCTCGACCGTGGTGTTCTGCGCCTCGTCGAGGATCACGAAGCAGTCGTTCAAGGTGCGGCCGCGCATGTACGCGAGCGGCGCGATCTCGATCACGTTGCGTTCCAGCAGTTTCGCCACGCGCTCGAAACCGAGCATTTCGTACAGCGCGTCGTACAGCGGGCGCAAGTAGGGATCGACCTTCTGCGCCAGATCGCCCGGCAGAAACCCGAGTTTTTCGCCCGCTTCCACCGCGGGCCGCACCAGGATCAGGCGTTGCGCGCGGCCGGCTTCCAGCGCTTCCACCGCGCTGGCGACCGCGAGATAGGTCTTGCCCGTGCCGGCCGGGCCGACGCCGAAATTGACGTCGTGCGTGGCGATCGCGTGCAGGTAGCGCATCTGGTTCGGGCCGCGGCCGCGGATCACACCGCGCTTGACCTTGATCGTTACTTCCTGCGCGCTTTCCGCGGCCTGTTCGGTCAGCGCGTCCACGCCGGACTCGGCCAAGTGCAAGTTGATCTTCGCGCCCGTCAGCGTTTCGCATTCGGTGGCGGCATACAGGTCGCGCAACAGGCGCTCGCCCGCCTTGACCGCGAATTCCTCCCCGATCACGCGAAACAGATTGCCGCGGTTGTTGATCTCGACGCCAAGCCGCAGTTCGATCTGCCGCAGGTGCTCGTCGAACGGCCCGCACAGATTGGCCAGCCGCTGCGCGTCATCCGGTTCGAGCGCGAGATCGCGCTGGGTGAGCGGTTCGGTCATGCCGCTTGTGCGTCGTTACGCACGACACGCGCGCGCAACGAATTGGTGAGCGCCGCGGTGATCGTCACGTCCACGAATTGGCCGATCAGGCGCGCATCGCCGGGAAAATTCACCGAACGCATGTTCTCGGTCTTGCCGGTGAGCTCGTTCGGGTTGCGCGCGCTCGGGCCCGTGACCAACACGCGCTGCAGGCTGCCGACCATCGCCTCGCTGATTTTCGCAGCGTACGCGTTAATGGTGTTTTGCAGGCGCGTCAGCCGCGCGTGTTTCACTTCATCGGGCGTGTCGTCGTGCAAGCTGGCCGCGGGTGTGCCGGGCCGACGCGAGTAGATAAAGGAGAACGATTGGTCGAAACCGACGTCTTCGATCAGTTTCATGGTCGCTTCGAAATCCGCGTCGGTCTCGCCGGGGAAGCCGACGATGAAATCGCTCGAGACAGAAATATCCGGCCGTACTGCGCGCAATTTCCGGATCTTCGCCTTGAATTCGAGCGCGGTGTAGCCGCGTTTCATCGCCGAGAGAATCCGATCGGAACCGGACTGCACGGGGAGGTGCAGGTAATTCGCCAGCTTCGGCACGTCGCGATAGGCCGCGATCAGCGAATCCGAGAACTCCAGTGGATGCGACGTGGTGAAACGGATGCGGCCGATCTCATCCAATTGCGCGATCGCGCGGATCAGCAGTGCGAGATCGGCCACGCCGCCATCATGCATCGGCCCGCGATAGGCGTTAACGTTCTGGCCCAGCAGGTTGATTTCGCGCACGCCCTGTTCGGCGAGCGACGCCACTTCCGCCAGCACGTCGTCGAACGGCCGCGAGATTTCCGTGCCGCGTGTGTAGGGCACCACGCAGAACGAACAATATTTCGAGCAGCCCTCCATGATGGAAACGAATGCGCTCGGCCCTTCCGCACGCGGCTCGGGCAACGAATCGAACTTCTCGATCTCGGGAAACGAAATGTCCACCTGCGGCGCGCCGGTCGCGCGGCGCGCTTCGATCAGTTGCGGCAGGCGGTGCAATGTCTGCGGGCCGAACACCAGATCGACATACGGCGCGCGCTTGACGATCGCCTCGCCTTCCTGGCTCGCCACGCAACCGCCGACGCCGATCAACACCTGCGGGTTGGCCTGCTTCAATTCCCTCCAGCGACCGAGCTGCGAAAACACCTTCTCCTGCGCCTTCTCGCGAATCGAGCAGGTATTGACCAGGATCACGTCCGCTTCAGTTTCATCCTGCGTCAACTCCAGCCCGTGCGCATCCGCCAGCACGTCGGCCATGCGCGCGCTGTCGTACTCATTCATCTGGCAGCCGTGGGTCTTGATGAAGACCTTGCCGGTGGGTGGGGTCGCGGGACGGGCGGACATGGCCTGAGGCGGAGCGGGCAAGGGGGCCATTTTACCCGGATGCCGGGAGCACTGGCCCGAAACGTGAATCCGGACGCTTGGCAGAGCCTGACCTTGAGAGCACACTGTGCCCGCCATGCACACCGCCACAGACGCTGGGGAAACGGGCGGCCGTCGCGCGCATTCCGTTTCCTTCGACCATTCGCTGCCAGCGCGGCGGATGCCGGGTGCGCGCGCGTTGCGGATCGGCGCGCTGATTCTGTCAATGATCATGGTCTTGCCTGCACATGGCGCGCTGTACCGCTGCGACGGCAGCCAGGGAGAGATGGTGGTGGCCGATCACACGGCCGGCTATCGCAATTGCAAGCTGATCAGCAACCTCGAAGCGCCGCGGCCGCATCACGTGCCGCGCGCGGCGCCCATCGCCGCGGTGCCGATCGCGACCGCCGATGCCGCGCCGATCCACGAATTTGTGCCGGCCGCGTATGCACCGCCGGACAGCACGAGTCCTGCATCGCCGCCCAAGGAAGTGCAGGCCAATCCGGCGGTGATCGCGATCAAGCCGCTGGCGCAGGCGCCGGCGCCGGTCATGCGGGAATTGCCGCCGCCGCCGGTGCCCGGACTGGTGGATGTCGAAAAACCCTGGCCGATGGAGTTGATGGACAAGATCGCGGTGGATCTGTTGCCGCGTGCATTGAAACCGGAGAAGGCGGCTGGCTCGTCCACATCACCGCCGCGCGGCGCGATCGCTGCGCCAACGCAAACGAAAACCGTGGTGAACGTGACACCAGCCGCATTCGCGCCCGCGCCGTTGACGGTGAAACCCGAAGCGCCCAAACGCGGCGCGGTGTACAAGATCGCGCGCGCGGACGGCAGCGTGGAATACACCAACATCGCCTCGCGCGCGCAGGGCGCGAACGCGAAGATGCTGTTCACCTACATCATCACGTGCTACGCCTGCAATGTGCATTCGCGCGTGAATTTCAACACGGTCGCGTTGCACTTGAACGATTACGGCGACGAAATCCGCGCGGCCGCGCAGCACAACGGTATCAGCGAGGCGCTGCTGCGCGCGGTGATCCACGCCGAATCCGCTTTCAATCCGCGCGCGCTGTCGTACAAGGGCGCGCAGGGCCTGATGCAACTGATGCCCGGCACCGCCGCCGATCTCGGCGTCACCGACGCCTTCGACATCGATCAGAACATCCGCGGCGGCGCGGCCTACCTCGCGCAACTGCTGCGAGATTTCGGCGGCAACGTGGCGCTGGCGGTCGCCGGGTACAACGCCGGCGAAGCCGCCGTGCGCAAATACAACGGTGTGCCGCCGTACGACGAGACGCAGGTGTACGTCAAACGCGTCGCCATCCTGCGCAAGCGCTATCTGGAAGCTTTGCACCCGACCACGCTGGCGGCGGCGGGCGTGCAGTAGGTTCAACTCGGACAGCGGAATCCGCTTCGCTGCTCCCGCCCAACCGAGCTACCCTCACGCCTCATCCTCATCCGCTCGCTCCCGTCGCACGCACCTCCGGCCTTCGCGCCAGCACCACGTCGGTGTGGAACGGTGTGCCGTCGCGCAGGCCGGATACTTCCACGGTCGTGCCCGGTTTCATTTCCGCTTCGCGGTTGCGTAGGTCGGCGGGGTCGATCACCGGCTGCTTGCCTACCTGCAGCAGCACGTCGCCGGGTTGCAGACCGGCCTTTGCGGCGGGTCCGCCGGGATAGACGTCGGTGACGGTGGCGCCGCGCGCCGCGGCGGGAAGGCCGGAATTGGCCGCCACGGTGACGCCAGCGTAATCGGCGCCCAGCCAGCCGCGCACCACGCTGCCATGTTCGACGATCTGCTCCAGCACCATCTTGGCGGTGCGCACCGGAATGGCGAAACCGATGCCTTCCGCGCCGACGCCACGCTCCAGCATCGCGGTGTTGATGCCGACCAGTTGTCCGCGCGCATTCACCAGCGCGCCGCCGGAATTGCCGGAGTTGATCGCTGCGTCGGTCTGAATGAAATCCTCGTAGGGCGACAGGCTCAATTGCCGGCCGATCGCGCTGACGATGCCCATCGTCACCGTCTGGCCGATGCCGAAGGGATTGCCGATCGCCAGCACCACGTCGCCCACGCGCGGCGGGTCGGGATCAGTCTTGATCGACGGCAGTTTGCCGGCATCCACTTTCAGCACGGCCAGATCGGTGTCGCTGTCGCTGCCGACCACGTGCGCGTGCGCGACGCGGCCGTCGTAGAGCATCACCTGGATGTCGTCGGCGCCCGCGATCACGTGATTGTTGGTGAGCACGTAGCCGTCGGGCGTGAAGATCACGCCACTCCCCAGGCTTTGTTCGCGGCGCCTCAGCGTCTGGCCGGTGTCGCCGCCGAACAGCCGTTGCATCAGCGGATCGGGGAACACCTTGATCGCGCGCTCAGTGACGATTTTGTCCGCGTAGATATTGACGACCGCGGGGGCGGCACGTTCGACGGCATCGGCGTAGGAAATGGGTCCTTCGCCCAGATTCGGGTGCGCCGTCTGCACGACCTGCTCCAGCGTCGTGCGGGGAGCGAATCCCAAACCGGTACGCAGGCGCGTGCCCAGACCCGGCCAGAGCAGGCCGATCACGAACGCGGCGGCTAGGCCCGCCACCGCGAATTGCAGGAAGAACAGGAGCGGACGGGCAATACGCGACATGTGCTCACGCTGGACGCATCAGTCCGCGCGAAGGCGGCTCTTTGACAGACTGTTGAGTAAAGTGCTGTCCTGCACTTTCTCGACGCGCTCAAGTCCGGTACACGCCCTGACTCGAGCTTAGACGGATCATGCGCTTGTACCGCATGATCCGCGGCAGGCCGTCCATGGCCTGCGCTAACAGGTGTTTCCCAACACTCTGTTAGGAAGGCTCTGCACAAATCCGTCCTGGATCCGTCAGAGCACGCCGAATCTGGTACACGTCCGGATTGGGCTTCGCAAATCAAGCACATGAAGCTGAAGCGTGCTTGCTTTGCGTGCGACGCATCCATGCGCCGCGCGGAAACTCTGATAAATCAGAGCTTCCTTGGATCCGTTCGCGTCGAGCGTAGCTCGCGCGGCGAGCGGAGTCTAAAGGCCTCCTTCGACTTCGGTCTTGGAGAGAGGCTACGCTCAGGGAGAACGGTTGGAACGGAAACCGGCTTTAGATTGTGTACCGGCAGGCCGATCGTTAAACTAGCACGTTTTTGGGGCCGGCCGATTGCGAAATGCGGGCTCTTTGTGGTGACGGAGCCCGGTTGATGCACAGGCGAGCCGTTGATCTTTAGCCCCCTTGAGTCAACGGGGCGATCAACCCCGCTGGATCTGGTGGGGGGATGGGGTTGTGGAAGTGCGAGTGGTTACGTAGAACGAAAGCCGATAAGCAACAAACGGCAGCTTCCTGAGTGGAGAATCTTTTGATGGCGAACGAAGTCAACCACGGCCGGCGCCGGTTCCTGGCCGGCAGCACCGCCCTGATCGGCGGAGTCGGCGTGGTCGTCACGGCAATCCCGTTCATCGAGTCGTGGCTGCCCAGCGCGCGCGCCAAGTCCGCCGCGGCCCCGGTCACTGTCGACATCAGCAAGATCGAACAGGGCCAGATGGTGCGCTACGGCTGGCGCGGCCTGCCGGTGTTTATCGTCAACCGCACCCAGGAGCAGCTCGCCGGTTTGCCCGCACAGGATTCGCGACTGAAGGATCCCAAGAGCGAGAACACCGATCAGCAGCCCAAGTATTGCCAGAACGAATATCGTTCCATCAAGCCGGAATGGCTGGTGGTGATCGGCATCTGCACGCACCTGGGTTGTGTGCCCGATTACAAGGGCGAAGTGAAGCCCGAGCCGTTCGACCCGAACTGGAAGGGCGGTTTCTACTGCCCCTGCCACAAGTCCCGCTACGACATGTCCGCGCGCGTGTACGACGGCGTGCCTGCGCCCGCCAACCTGGTGGTGCCGCCGTATCACTTCGTGGACGATACGCACGTCCAGATCGGCGTTGATCCGAATGGAGCTTCGGCATGACAGAACACGTCACAATCCGTCCGCGCAACCGCCTGCTGGCCTGGATCGAGGAGCGCTTGCCGATCCTCTCGTTCACGGCGTCGCACACCACGGGTTATTACGCGCCGAAGAACTTCAACGTGATGTATTACTTCGGTTCGCTGGCGCTGCTGGTGCTGGTGAACCAGATCGTCACCGGCATCTTCTTGACGATGTTCTACACCCCGACCGCGGACGGTGCGTTCTCGTCGGTCGAATACATCATGCGCGACGTCAACTGGGGTTGGCTGATCCGCTACATGCATGAAGTCGGCGCGTCGATGTTTTTTGTCGTCGTGTATCTGCACATGTTCCGCGGGCTGATGTACGGCTCGTACAAGAAGCCGCGAGAACTGGTGTGGTTGCTTGGCATGCTGATCTTCCTGGCGCTGATGGCCGAAGCTTTCATGGGTTACGTGCTGCCATGGGGCAACATGTCGTTCTGGGGCGCCAAGGTGATCATCACGCTGTTCAGCGCGGTGCCGGTGATCGGCAAGGATCTGGTGACCTGGATCATGGGCGATTTCATTCCCTCTGGCGCCACGCTCAACCGCTTCTTCGCGCTGCACGTGATCGCGCTGCCGCTGGTGCTCCTGTTGCTGGTGGTGCTGCACCTCTCGGCATTGCATGAAGTCGGGTCCAACAATCCCGACGGCGTGGAGATCAAGCAGAAGAAGGGGCCGGACGGTCATCCGCTGGATGGCATCCCGTTCCACCCGTACTACACGGTGAAGGATCTGTTCGGCGTTGGCATCTTCCTGATCTTGTGCGCCTTCATCATCTTCTTCGAGCCGACCGTCGGCGGCTGGTTCTTAGAGCACGATAATTTCATTCCGGCCAACAATCTGGTGACGCCGGCGGAGATCAAGCCGGTGTGGTACTTCACGCCGTTCTACGCGATCCTGCGCGTGATCCCGAGCAAAGGGCTTGGCGTGATTGCGCTGCTGTGCTCGATCGTGGTGCTGTTCCTGGTGCCCTGGCTGGATCGCGGCAAGGTGAAGTCGATCCGCTACCGCGGCACGGGTTACAAGGTCGCGCTGGCGATGTTCGCCATCGTGTTCGTGCTGCTGGGTTCGATCGGCGCCGGCAAGACCACCGAGTGGATTCCCGAAATCTTCGGGCCGAATGCGGACCTCACCTTCATCGAGAACACTTTCGGGCGCATCCTGACGTTCCTGTATTTCGGTTATTTCCTCTTCCTGTGGGCCTATACGTATTTCGGCTGGGAGAAGACCAAGCCGGTGCCGGAGCGGGTAACGGTGGTGCAGCATTGAAGCCAGGCGCATCCTTGCGCAGAGCAAAAGCGGTCAATTCGTCTCCGCATTTTCCAGAAAAGCAAAAAGCGAGCTGTCCATGCAGATGTTGAAAGCCATTCTTCTTGCACTCGTATTGCTCGCCGGAGCCTGCGCGGCCCACGCGGAAGAAAGCGGCTACCCGAATGCCAATACCAGCATCGCCGATCAGGCTTCGCTGCAGCGCGGCGCCAAGCTCTTCTTCAACTATTGCGTGGGCTGCCACTCACTGAAGTACCTGCGCTATTCGCGCATCGCCGATGATCTGGGCCTCACCGAACAGCAGGTAATGGACAAGCTGAACTTCACGGGCGCCAAGTTCGGCGAACCGGTGGAGTCGGCCATGAAACCGGAAGACGCGGAGAAATGGTTCGGCAAAGCGCCGCCCGATCTGTCTCTGGAAGTGCGCGCCAAGGGGGCGGATTGGGTCAGCGCCTACCTGCATTCCTTCTATGTCGATCCTTCGCGACCGGTGGGCTGGAACAATACCGTTTTCCCGAATGCGTCGATGCCATTCCCGCTGTGGGAACTGCAAGGCATCCAGACTGCGGTGATGAAGCCCGTGAAGCCCGGCGGGGAGCCGGAAGTCGAGAAGCTGGTGATCAGCAAGCCCGGCAGTATGAGTGCCGAGCAGTACGCACAAGCGGTACGTGACCTCACCTCGTTCCTGCAGTACGCGTCGGAACCCGCTGCGCTGAAGCGCACTGCGATCGGCGCATGGGTTCTGATCTATCTCGCCTTGTTCACCTTCGCGGCCTTCGTACTCAAGAAGGAATACTGGAAGGACGTGCATTGACGCGCTGCCGGTCTGCGCGCAAAGAATGCCGGCCGTGAGCCGACCGGCGAAGGGGAAATGACGATGACCCAAACCGCTCGTTCGCGCTCCGTGCTCACCTTGTTCACCGCGTCCGACAACGTGCAATGCCATCGTGTGCGCATGGTGCTGGCGGCCAAAGGCGTCGGTTACGACCGCGTCGAAGAGACGCTCGGCAAGCCTTCCGAGGAACTGCTGCAATTCAATCCCTACGGCGACGTGCCGACGCTGCTGGATCGCGATCTGGTGCTGTATCAGCCGGCGCTGATCTGCGAATACCTCGACGAGCGCTATCCGCATCCGCCGCTGATGCCGGTCGATCCGCTCTCGCGTGCGCGCCTGCGACTGGCCTGCGTGCGCATCGAGCGCGATTGGCTGCCGCTGATCGAAACCATCCAGACCGGAGGGCGTTCGGCCGAACCCGCGCGCCGAAAGTTGCGCGATGCGTTGATGTCCGCGCTGCCGCTGTTCAAGGCGTCCAGGTTCTTCCTCAACCCTGAAATGAGCCTGGCCGATTGCCTGGTCTCGCCGGTGATCTGGCGCCTGCCGAGGCTGGGCGTGGAACTGCCGCGCGAAGGCAAGCCGATTCTCGATTACGGCGAGCGCATCTTCCGCGGTCAGGGCTTCGCTCGCAGCCTGACGCCGGATGAGCGCACACTTCATGAAGCGAGCGCCTGAACTGCGTTACGCTTGCAGCGCTTGCCTGAGTTTCCGAATTGGCCGAACAAGAATCCACGATGACATCCAATCGCCCGTACTTGCTGCGGGCGATCTACGACTGGATCAGCGACAACGGCTTGACGCCTTACATTCTGGTCGATGCTTCAAAACCCGGCGTGCGTGTGCCGCCCCACACCGTCCGCGACGGCCGGGTGGTGCTGAATCTCGCCATGCGCGCGGTCGCCAATCTGGAATTGGGCAACGAACGCATTCGTTGCTTGGCGCGTTTCGGGGGCGTCAGCCACACGCTCGACGTACCCATCGAAGCGGTGCTGGCGATCTATGCCCACGAAAACGGGCAGGGCATGATGCTGGCGCCGGAAGATGCGGGCGTTTCCGCATCGTCGCAATCCGGAGCTGCATCGCGGGACGCTCTCGCGAAGCAAGCGGATGCATCGTTGGACCAATCCGCAGAATCGCCTGGCGACCAGCCACCACCGAAAGGTCCGCCGAAGTTGCGGGTCATAAAAGGCAGGGAATAGGGACGAGTAGCGGGGCGTTCTGTTGCGGCATCTGGCGGATCTGATAACCGCGAACGTTCGGTCCTTGTCGGCGCACTGCAACCTTGCATCTGCATCCGGCTTTTTGCGCCTTCGCCATAATCCCTCGCCCCGCTCAATGCAACGTCCTGCGCCCGCGCGTGATCGGCACCACATTGTCGCCTTGGACGATCGTCATGTCGACGCCGCTCTCGCGCGGCGCGGGCGCAATTTTGAGGGCATCGCCGCGCGCCGGCTCGACAAGCGGCTCCTCTCGTGCAGGCAGGCTGTAATCGACCAACCGGTCGCCGGCCAGCATCAAACTGGCGCGGTGGCGGTCGTTGCCGGCATAACTGAGATCGAAACGATAGCTGCGCAGCAGCCGCGGCCGGCCGCCACGCCATAATGGGCGCAGACCGTGCAGTACCACGCTCTGATCCAGCATCTGCGCGCCGTATCGGTTGCACAACCGCTGCGCGTGCGCGATCGCGCGTTCGCGTGCCCGCATTGAGGCATACCAGAGCAGGCCAATCAGTACGCAGGTCGTCAGCGGCAGCAGGGCGTCGTTTCCGGTTAACATGCGCGCATTGTATGGGGATTACCAAGCGCCGTTCCCAGCGGCACGCAGGTACGGCACAACGCGTTCGCGCACACGGGATCTGCAATGCAATTGATTACACGGGATCTGCAATGCAATTGATTACACGGGATCTGCAATGCAATTGATTTTCGTCGGTGGCGAGCACACGCCTCTGAACTTGCCGGAAGGCATCACGACGCTCGGCGCCGCCGCCGATGCGACTGTGGTGCTGGCGCAACCGGGCATCGCGCCGGTGCACGCGCGCATCGAGCGGCATGGCGAACGTGTGCAGTTGCAGCCACTAGCCGAACCGGTGCGCTTGAACGGCAACCTGGTGCGCGACGCGATCGTCGTGAAGGCGGGCGACACGATCGAGTTCGCCTCGGTGCGCTGCCGCATGGTGAAAGATGCCGCGGTGGAAGACGAGGAGCGCAGCACGCGCATGCGCGCGGCAGTGCCCCGTTATGTGCTGCGCGGCGTGTCCGGCCCGATCTTCGGCCGCAGCTTCGGCGTCACGGGTTCGCTGACGCTGGGGCGTCAGGCCGACTGCGACATTTGCATCCCCTTGAGCGAAATCTCGCGCAAGCACGCGCGGTTGAAACCCGCGCCCGACGGCGTGCTGGTCGAAGACCTGGATTCGGCCAACGGCACATACATCAATGGCAAGCGTGTCCATGATGGCGTGCTGAAACCCGGAGACGAACTCGCGCTGGATACCGTGCGCTTCCGCCTGCTGGCTCCCGGCGCGGAAAATTCCGCGCCCGCTGTCGCATCGACATCGCGCCGGCCGCACGCGCTGCGTATTGCCGTGCTGGTCGTTCTCGCAGTGGTGCTGGCGTTGCTGATCGCGCGTAGTGTCGGGGCCTTATAGGGTCTCGACCCGCAGCGAATAAACAGCGCGGCGGGTTGAAACACGCCTATACGAAGCGCATCGACAAATCGATCGCGCGCACATGTTTCGTGAGCGCGCCGATCGAGATGTAATCCACCCCGCATTCGGCGATCTCGCGCACGCGAGCGAGATCGACGCCGCCCGAAACTTCCAGCGGTACGCGGCCGCCGCTCAATGCCACCGCGTCGCGCAACATCGACGGCGAGAAATCGTCCAGCAGCACGCGGTCGGGGCCGGCGCGCAACGCCTGTGTCAGTTCCTCCAGCGATTCGGCTTCCACTTCCAGCAGCAGGTCGGGATGACGTGCGCGCGCCGCAGCGATCGCGGCTTCGATGCCGCCCGCGGCCAGCACGTGGTTCTCCTTGATCAGGATCGCGTCGAACAGGCCGATGCGATGGTTTGAGCCGCCGCCGCAGCGCACCGCATATTTCTGCGCGAGTCGCAGGCCCGGCAGCGTCTTGCGCGTATCGAGGATCGTCGCGCGTGTGCCTGCCACCGCATCCACATAGGCGCGCGTCACTGTCGCAGTGGCCGACAGCGTCTGCAGGAAATTCAGCGCGCAGCGTTCCGCACCGACCAGCGCGCGCGCCTTGCCCTCAATGTGGCACAACACGAAATCGGCTTCGACGCGATTGCCGTCGGCACAATGCCAATCGATGTGCGCATCGGAATCGAGTTGCCGAAAACAGGCCTGTGCCCAGGGAATGCCGGCGATCACCGCGCGTTCGCGGCAGACGATGCGTGCCTTCGCCCGCGCGTTCGCATCGATCAGATCTGCGGTGGCGTCGCCCGTGCCGAAATCCTCGGCCAGCGCCCGGCGCACGTCTGATTCGATGACTTCCTGTGATGGTTTTGTTTCGGCCATGAAGATCTCGCGGAAAACGAGATTGTCGCAAGAAAGCCAGGAATGAGGGGGTGGCGAGGGCGCAAAAACCGAACGTCGCGGCAAGACTGCATGCGCCGCAAGAAGCGAAGGTCCGTCGCAAGAGTCTTGCCGGACGCTGCAACAAGGCGCTCCGCGACTCGCCCCTATCCGCCCTGCCGCTCGGCCTGCGCCTGCCGCAAACGCTCCACGATCGCATCGAGCGCGCGGTCGAACAGCGGCACTTCCTCGAGGATGATCGCGCGACCATCGCGCAGTTCGGCGGCCAGTTGCTGCACGCTGCGGTCGGCCACTTTCAAACCGCGGCGGTTGACGAACAGATATTTGCCGCTGATCGGGCTGATCCACGACAACTTGGCGCGTTCGCGCGTGCCTTGGGAATCGACGAATTCGATCCATGCACCGACTTTCAGTGCGCGCACCGTCTGGATATGTTGTGTGTCGTCGGCAGACGCCGCGGCCGCTTCGGTCACTGGCGCTTCCGCCGGTTCCTCATCGAGGATCGCGGTGACGCTTTCCGGAATCGGCAGCGGTTCGGCCGGATGCGATGGCGCTTCCGGCATCGCAGGTTGGTCGCCGAGTTGCCGTCGCCAGAAATCGTGCAGATCGTCAAGCAAACGGCGCAAGTCCGGCTCCTGGAACGCAACGGTGGTGAGCCCTTGCCGGAGCGTCTTCTCCAGCCAAGGCAGACGATCGCGCAATTGCGCGCGCGCGTCGTCGTCTCCCGGCATCTGCGCGCTGTCGACGAACTCGTCCACGAAGCGCAGCGCATCGTGGAACTCCGGCGATTGCTCGCCCTGCCGCAGCAGCACCAGCACCAGATAATTCGCCCATGGCCGCGTCAGCACGCCCTGCAGCAGCAGCGGCAGCGAACGGTTCTCGATGCGCGTGACGATTTCGCGCGCGGCGCGGCGACGCGCTTCCTGCAGGCGTTCGCGACCGCGTGCCGCTTCCGCGGCGCGCTGCTCGGCCAGTTCCGCGCGCTTACGGTTGTTCTCGACGAATGCGGTGAAGTCGGCGAGCTGGCGTTCGAACACACCGATGTCGTCGTCGAAATCCGCAAGCAATGCGTCGACCACGCCCTTGGTCTTGTCGTAGAGACGATGATCGCGGTCGGATTCCTCCGACCAGCCTTTCGACGTGTCGGCGAGCAGATCGAGCAGCTTTCGCGCCGGATGCGAGGCGTGCGCGAACATGCGGCGATCGAGGATCGCCACTTTCAGATAAGGAATCTGCAGGCGCGACAGCAGCACCTGCATCGGCGCGGGGATGGTGCGATCCTGCAGGATGAACTCGAACAGCATGCCGACCAGATCGATGGTGTCCTCGTCGGCGCCGGAAACGCGCGCGCGCGCTTCGCCGGAAAGACGGCGAATCTGCGCCATCAACTCGTCTTTCAGATGCTGCACCATTTCGGTCGCGTCGCCCTCGGGCGGCGCGGGGTTCGCCGGCAGCGGACCGGCTTCGCCCTGCAGCAGCGTCAATGCGCCGAGCAACTCGGCCGGCGTGAGTGAAGCGATGGTGCCGGCCGTGCCGGTCGACAGGCCCGAATCGGCCGACCGGCCTTGCCGGCGTGCGGCGAGCAGAGCCGTCAACGTGTGCATCAGTTCCGCATGCAGTCCAGCGGACTCGTCCGCTAGCACTGCAGCCGTCGTGGCGGCATTCGCGGGCGCAGCCGCGCGCTCCGCACCTGGCGTCGGCGCGACGCCCTCGGCCACGGCGGCCGCGCTGCTGCGCGCGATCGTATGGCGCAGATGCGGCAACACGCCGGCCTGCATCAGCAGCGCATTCACTTCGTGATAGAGCGCGTCCAGCCCCGCGAGCACATAGCGCTCGAACAATTTCAAAATGATCAGCCGAACCTTGATGTCGACATCGAGTTCGCGCAGCGCGTTGCGGAACGCGTGTGCCAGCGCCGCGGGGCCCAGCGGATTGTTGGCGTCGTCGATCTTGTGTCCGCCGCAGATCACCGACAGGCGCTGATTCAACGCGTGCAACGCACTCGACAGGCGACCGTCGGCCTTGGAAACCATGCTGGCGATCGCCAGTGATTCTTCAAGCTCGCGGTCATCGACCAACGACAACTCCGCGTTGCGTGCGGCTGCGGGATTCTCACTGCGCGTACGCGGCGCGCCGGCGGCGAAATCGGTGAAACCGCGCGAGACCTGTTCGCCGAACAGCCGTTCGATCAGCGGCCGCTTCTTGCGCGCCTCGCGCATGCCGTCGAAATACTGCGTCTGCGCAGCATTGCTCTCGGCCTTTTCGGCGAGGTCGAACAGCGCGTCGTCGACATTGTCCAGCAGATGCGTCGCCAGTTCATGGCTGCGCTTCAGCGTCAGCGCGCGCACCGCGCCCAGCAGTTCACCGACGCGCTCGTTGCGCGGATCTCCGCGGCTGCCGAGCTCGACGACCTTGCCGCTTTCTGCGCGAGGGTCGTTTTGAGGAGTGGTCATGACTGAAGCGCCGGAGCATCCGGGAAGCGTCCGGCAAGTATGCCGGAGGTTTGCAGCCGGAGCGTGACGGCCGTCACGGATCGGTGAGCGCTGGTTCAGCGCGGAAAATCGGCGAGTTGCAGGGTGCCGATGCCCTCATCCGGCAGCATCACCGGGATGTCGTCTTCGATGCGGTAGACCACCTTGCCGTCCACCGTGATCAGTCCAGCCTGCAGGGGCGACTTCACCTTCTCGCCGGCCACGGTATCGACTGAACCCGCTTCGACCGCGCGGTTCAACGCCGTCAGCTCATTTGCATTGAGCATGCGCAGCGGGGTCTTGCTGACGGGATCGCAGAGAATGTCGAGCAGCCGCTTGTCCAATCTGAGCCTCCAGGAAATGAAGCGAAAAGGTTGAGGAACATAGCCGCTCTGTGATGCTCCCACCACCCCGCCGAACCTTCACTTCGGCTGCCCCCTTTTTACCGAAGGGGCGCAAAAACCGGTGCGCACGTACAATCGTACAATAGCGGTTTTGGGGCAACTCGACCAATGGCGGCCAGGCAATCGAACCCGCGCGTCGGCGTGGTGATGGGCTCGCGTTCCGACTGGGAGACTCTGCAGCACGCAGCGCAGATGCTGGATCAGTTCGACATCGCGCACGAGATTGAAGTGGTGTCCGCGCACCGCACGCCGGACAAGCTGTTCGCCTACACCGAAAGCGCGGCGCAACGCGGTTTGCAAGCGATCATCGCCGGCGCCGGTGGCGCCGCGCATTTGCCGGGCATGCTGGCCGCGAAGACGCGCGTGCCCGTGCTGGGTGTGCCGGTGGAATCGAAAGCGCTGAAGGGTCTGGATTCGCTGCTCTCGATCGTGCAGATGCCGGCGGGCATTCCCGTCGGTACGCTGGCAATCGGCAAGGCCGGCGCGATCAATGCTGCATTGTTCGCTGCGGCGATCATCGCGTTGAACGACACGAAGGTCGCGAAGGCGCTGGAGAAATTTCGCGCCAGGCAGACGGCGGATGTGTTGAAGAATCCCGATCCACGCAAGGCGCCGAGGCGTTGATGGGAACGATCGGCATTCTGGGCGGGGGCCAGCTCGCGCGCATGCTGGTGCTGGCCGGTGCGCCGTTGGGCGTGGAATTCAAAATTGTCGATACCGCGGAAGACGCCTGCGCGGGACAGGTCGCGCCGCTGATTCACGCCGACTGGCGCGATTTCGCAGCGCTGGAGAAATTCGCGCGCGAGATCGACGTCGCCACCTTCGATTTCGAGAACGTGCCAGCGGAAACCGCGCAGTGGTTGACGCAGCGCACGCAGGTGTTTCCCAATCCACGTGCGCTCGCCACCGCGCAGGATCGCCTCGCTGAGAAGACGCTGTTCCGCGAATGCGGCCTTGGCACGCCGGCTTTCGCGCCGGTGGACACGCGCGAAGATCTGGACGCCGCGCTACGCGCGGTCGGCGCGCCCGCGATCCTGAAAACGCGCAGGCTGGGCTACGACGGCAAGGGTCAGTTCCGCCTGAAATCGGCCAACGACGCGGACCCCGCGTGGCAAGCGCTGGGTTCCGATTCGCACGGACTGATCCTGGAAGCCTTCGTGCCGTTCGAGTGCGAAGTCTCGGTGATCGCGGTGCGGGGTCGTGATGGCGATTTTCGCACCTGGCCGCTGACGCGCAACTGGCATTCGGAGGGAATTCTGGCGGTGAGCCTGGCGCCGGCGCACGTCGATGATGCGATCGCGCGGACGGCATTCGCGCACGCGCGCACGATTGCGGAGAAACTCGATTACGTCGGCGTCTTCGCGCTTGAATTATTCGTGCACAAGGGCGAACTGCTCGGAAACGAAATGGCGCCGCGCGTGCACAACTCCGGCCACTGGACCATCGAAGGCGCGGTCACGTCGCAGTTCGAGAACCACGTGCGCGCAGTGCTCGGCCTGCCGCTGGGGGACACTTCCGCGCTCGGCCGCGCCTGCATGCTGAACTGGATCGGCGAACTGCCCGATGCAAACGCGATCCTGCGCGAATCCGACGCACACTGGCACGACTACGGCAAATCCCCGCGCGCCGGGCGCAAGGTCGGGCATGCGACGGTCCGCGCGAGGGATGATGAAACGTTGGCGAATACGTTGCAGAGGATCGGGGAAGCTCTCGGGAGACAAGCGCAAGTGCAGCCGGCGGTGAATGCATTGCGTTGAGGGGTGTCACTTTTCGATGCTGTAATTCAAACTCGCCCGATTTCCCGTCGTCGCGTTTTCGGCTTCGAATTGCAGAAACCGGTTGATGGTGTAGCGCAGGGTGATGACTTGTCCCGGCGTGAACAGGCCGACGCCGTAGCTCAGGAACAATCGCGGCGAGAGGTATTTGCCGGCGGTGAAGGCGCTTCCGCCCAGCGCTTCGCTGCTGGAGACGCCGGCTTCGACACCAAGCCGTGATCCGATCGATTTGGCGAGACGGTCGCCCGCCAATCCGCCCAGTGCCTGCGCCGCGGTGTTGAGCGTGTCGGCTTCTCCGCTCTTCAGCGATTCCAGCGGACGGCCGGTGACGAGATACGACAACGCTTGCGCCTGTTCCATCGACGGATCAGAAAACACGGTGAGGATCGGTTGCTGTGCGGTGCCGCGCACTTGCAGGCCGACGGTGATGTCCTGGCTGCGGATGTTGCGTATGGCGCGGATGTCCAACCCCGGATTGTCGAGCCGCGTACCGGCAAACAGCAGCCGGCCGTTTTCAATCTGCAGCGTCTGCCCGTAAGCCTGATAGGTGCCACTGACTTGTATTTCGCCGCGGCCGGTGGCGGGCTGTTCGGGCTGTGTCTGCACCGCAAGCTGGCCGTGCACTTTCCCGTCCAGCCCATAGCCTTTCACCGCGACGTTGTCGCCCAGCTTCACCGTGATGTCGGCGCGCATCGGCATCTCACCGACCGCGGCCTGCTCTTGCGTTTCATCCACGATCACCACATCCGGCGATGCCTTGGCCGGTCCTTGACCTGGCAACTTCTCCGCTTCGATACGCGCGTTCGGGATACCGAGCGTGCCTGTGAGCGTGTAAAGGCCTTGAGCGCGGCCGATACGCAAATCGGGCGAAGCGATCACGTGCGCGGCAGGAATGTCGGCCACCAGCACGTTCTCGCCGCGGATCGCCAGCGACAGTGGCGCGTCTGCGCTCAGGCCGGTGTTGCCAGTGACGCGCAGCACGCCGTTGCCGGACGCGATCTGTCCCTCGATGCGCAACAGGCCTTGCGCATCGCCGGCGATCGTGAAGCGGCCGTCATGCAGTTTCAAACCGGCGCGCGGCAACTCGGCGGCAAAGTTCTGCGTCTGGATGTGCCCCTGGAACCGCGGCGCGGTCAGCGTCCCGCCGAGTATCAACGTGCCGCCCAATGTCCCGCGCACCTGGGCGACTTCAGTCGAAAGCGCTTCGATAAAGGCGAGGCTGCGCAGATCGGCGCTGACCGTTCCGTGGAGCGCATGTTCGGCATCGGTCAACGTGACATCACCGTTGACGTGTCCGCCATCGCTCAGATTGCCCGTAAGACGCACACGCTGGGCTTGTCCGGTTGCATTGGCTTCGACGGTCAAGCTGCTCCATGCCAGCAGCGTGTTGTTAGGCGTGGAAGCGAACGCAAAGGAGCCAGTGCTCGCTTGCATGCTTGCGGTTCCGTCAATGCCGCCATCGGCGCGCAGTGTCAGTTGTCCCGAACCCGAAAGTTCGCCGCTTGCACGCAGCGGTTCGGTGGTGGATGCCAGGGTCGCCAGTAACTGCATCGGCAATCGTTGCAACCGATAACGCGCGGTGAGCGCGCCATCCGCCTTGCGATCCGCAGCGAGACACAGGCTTGGTTCGCCCGCGCTCAGGCAAAGTTGCGATAGGGAAGCGGCGCCGTTTTTCCAGCTCAGCGCCGCCGATTGTTGCTGCCGCCATTCCGGCAGGCCTTGTGGCGTGAAATGCAGATCGTGCAGCGTGCCGCTCCAAATTTTTGCTTTCGGGTTCCAACTCCCCTGCAATGCGAGCGCGGTGCTCAACTGCGCTCCATGCGCATCGAACTGCAATCGATGCGATGCGGTCGTGCCGCGCGCGTCCAGGTGCACTGTGTCGAAGTCCAATCCTGATGCATGTACACGCTTCAAGGCGAGATCGAAATCGCCGCCGGGTTGGCTGATGTCGGGAATGGACGCGGTCAGTTGCAGCGCATCCGCGCTACGTCCGTCCACGGCGAGATGTTTGCCGTGCAATTGACCGTTCACCGCCAGCTTCGGCCATGCGCCGCGCGCGCTGAACTGGCCTTGCAACGCGCCCGTTGCTTGCGGCAGCCAGTCGGCCAGCGAGGCGATGTCGAGCAGGACCGTTGCGTTGGTGCGCGCGCCGTCCTGACCCTGCGCGCGGATGCGGCTGTGACCGATGGACAGCAGCAGCGTACCGTCGAACGGATTGTCAGGAGTAATGCGCAGATCGGCCTGACTGCCGTTGACGCTGCGCTGGCGCAAGGTGCCCGTGACGCGATCGAGTTTCAGCGTGGCTTGTGGGCCGCGCGATGTCAACGTGCCTTGCGTGACGAGTGCGAAGTCCAGCGCGCCGTTCCAGCCGGCGAGCAACGCGCCCGGATCGAACTTGCGCGCGGTCGCATCAAGTTTCCACGAAAGTTGCGGTTGCAGGCCGATCGTGCCGCTCGCAGTGAGGCCGCCGTTCTTCTGCACTAGTCTCAGCGTCTGCAACGCGATCTGTTGTGGCGTGCCTTCGAGTTTCAGTTGCAGATTCGCCAGCTTGTTCGGCGGCCCGATGGAAAGCGCGCCATCGAGCGAATAATTTTGCGCGCTGCCTCCGACATGCGCCCTCCCGTGAGTAGTCAGTGTCTGCCCCGCGATGGCGGCGGGCACGAAAACATCCTGCCACTGCAGATCGAGCGCAGCGGAAATCGGATTTGCGTCCAGATGCACCGTACCGGTCGCCGTGGCAACACCCGCGATTTGGGGGGAACGCAGGCGCAGCGGATCGAGCGTGAGCGTTTTGCCTTGCAAGCGGAACTGCGCCGGATCCAGCAGTAGGGTGCGATCGTTGATCGCGAGTTGACCGACCAGCTTGCCGCCGTGCGCATCGCCGTAGCCGCGTAGGTCCAGCGCGAGTGCCTTGACCGACGCGGGCAAGTCGAAGGGCAGGGCGCGTGCGTCGAAAGTGGGCGCATTCAACACCAACGTCCAGGTGTGACCTGCGTTCAATTTCACCGTCGCATGGAGATCGGCGCGCAAGGGCGAGGCGATGCCCGCGTGCAGCAAGGCGGTCGAGCCGTCCGAGCGCGTCTCCAGGTCGGCCACATAGCGCTTTCCATCTTGCGACCAATCCAGATGCGCATTGCCGTGCCCGCTATAACCGGATGCGAGCGCCACCACGCCGTTCAACGATGCACTGCCTTGCGGCGCGCGCAGATCGAGTTGCTTGATCAGAAGCTGATCGTTGCTCCACAGCCCGGCGATGGCGAGGCTGTTCGCCGCAAATATTTGTTTGCCAGTCTGATGCACATCGATGTGCCTGAGCAGCATGTCGTCCAGCACCACCGTCAGTGGCGGTTGCAGCGAGAAGCCTTCCGACGAAGAACTCGAGGTGCCCAGCGTCAGATCGATGCCATCGATGCGCGCATGTCCGATATGCAATCGCCGGCCCAGCAAGGCCAACGGTTGCAGATCGACAATGGCGGAATCGACGTGCAGAACGTTGCCGCTGTCGTCTTGGTAGCGCAAGTCGTGGAGCGTGGTTTGCCCGGCCAGTGTGCCACTCGCGTCCGCATATGAAAATTGTCCGTGCGTCAGCGCCACGCCGCGATCCAGCGCGAATCGCAAACCGGAAGGCGTGTACAGCAGCCATGCGAAGAAGATCGCGAGCAGCACCAGCAATGCGGCAATCGCGATGCCGATGCCCGCAATCCATTGGCGCGCTCGCGTCACAAATCAGGCCCTATGACAATGTGCAACTGCGCGCCGTGGTAGTAGCGGTTGTTGACCGGTACACCGATGTCCACGCGCACCATGCCGACCGGCGAGCGCCAGCGCACGCCCAGGCCTGCGCCGGTCTGCGCGTGGAACGCGGTGCCATCGAACGCATCGCCGGAATCGACGAACGCGGCTATCCCCCAGTCGCGCGTGAAATAGTGTTCGACTTCGGCACTGGCGATCAGCAATCGCGTGCCGCCGATCACGCGGTCGTACGCATTGCGCGGACCGATCGCTTGGTAACCGTAACCGCGGATCGAACGGTCACCGCCTGCGAAGAAGCGCAATTCCGGCGGCAGCTTGTCGAATTCGCCGACCGCGGTTGCGCCGGCATCGCCGCGCAGGATCAACCGGTCGCGCCTGCCGATCGCGTGGATCCATTTGAAATCCGCCAGCACCTGCGCAAAGCGCGTGTCGATGCCGGGCCCGGCGCGGCCGATCAGGTTCAACGACCAGCCCCGGCGCACGAACAGCGGATTGTCGGCGACCTTTCTCGTCAGCGCGGCTTCGCCGTACACCAGCACGCTGCGGCCGTGTTCCACGCCGGGTTCGTTGACGTCCTGGCTGTTGCTCGCACCGACGGTGAATGTGCCACCGACTAAGTGCAACCCCATCGTGCGCACGAAGCCGTGCCAGTCCTTCGTCTCGTTGGCGGCAAGCGAGAAGGTGTGCGCGATCGAGGTTTTGGTGTCTTCGTCGCGGAAACCCACGCCGAAATTGAAACTGCGGTGATCGGGGCCGGGCTGCGGGATTTCGTACACCGCCTGCGCGGTCTTGAGTCGTTGCGCCACGATCACTTCGGTATTCAATTTGTGTCCGCGGCGATTGAGCCAGCGCCAGCGCACTCCGCCGCGCACGCCGGGACCGGTGTCAGTACCGACGAACACGCCTGCGGTGTAAACGCGCCGCTTGGCCGGCGCGACTTCCACCTTCACCGGCACCATGTGATCTTTCGCTTGCGCAACCTGCGGCTCGACGTTGACGATCGAAAAATAATCCGCATCGGTCAATGCTTGCTGCAAGGCCAGCAGATCGGATTGCGTGTACCACTCGCCGCTTTGCCAGGGCACGTAGCGCTGCAGGAAACCCGGCGCGAATTGCGAACCCTGGAAATCCACCGCGCCGAGTTTGTAGCGCTCGCCCGGCGCGTAATGCAGATGGATGTCGGCGCGATCCTGCGCGCGCGTGACTTCGACACGGTGCTCGGTCGCCTTCGCGTCGAGATAACCGTTCTCGATCAGGGCCGTGCTGATCGCTCCCTTCGAAGTCTCGTACACGGAATCCTGCATCGTTTCTCCTGCGCGCGGATGAAAACCGCGCACCGCCTTGCGCACCGGCGGCAGTTGCGCGGCGGGGCCGGGCAGTTGCAGATCGAGCGTGGCGACTTTCGTCACCGGCCCCGGCGTCACCTGCAACCGCACTTCCCAGGTGTTGACGGCGTGCTCGAGCTTGCTGGTCGCGTGCGCGTTGTAGTAGCCATAGGGCCGCAGTGCGATCTGGGCTTCTTTCGCCGCATCATCGGCCAGCACGCGTGCCTGCGTGTCGCTGACGTCGTTGCGATTGGCGTAACGCGAGACCGAAAGATTGTCGCGCACTGCCGCCTGCAGCGCGTCATTCACGCCGTTGATGGAAACCGCGATCTTCTCCGCGCACACGGGCAGCGCGAGAGCAAGCAGGCCGAGAGATAGCGTTGTCCGTGCGAGCGGCTTCGGCATCCCGGCCTAGTTTACGGCAGGCACGCTTTTGGCTGGTGACGCAATGGCATCCGCAGGTGAAACCGCTTTCATGATGGCTTCTGGGTTGTCACGCGAGCTATGCGCAACCCACGCGCCGATGAGTGCGGAGACATACGGAATCGCTTGCGCGGCCAGGATCACCACCCACAACATGCCTTCGATGTACTGGCCGCCGTAATCGAGGATCATTCCGATGATCGCGAGCATGAGCGCAATCGCCATCAGCAGTTCCTCGCGCACGGACGCGAAGGCGCTGGGCTTCTTGGTCAGCCTGCGGCTCTTGGCGGTGCGCACGAACACGCCTTGCTTCTTGAACAGGCCACGCCAGATGCCGAGCGCGATCGCGTGGGAAAGCCCCATGCTGGCGATCGAAGCCATGATCGTGTCACGCCATGAACAGGGCACGCGCGCGCGAAATAGCACGATGCCGAACAGCGTCTTCGCCGCGAAGAAGCCCAGCACTGGAATCAGGAACAACTGCATCGGCAGGCTGAAGATCGAGGGCGCGGCGAGCATGCCGGCCGTCCACGCCAGCGCCATCAGCGTGAACACCAGATGCAGCGCATCGGCGAACCAGGAGAACCAGCCGGTGAGGAAATGGAAGCGCTGGCCGAGAGACAGCGGGCCGCGATGCACCATCCAGCCCCAGCGGCCTTTCAATATCTGCATCGCGCCGAACGCCCAGCGCGTGCGCTGCGACTTGTAGGCAGTGAAATCCGCGGGGGTTAGGCCGCGGCCCATCACTTCATCGACATAAATCAGGTCATAGCCGGCGTGCATCAGACGCAAGCCGAGTTCGGCGTCTTCGCAGATCGTCCATTCCGCCCAGCCGCCGGTGCCTTCCAGCGCCGAACGCCGCACCATCGTCATCGTGCCGTGCTGGATGATCGCGTTGCGTTCGTTGCGGTGATGCATGCCGATGCGGAAGAAGCCGTCGGATTCCCAGTTGGTCATGCGGCGGAAGGCGTTGTGTTCGAAATCGCGGTGCGCCTGCGGGCATTGCACCACAGCGACCTTGGGATCGTGGAAATAGCCGGTGAGCGCCGAGAGCCAATCGGGCCGCACCACGTAATCGGCGTCGATTGCGGCGATCACCAGCGCGCGCGTATCGGTTTCCTTCAAACCGAAATTCAGCGCGCCGGCCTTGAAGCCTGGCCACGGATCGAGATGGAAGAAGCGGAAGCGCGGGCCGAGCTTTTCGCAATACGCCTGCACCGGCTTCCATACCGCTTCGTTCTTGGTGTTGTTGTCGATCACCAGCACTTCGAAATTGTGATAATCGAGTTCGGCCAGTGAATCGAGCGTGGCGATTACCATTTCCGGCGGTTCGTTGTAGCAGGCGAGATGGATCGACACGAACGGTTGTGTTTCCGCGTCGTCCGGTTGCAGCAAACCGAAATGTCGCAGCCATTTCTTTTGCCACAACACTTCGGTGAATTCGAAACCATTGATCAGCAACACGGCGAGGATCGCGAGCTGGGCCGGGAACAGCAGGATCAGCATCGCCCAGTCGACGACGTCGAGATAGAAGAAGAACGGCACCGTCGCCGACCACACGATCAGCGCGGCGGCGAGCTGGATCAAGGCGAGGAACAAGAAGCGGCCGGTCAGGCGGAAACGCGCGAACGCGAATGCGAACCATAGCATTGGCCCAAACGCCAGTGCTGCGGAGGCAGTGGCTTTCCAAGGCCAGTCCACGTCTTCCAGTACCGGGCCTTCGAGCGGGAATTTCAGCTTGCGGTCCGCGCCGAATACGCCCCAGTAAGCCTCGACGCGGCGGTTGCCCAGCGCTTCCTTCCAGGGTTGGTCGATCGCCTCCATGATGTAGTAGTCGATGCCGCGCTCGCGTGCGACGTTCAACCACTGGCGCAGGAAGATCGCCTCGTTGGCGATCGATGGCTGCGCATATTCGAAACGGTCGCCGTTGGAAGGCCAGCCGATTTCGCCGATCACGATGTGCTTGTCCGGAAACAGCCTTTGCAATTGTTCGTACCGCATCAGTGCTTCACCGATCGCGGTGTGGTTCTTGACCGGCACACCTTCCCAGTACGGCAGCAGATGCACGGTGATGAAATCCACGTGCCGCGCCAGCTCGGGATATTTCTCCCAGATGTGCCACGGTTCGGCGGTGGACACAGGCTGCCTGATCGCCGCGCGCGCGCGGTCGAGATACGCCATCAGTTCCTGCGGCGAGAGGTCGTTGCGCAGCAGCACTTCGTTGCCGACCATCACGCGCTTGATGTCCGGCCAGCGCCGCGCCTGCGCGATCAGCGCCTGCAGTTCGGCTTCATTGTTGTCTTCGCGGGCGTCCAGCCACGCGCCGGCCAGCAGATCGAGACCGTGCTTCATCGCCAGCCGCGGAATCGCCGGACTCTCCAGCGAGGAATACGTGCGGATCCGATGGGTGTACTTTGACAACAGCGCGAGATCGCTGTCGAGTTCGCTGTCACTGGGATGCGTGTCGTCGAATGGACTCTGATAACGCTGGTACGCGCTGAAGGCCAGGCCCGAGATTTCACCCTGCCAGGTGATGACGTGCGTCGGGCGATCGGCCACGCCCCACAGCACGAAATTCAACGCGGCCACGATCAGCGCCAGCACGAGCGCGCTCAGGAAAACAGGCAGCCGCGAGCGGCGGCGTTCGGCGGCTGATATGGCGTTCAAGAAAATTCCGGCGCGTGCGATGCGTGCAAACCCCGCAGCTTAGGTCAATGCGGCGCGAGGCTCAAACGTAGTGTCTTTGTGCATTCAGCGCGGAAGGTATGACTCCCGCGAACAAGCGGGCCATGGGTGGCCGATTGAGCGAGCTTCCCGGCTGTAGCGATGCCAAGAAGCGCAGCCGAACGTCGGAGCAAGCGCCGCATGTCTGAGCACATGGATGTGCGGTTCGGCGCCGCCGCCGTTCGGCGGGCACCGCAGGGCAGGCGAGGCGCCAGAAGGTTGCGAGACCATCGCGTCCAGCGCCATGGTTTTGGCTGCTTTTGCCGAAACAGACGTCGCCCACTCGCGGCAGCGAGCGGAACCCGAAGCAATCTTGCGATGCATGCGCAAGTCTTCCCCTATTCCGTACGACTACTTTGACGAGTGGGCGGGCATCATCGAGCTCTTGCCGTGGATGAAGTTCTCTCACGAGCGGGAAAGGGGGCAGATTCCGGGTTCCGCGCTTCGCGCGGCCCCGGAATGACGAGAGAGGGTGCGTACCGCAAACGCGGTCACGCCATCTGCGTGCCGGCAAACTCCCAATTCACCACGTTCCAAAACGCTTCGATGTACTTCGGCCGTGCATTACGATAGTCGATGTAATACGCGTGCTCCCACACGTCGCAAGTGAGCAGCGGACGGTCGCTGCCGGTGATCGGCGTGCCGGCGTTGGAGGTGCTGACGAGCCCGAGCGAACCGTCGGGCCGCTGCACCAGCCAGGCCCAGCCCGAGCCGAAGGTGGTCGCGCCTACCTTGCTGAATTCCTCCTTGAACTTGTCGAAACCGCCAAACGCCTTCTTGATCGCATCCGCCAGTTTGCCGCTGGGTTCGCCGCCCGCATTCGGCGCCATGCAGTTCCAGTAGAAGGTGTGGTTCCACGCCTGCGCCGCATTGTTGAACATGCCGCCTGTCGCCTTGCGCACGATGTCCTCGAGCGACATGTCTGCAAAGTCGGTGCCCTCGATCATCTTGTTGAGGTTGTCGACGTAGGCCTTGTGATGTTTGTCGTGGTGATAGCGCAGCGTCTCGTCGGAAATGTGCGGCGCCAGCGCATCGTATTCGTAAGGCAACGGGGGAAGTTCGATCGCCATGGTCTGCTCCTTGACTTCAGGGGAATGGGACGCGCGATGAGCTACAATTCATGGTCTCGGCGCAACGCCATCCATCATTCTAGAACGTAATCCCCATGGACGTGAACGAACGCATCAAAAGCACTCTGGCCGAGCACCCGATCGTGCTCTACATGAAGGGCACGCCGCAATTTCCGATGTGCGGCTTTTCAGCGCGCACTTCGCAGGCGCTGGCCGCCACGGGCGCGGAATTCTTTTCCGTGAACGTGCTGGAAGATCCGGAGATCCGTGCGAACCTGCCGCGCTATTCCAACTGGCCGACCTTCCCGCAGTTGTTCATCAACGGCGAACTGATCGGCGGCTGCGACATCACGCTGGAACTCTACCAGTCCGGCGAATTGCAACGCATGGTGCAGGAAGCCGGTAAACCGGCGGCGCAATGAGTCTGCCCGCAGCGCATCTGCCGCAGGACCATGCGCCTGCGAAGGATGCGTTGAAGGATCGCATCGTTCTGATCACCGGCGCCGCGGGCGGTTTGGGCCGCGCCGCTGCGCTGGCCTGCGCACAAGTCGGCGCGACAGTATTGTTGGCCGGGCGCAAGCGCCGCGCGTTGGAGAAGGTGTACGACGAAATCGTTGCGCTGCCGGATGCGCCGCAGCCGGTCATTCAATTGATCGATCTGCTAGGCGCGACGCCTGCGGATTACGAAAAGCTCGCCGACACCATTCGCGACGAACTCGGCGGCCTCGACGGTATCGTTCACGCTGCGGCGCGTTTCGATGGGCTCACGCCGATCGCGATGCACAAGCAACGCGAGTGGGTGGAAGCGCTGCATGTGAACTTGAGCGCGCCGTTTCTGCTGACGCAGGCGTGCATGCCGCTGTTGCAGGAGCGCGTTGATTCCGCGGTGGTGTTCGTGCTGGATGATCCGGAACGCATGGGCCGCGCGCATTGGGGCGCGTACGGCGTCAGCAAGGCTGGACTCGAACGACTCGCGTCCATCCTGCACCAGGAAACGGAAGGTTCCTCCTTGCGCGTGCACGCATTGCTGCCCGCGCCGATGCGCACCGCGCTGCGCCGCATGGCCTGGTTCGGGGAGAACGCGGAAAACGTCGACACGCCTGAAACGGCAGCGCGGGCGGTCGTGTATCTTCTGTCGCGGCAAGGGGTGGATGCGCGCGGCAAGGTGCTGGATTTGCGCGAAGCGTAAGGGAGGCGTGAGGGGCAAGTGTGGGGCGAGGAACTGTTGCTCATCTCGCCTGACGCTTCCCTCCTCCGGCGTTATGGAAACCCAGATGACCACGCTGTCGGCCGGGATCCTGCTGTTCCTGATCCTCGATCCGCTCGGCAACATCCCGTTCTTCCTGTCGCTGCTGAAGCAGGTGCCGCCGCAGCGGCGGCGTTGGGTCATGGTGCGCGAGCTACTGATCGCGCTGGGCGTGCTGATCGTGTTTCTGATCGGCGGCCAATTCATTCTGCGCGTGCTGCAACTGAAGCAGGAGTCGGTCAGCATCGCCGGCGGCATCGTGCTGTTCCTGATCGGCATCAAGATGGTGTTCCCGCCGCGCGAAGGTGGCATCTTCGGACCGGCGGGACAGGGCGAGCCCTTTATCGTGCCGCTTGCGATTCCCGGTGTGGCGGGGCCGTCGGCGATGGCGGTGCTGCTGCTGTTGACCAATTCGCAGCCGGGCCGCACCGCGCAATGGGGTGTGGCGCTGTTCCTCGCCTGGCTCGCCACCGCGCTGATCCTGCTGTCGTCCACGTACCTGTTCCGCTGGCTGGGTGAGAGCGTGCTCACCGCGCTGGAACGCCTGATGGGCATGGTGGTGGTGGCGCTGTCGGTGCAGATGGTGCTGAGCGGTGTCGCGGCGTATCTGCATCCGGGTTAGGGATTATGGGTTGTCGGTTATGGGTTGAGTGCGCGGCAACACCGCCCTGTCGAGAATCCACACCCCAACCGCTTGTTAGAAATTCGTCATATGGCAATGTTAGACTTCCCCCGTTGAAGCGCGGCTGCTCACGCGCTTCGGGGAGCGCAGCCGGGAATTGCGTGACGCTGACCGCCGGATGAAATTCCGGGGCGGAGGAGCGCAGGTCCGCTGTGCGTGATCACGTCGTCGAGGGCACATTACAATGAAGCATTCGTTGCGAATCCGTGTGCTGCCGTTTGCCATCGCCGCGCTGTTCGCGGCGTCCGGTACGCTGGCGCAGAACACCTCTTCCTCGCTGAGCGGCCACGTATTGGACGCCAGCGGCAAGCCGGTCGCGGGCGCGACCGTGCAGATCGTGCATATGCCCTCGGGCACCACGCGCGTGGTGACCACGGATGCGAGCGGCGCTTACAGCGCGCAGGGCTTGCGCGTGGGGGGTCCCTACGACATCACGGTGCTGGAAAACGGCCAGAAGGAATCCGAGCGCGACAACGTCTATCTGCAACTGGCGCAGACTTCCACCGTCGATCTTGCGCTGGCGGCACCGGTCGCGGTGCAGGCGACCAACCTCGCCGCGGTGAACGTCACGGCGAGTGCCTTGAGTCCGACCTTCCAGCCCGACAACAAGGGCATAAGCACCAATATCTCGCAGCGCGAACTGAAGGTGATCCCGGTACCGAACCGCTCGATCCAGGACATCGCGCGGCTGGACCCCTTCGTTACGCTGATCAACAACAACAGTGCCGGCGGTTTTTCGCAGATCAGTGCGCTGGGCCAGAACAACCGCTACAACAACGTGACCATCGATGCGGTGCCGACCAACGATTCCTTCGGCCTGAACGCCAACGGCCTGCCTTCGCAGAATCAGCCGCTGTCGTTTGACGCGATCGACGAATACAACATTTCGACCGCGAATTACGACGTCACTTCCAAGCGCGCGCTTGGCGCGAGCATCAATATCGTCACCAAGAGCGGCACCAACGATTATCACGGCTCGGTGTATTACGCCTACACCAACGCCAAAGATCTGACCGGCGACGGCAAGAGCGACACCACCTTCACCGGCTACTCGCAGAAGTACACCGAAGGCGTGACGCTGGGCGGCCCGATCATCAAGGACAAATTGTTCTTCTTCGCGGACCTGGAGAAGCAGAAGACCGCGGCGCCCGCGCCGAGTTACGGGCCGATCGGTTCAAACGCGGCGAACATCGTTCCCGTCACGCAGGATCAGATCAATCAGATCATCTCAATCGCTCAGGGCTACGGCATCAATGCCGGTAGCCTGTCCGCGGATTCGGTCAACCAGACCGATGCGCGCGCACTGATCAAGCTGGACTGGAACATCAACGATTCGCATCGCCTGAGCATGCGCGTCAACCAGGACGACGGCCAGACGCCGGTTATCCAGGGCAATTCGGTGAGCTCGCGTCCTTCGCTGGGGCTTTCCAGCTACTGGTACACGCAGCATCAGGATCTGCGCCAGTACGTCCTGAATGCGTATGATGACTGGTCGGACAAGTTCTCGACCGAGGAATCGGTTTCCTACGCGAAATACCATTCCACGCCGACGGTGCTCGCCGCGGCGCCGATGATCCAGGTCTATACCGATCCCACTTCGCCCGGCAGCCTGACCGGCCCGTCGGTCTACCTGGGCGAGGACCAGTATCGCGACTACAACGTGTTGAACGTCGACACCCTCAATGGTTTCTTCGCCGGCACGTGGTTCCTGGGCGATCACACGATCAAGGCGGGCGCGGATTTCCAGCAGGACAAGTTCTACAACCTGTTTGGACGCACGGAGTTCGGCTCGTACCAATTCAGCGGCATTCCGGCTTTCCAGAGCGGCGCGTATTCGAACTATCAGCTCTATCAGCCGGTGAACGGCGACATCAACAGCATCGCTGCCAACTGGACATTGCAGCAGTGGGGCCTGTTTGTGCAGGACACTTGGCAGATCGGGCCGCTGTCGTTGCAGTACGGCCTGCGTTACGACGATCCGAAGGTGAACCGCGCGCCGGTGTACAACGCCTGCTTTTCGTCTAATCCAATTCCCAATGGCACGGGTCCCGCAGGTTGCAAATTCGGCGGCTTCGGCATTCAGAACAACGCCACGATCAGCGGCAATGGCGTGATCGAGCCGCGCCTGTCCTTCAACTACGCGTTCGATACCAAGTACAAGACGCAACTGCGCGGCGGCATCGGTGTCTCCGAAGCCGTGGTGCCGGGCGTGTGGTTGAGCAATCCGTATACCAACAACGGCGTGACGCTGACCAGCGCCACCAGCAAGTCCGGCCAGTTCAATCCGAACCCGTATACGCAGCAACTTCCTAAAGGCACGCCGCCCACGCCGGAAGTCGATGTGACCGATCCGGATTTCAAATTGCCGACGGCGCTGAAGGCGAGTCTGGGCTTCGATCGCGAATTGCCTTGGGGCTTCCTGTTCTCGGCTGACTACATCCACCTGCAGACGCAGAACGGCTTGTTCTACGAGAACCTCAACTACGGCACGCCGACGGGCACGATGCCGGACGGCCGCACCAGTTACTGGAATCCGACTGCCACGACCATATGCAACAACGGCAAGACGGGCAAGCCGTACACCATCGCGGGCTGCCTGCAGAATCCGAATTTCTACAACGTGGTGTATCTCACCAACACCAATCAGGGTTCGGCCGATTATCTGTCGTTGATGTTCTCCAAGCCGTTCAACAACAATCTCTTCGGCAAATTCGGCATCGTGCTGGGTCACGCGACCGAGGTAAATCCCGCCACCTCCTCGCAGGCCGCATCGAACCTCAACAACAATGCGGTGTTCAACGGCAACGAGAACATCGCCACGCGCAGCATCTACAGCGTGCCCAAGCGCGTGATCGCGTCTTTGACCTGGCAGCACAAGTTCTTTGGCGACTACAACACCAGCGTGTCGGCGTTCTACGACGGGCACAGCGGCACGCCATATTCGTGGGTGTTCGGCAACGACGCGAGCGGCCTGTGTTTCGGCAGCAGCACCAACTGTCCGTATGAGCTGGTCTACATCCCATCACCGGGCAGCGTGGAGTTCACCTCCGCAACGACGGCCGCGCAGCAGCAGCAGTTCTGGAATTTCATCAACAGCAATTCCTACCTGCGCAGCCATCAGGGACAAGTGGCTTCGCGCAATGGCGCGCTCTCGCCGTGGGTGAACACCCTCAACGTCAGTTTCCAGCAGGAAGTGCCCGGCTTTTTCAAGGGCAACAAGGGTGTGGTCCGATTCGACGTCTACAATTTCCTCAACCTTTTGAACAAGAAGTGGGGGGACGTCTACGACATCGACTTCCCGTATACCCGCACGCTCGCGAATTTTGCGGGCGTCGATCCGGTCACCGGAAAGTACATCTACTCGCTGCCGACCACCGGCGGAAACTATTCGCCGGGCTCGCTGAAACTGGAAGACCAGTGGGCGCAATCGCGCTGGGCTGTGCAGGTGACGCTGCGCTACACGTTCTGAAAATCGTTGTCCTAGCCAAGCGAAAACGGCGCCCGATGGGCGCCGTTTTCGTGCTTGACCGCGCTCGACCTGCGGCCCATGCTTGCTGGTCCGCCATGCGGCCGCCGGCAGGAAGAGGGTCGAACGAATGAATGACATGCACTCCCGCGCCACGCGCGCGCCCACCGTCAGCGCGCGCATCGTGCCGGCGGGCACGCTGGACGTGCTGTCACGCAAGGAGATCGCACGGCTGCGCGACGCCACCGCTTCGGGTTTACACACTCTGTTGCGCTCCTGCGCACTGGCGGTGCTGACCTCCGGCGAAATGCACGACGACGCGCGTTCGATGCTGGACCGTTATCCGGATTTCGATATCCAGGTGTTGCAGCAGGATCGCGGCGTCAAACTGGAATTGTCGAACGCGCCGGCGCAGGCGTTCGTGGACGGCAAGGTCATCCGCGGCACCAACGAACTGCTGTTCGCGGTGGTTCGCGACATCGTTTATGTCTCCACGCAGATGGACGCCGGGCAGTTCGATCTGGACGATTCGGCCGGCATCACGCACGCGGTATTCGACATCCTGCGCAATGCGCGCGTGCTGCGCGCGCGAGAAAACCCCAATCTCGTGGTGTGCTGGGGGGGGCACTCGATCTCGCGCGAGGAGTACGACTACACAAAAGACGTTGGCTACCAGCTCGGCCTGCGCGGAATGGACATCTGCACCGGCTGCGGGCCGGGCGCGATGAAGGGACCGATGAAGGGGGCGACCATCGCGCACGCCAAGCAGCGGCATTACCGCAACCGTTACATCGGCCTGACGGAGCCCGGCATCATCGCGGCCGAATCGCCCAACCCGATCGTCAACAACTTGGTGATCCTGCCCGATATCGAAAAGCGGCTGGAAGCCTTCGTGCGCATCGGTCACGGCTTCATCGTGTTTCCTGGCGGCGTCGGCACGTGCGAGGAAATCCTCTATCTGTTGGGTATCCTGCTGCATCCGGACAACGCGCACCTGCCGTTTCCACTGGTGTTCACCGGGCCGGCGGTGGCAGCGCCGTATTTCGAACAGATCGACAAGTTTCTGCGGCTGACGTTGGGCGAAGGGATCTGCAAGCGCTACCGCATCGTGATCGACGATCCGACAGAAGTGGCGCACGAGATGATGCGCGGCATCGAACGCGTGCGCACGCACCGCATCGAGCACCACGACGCGTTCTTCTTCAACTGGGCGCTGAAGATTCCCTTCGATTTCCAGTTGCCGTTCAAGCCCACGCACGAAGCCATGGCGGCGTTGAACCTGCACAAGAATCGCGATCCGCATCTGCTGGCGGCCGACCTACGCCGCGCGTTCTCCGGCATCGTCGCCGGCAACGTGAAAGAGGAGGGGCTGCACCAGATCGACAAGAAGGGCCCGTTCGTGATCGACGGCGATCCGCAGATCATGCGCGCGCTGGACGCGCTGCTGCGCAGCTTCGTCGCGCAGCACCGCATGAAACTGCCCGGGCGCGAGTACGTGCCGTGTTACCGCATCGCCGGCGTGAAGGAAACCGCCAAGGCGTGAGCGGCAGGTGCCGGGGACTGTCTCAGTTTGAAATCTGAGGTGCCGCTCACGCTTTACATGCCTTTGGAGCGCCGCGATAATTCTCAGTTCGCCCGAGTAGCTCAGCCGGTTAGAGCATCTGACTGTTAATCAGAGGGTCCCCCGTTCGAGTCGGGGCTCGGGCGCCACTCCCGCGCGTAGCGCGATCCATTCAACAGAAGTTCGCGCGTCATGCGGCATGCGCGATGATGCGGTGTTGGTGCACACACAAGCCAGGCAGCAAACCGCACTGCGGCTGACTGGCGGCTCCCTGGTGCCGGGCCGTGTGTGCGTGAACCTGGATGGACGGGCTGGGCCGGTCAGAACATCCCGGCCAGGCACGCCCCGAACGAACCCATGGCGAGGCACAAGGCCACCACGGTGATCAGTGCGCGTTTCATGGCTCTTCCCCTT
>JAJPID010000053.1 GCA_021324945.1 Lysobacterales bacterium | reverse complement strand
CGCTTGAAGATGTCTGGAATCTGCTGATCGTCCGGCATGCCGTTGTCGTCGCCAATCTCGCTGGCGTGGTTGTAATGCGCCTGCACGTTCACCACGGCCGGGCCGTACTTCTGCACGATGCCGGTGAAATCGGGCAGATCGGCACCGTTGGCGGCTAGCGCGATCGAAGAGTTGCCCAATGCAATCAGGAAGAAAAGGATCGGAACAGCGATTATCTGCCTCGCGCGTAGAAGCATGTTGAAACTCCTCGAGGTTTGAAACCTGTGCCGCGCATCGCGCGCATCGCGCGGTTGCACAGCGCAATTCTTGTCACTTCGGCGATCCAACGAGGACTCTAGAGCTGGCATCCAGCTCGGGAGAGCCCACCAAAATGACGTAAAGCTTTACCTCATGAAAACTGCTGCGACTGCACCTCATCAATGCCGCGGTTGCGCGGTCGCATTCTGCTCGGGCACCAGCAGGATCATGTACGGCGCACCGTTGAACTGCTGATGCGGATCGCGCACCAGCATCGGTGCGGAATCCGGCGCATAGGCGGCCTGCTGCAGGTAGCTGCTCGTCATCGCATCACCCGGACGCGCGGCGAGAAACGCGGATTGGCGGTTGTCCAGCCACGGCAGCATCGCGCTGCGGCCGACCCCCGATGCTGCGGCGATGCGAGACGCGACCGGCGCGGCGGGAATCGCAGATACCGCGCGCGCGTCACGTGCCGTGCTTTCGATATTGTCGGTGGAGGTGCTTTGCGGCACCGAGAGAATCAGCGCTGCGACGGCGACGCTGGCGGCGATCGCGCCGCCGCCAATGTAGCGCGCCCAATGCCGGCGCGGCTGCTGGCGCACAGCACCCATTACCCGCGCGACGAACACATCGTCACTGGCAATGGAATCGATGAGCAACGAATCGGAATGCGCGGTCGTTTGCTTCTTCGCATCGAGGCAGGCACGGATCAGGTGCCAGCGTGACCAGGCACGCGCCAGTTCCGGATCATGTTCCATCCGGCGCAGCAGGAAACGCGCGGGCTCCGTGCCCAGTTCGCCGTCCATCAGGGCAGAGAGATCTTCGCGGCTGTTGCGTTCTTCCATGGTCATCCTCGATCTTCGCTCGACGGGAGCAGCGGGCGCAACTTGATATCGATCGCTTCGCGCGCACGGAAAATCCGCGAGCGCACCGTGCCGATCGGACAGCCCATCCTCTCGGCGATTTCCTCGTAGGACAGGCCGTCCACTTCTCGCAGCGTAATGGCCACTCGAAGCTCCTCCGGCAAGGCTTCGACCGTATCGAACACGGTTCGTTCAATTTCCCGGCGGGCCAGTTCACGTTCCGGTGTGGCTTCGTCGCGCAGCCGGACCCCGGCATCCACTTGCACGGCGGTATCGGCGTCGATGTCCTCGGCCGGCGGTCGGCGGCCCTGCGCGACGAGGTGATTCTTGGCGGTGTTCACGGCGATCTTGTACAGCCAGGTGTAGAACGCGCTCTCGCCCCGGAAGGCCGGCAGGGCCCGCCAGGCGCGCACGAAGGCTTCCTGCGCCACGTCCTCGCACTCGCTCCAGTCGTGCACGTACCGCGAAATGAGCCCGAGCACCCTCTGCCGGTACTTGCGCACCAGTAGGTCGAATGCCCGGGCATCACCCTTGCGCACGCGCTCAACGAGCGCTCGATCCGTTTCGACTTCGCCCATTCCGCCCATCCGGGCCGTACTCCTCCGGCGCCGAATGTTGCGCGCGCCTTGAGACCCTGCCGTGAACCCAAAGTTCACAAGGTGAGGGCAAACACCGGTGCGGTCAAGCTGGCAGCGACACGGACTCGGCCGCGGTCGGGGCGCCGGCGAACACCCGCGCGCGTTCGGCCAGCAGGTTCTCGAATGACACCGCCGAGAGCGGCCGGCAGAACAGGTAACCCTGCAATTCGTCGCAGGCGTGTTCGCGCAGGAAGGCGTCGTGCGCTTCGGTTTCGACGCCTTCGGCGATCACCCGGCGGCCGAGGTTGTGCGCCATCGTCAGCGTGGCGCGTACGATCGCCTCATCGTCGGGATCGACGCCGATGTTGCGCACAAAACTTTGGTCGATCTTGATGCGGTCGGCCGGAAAACGCTTGATGTAGTCCAGCGAAGATTGCCCAGTGCCGAAGTCGTCGATGGAAATGCCGCAACCCAGCCCGCGCAGCGCGGACAGGGTTTCAAGCAGATTCGGCACCGACTTCATGCTGATGCTTTCGGTGACTTCCAGATCCAGCAGACGTGGATCCAGCCCGCTTTCGTTGCACGCCTTGCGCACCACATCCACCAAGTTGGGTTGCATCATCTGCAACGCGGAGAGGTTGACGCCCACGCGCAACGGCAGGTGGAAACGTTTCTGCCAACGCGCGCAGTCGGCGCAGGCGCGGCGCAGTACCCATTCGCCCAATGGGATGATCAGCCCAGTTTCCTCGGCGATCGGAATGAAGAACGCCGGGCTGATCATGCCGAGCTCGGGATGCTCCCAGCGCACAAGCGCCTCCATGCCGACGATGTCTTCGGAATGCGCGTCGATCTGCGGCTGGTAATACACGCGCAGCTCGTCGTTGTGCTCGGCCATGCGCAGACGCGCTTCCAGATCGATGCGCTGGCGGTGTTGTTCCTCGGGCACCGCGACGTAGGCCTGGTAGTTGTTGCGGCCCAGACCCTTGGCGTTGTACATCGCCACGTCGGCGTGCTTGACCAGGCTTTCCGCGTCGCTCGCGTCGTCGGGATAGAAACTGATGCCGATCGATGCGGTGATCCGGAGTTCGGAACCGTCGTCCAGCGTCAGGGGCGCTTCCATCGCGCGCACCAGTTTTTCGGCGATGCGCAGCACGTCCTCCCGCAGCACGATGTGGCGCAGGATCAGCGTGAACTCGTCGCCGGCGTAGCGCGCCACCGTGTCCGAACCGCGTACCGCTGCGCGCAGACGTTTCGACACCGCCAGCAGCACTTGATCGCCCACGCTGTGGCCGAGCGAATCATTGATGTTCTTGAAGCGGTCGAGGTCGACGAACAACAACGCGAACATCTCGCCGGAACGATGCGCTTCCAGCAGGGTAGTTTCCAGGCGATCGTTGAACAGCAGACGGTTCGGCAGCCCAGTCAGCGCATCGAGCAATCCCGTTGTCCTGCCCTGCGCCTGCACATGGCGTAGTTCCAGTGCGAAAGCGAACTGCGCGGCGGCGATGTCGAGCGCGTGACGCGTCAGTTCTTGATCGAACGGCGGCGACTTGCGCGCCGCGCACAACAGCACGCCCAGCACGTTGCGATGGCCGTCGCGCAACGGCAGCGCGACGTAGCAGCCGTAGCCCAGCGCGCGCAGCCACGCGTCGCTTTCCGCAAGCGTCTGCGCCTCGGCGAATTGCACCACGGCCTCGCCGCCCAGGGCCAGCCGCACTGTCGGTTGCGACAGCGGATCGGGGGCACCCGCCGGGGGTGCGATACGATCGTTGCGTGCGAGCGCTTCCAGCGTCTGTCCGCTCGCGCCGTTCGCCGAGACGATCGCGCAGTCCAGATGCAAGGCATCCGCGAACTGCTTCAAGTGTTGCGCCAGCCCGTGTTCGCCTTCCATCGGCGCGCCCATTCGCGCCAGCGCCCGCAGCAATTCGCGGCCGTCGCGTGCGGCACGCGCATCGCGGATGGTCGTGCAGTGCACGAGGGTCTCTCCGCGCTTCAGCAGCCGCGTAACCGTTTCGACCGGCTGGCGCGTGCCGCCCGCCTGCACCAGCTCGCAGACCGCACGCGCGTCGCCCGTGCGCGCGAGCTGCTGCCGCCATTGTTCGCGCTGTGATTCGCTCTGGAATTGGAACAGCCGCTCCAGCGGCGCACTCAGGGCTTGCGCGTTTCCGAAGCCGCTCACCGATTCGAACGCCGGATTGGTTTCCAGAATCGCACCGCTGCGCGGGTCGGAAAGCACGAGGGCGTCGACGTTGCCTTCAAACACGCAACGATAATCGCCCGGCGCGTTCGCATTCGTGGCGCACGCGGTCGCTTGCAGGCCGTTGCCGGCGAACACCGATTGTGCACGGGCGCGTGCTTCCATCGGATCGACCGGCGAACGCAACCAATCGACCACGCCCGGCGGCGGCTGGCGGAAATTCCAGCTCGGTTCGTCGTCCTCCTCGCGCGGCGCGCCGATCAGACCGATTACCGGCACGCCATCCAGCTCGCTGCTGAAAGCCGCAGATTCCGCGGCGGCGGTGCAGAAATCCAGCACCGCCAGTTTCGGCAACGCGGATTCCGCCAACAGACTGCGCGCATGCGCGGTATCGCGCGCGCTCAATATCCTACCGAAGCCCTGCCCGTCCAGCGCGTCGAACAACGTGCGCCGATCCGCGCGCCGTGCGGCGACGATCAGTACGCCCGCGGTTTCCGGCGCCGCACTCATGCGCGCACCCAACGGCCGTCGCGCATGCGCGGTTTTTTGGTCGCGGCCACGTTCCACTCCAGATCGCTCGCCTCGACCTGCAACGGCAATGTGCATTCGCCGAGCAACACCACGCGCCGCACGCGCTCGCCCGTGAGACGCGCCGCCTGCTTCAACAAGGAGGCCGTGATGTTCGCATCGAACGGCGCCGGCATGTCGAAGAAATACACGCCGAAGTGCGCGCTCTGGATCACGTAACGCAGCGCGTCGTGGAAGCGCCGGCTGCCCGGCACCTGCAATTCGCCGTCGCGCAGACTGCGCAGGCCGCCGGTTTCGTTCCACGCATAGAGCGATTGCCCCGTGCGGATCGAGTGCCGCCGCAGGCATTCCAGCAGAGTCTGCGGATCATCGCAGCGCAGGCGGACCAAACTGCGCGCCGCACCAATGATCTTGTCAAGCAGACCGCTGACGATCGCAGTATCCGTACCCATCATGCCCGCTCGCCATGGCGCGGATTTGACCCGCGTGCCGCCGGCTCGGGATCATAACCCTGCCCGCCGCGCATATTTGCCGACGATCTTCACAATGCGCAGCGCATTGCCTCAACATACGGCCAAGAATGTGTGGCGGAGTGCACAACATGTTTGAAGGATTGCGATTCCAGCACTGGCAGACCGCGTTGCAAGACGGCGGCGTATTGATGCTGTCGATGGATCGCTCGGGCAGTAAGGTAAATGCACTCTCGCGCGCCCTATTGCAAGAACTGGATGCGATCCTGGAGCGCGTCGAAATAGAAAAACCGTCGGCCGTAGTGATCCATTCAGCGAAGAAGGATTTCGCGGTCGGCGCCGATCTCAATGAATTCGTGCAATACGAACGCGAAGGTTCGGTGCGCGCCGCGATCGAATACGGCCAACGCGTTTTCGAACGTCTGGCTTGCCTGCCAATGCCCACCGTCGCCGCGCTGCACGGTGCGTGCATGGGCGGCGGCACGGAACTGGCGCTCGCGTGTGCCATGCGCGTAGCCGCGGAAGATTCAGAAACGAAAATCGGCTTGCCGGAAGTACAACTCGGCATCCATCCTGGCTGGGGCGGCAGTGCGCGCCTGCCGCGATTGATCGGTGCACCGAAAGCATTGGCGATGATGCTGACCGGCAAGCCGGTTTTGGCGCGCTCCGCGCTGGAAAGCGGGTTGATCGATCGTCTGGCTGCGCCGGGTGCGCTGGTCGAAACCGCGCTGGCGTGTGCGCGCAGTCCCATATCACGACGGCTGGATCAACGCGCGCTGGCGTGGGTCACGAACACATGGCCGGTGCGGCAAGTGCTCGCGCCGATCGTGCGCAGGCAAACCGCGGCCAAGGTCAACCCGAAACACTATCCCGCGCCATTCGCGTTGATCGAGGTATGGCGGCGCGGCGGTGGTGACATCGTACAGCGATTGAAACTCGAAGCGCGCTCGGTGGAGCGGCTGGCATCGACGGCGACGGCGCACAATTTGATCCGCCTGTTCTTCCTGCGCGAGCGCTTGCGCGGGCTGGCCGGCGATGTCGCGCACGGCATCCGCCACGTACACGTCGCCGGCGCCGGCGTGATGGGTGGCGACATCGCCGCGTGGTGCGCGCTGCGGGGTTTCGAGGTCTCATTGCAGGATCGCGAATTGAAATATGTGCAGCCGGCGATCGAGCGGGCGCAGAAATTGTTCGAGAAAAAATTGAAAACATCCGAACGGATTGTTGCGGCGCAATCGCGTTTGGGCCCGGATGTCGATGGCGCGCAGGTCAAGAATTCGCAATTGGCGATTGAAGCGATTTTCGAAGACGCGGCGGCCAAGGAAACGCTTTACGCGCAACTGGAATCGGCGCTGCCGAAAGACGCACTGCTGGCGACCAATACCTCCAGCATTCCGCTATACCAATTGCGCCATGCATTGAAACATCCGCAGCGATTTCTCGGCCTGCACTTCTTCAATCCGGTTGCGCAGATGCCGCTGGTCGAAGTGGTGCGGCATGACCAGCTTGACCCTTTGATCGAGAAGCGTGCACTCGCATTCGTCAAGGCGATCGGAAAATTGCCGGTGCCGGTGCAAGGCACGCCGGGTTTTCTGGTCAACCGAATTCTGATGCCGTATTTGCTGGAAGCCGTGCGCCTGTATACCGATGGCATTCCCGGCCCGGCGCTCGATCGTGCCGCAAAGGATTTCGGCATGCCGATGGGGCCAATCGAACTGGCGGATACGGTGGGTCTTGACGTCGCGTTGTCGGTCGGCAGGGAACTGGCGCCGTTCCTCGCGCTCGAATTGCCCGCCGGTATCGACGCCAAAGTGCAAGCCGGCAAGCGCGGCAAGAAGGATGGCGAAGGTTTCTATGTGTGGAAGGACGGCAAGCCGCAGAAGCCGGAGGTGCCGCGCGACTACCGCGCGCCGGAAGACCTGCAATCGCGATTGATCTTGCCGATGTTGAACGAAGCCGTTGCATGCCTCGCAGAGCGCGTGGTGGATGATGCCGACCTGCTGGACGCGGGCGTCGTGTTCGGCACCGGCTTCGCGCCCTTCCGCGGCGGCCCGATCCAGTACATCCGCTCTGAGGGGGCAGACAAATTGCGCGCGCAACTTGAAGGGCTGGCGGCGCGCTACGGCGAGAGGTTCAAGCCGAAGGCCGGGTGGAATTCGGAAGCGTTGCGAACTTCGCCATGAGGGAGGTAATCAATACTTCGCTCGCCCTCGGGCCAGCTTCGCCGTTCGTACGCGCTCCGAGCGCGCGCAGCCAAGGCATCGCGTAAGCGCAACGGTTTCTACCACATCAAATCATCCGGTACGCCGTCCTCGCTTTCGCTGGGCGCGGCATCCGGGTCCACCAGCAAGGCTACCGCATCTTCCGAAATTTCTTTCGCGCGCAAGGCAATTTCGCGCACTACCAACACGAAGCGGCCGGCCTGTACCACCACGCCGAGTTCGCCACGATTGAGCGCCGCGAGTTGCTCGGGGCTGACGTAAATGCGACGGATCTTGCCGGCGTGTTCGAAATGCCGCACGTGCTCGGCATCGTCGGGAATCGTCAGCGTGTTGCCGGAAAGCAGTTCGTGTAGGCGGCGCTTGCGTTCCTTGCGCTCTTGCGCTCGCCTCTGCGCCTCCCGTTGCGTCGCTTCGCGCTCGGCCTTTTCGATCTGCGCGCGGATGGCGTAAGCACGCGCGAGATCGACTTCGTCGCTGCGTCGTGCAGGTTTCGATTTTTCGCGGTTCGGCTGCGCGGTCTTCTCGCGCTTGTCGCGTTTTTCCTGAATGCGAGAGGGTGCGAAGCCTGCTTTCAGAAGTTGTTCGCGGAGTGTATCGCTCATGCAAATCTACCAATCGAGCGTGTTGAGCGGCTGCAAAGCGTGGCGAGCGAAGGCAGAACCTGCCCGGACTTGATCCGAGGTTGCGCGACGTCGCAGCACGGAAGCCGGAGTGTACATGTCAGAACTTGAGGATTCCCGAGCGCCGCCGGCGTTCATCATGCCGCTCGGATCAGGCCCAGAGCAGCTTTGCGGTCGCTCAATCTGAGTCAATCAATCAATAATGTGGCGGCGGCGGCTCCTCGCGCACGTCTTCCGCCAAACCCGTGCGAATCGCGGAAAGTTCGACGCGCAGCGCCGCCAGCGTGCGCTCGATCGCCAGCAGGCGGCGCGAGTTTTCCGCTTCCGCTTCCGTGAGTCCGGCCAATGCGTCATCGATGAACGCCAGCCGCGTCTCCACTTCGGTCAATCGTTTGTCCATCTCGTTGCTCATTGCTCACCATTCCGCATGACGCTGCGTCCGCGGCCGATGCCGTAATACGCCAGTCCTGCGCTCTCCACCACGTCAGGATCATAAAGATTGCGGCCGTCGAACAACACAGGCGCCTTCAATGCGGCACGGATCAGGTCGAACTCCGGGCTGCGAAAGGCCTTCCATTCCGTGACCACCGCCAGCGCGTCGGCGTCTTGCAGTGCCGAATAAGGTTCGTCGCACAATTCCAGATCGTCGCGCGCGCCATAGATGCGTCGCGTTTCCTCGCGCGCTTCCGGATCGAATGCGCGCACGCGCGCACCGGCCTGCCACAAAGCCTCCATCAATGTGCGACTGGGCGCTTCGCGCATGTCGTCGGTGTTCGGCTTGAACGCGAGGCCCCACAGCGCGAACGTCTTGCCGCGAAGCTCGCCGCCGAAATGCCGCGAGATCAATTCGAACAGCTTGCGCTTCTGTGCGCGGTTGACACGCTCCACCGCTTCCAGCAGCCGTGCCGGATAATCGTGCGCGTGCGCGGTCCGCTCCAACGCCTGCTCGTCCTTCGGGAAGCACGAGCCGCCATAACCCACGCCGGGGTAGATGAAGTGATAGCCGATGCGCGGATCGGCGCCGATGCCTTGGCGCACCAGCTCCACGTCCGCGCCGACGCGTTCGGCAATATTGGCGATTTCATTCATGAAACTGATTTTGGTCGCCAGCATCGCGTTGGCCGCGTACTTGGTCAGTTCGGCCGAACGTGTGTCCATCAGCACGATGCGCTCGTGATTGCGGTTGAACGGCGCGTAGAGTTTGCCGAGCAGATTGGCCGCGCGTTCGCTGGAGGTGCCGATGATGATGCGGTCCGGCCGCATGCAGTCATTGACCGCGTCGCCCTCTTTGAGGAATTCCGGATTGGACACCACATCGAATCCGATCTGCACGCCCCGCTTGCCTAGCGTCTCCGCGATTGCCGCGCGCACGCGATCAGCGGTGCCGACCGGCACGGTGGATTTGTTGACGATCACTTTTGGCGCGGTGAGGTGTTCGCCGATGCTGCGCGCCACCGACAACACATAAGAGAGATCTGCGCTGCCGTCTTCGTCCGGCGGCGTGCCGACGGCAATGAAAAGAATTTCGCCGTGCGCCACACCGGCCGCCGCATCCGTGGAAAATTGCAAGCGCCCGGCAGAGTGATTGCGTTTCACGAGCGGTTCGAGCCCGGGTTCGAAGATCGGCACCTCGCCGCTCTCCAGCCGCCGCACCTTGGCGGCATCGACGTCGATGCACAATACGTGGTTGCCCATTTCGGCCAGGCACGTGCCGGTGACGAGGCCGACGTAACCGGTGCCGAACAGCGTTACTTTCATGCGCGCTTGCCGATTGCGGAGCCTCCGATTGTAACGAGGGGACGTGGGCGCATGTAAACGAAAAGCGCGGCCAAGGCCGCGCTTTTCAAATCACTGGATCCCGAGTCAGCGCACGTCCGTGAGCTGGCCGGGATGATCACATCCTGCGATCACTTGCCAATTTTCACCAGCGTCACGTCGAAGATCAGCGTAGCGTTAGGCGGGAATCCGTTCTTGGGTTCGGCGCCATAGGCCAGGTTGGACGGGATCACGAACTTGTAGTGGCTGCCGACCGGCATCAACATCAGGCCTTCGCGGAACCCGGGGAACACCGAGCTCAGCGGGATCGACGCGGGGCCGCTGCCATGGCTGGCAGAGGAGTCGAAAGTCTGCCCGTTGACGAAGCTGCCGGTGTAGTTGATCTGCACGGTGTCGCTCGCGGTTGGACGCGGGCCGCTGCCCTGCGCGATCACCTGGTACTGCAAACCGTCCGCAGTGGTCTTCACGCCTGGCTGCGACTTGTTCTTTGCGAGATATGCGTCGCCTTCCTGCCTGTTCTGCGCGGCGACCTGGTTGTATTCCGCCTGCGCCTTGGCGCGCAGCTTGGTGACGAACGCCTCGCGCACCGTCTTGGCTTCGGCGTCGGAGATCGTCGGCTTGCCGCCTTCGATCGTGGTGGTGAACGCCTGCGCAACGATCTTCGGATCTATTTCGTCCTTGACGATCGGCGGAATGTTGTTGGCCAAGTCCATGCCGACCACATAACTGGCCTTGTTCTTGTCCACCGTCTGGCCTTGCGCGGCGCCGGCGCCGACGACACCCAGAGCGGCGATCAACGCAGCCGCGGTGAGCGTGGGACGCAATGCTTGCTTCATCGGATGATCCTCATTGTCTTGGGGTAACCGGCGCTGCCGGAATTGATGCTTCGGCCTGTGAGCGACCGAGCTGCCCATTGTGCGGGGCGCGCAGGCGCTTGGCAATGTGGGGGAAAACGATCGATTCGACCGTACAGCGCGCAGTTTGGTTCATGAGCGCAGGTTTCTGCGCCGGCAGGAAGCGGGCGGCTTCACCCACCGGACCCGATCCATGACTGAAGACATATCGGGCTGCATCACGCTTGACTTCTATGTTTTTGGTGTTATAGTTAACTACAACACTACTCAACACGGTCACCTAAGGAGACCGCCATGAACGTTGCCAAGACCCTGACCTTTGCCGCTTCTCTATTGATCGCCAGCGCGGGAGTCGCGGGCATCCGGGCTTATACCAATGCTTCGGCAGGCCGGGTGCTTCCGGCCGCCGTGAGCCAACAATCAGAGCCGATGCAAACGATGCCCGAGATCGTGGTGCGCCCCACCCCGGCTGAAATGCAGCAGGCCTTCGGACATGCGGAAGGTGGGCTGAGCACGAAAGGCTATGAATCCGCCTCGTCAGGCGGCAGCGACCTCGACATGCCCTACTATTCGTTCGCCACCCGGTCGGTGGCGGGAAATCGCTGAGCGCCGCCGCGCTTGCCGTGATCGCCGCTCCCGCAACCGGCAAGGACTTCTTCATGACCATCACTTGGAACGACAACGTCCCGATCTATCGCCAACTGCGCGACCGCGTGGTGGCGATGATCCTGGACGGCGCGCTCAATGAAGGCGATCCGCTGCCGTCGGTGCGACAGGTGGCGGCGGATTACCAGATCAATCCGCTGACCGTCTCCAAGGCGTACCAGGAACTGGTAGACGAGCAACTGGTGGAGAAGCGCCGCGGCTTGGGGATGTACGTCACCGAGGGCGCACGCGAGACGCTGCTGAAATCCGAACGCGAACGCTTTCTGCGCGAGGAATGGCCGGCGCTGTACGCGCGCATCAAACGCATGGATCTCGATCTGGGCAAATTGATTTCACAAGCAGAGAAGAAGTCACGATGAACACTCCGGTACATGAACGTGCCGGCGCCGAGGTTTTCGAATGCCGAAGCGGCAAACATGGCACGGCTTTGTCGCGACCGTTTGCGAGCAAACCGCGGCAGGACGCCCGGTTTTGCGAATTGAATGGGCCCAAGAGGAAATCCTGATGAGCGCGACTTCCGCACTCGATGAGACCAGCGTCGCGGCCGCACCGGCGACGGTGATCCACGCCGCCAACCTCACCAAACGCTACGGCAAGACGCTGGCGCTCGACCATGCGTCCTTCGAGGTGCAGCCGGGCCGCATCGTCGGACTGATCGGCCCCAACGGCGCCGGCAAGACGACTGCGTTGAAAGCGATCCTCGGCCTGACCGATTTCGAAGGTGAATTGTCCGTGCTCGGGCTAGATCCGCGCCGCCAGCGTCCGGCGCTGATGCAACAGGTGTGCTTCATCGCCGACGTCGCCACGCTGCCGCGCTGGATCACAGTGAAAGAGGCGGTCGATTTCGTGGCTGGCGTGCACCCGCGCTTCGACCGCACCAAGTGCGAACGCTTTCTCTCACGCACCAAGCTGCAACCGGAGCAGAAAGTGCGGCAGATGTCCAAGGGCATGATCGTGCAGTTGCACCTGGCGATCGTGATGGCGATCGACGCGCGACTGCTGGTGCTGGACGAACCGACGCTGGGCTTGGACATCCTCTATCGCAAGCAGTTCTACCAGAGTCTGCTGGAAGATTATTTCGACGAGAACAAGACCATCCTCGTCACCACGCATCAAGTGGAAGAAATCGAGCGCATCCTGACTGACCTGATGTTCATCCGCGACGGCAAGATCGTGCTCTCCACGGAGATGGACGCGCTCGGTGAACGCTTCGCCGAAGTGATGGTGAACGCGGAGCGTGTCGAAGCCGCGCGCGCGTTGAAGCCGCTGGACGAACGCCAGGTGTTCGGCAAGAGCATCTTCCTGTTCGACGGCGTGCCGCGCGCGCAGCTCGAAGATTTGGGCGAAGTGCGGCGGCCTTCGGTCGCGGATCTCTTCGTCGCCACCATGAAAGGGACGTACGCATGAACGCGAATGCCTTGTCGAATTTCGGCTGGCTGGTGAGGCGCGAGTACTGGGAATCGCGCCGCGGTTTCCTGTGGGCGCAGTTCTGGGCGGCCGCTGCGATCCTGATCATCACCGTACTCGGCATCATTGCCGGCGAGGTGCTGAAGGCCCGCATGGGCGCGCAGGTGGATGTGCACATGGGCGTCTCGCTCACGGACATCCTGCGCAACGCCACAGCACACGATACCGGCCAACTGGCGAAGGCACTGGACGCGACAATGCTGCTGTTCGGTTTCATCGCCGCGGTGGTGCTGTTCTTCGTGGTGTTCTTCTATCTGTTGGGTGCGCTGTACGACGACCGCAAGGACCGCAGCGTGCTGTTCTGGAAATCACTGCCGCTGTCGGATACCGGTACGGTGCTGTCGAAAGTGGCGGCAGCCATCGTCATCGCGCCGCTGATTGCTGTGGGCATCACGCTCGCGGGTTACCTCGCCGCGCAGGTCATCGTCAGCCTGTGGCTGGTGATCCACGCTGTCAATCCGCTGCCGCTGTGGACGCAGGGCGAGCCATACACTGTATGGTTGCGCTTGGTGGCGATGGTGCCGATCAACGCATTGTGGGGGCTGCCGACCGTGGGCTGGCTGCTCTTCTGGTCGGCCGCGGTGCGCAGCAAACCGTTCCTGTGGGCGATCATTGTGCCGATCATCGCCGGCGTGCTGAACTTCTGGATCGGCCTGCTCGGCCTGCCGCACATCCGCCACGATTTCTTCTGGGGCGACATCGTCGGCCGCCTGCTGCTGAGCATCATCCCGGCAAGCTGGATCGATCCCAATGCCCACAATTATGCGATGCGCTTCCGCGATTCACACGAACTGGCCGCCATCGATTTTCCCGCGATGGGCCATGCGTTGATGTTGCCGCAAATGTGGATCGGCGTGATCGTCGGCATTGCGTTGATCGCCGCGGCGATCTGGTTTCGCCGCTGGCGCGACGAGGCTTGATCTCGAGGAAATCGAAGATGAAATCGAAACTATTGCTGATGCCCTTGCTGCTCGCGCCTGCGCTGGCCGCATGTTCGGATTCCGGCTCCGCCGACGCGCATTTCAACGGCGCCATGCACGTGTCGTTCGACGATTCGGGTTTGAAGTTGACGGCATCGGGACAACCGGATGCGCACGTCACGCCATCGGGCGATCTGATTGTCGGCCATCAGGCGGTCGCAGTCACGCCCGTGCAGCGCGCACTGCTGGAACGTTTCTACGGGCAGGCCGAAAAGGTGCGTGACGACGGCATCGCCACCGGCGAGGCCGGCGCGGAAATGGGCGCACACGCGATCGGCAGCGTGGTCAGCAATCTGTTTGCTGGCACGCCGGACAAGATCGATCACGAAGTGGATTCGCGCAGCAGAACGGTGGAAACCGCCGCACTTCATCTGTGCAATGATCTGCAACAGATCAAATCCACCCAGAGCGAAATCGCCGCACAAATGCCAGCGTTCGAACCCTATGCCGTATTCCGCGGCGAGGTGCGCTGCAACGAACAAGATTCGACCGCAGCACGGTGACGCCATGAACATCGGTCGTACGTTGATCCTGTCCGCCCTGTTTTGCAGCACGGCCGGCCTGAGCGCTTGCGATGGGGGAAGTCCTTTATCGAACGGCACGCACTCGGTCTTGGGCGACACCGTTGCCAACGCAATGGATGCGGCGCGCCGGAAACTACGCACTGAGAACATCGATATTTCTTCGGGGCACGTGGGATTTTCCGCCGGCCACGGCAACGAACGAAATCACGCGGAGATCACGCCGCAAGGCGACCTGCTGATCGACGGCAAGACAGTCACGGTCACGCCTCAACAACGCGCCATGCTGCTGGAATATCGCGCACAGGTCATCGACATCGCCGAGCAGGGTATGCAAGTCGGCACGCAAGGCGTGGATCTGGCTTCACACGCCGTCGGCACCGCGCTGAGTGCCGCGTTCTCCGGCAAATCACACCAGCAGGTGCATGCTGAAATCGAAACGGAGGCCGAGGGCATCCGTCACTCCGCGGCAAAACTCTGCGCGCGTCTGCCAGCGCTGCGTGACACCCAACAGCAACTCGCCGCCTCGCTGCCCGCGTTCGCACCCTACGCGACCATGACGCAGGCCGACATCGACGAGTGCACGAAAAATGCCGAGCAAGGCCACTACGACGCCGGTGATATCCACGCCGACCGCTGAGCTCGCAAATAACAATATGAAATGAGAGCCGCCGAACAGACCGGCGGCTCTCATCAATGGCGCGGCATCAATGCAGGCTGCCCGTTACCTGATAGAGGTTGGTGTCCACCTTCAGCACGCCGTTCTGTCCGAGATCGATGGAACCGTCCAGCCAGTAGCGCGACATCAGATTGCCTTCGCGGCGCACCACAAGGATCGTGTTGCCGTCCACCAGCAAACGATCTTCGGGCTGCAATTGCGCCACCTTCAAACTGTCGGTGATCGGCTGGCCGTTGTTGTAGAGCTTCTCCAACCGTGCGCGGGCGGCATCGTTCGCCGCCGGCATGTGTGCGACGATCACCTGGCGCGCGCTTGGGCGATGCGCGGCGTGCGCTTTCGGATCGATCGGGCCAATGACTAGATAGCGGCCGTTACCTTGTGGCGAGTACTGCACGCGCTGCAGATCGACAGGGCCGGTCAGCCAATACAGCGAGCGCTGCAACCCTTCCAACCTCACCACCGCAAGCGTGTCGCCGTCGCTGTAAACCTGGTCGCCCGATTGCAATTGCGCCTCGTGCAATTCGCCAGCCGCCGGACGATCGTTGTTCAACGCCGCGAGCAGACGCTGGCGTGCTTCGTCACCGGATGGCGCGACAGGCAGTGCAGGCTTGGCACCGGTGGGGTTGGTCGCGGAAGTCGGAATCGGCACCACCGCGGGTTGTTGCGACACCTGCGGCACGGCGACGATGTTGCCTTGCGGCGGCGGAGCGGGCGGCGCAACGCTCGCGACAGTTTTTTGCAGCGGCGGTTGGGTTGCGACCGGAGTAGATACGCGTGGCGCGGGTGCCGGTTTTGCCACTTCGGATGCCACGGGCTTCGAAACGGAATGCGTCTCCGGTTTCGGTTCGGCCTTTGCCGTTTTCGGTTCGGGTTTGATTTCCGGTTTCGGTTTCGCCGTCGGTTGCGCCGCCACTTTCGTTTCCGGCTTGGTTTCCGCTTCCGGTTTGGATGCCGCGCTTTCCGTGCGCACCAGCACGTTCTCGTAGAACCCGTTCGAGAAGCGGATCGTCACCGGCTTGCCGTGCGCGCCCGCGCGCACCTTGGCCGCGACTTTCGCCTGCCAGTATGCCGGTGCGGTGATCACCACCGTCTTGCCGGAAGCGGCCGCCTGCTTGCCGATCGCGCTCAATTGCGCGTCGGCCTTGCCGCCGGTGAAATCCGCGCCGCTGATCGCGGCTTCCTGCGCCAACGCGGCACCGGCGACCAACAGAGCCGTCCACAGGACGGACCTCATCAATTTGCGATTGCTCATGGTGTTCCCCAGCGAAAAAGTTCACCGCCCAGCATGACGCATGCTGCGCCTTACGGCAGTGTCACAAGTCATCATTTTGCGATCCCTGCGCGTCAAAGCAGCCATCCTTGGCTGCACTTCTCAACAAAAGCATGTCGATGCTTAACCTTCATGAATGCCGCCCCGGGTCAGCGCCACTGGATCCAACAGTTTCTGCAACTGCTGTTTCGACAGGCCTGAGCTTTCGAGCGCGACTTCCATGATCGGCCGCTTCTGCTTGTAGGCCTGCTTGGCGATGGCCGCGCCCTTCTCGTAACCGATCACGGGATTCAGCGCGGTAACCAGGATCGGATTCAACGCCAGCGCCTCGTTGACGCGCGCGGCGTTGACCTTGAAACCGGCGATGGCCTTGTCGGCCAGCAGTCGCGTCGCGTTCGCCAGAATCGAAATCGATTGCAGCAGGTTGTACGCGATCACCGGCAGCATCACGTTCAACTGGAAATTGCCGCTCTGCCCCGCGATCGTGATCGTCGCGTCGTTGCCGATCACCTGCGCACAGACCATCGTCATCGCTTCCGGGATCACCGGATTGACCTTGCCCGGCATGATTGAAGAACCCGGTTGCAGCGCGGGCAGTTCGATCTCCGCCAGACCCGCCAGCGGCCCCGAATTCATCCAGCGCAGGTCGTTGCCGATCTTCATCAACGCGCACGCCAGCGTCTTCAACTGGCCGGACAATTCCACCGCGGCGTCCTGCGACGACATGCCCTCGAAGAAATTTTCCGAAGGCGAGAACTTCAGGCCGCTCGTCTTCGACAGCTCCGTGCAGATCGCGCGTGCGAATTTCGGGTCCGCATTGATGCCGGTGCCGACCGCGGTGCCGCCCTGCGGCAAGCGGCGCAAGCGCTTCAGTGCATCCTCGATGCGTTCGATTGCCGAACCGATCTGCGCCGACCAGCCCGACAATTCCTGCCCGAACGTCACCGGCATCGCATCCATCAGGTGCGTGCGGCCGGTCTTGGCCACCTTGTTCAATTCGCGTGCGCGGCGATCGATCGTGCGGCGCAGGTGCTTCAGCGCCGGCAGCAATTGCTCCTGCGTGGCGAGCGCGGCGCTGACCTGGATCGCAGTCGGAATCACGTCGTTGGAACTCTGGCCGTAATTGACGTGATCGTTCGGGTGGATTTTCGCCCTGGATTCGCGCGAAGCGAGATGCGCGATCACCTCGTTCGCATTCATGTTGCTCGAGGTGCCGGAGCCCGTCTGGAAAATGTCGATCGGAAAATGCGCATCGAATTCGCCGGCCGCGACGCGTTCGGCGGCCTTGCGGATCACGGATGCCTGCGCGGATTTCAGATGGCCGAGTTTGAGATTCGCCGATGCGGCGCAGGCCTTGATCAGTCCCAGCGCGCGGATGAATTCGCGCGGCAGGGTCAGCCCCGAGATCGGAAAATTCTCCACTGCGCGCTGAGTTTGCGCGCCCCACAAGGCATCTGCGGGCACCTTCAATTCGCCCATGCTGTCGTGCTCGATGCGGAAGTTCGTCATTGCTTGGATTCCGGAAAAACGCAACCCGCAAGTATACCGGCGCGGCTAAACTAAGCGGGCCGTTTCAGCCCGAGGCCACCATGCAACTCGACTCGCTCACTGCCTTGTCGCCACTGGACGGCCGCTACGCCGCGAAGGTGGAAACGCTGCGGCCGATCTTCAGCGAATACGGCCTGATGAAGCGGCGCGTGCAGGTGGAGATCGAATGGCTGCTGGCGTTGGCCGATCATCCCGGCATCGCCGAGTTGCCGCCATTCGACGAAAATGCGCGCGCGAAGCTGCGCCGCATGGGCGAAGATTTCTCCGTCACCGACGCGACGCAGATCAAGGGAATCGAAGCGACCACCAATCACGACGTCAAGGCGGTCGAATACTTCATCAAGAAAGATTTCGGCGACGACGCAGCGCTGGAATCCGCGCGCGAGTTCGTGCACTTCAGCTGCACTTCCGAGGACATCAATAATCTCGCCTACGCGCTGATGCTGCGTGATGCGCGCGATGTGGTGCTGCTGCCGGCGATCGATAAAGTCATCGCGAAATTGCGCGAGCTGAGCATTGCGCACGCCGAACTGCCGATGCTGTCTCGCACCCACGGCCAGACCGCTTCGCCGACCACGCTCGGCAAGGAACTCGCCAACTTTGTCGCGCGGCTGCAACGTCAGCGCACGCAGCTCGCGCGAATGGGTATTCCAGGCAAACTCAACGGCGCGGTCGGCAATTTCAACGCGCATGTCGCGGCCTATCCGGATGTGGACTGGCGCGCATTGTCGAAAGGATTCGTCGAATCGCTGGGCCTGCAGTGGAACGAATACACCACTCAGATCGAACCGCACGACGGCATCGCCGAATTCTGCGATTGCACGCGGCGCATCAATACCATCCTGATCGACTTGGCGCGCGACATCTGGGGCTACATTTCGCTCGGTTATTTCAAGCAGCAACTGAAAGCCGGCGAAGTCGGTTCGTCGACCATGCCGCACAAGGTCAATCCGATCGATTTTGAAAACGCGGAAGGCAATCTCGGTGTCGCGAATGCATTGCTCGCGCATTTCTCGGAGAAACTGCCGATCAGCCGCTGGCAACGCGATCTCACCGATTCCACCGTACTGCGTGCGCTCGGCACCGCGTTCGGTCACACGTTGATCGCGTTCGACTCGCTGGGACGCGGCTTGGGCAAGTTGCAGGTGGACGAAACGCGCATCGCCGCCGATCTGGAGGCGAGCTGGGAAGTGCTGGCCGAAGCGATCCAGACGGTGATGCGCCGCCACGGTCTGCCCGAACCGTACGAGCAACTGAAAGCACTGACGCGCGGCAAGGGCATCACGCGCGAGTCCTTGCGCGAGTTCATCGCGTCACTGGATTTGCCGGCGGATGCGAAGCGGCGTCTGCTGGAGCTCACGCCTGCTGCTTACATCGGCCTTGCAACGCAACTGGCAAGCGATATTTCGAAATCCTGAGCGCTGCGCCGCGCCGGCGCGAGGAGCTAGAACGTGCGTTCGCTGGTTTGCACTTCGATCTTGCTTGCGGGTATTGCAGCGCTGAACGGCTGCACCGCGACTTCCACGCCCACCGCGCCTGCGCCTGACGCCGGCTGGCCGTATTACGGCGGTGACGCCGGCGGCTCGCGCTATTCGCCCGCGGCGCAGATCACGCCGGACAATGTGGATCGCCTGCAAGTCGCCTGGGCTTTTCGCAGCGGCGAGCACGGCAAAGGCTTCCCGGATGATGCGTGGAACGACCACATGACGTGGGAAGCCACGCCGATCCTCTACGACGGCGCGCTGTATTTCACGACGTCCGAAACCAACGTGGTCGCGATCGACGCCGCGACCGGCAAGCTGCGCTGGCGCCACGACTCGCACATTCCGAAGATCAATTATTCGGATGCGGCTTCACGCGGCGTGTCGTTGTGGGTCGATCCGCAATCGCAATCCGATGCGCCTTGTCACGCGCGCATCTTCGCACCGGTGCTGGACAGCCGCCTGCTCGCGCTGGATGCAAATACAGGGAAACTCTGCGAAGACTTCGCCGACCACGGCGCGCTCGATCTGTTGAACGGGATCCACTCGACCTGGAAACCGGGTGACGCTTGGCGCGATTACCTCGTCACTTCGCCGCCAGTGGTAATCGATGGCAAAGTCGTCATCGGTTCTTCGATCGGCGACAACCGCGGCGTGGAGTTGGAACACGGAACGGTGCGCGCGTACGACGCGCGCAGCGGCAAATTCCTCTGGGGCTGGGATCCGATTCCGCGCAACCCTTCCGATCCGATGTATACGGAATGGAATGCGCACGCGGCACAGGTCACCGGTGCGGCGAACGCCTGGGCGCCGCTGTCGGCCGATCCCGCGCGACATCTGGTGTTCGTGCCGACGGGTTCCGCCAGTCCGGACTTCTTCGGCGGACTGCGGCCCGGCGACAACCGCTGGGCCGATTCGATTGTGGCGCTCGACGCCAATACCGGGAAACCAGTGTGGGCCTACCAACTGGTGCATCACGACCTGTGGGATTACGACGCGGCTTCGCAGCCGTCGCTGGTGGAGTTGCAACACGGCGGCCGCACGATTCCCGCGGTGATCCAGTCCAGCAAGATGGGCATGTTGTTCACGTTCGACCGCACGAATGGTGCGCCGGTGTTTCCGATCGTCGAAAAACCCGTGCCGCGGGACGGCGCGCCGGGCGAAGTGCCGTCGAAGACGCAACCGTTTCCGCTTCTGCCCGCACCCCTGGTGCGGCAAGGGCCGGTGACGGCGAACGATCTCGCGCATCTTTCCATTGGCTGCCATCTCGAACGCTACAAATCGGAAGGCATCTACACGCCGCCCAGCGTGCAGGGCAGCATCGAGCAGCCCGGTTATGCGGGCGGCATGGAGTGGGGCGGGCTGGCATTCGATCCACAACGGCAGGTCGCGGTGGTGAACACCAACGACATCGCGATGCTGGTCGCGCTGGTGCCGCGCGATCGATACGACGCGCAGAGCGATTCAAAGGAATACGACGGCTGGGATTTCTCGCGCATGCGCGGTACGCCTTACGGCATGCGGCGCAGGGCCTGGCAATCGTCGCTCGGCACGCCTTGCGTCAAACCGCCTTGGGGTGAGCTCTCTGCGATCGACATGCGCAGCGGCAGGCGACTGTGGCAGGTGCCGCTCGGCAACGCGGTGTTGAACCACTGGAACCTCGGCGTGCCCGGCATGGGCGGGCCGATCATCACCGCGTCGGGCGTCATCTTCATCGCTTCGACGATGGACGACGACCTCCGCGCTTTCGACGAGCGTACCGGCAAGCTGTTGTGGCAATACAAGTTGCCGGCGGGTGGACAAGCCACGCCGATGACTTACGCGATCAATGGAAAACAGTATGTGGTGATCGTCGCCGGCGGGCACGGGCCGTTGAAAACCCCGCGCGGCGATTACGTGATCGCGTTCGCGCTGCCTTCGCGATGAACCCGGGTGGCAGGCGCTGCCTGCCACCCGGAGGGAAGATCAAGCCGCGTCACTGCGCTTGATCAAGCCTTCTTCCTGCATCGCCGCCAGCACGGCCGGCCGTGCGGCCACGCGCTGCTGGAACGCATTCAGCGCCTTGAATTCCGACAGATCGAGATCGACGTGACGCGCCCAGTTGGTGACGGTGAACAGGTACGCGTCCGCCACGGTGAAGTGGTCGCCCAGCAACCACGTCTGCTTCGCCAGGATGTCCTCGATCAGCGCGTAACGCTTGCGCAGATATTCCTTGCGTTCCGCCCGCGTCTGCTCCGGCGTGTCTTTCTTGAAGAGCGGGCTATAAGTTTTGTGGAGCTCAGAGTTGATATAACCCAGCATCTCCTGCAAGCGATAACGCGCGAGTGTGCCGTTCGCAGGCGCCAAGCCTTTCTCCGGCTTCAGGTCGGCCAGGTACTGCACGATCGCCGGGCCTTCGGTCAGCCGCTCGCCGTCGTCCAGTTCCAGCGCAGGCACGTAGCCCTTCGGATTGATCTGCCAGAAATCTTGCCCGGAAGCGGTGCGCTTGGCCTGCGTATCCACTTTCTCCAGTTGCAGCGGCAAACCGAGTTCCCGCGCCACGATGTGCGGTGAGAGCGAGCACGCGCCTGCCGAGTAATAAAGCTTCATGGTTTCCTCCTTGGTGTTTCCATGATCCGCCGCCAGTCGGCGGCGATCCTGATATCCTATCGCCACTTGGTTACTGATTGATACCTGATTACGTATGGTTAGCTGTAGAATGTGGTAACCGCCGAGTAACCGCTCGAAGCGCATCATGGGCCTGCCATTGAGAAAAAGCCGCGTCGGCGCGCTGCCGCCGATCTGCCCGCTCACCGAAACGCTCTCGCTACTGCGCGGTGCCTGGGCGCCGAACGTGGTCTGGTATTTGAGCGGCGGCCCGCGCCGCTTCGGCGAACTTCGCCACGACATCCCGCGCATTTCCGCGCGCGTGTTGAGCGCACGTCTGCACGAACTGGAAGCGCGCGGTCTGGTCACGCGCGGGCTTCTGAACACCTCACCGCCTTCGGCCGAATATGCGTTGACCGACCTCGGCCGCGAACTGCTGCCGGCGATCGAGGCGCTCGCGCATGTCGGCCGCAAGCTGATCCAGCAATGGGAGAAGAACGGCGGAACGCACGCGCCGCGGCGAAAGGCCCGCGCGCGATGAACCCGCCGCCGATCGAGGTCCGGGGCGATACGCATCAACCGCTCGGCATGCCGCCCGCGCGCTTCCTGCGAGATTACTGGCAGAAGCGGCCGCTGCTGATCCGCAATGCGTTCGCGGGTTTTGTTTCGCCGCTGTCGGCGGATGATCTGGCGGGGCTGGCGTGTATGGAAGGCGTGCTTGCACGAATCGTGACGCGAGGACACACAATCTCGTCCTCGTGCCGGAGCCATTCGCAACGGGAACGAAACGCGCTTGGCGGCGTCCGGAATGACGGTTGGATCGTGCGCACCGGCCCCTTTTCCGAATCCGATTTCGCGAAGCTTCCGGAATCGCACTGGACCCTGCTGGTGCAGGACGTGGATAAGTGGGACGCGGACGTCGCCATCCTGCTCGACCGTTTCGACTTTCTGCCGAGCTGGCGCATCGACGACGTGATGGTGAGCTACGCCACCGATGGCGGCGGCGTCGGCGCGCACGTCGATCAATATGACGTGTTTCTTCTGCAAGGTTCCGGACGAAGGCGCTGGCGCATCAGTACCGCCCCGCGCGCTTCACATGAATTCCGTGACGACGTCGAATTGAAACTGCTGCGAGAATTCCATCCGACGCATGACTGGACGCTCGATCCCGGCGACATGCTGTATCTGCCGCCGGGGGTGCCGCACGACGGCATCGCAATCGGGGAATGCATGACGTTCTCGATCGGCATGCGGGCCCCATCGAGCGCAGAACTGCTGGTGGCATTCGCCGAACAGGTCGCGGCCGACCTGCCCGAATCGCAGCGCTACGCCGATCCCGATCTGCGGCCCGCGAACCAATCGGGTGAAATTGATGACGACGCGTTGCGACGTGCGCGCGTGGCACTCGGGCCCGCCTTACGAATGATGGATGCGGAAACGTTCGCGGATTTTTTCGGCCGTTTCATCACGGCCTACCGCAGCGGACGCGAGGCCATGCCGCCGAAACGCAAAACGAACGCGGTGAAGCTGGCAGTCGAATTGCCGCACAGCGTTTTCCGGCGCAATCCCTGGAGCCGCTTCGCTTGGCGGCGCGGGGCCCACGGTGGGATCCTGTACGTTTCCGGCGAGCAATACGCCTGTCCCGTCGCGTGGGCGCGGGCACTGTGCGGACGTGAGCGCACGCTAGAGGGCGCACGGCTCGCGAAACTGCCCTTGCGCAGCGCTGGTGTGACGTTGTTGACGAATTTGCTCGATGCGGGAGATCTGTCTCGGCGCAAGCGCTGAACGGGGCATACAATGACGGCCCCAGCGAGAGCTGCCGTCCATGGCCAAGAGCTCCATGATCCGCGACGATTTCTTCCTCGAAACCGCCGACTGGGGCAATGGACGCGACCGCGCCGATTTGTGCGCGCTGCGCGAAGAAGTGTTCGTGCGCGAGCAGAATGTGCCGCTCGAGATGGAGGTGGATGAAGACGATCCGCGCAGTACGCACGTGCTGGCGCGCGGACCCGAGCAAAACCCCGTGGGCACAGGACGCCTCACAGCGGACGGCAAGATCGGAAGGATGGCGGTGCTGCCGGAGTGGCGCCGTTCCGGTGTGGGCGCATCGATCTTGCGGCTGCTGCTGGAGCAGGCACGTGCGCGCGGATTGCGAGAGGTACAACTGCATGCGCGGGCGGATGCGACGGGCTTTTATCTCAAGCACGGTTTTGAAATCGCAGGCGATGAATTCGAGGAAGCCGGCATTCCGCATCGGCTGATGCGACTGCAACTGGATGCCTCGCCGGCACCACCGCGTCCACCGCCCGCGCCGCGTCCCGCCGCGAGGGTGCTGAGCGTGCAGACACGGGAGCAACTGATCGAAGCCACGCTCACCGTGCTGCGCGGCGCGCGTCACGTTTTGCGCATCCTGGTGCGCGAGCTCGATCCGGTGTTGCTGGACGATTCGGCGTGCCTGGTCGAGCTGCGCCGCATCGCGATTTCCGGACGGGGCGCTTCAATCCGGGTGATCGCGCAAAGTATTGTGCGTGCGCAGCGTGAAGGCAATCGCATGCTGGAGCTGGCGCAGAGATTGCCTTCGGTGATCCAGTTCCGCCGACCGGTCGAGGATGTGGATTGCGAATATCCTTCGGCCTTCATGTGCACGGACGTTGGTGCTTATCTGCTCCGCCCGATCGCGCAACGGATGGAGAGCGTCGGTTCGACGTGCGCACCCGGCCGCGCCGCGCAGCTGGAGGCATTCTTCGACCAAGTCTGGGAGCGCTCGGAACCGATGAGCGAGCTGCGGCCTCTGGGCCTTTGAGTCGTGGGGCGGCTCTGTCTGTCTAATGCGCTTGTTGAGAAGTGTGGCCAAGGATGGCCACTTTTGGGCTTCAAGCGAGCGAAGGAATCGCTGCTCCCGGATCTGTGACCAAGCGGCGATCACGGATGATCGTAATATTGAACGTGAGGCCATGGATGGCCACTCGTGCGCTTTCCAATACCGGACGCAGACATGGACCCCGAATGTCAGGCCGAGCGGAGATCATGGATGATCGCTTGAACATGCCGCACCGCAGCACCAAATCGTTATAATCGAAAGTCGGCCCGCGCGGCCGGTTTCGAAGCAAAACGGTGATGGCGTGAGCGACAGCGACAATCGGCCGCGGCAGGTCTCGCCGCAGCAATTCCTGGAATCTTCTCCGCTGGCGGGCGGCAACGCTGCTTACGTCGAGCAGTTGTACGAGGACTGGCTGCGCGATCCAGCTTCCGTGCCGGCGCAATGGCGCGGCTATTTCGACGGTTTCAAGGGCCGCGGCGACGTGTCGCACAGCGAAGCGATCGCCCGCATCGAGCGCGCGCAAAAGTTGAACGGCCATGCCCGGCCGGGGTTGATCAACACGTCTCCCGTCGACGAAGCGCACGCGCGCAAGCAGGCCGGTGTGCTGCGGCTGCTGACTGCCTATCGCTCGCGCGGACACTTGGCCGCCGATCTCGATCCGCTGGCGATCGCGCCGAAAATGCCGGCGCCGGATCTGAACCTGGCTTTCCACGGCCTCGCCGATTCCGATCTCGATACCGTGTTCGATGCAGGCACTTTCGCTGGCGGCGATCAGCGCATGACTCTGCGCGAATTGCGCGACCGTCTGCAGGCGACCTATGCGAACACCATCGGCGCGGAGTTCATGCATATCAGCGATGTCGAACAGCGCCGCTGGATCTACACGCGGCTGGAGCAGGCCAGCGGCGATCCAGGACTCAGCGCCGACGAGCGCAAGCGCGTGCTGGCGAAACTCACCGCCGCCGACGGCCTCGAGCGTTATCTGCACACCAAGTATGTCGGCCAGAAGCGGTTTTCACTGGAAGGCGGCGATTCGCTGATCCCGTTGCTGGATGATCTGGTGCGCCGCGCCGCGGCGGACGGAGTGCGCGAACTGGTGATCGGCATGGCGCACCGCGGGCGCTTGAACGTGCTGGTCAACACGCTGGGCAAGCCGCCGCAGAAATTGTTCGAGGAGTTCGAAGGCAAGTTCGATCACCCGGACGATCCGGCCCATTCCGGTGACGTGAAATATCACATGGGTTTTTCCGCCGATGTCGCCACGCCTTCCGGCGACGTGCACCTGGCGTTGGCGTTCAACCCTTCGCATCTGGAAATCGTCAATCCGGTGGTGGCAGGTTCGGTACGCGCGCGGCAGATTCGCGCGCATGATGGGGCACGCGAGTGCGCGCTGCCGATCCTGATCCATGGCGACGCCGCGCTTTCAGGCCAAGGCGTGAACATGGAACTGTTCAACATGTCGCAAACGCGCGGCTTCGGCGTCGGCGGCACCGTGCACATCGTGGTCAACAACCAGATCGGTTTCACCACACCCGCGTACGAAGGCCGCAGCACGCTCTACTGCACCGACGTCGCCAAGATGGTCAACGCGCCGGTGCTGCACGTGAACGGCGACGACCCCGAAGCGGTGCTGCAATGCGCGCGGCTGGCGTTCGATTTCCGCCAGCGCTTCCACAAGGATGTGGTGATCGATCTGGTCTGCTACCGCCGCCACGGCCACAACGAAGCCGACGAGCCTTCGGCCACGCAGCCGATCATGTACGACGTGATCAGGAAATTGCCGCCGACGCGTCAGTTGTACGCGGCGAAACTGGTCGAACGCGGACTGATCGCGGAAGGCGACGCGCAGAAGTATTTCGAGGATTACCGTACGCATCTGGAAGCCGGCCAGCCGCTCACCGAACTGGCCAAGCCGGGCGCGTTGAAATCCGCCGTGGACTGGAGCCGCTTTGCGCACGGCAGCCTCGCGCAGCAAGTCAAGACCGGTCTGCCGCACAAGACGCTGGATGAACTGGCGGCGAAAATTCTCGACTTGCCGAAGAACCTCGTGATGCAACCACGCGTCGCCAAGATCTACGACGACCGCCGCAAGATGGCCAAGGGCGAACTGCCGCTGGACTGGGGCTACGCCGAGAACCTCGCTTATGCCACGCTGATCGCCGAAGGCCATGCGCTGCGTCTGGTCGGACAGGATACCGGCCGCGGCACATTCTTCCATCGCCATGCCGAACTGCACGACCAGAAGACCGGCGACGTGTACACGCCTTTGCAGCACGTGCGCGATGGCGTCGCGGTGGAGGTGATCGATTCGCTGCTGTCGGAAGAAGCGGTGATGGCGTTCGAATATGGTTTCGCCACCGCCGATCCCGACACGCTGGTGTTGTGGGAAGCGCAGTTCGGCGACTTCGCCAACGGCGCACAGGTGGTGATCGACCAGTTCATTTCATCGGGCGAAGCCAAATGGGATCGCCTGTGCGGTCTGGTGCTGCTGCTGCCACACGGCTACGAAGGCCAAGGCCCGGAGCATTCTTCCGCGCGTCTCGAGCGTTTCCTGCAATTGTGCGCGCTGGACAACATGCAGGTGTGCGTGCCGACGAGCCCTGCGCAGATGTTCCACATGCTGCGCCGGCAGATGCTGCGCGACGTGCGCAAACCGCTGGTGGTGATGACGCCGAAATCGCTGTTGCGCCACAGGCTGGCGGTCTCCTCGCTGGACGATCTCGCCAACGGCACGTTCCAGCTGGTGATTCCGGATTCCCGCAACATCGACGCGAAGAAGGTCAAGCGCGTGGTGCTGTGCTCAGGCAAGGTCTATTACGACCTGTACGAAGCCGCGGAGAAACAAAAGATCGAGGACGTGGCGCTGATCCGCGTCGAGCAGTTGTATCCGTTCCCGCGCCTGGAAGTGAGCGAGCAGCTTGCGCGCTATCCGAAGGCGCGAGAAGTGATCTGGTGCCAGGAAGAGCCGATGAACCAGGGCGCGTGGTTCCAGATCCGCCACCATCTGCAGGCCAGTACTGGCGCCGAGCACGGCTTGTACTACGCCGGCCGCGCGCGTTCGCCCGCGCCGGCATGCGGGCATTACAACACCCACGTCGTCGAACAGAACGCGCTGGTCGCACAGGCGCTGAGCGGCAAGGTGGGCGATGATCATTCACTGGAGTGAAGCGGGGGGTGGGTTGCGGGTTGTCGGTTGAAAACCTTCCGCGATCCAACCCATGCCCATGACCCGCAACCAACAACCGCTTTCAAGGACCATCCATGTCGATCGAAGTGAAAGTTCCCGTGCTGCCCGAGTCCGTTTCCGACGCGACCATCGCGAGCTGGCACAAGAATCCGGGCGACGCCGTCAAACGCGACGAGAATCTGGTCGATCTGGAAACCGACAAGGTGGTGCTGGAAGTGCCCGCGCCCGCCGACGGCGTGTTGAAGGAGATCCGGGCCAAGCAGGGCGATACGGTCGGCAGCCAGGACGTGATTGCGGTGATCGAGGAAGGCGCGGCCAAGGCCGCACCGGCCGAAGCGAACCCCACGCCGAAGGAATCGCCCGCGCAAAAGGATGAGGCGAAGAGAACCGCGGCCGACACGCGGCCGGTGGCGGGCAAGAACGAGGCGGCCAAAGCCGAACAGGCAACCGGACTTGGGACTCGGGCTCCAGGGCCCGAAAAAACTGTTTCTCGAAATCTCTCGCCCGCTGCGCAACGCATGGCGGCGGAGGAAAAAATCGACACTTCCAAAGTCGAAGGCACTGGCCGCGGCGGCCAAGTCACCAAGGAAGACTTGGTGAATTACGCGCGCGCGCCACAATCGGCTGCGCGCGCGGCTACCGTTCCCAGTTCTCCAGGCCAACGCGCCGAAGAACGAGTGCCGATGACGCGCATGCGCGCTCGCATCGCCGAGCGGCTGATGCAGTCTAAGAATTCGATCGCGATGCTGACTTCATTCAACGAGGTCAACCTTTCGAAAGTTGTCGCGATGCGCAAGCAGTTCGGTGAGCAGTTCGAGAAGACGCATGGCGTGAAGCTCGGCTTCATGAGCTTCTTCGTGCGGGCGGTGTGCGAAGCGCTGAAGCGCCATCCGATCATCAATGCCTCGGTGGACGGCAACGACATCATCTATCACGGCTATCAGGACATTTCCGTCGCCGTATCGACCGACAAGGGCCTGGTGACGCCGGTGCTGCGTGATGCGCAGAACATGGGCTTCGCCGAGATCGAAAAGGCCATCGGCGACTTCGCCAAGCGCGCGCGCGAAGGCGGCTTGACTCTGGAAGAATTGCAGGGCGGCACCTTCACCATCACCAACGGCGGCACCTTCGGTTCGTTGTTCTCCACGCCGATCGTCAATCCGCCGCAGAGCGCGATCTTCGGCATGCACACCATCAAGGAACGCGCGGTGGTGGAGGACGGCCAAGTGATCGCCGCGCCGATGATGTACATCGCGATTTCCTACGACCATCGCATCATCGACGGCAAGGACGCCGTGTTGTTCCTGGTGGACGTCAAGAACCAGCTCGAAAATCCGCAGAGGATGCTGCTCGGACTTTGATCGCGCGCGATCAAACCGGAGATTGGGAAGGCGTGGGCATGGAAATCATGCGCCGAGGCTTGCTGAAGGGCTTCGTGCAAGGCGCTCCCGCTACCATCCCCCGATCCGTCGCATCGCATGGCCGGCGCGTCACGCACAGATAGAAACTTCAAGGGAACCATCATGGCCGACGCACAAAAATTCGACCTCATCGTGATCGGCGGCGGTCCCGCCGGGTATCACGCGGCGATTCGCGCCGCGCAACTGGGCCTGAAGGTCGCATGTATTGATCGCTGGATCGGTCGCGACGGCAAGCAGGCGCTGGGCGGCACATGCTTGAACGTCGGCTGCATCCCCTCGAAGGCGCTGCTGGATTCGTCCAAGCAATTCTGGAATCTCACCCACAACCTGCCGGTGCACGGCATCAGCGTCGAGAATGCCAAAGTGGATCTCGCGACCTTCATCGGCCGCAAGAACAAGATCGTGCAGCAGTTCACAGGCGGCGTGGCGATGCTGTTCAAGGCTAACAAGATCACGCCGTTCCTCGGCACTGGCAAACTGCTCAAGGGGAATCAGGTCGAAGTGACGGGCAACGACGGCAGCAAGCAAATCCTGCAAGCGCCCAATGTGATCATCGCCAGCGGCTCGGTGCCGATCGAACTGCCGTTCGCGAAGTTCGACGGCAAGTACATCGTGGACAACGCCGGCGCGCTGGATTTCGACGCAGTGCCCAAACGCCTCGGCGTGATCGGCGCGGGCGTGATCGGCCTGGAACTCGGCAGCGTGTGGAAGCGCCTCGGCGCGCAGGTCACGATCCTCGAAGCGCTGCCGGATTTCCTCGGCGCCGCCGACGCTGACATCGCCAAGGCGGCCGCGCGAGAATTCAAGAAGCAGGAACTCGACATCAAGCTCGGCGCGAAAGTCAGCAAGGCCGAAATCAAGAAGAACGTCGTCGAAGTCACCTACTCCGACAAGGATGGCGAGCACACGCTGACCGTGGACAAGCTGCTGGTTGCGGTCGGCCGCCGCGCCTACACCGAGAATCTGCTGGGCGACGACACCGGCGTGAAAACCGACGAGCGCGGGCGAATCGAAGTCGACGAACACTGCTGGACCGGCGTGGACGGCGTGTGGGCCATCGGAGATTGCGTGCGCGGCGCAATGCTGGCGCACAAGGGATTCGAGGAAGGCATGATGGTCGCCGAGCTGATCGCGGGCAAGGCCGGCCACGTCGATTACGACATCATCCCCTGGGTGATCTACACCGAGCCGGAAATCGCCTGGGCCGGCAAGACGGAACAACAGTGCAAGGCCGAGAACATCCCGTACAAGGTCGGCACCTTCCCGTTCGCGGCGATCGGCCGCGCGGTAGCCATGAACGAACCGGCAGGCATGGTGAAGATGATCGCGCATGCGGAAACCGACCGCATTCTCGGCGTACACATGGTCGGCGCGGAAGTTTCGGAGCTGATCGCCGAAGCCGTGGTCGCGATGGCATTCAAGGGGTCATCTGAAGATCTGGCGCGCATCGTCCACGCACATCCGACGTTGAGCGAAGCCGTGCACGAAGCTGCGCTGTCGGTCGACAAGCGGGCGATACACAAGGCGAACTGAGGTCGGGGTCGTCTCATACCGTGCAGGTCATGGGCCGCCGATGACGCGGAGTCCATTTGAAAATGTTTCATCTCGCAAAACACAAGGACGCGCGTTGATCCGAGACTCCTCTCTACTCGTCATTCTGGCGCTGATCAGGATCCAAGTTTCTTTCGATCATTGAGGCAGAGATAAAATCAAAAATGGATCTCGGCTTTTGCCGGAATGAAAAAGAGAATCCGTCTTGACGAATACTTCCTTCCGCGCTTTCCGCATCCGCAACGACCATGACGGTTATCGCGCCCGTATCGAAACGATGCGCGTAGGTGAGCTTTCGCAAGGCGAAGTGCTGATCAAGACCGCGTATTCCTCGGTCAATTACAAGGATGCGCTGGCGGGTACGGGCAAGGGCAAGATTCTGCGCACGTTTCCCTTGAACGGCGGCATCGATGTCGCGGGTCACGTGGTCGAATCTTCCGACCCACACTTCAGGGAAGGCGATGCGGTGCTGTGCACCGGTTGCGGACTTTCTGAAACACGCGACGGCGGTTACGCCGAATACGCGCGGCTGCAAGCGCAATGGACGATCCGCCTGCCGGAAAATATTTCCCTGCGCGAAAGCATGATTCTCGGTACCGCGGGTTTCACCGCGGGTCTTGCGCTGCTGCGCATGCGCGACAATCGCCAGCGTCCTGAACTCGGGCCTATCGCGATCACCGGCGCCACGGGCGGCGTCGGCATGCTAGCGATCGACATTTTTTCGCAGGCCGGTTACGAAGTGCACGCGATCAGCGGCAAGGCCGATCGCACTGCGTTCCTGGAAGGACTGGGCGCGGCGAAAGTGCTGGATCGGCATGAACTCGCCTTGGGCGACAAGCCTCTGGAAACATCCCGCTTCGGCGGCGTACTGGACAACGCCGGCGGCAAACTGCTCGCGCAGTTGCTGGCAAGCACCGTGCCCTACGGAAACGTCGCGAGCGTGGGCCTAGCCGCCGACAGCAGACTCGACACGACGGTGATGCCCTTCATCATTCGCGGCGTCAGCTTGTTGGGGATAGCCTCCGCCGGCACCGCGCGCGACATCCGTGAACAAGTGTGGCGGCACCTCGCTTCCGACTGGAAACCGGCGCATCTCGATACGATCTGCACGCGCGAAGTCAGGCTGGAGGAGCTGCCCAACGTGTTCGGGCACATGCTCAATGGCGGCTCGTTCGGGCGCACGTTGGTACGGGTCGCCGATTTGTGAAAAGCGCAGCCAGGGACGCCCGCTTGTCGCAAACGCACCCGATGGCGCTTTACACGCGGCTTCCCTAGAATCGCTGCAAACGTGGAGTGGGGAACCTCATGGCGCGCATCCTGATCGTGGACGATTCGCCGTCGCAGTTGCTGGGCCTGAAACGGCTGGTCGAGAAGTTGGGCCATGAGACGCTGACGGCCGAGGACGGCGCAGCGGGTGTTGAGGCGGCCAAACGCGAAATGCCCGATCTGGTGCTGATGGACGTGGTGATGCCGAACCTCAACGGCTTTCAGGCCACTCGCGCGATTTCGAAAGACGCCGCCACCGCGCATATCCCAGTGATCCTGGTGACCACCAAGGATCAAGACACCGACCGCGTCTGGGGCATGCGTCAGGGCGCCAAGGCCTACGTCACCAAACCGGTGAACGAGGCCGAGTTGACGAAGGCGTTGAACGAGGCGCTGGGAAAATAAAGCTTCAACCCTCTTTTTCAAGAAGAGGGCTTTTATTCACGACCGCGGATCGAAATCCTTGAACGCCTTTTCGAACGACTCGTACGCGGCGCGCGATTTGTCGTCGTCCGCGCGCGGCGTCTGGATCGTCAGCGTGACGATCTGATCGCCGGGCGTGCGCCCCGGCATGCCGCGGCCTTTCAGGCGCAGCTTGCGACCCGAGCGTGAACCGGCCGGTATGCGCAATTCGACATTGCCGCCCAATGTCGGCACCGGCACCTTGGCGCCGAGCGCGGCTTCCCACGGCGCGATTGGCACTTCCACCTGCACGTCGCGGCCTTCGAGTTTGAAGCGCGAATCGTCGCGCACCTGCACTTCCAGCAACAGGTCGCCCGACGGCCCGCCCTGCATGCCTGGCTCGCCCTGCCCCGCCAGACGGATCACGCGGCCCGGAAGAATGCCGGCCGGAATGTTCACTTCCAGCATGCGGTCGCCGTGCGCGTCGCGCAGGGTGAGACGTTGCTTGCCGCCGGTATAGGCGGTATGCAGGTCGATCGTCACGCCCGCGCGCACGTCGCGACCGCGCGCCGGCCCGCGTTGCGCGCGCCCACCCGCGCCGCGACCGAACAGCGATTCGAAGAAATCGCTGAAACCGCCGACGTCCTCGTCGCCCATATCGCGGAAATGGAATCCACCGCCGCCGTGCTGCTGTGCCCAATCCGGCGGCGGACGGAACTGATCGCCGCCGCGATAACCGCTCGCGCGCAACTGGTCGTAGGCCGCGCGCTTTTCCTTGTCGCCCAGCACTTCGTTGGCTTCGTTGATCGCCTTGAACTTCTCCTCGGCGCCGGCTTCCTTGTTCTTGTCCGGATGATATTTGCGCGCGAGCTTGCGATAGGCCGTCTTGATCTCGGCCTCGCTCGCAGAGGGTTTCACACCCAGAATGTCGTAATAATCCTTGAATTCCATCAGGGAATGGCCCGAAAGCCTCGATCGACGAGGTTCTAACTCACGGTTTGTTGTTTCCACAACCCCATCAACCCCTCGCAAAGGAGGGTTTGATCGCCCCTGGACTCCAGGGGCCGGTCATGCTTGGTAACAGATCTTCGTTGACGCGCTGATGACGCAGAAAGCGAAACCCGCGGTGGATCGCTCCGCCGCGGGTTTCGATCTTACGGGAACTAAGCGGAGCTTACTCGCCCGGCTTGATCTCGATCTTGCGCGGCGTGGTTTCCGGCTTCTTCGGGATCGTGATTTCCAGCACGCCGTGCTTGCCCTTGGCCGCGATGCCTTCCGGATCGGCACTGTCGGGCAGCGCGAAGCGGCGGTGGAACAGGCCGCGCGCGCGCTCCACGCGCGTGTAGTTGCCCTCTTCCACCTTGCTTTCGCTCTTGCGCTCACCGCGGATGGAGAGGATGCCCTTGTCCATGTGGACTTCGATGTCCTTGGGATCGACGCCCGGAATGTCCGCCTCGATCACGAACTGCTTGGGCTCCTCGCGGATGTCCACGCGCGGCGCCCATTCGCTGGTGACCACACTGGACTGGTCGTTGCTGTCTTCATAGTCGGCGAAGAAGCGGTCGATCATGCGCTGGAATTCGCGCGGATAGTGACCGCCCCAACGATAACGGCTGATGTGATTCATGTGATGGCCTCCTTTCGCTGATGTGCCTGGCCGCTGCGGGCCGCATTCCAGTCAGATGAGGATGATCGCGGCAATTTCAAGGCCGAAGGCCTTGCGCTTACGCGATCTCGAGGGCATCGGATGCAAGGAGTGAAGGTGAGGCTGGATGCCGATCGGAAGCGCCGCCAAGGACGGCTACTTGCGGTGGGGTGGCTCCGCGCGCAACATCGTAGTTTAGGCCCCCCCTCAAGGAGCAGCACCATGACCATCCAAGTCGGCGAACGCCTGCCAGCCGCCACCTTCAACCTGATCCGGGACGGTGTGCAGAGCGTCAGCACGGACGACGTCTTCAAGGGCAAGAAAGTCGTTCTGTTCTCGGTGCCCGGCGCATTCACGCCGACCTGCTCCGAGCGCCACCTGCCCGGCTTCGTCGAGCATTTCGACGAATTCAAGAAACGCGGCATCCAAGTCGCCTGCATGGCCGTCAACGACGCCTTCGTGATGAAGGCCTGGGCCAAAGACCGCGGCGTGCCGGACGGGCTGCTGATGCTGGCCGACGGCAACGGCGATTTCGCCAAGGCGCTCGGCCTGGAAATGGACGCGACCAAGTTCGGTATGGGCATGCGCGCCAAACGCTTCGCCCTCTATGCAGACGACGGCGTGGTGAAGGTGCTACAGGTCGAAGCACCGGGTGAGTTCAAGGTGTCGAGCGCGGAGGCGATGCTTCAGGCAATTTGACAATCAATCCATGAAGGGGATGGACCATGAATGCCTTACCCCCTATCTTGCGTGATCAGCGCAAGATCGATGCGGATCATCTGCGGCTACTCGCGATCTTTCATTTCGTCGCGACCGCTTTCGCATGCCTTGGAATTCTCTTCGTGTGCGGGCATTACGCGCTGATGCACGCGTTCATGGGCAACCCGCAGATGTGGACGTCGCCGTCGCAGCCGAATGCACCAAATCCGGCGGAGTTCTTCGCCGTGTTCAAGTGGTTTTATCTGACATTCGCCTTGTGGTTTATCGCGTCGGGATTGCTCAATTTGCTGTCGGGTATCTTCCTACGGGCACGAAAACACCGCATCTTCTCGATCGTCGTCGCTTGCCTCAATTGCCTGTACGTGCCGCTGGGCACAATCTTGGGCGTATTCACCATTCTTGTGCTGGCGCGCGACACGGTGAGGGAAGTTTACGAGGCCGCAAAGTAGTCCGGATGGAGCGAAGCGGAATCTTGCAAGCATCCCGGATTGCGCCGTTACGCGGTTTCATTCGGGCTACAAATCCGCATTCTCCCGAGAGGGGTCGATCGAAGCGCCCTCGCTACTCGCCCCTACCCCGCAAGCTCAAACCACCGCGCCTACCTCTCCCCCCCCATTTGTCGCCGACATTTCGGCTTCGCCATTCCCTTCCGCCGAATCCTCGTCGCCCATGGTTTCGATCCGCACCACGCCGGCGAGTTTTTCGTCTTCCGGCAGGCGGATCAGAGTGACCCCCTGGCTGTTGCGGCCTTGGATGGAGATTTCGGCCACGCGCGTGCGTACCAGCGTCCCTTGGTTGGAGATCAGCATCAGCTCGTGCTTGTCGTCGGTCTGCACGCCCGCGACCAGCGCACCATTGCGTTCCGAACATTGGATCGCGATCACGCCCTGCGAACCGCGTCGCTTGCGCGGGAATTTCGACAGCGCGGTGCGCTTGCCGTAGCCGCGCTCGGTCGCGGTGAGCACATAGCACTCGGATGCGGAGACGAGTTCGTCGATACCTGCCTCGCTTTCGATCGCTTCGCTTGCCTCCTCCTCGCCGCTCTCTTCCACGGCATGTTCGACCACGGTCATCGAGACGACATGCGCACCTTCGGCGAGTTTCATGCCGCGCACGCCGGTGGCGGTGCGGCCCATCGGGCGGACATCGCTTTCTGCGAAGCGCGCGGCTTTGCCGTTGGAGGCGAACAGCAATACGTCGCGGCTGCCATCGGTGAGTTCCGCTTCAACCAACGCATCGCCCTCGTCCAAGCTGATCGCGGCCTTGCCCTTCTGCAACTGGAACGCGAATTCGGTCAACGGCGTCTTCTTCACCGTGCCGTTGCGCGTGGCGAAGAGCACGAAGCGGCCTTCGTCGTAGTCGCGCACCGGCAATACTGCTTGCACCTTCTCGCCTTCCTGCAGCGGCAGCAGATTCACGATCGGCTTGCCGCGCGCACCAGGACCGGCTTCCGGAATCTGGTAAACCTTCAACCAGTACACCCGACCGGTGCTGGTGAAGGTGAGCAGCGTGTCGTGCGTGTTGACCACCCACAGCTTTTCGACGAAGTCCTCTTCCTTGATCGCCGCCGCCATGCGTCCCTTGCCGCCGCGCCGCTGCGCGCGGTAAAGACCGACCGACTGCCGCTTGCACCAGCCCGCGTGCGAAAGCGTGACGACGACATCTTCCGGTGCGATCAGATCGAGCGTCTGGAAATCTTCCTGGCTGCTCTGAATCAGCGTGCGGCGCGCATCGCCATACGCTTCTTTCATTTCGACCAGTTCAGTGCGGATCACCGCGAGCAACTTGTCGGGATCTTCGAGAATCGCGATCAAGCCGCGAATGGTGTCGAGCAGTTGCCTGTATTCGTCGCAAAGTTTCTCCTGCTCCAGGCCGGTCAATCGGTGCAGGCGCATTTCCAGAATTTCTTTCGCCTGCGTTTCCGACAATTGATAGCCGTCGTCGAACAGGCCAGCTTTCGGATCGAGATCTTCAGGTCGCGAAATCGCCGCGCCGGATTCGGCCAGCAGCGCGCGCACCAAACCGGGTTCCCACTTGCGCTCCAGCAAACGCTCGCGCGCGATCTGCGGCGTTTGTGAGGTCTTGATCAGATCGATCATCGCGTCGATGTTGGCCAGCGCGACGGTGAGGCCTTCCAGTATGTGCGCGCGGGCGCGCGCCTTGCGCAGGTCGAAGATCGTGCGACGTGTGACCACTTCGCGGCGATGGCGAATGAATGCTTCGAGGATTTCCTTGAGGTTCAACAGCCGCGGCTGGCCGTCCACAAGCGCGACCATGTTGATGCCGAAGGTGACCTGCAATTGCGTCTGCTGGAACAAGTTGTTCAGCAGCACATCGGCCATCGCATCCTTGCGCACCTCGATCACGATGCGCATGCCGTCCTTGTCGGATTCGTCGCGCAAGCCGTCCTGCTTGATGCCTTCGATCTTCTTGTCCTTGTGCAGCTCGGCGATCGACTGGATCAACTTGGCCTTGTTGACCTGGTACGGCAGTTCGGTGATGACGATCGCCTCGTTGCCCTTGTCGTCCTTCTCGATCTCCGTTCTCGCGCGCACCAGCAGACGGCCGCGGCCGGTCTTGTAGGCTTCGATGATGCCCGCCGCGCCGTTGATGATGCCGGCAGTGGGAAAATCCGGACCCGGTACGTGCTGCATCAGAACGTCGAGGCCGATCTGTGGATCGTCGATCAGCGCGATCGTCGCGTCGATCACTTCGTTGAGATTGTGCGGCGGGATGTTGGTTGCCATGCCGACCGCGATGCCGGCCGAACCGTTGATCAACAGGTTCGGCACGCGCGTGGGCAACACCAGCGGTTCGCGTTCGCTCTCATCGTAGTTGGGACCGAAATCAACCGTCTCCTTGTCGATGTCGGCCAGCAGTTCGTGGGTGAGCCGCGCCATGCGCACTTCGGTGTAACGCATGGCCGCCGGCGGATCGCCGTCGACCGAACCGAAGTTGCCTTGTCCGTCCACCAGCATGTAGCGCAGCGAGAACGGCTGCGCCATGCGCACGATGGCGTCGTAAACCGAAGACTCGCCGTGCGGGTGATATTTACCGATCACGTCGCCGACCACGCGCGCGGATTTCTTGTACGGCTTGTTCCAGGCGTTGCCCAGTTCGTTCATCGCGTACAGCACGCG
>JAJPID010000011.1 GCA_021324945.1 Lysobacterales bacterium | reverse complement strand
TGCTCCGGATCGACGATGTCGTCGGGCAGGTGATCGTTGACCTCGGCGTAAGTCAGGTAGCCCTGCTCACGGCCCTTGGTGATCAACTGCTTGATTTCGGATTGCTGCTGGGGAAGGTTTTCCATGGGACACCGCGAAACACAGGAACCGAACAGTATAACGGATGTGGCGATTTTTTGACCACATTTCAAGCAAAAACTCGCCCCGCTACGGCCTTCGGCGCGAATGAAAAGCCATGCAAGAAGCGGGCGAAGACGAGCCTTGGAAGACCATCGGAAGCGGGGCTTCTCTGAAGCGCGGCCTGAGCTGTCATCCGTGGGCGAGAGCTCCGTGGCCCGCTTTCAGTCGTCCTCCTCGCAACCGGCGGCATGAGCGGGACGAGCAGCGATCATGGATGATCGCAAAATGAACGTGACTGGCCCGTCGTTCACCAAGTGCACCGTCATATGCGCGCCGAAGCGGCCCGTTTCAACCTTCGGATACGAGGCGCGCGCGAGTTCCATGAGTCGCTCGAACCACCGCTTTGCCTGTTCCGGCGATGCGGCGGACGTGAAACTCGGTCGCATGCCCTTGGCTGTATCGGCGGCCAGCGTGAATTGCGGCACCAGCAACAAACCGCCGCGCACGTCGACGAGCGAGCGGTTCATTCGACCCGTTTCATCGCCGAAGATGCGATAGCCCAGCAGTCGTTCGCACATGCGCTGGACCTGTGCTTGGCCGTCGCCAGGTTCCACCCCGACCAGCGCGAGCAGCCCTGGGCCGATCGCGCCGATTGTTTGGCCGTCCACTTCGACACGCGCTTGGGTGACGCGCTGGATGAGGGAGATCATGCCGGGAGCGTAGCAAGATTCTTGGCTACACTCGCACCGATGCGCTGGTACACCTCGATCCTCTTCGTATTGCTGCGCGCGGTATCCGCGCTGCCGCTGCGTTTCTGGCAAATGTGCGGCGCCGCATCGGGCTGGATCTTCTGGCTGCTGCCCACGCGCAAGCGCGAGATCGTGCAAGCCAATCTCGCGCGGGTGCGGCCGCAACTGAGCTTGCCGGTTCGAAACAAATTGGCGCGCGAGTGCCTGATCGAGACCGGCAAGGCGCTGCTGGAAGCGTTCGGCATCTGGACACGCATCGATCGCACGCTCCGCGCCGTGCGCGAGGTGCGTGGCGGCGAATTGTTCGAAGCGGCACTCGCATCCGGCAAAGGATTGATCCTCTGCGCGCCACACCTTGGCAGTTGGGAGGTGGCCAATTACTGGGTCGGAGCGCGTACGCCATTCGCGACGTTTTATACGCAGCCGCGGTATCCGCAATTGGAACTGCTGCTGCGGCGCTTGCGCGAAGGCGGCGCTTCCACCCAATTCCCGATCGACGATTCAGGTGTGCGGCGCGTGTTCAGGCATCTGGGGAACGGCGGCGTGGTATCGATCATGCCCGACCACGTGCCGCGCAGTGGCGGGACCGTTGCGCCGTTCTTCGGCGTACCGGCGCTGACGATGACGCTGCTGCCACGCCTGGCAGCCCGCACTCAAGCGAACGTGTTGATGCTGTTCGTCGAGCGCCTGCCCAAGGCGCGCGGCTTCGTCATTCACTTTCGGGAAACGCCCGTGGCGCTGCGCGATCCCGATCTCGCGATCGCCTGCACGGCCTTGAACGCCGCTGTCGAGGACTGCGTGCGACTCGCCTTCGCGCAATATCAGTGGAACTACAAACGTTTCAAACCGCGACCCGGCAGCGGATTGCCGGACATCTACCGCACGTCGCACCTCATGGAGCACGCCGGCTGATGCGCTGGTATGTCGCACTGACCTGGACCGCGCTGCGCGTGCTCGGCGCCTTGCCGCTGCGCGCGCTGTATGCGCTCGGCACCGTCCTTGGCCTGATGTTGTGGTGGCGCGAGCACGCGCGCGAACGTGTGCACACGCAAGTGAGTCTTGCGCTTGCGTGCCCGAAACTCACAGATGCCTCGCGTGAGCGCTTGACGAGGCTCTCCCTGATCGAAACCGGCCGCGCGGTCACCGAACTCGCTGCGGTGTGGGGACGTGGCGCGTTGCACGCGCTGGAGCTGGTGCGCGAAGTGCGCGGACAGGAATTGTTCGAGGCGGCATTGAACGCGCGGCGCGGCTTGATCATCGCCGCGCCGCACCTGGGTTGCTGGGAAATCTTGAACCACTGGCTCGCCAGCCGCACGCCGATCGCGATCCTGTATTCGCCGCCGCGCGATGTCGCCTTCGAAGCGATGCTGCGCCGCGCACGCGGTGGGCTGGCGCCGCAGCAGGTGCGTGCCGATCCCGCCGGCGTGCGCTCGCTGTACAAGCGGCTCAGCGCCGGCGGCGTGGTCGGCATCCTTCCCGACCAGCAGCCCAAGCGCGGCGAAGGTCAGTTCGCGCCGTTCTTCGGCGTGGAGGCAAACACCATGGTGCTGCTGCCGCGGATGGCGCACCGCACCGGCGCGGCGGTGCTGTTCGCGTTCGCAGAACGATTGCGGCACGGCGCGGGTTTCCGTATCCATTTCCAGGCCGCGCCGAAGGAAATCGCAAGCGCCGATTTGCGCGCCGCCTGCACCGCATTGAATCGCGGCGTGCAGGAGTGCGTCGAGATTGCCTTCACGCAATACCAGTGGGCTTACAAACGCTGGTCGGAACGGCCCAATCCCGGCGAACCGGATCCATATTGGATGGCGCGGAACCGTGAGCGGTGAGCCCTGAGCGGTCAGCGGAAGAGCGTGAATTTTGGCGAAGCACCGGCTCACCGCTTTACCGCTCACCTCCCACGCGTTTCAAGAACACCCGCATCTCCTTCGCCGCCTGCACGTCGCCGCGCTTTTCCGCCACAGCGATGCCTTCGCGCCACGCCTTTGCCGCGGAGGCGCTATCGCCCGACGCGAGTTGCGCCTTGCCCAGCAACTTCCACGCGGCCGAATAATCCGGATCGAAAGTCAGTGCTTCGCGCAACTGGATCACGGCTTCGGCCCACTCACCCGCATCCAGCAATGCGCCGCCCAGCGAATAGCGCAGCAGTGCGCCGTCGCGCGGGCCGCCCAGTTGCGCGCGCAGGTTGGCGATGCGTTGTTCGTTCATGCCGTCTTTCATTTCGCCGCAGCCAGTGTAGAGCGGGCTTCAGCCCGCGATCGACGCGCGCCGAAGGACATCGGCGGGCCGAGGCGCCCTACCGTAATTGCGCGTAGCGCCAGTAGTCGTCGGGATAAACCGCTGTCGGACGCGGCGGCTCCGACGGTTTCTCGCCGCGGCGCAAGGCGGCCAGCGTGTCCGCATTCCACACTACCAGCCAGATCGAACGGAATGGTTGCACGAACACCGCGTAACGCAAATCGGCTGGATCGAGTTTGCTTGGATATTCGACGATCAAACCATTGGGGTGCGCGCGCGCCCAGCCTTGTAAATAACCGCCATCATAGAGACGATCGATCGGTTGCTTGAGCCGGCCGAGAAAATGGAACTGGCCTTCGTAGATGTCCAGGTTTCCGATCGCGCGGCCTTGGCTTTGCGCGCGAGCAAGCAGTTGCGACACCGGTGCGAGATTGAACGCCGGCCACAGTGTCAGCGTGAACAACAGATACGCCGCGGCCGTGCCGACCAGGCTGGCGAACGCGATGCGGCGCAATTCGCCGCGTCCACGCAACAGCATCAGCGCGCCGAGCAGCAGATACAGCACGCCGAACGGCGCGCTGGCGACTGAAAGAGCGCGCAGCCAGTGATCGGCGATTCGTCCGCTCGACACCAGCGCGGGCAATGCGAACAACATGATCGCCAACGCGAACGATCCGATGGCGAGCGGCCACGGACCGAGCCACGCCGAGCGCTCCGCACCGCCGTTGCGTTCGCGCCAGCGCGCGATCGCACAGGCGATAAGTATCACCGCCGGCGGCAGTTCCGGAATCAGGTAATAGGTCTGCTTGCCACTGATCAGGCAGAACACCACGAACACCGGCACGATCCACGCAATACAGAAGCGCAGTCCGGACTCCAATGGCCTGCGCAAGCCGAACACCGCAGCCCAGGCGCGCGGCCAGGCGATGAACGGAAACAACACCGCCGGCAGCCACGGCAGATACCACCACATTGGCCGCGCATGATCGAATGCTTCCACCACGCGGCCGGCGGTCTGCTTGAACAGCAGTTCGTTCGTATACGCCGCGCCGCCAACATGGATCGCGGGAATCACCCACGCGGTCAGCATCGCGAAGCCGCCGAGAAAAGCGAGCAGGCCGAATCCGTACCAGCGCATGCGCTGCTCGCGCGCGTATTGATTCCACCAAGGCCCGAGCAGCCACACGGACATCACGTGCAGCGCCATCACCGGGCCTTTGGTCAGCAATCCCAGGCCGATGCAGATCGCAAATCCGATCCAGTTCGGCGCTTCGCGCTTCGGCGCCGGAGCGACACACAACAATGCGCCGAGCACGAACACGCTCAGCAGCACTTCGTACATGATCTGCAGGCCGAACAGGAACGCGAACGACAGCGCGGCAAGCATCCACGGCGTCGCGCGCGCCACCCACGGCCGCTGCGGAAACAACCGCCGCGCCAGCGCCTGCGCCAAGATCAACTGCGCCGCGCCGATCAGCACTTCCAGCACGCGCGGCCAGACGTCGCCGACGCCGAACGCAAACCAGCCGGCGTGGATCATCCAGAACAGCAGCGGCACTTTCTGACTGTATGGTGCGCCATTGATCCACGGCACCAGCCAGTGATGTTGCGACCACATCTCCCACGCCACGCTCAGCGTACGCGTGGAATACATCGGCATCGGCCCGTGTGCAAAGATCGCGACCAGCGCCACGAGCGACCACAACGGCAGCCACCACAGCAGCGCGCGCAGATGTTCGGATCGGGCGTAGGTATAGCGAACCAAAGGAATTCCGCCGGTGTGATTTTGCGATCATGCGCGATCGCAAACCGCGCAAGTTTAGCGGAGCGCCCTGATGCGAGGTCGATCCGTATCGTGCAGCGAATTTCGCACTGTCGCCGGCGGCGATTGCGCCGCGACCCGCAGCAGACGATCGACCCAGTGCTCGTTCTCGAACGCCGGGAAATCGGTGATGAACACGCAGTGCGCGCGATCGATCCGTGCCAGCGTCAGCATCCGCCTGATCTTGTCCAGCGCGCGCGGCTCGGTTTCGCACACGTACACCGGCGCGCCACGCGTGCGATGCAGGATGCGCAGCATCCGCCAGCGTTGCGGACTGAGCGGAAGGGGACGATGCCGCGCGTGCACCTGCGCGATTTCGGCGACGTCGGGATGACCGGCGTACAACTCCGCCGACCACGGTCCCGGCCCCAGCAGGATGCAGGGTTCGCCCCAGCGTCGATGCAGATGTTCCAGCAGCGGCGCCAGCAGGATCATGTCGCCGAGGCGGCCGAAGCGAATCACCACCGGGTGCATCAGGTCCCCTGCGCAAGACAGCGCAACGGCAGTTTACTCCAAGCCGCCAGCACTTCATCCAGCTCGATCTGCGCCACGCGCGCGCGCCGCGGCGGACCGCCCAACGCGATCACCGCGCTGCCGCCGGGGCTGCGCGGCAACCACTGCGCTGGCGAGGCGGCACCATATAACACGATCAACGGACAATCCATCGCCGCGGCCGCGTGCGCCGGGCCGGTGTCAACGGAGATCATCGCGCACGCGATTTCGCACAGCGCCATCAACCGGCGCAGCGGCAGTTCCCGACTGGCCTCGAGCACGCGCCCCGAATCCACCGCACGCCCAATCGCGCGCAGCACCGCGGCTTCGGCCGGCACGCCGCATAGCACCACGTGGATTCGCGGATCGCGCGCCAGTATCGCCCGGATCAACTCGGCCCAACGTTCCTTCGGCCAGGCTTTTTCATCATTGAGTTGGCCGGCGCGTCCGCGCTTGAGCGTGCGCTTGTTGCCGGGCTGCACCAGCAGCAGCGGCTTGCCGATGAGATCGTGCGAGCGCAACCAGCGCTCCAGATCGGCGCGATCGGCCTCGTTGACGTACAGCCGCGGCGCGCGCCCGCTTTCCCGCGCTTCGCTCATGAACGATCAAGTCTGCACGGATGAAAACGCGCCCGGCGTCATCGCGCCGAAACGCAGCCAGCGCTCGATCCAGTGTTCGTCGTGACCGAGCAGGCAATCGGGATTGGCATAAACACATTGTTCACGCGCTACGCCTGCGCGATCCAGCAACCAACGGATCTTGTCGAGCGCGTAATCGTCGCAGACGTACACCGGCCCCGATGGCAACGCGCGCAAGGTTTTCACCAGGCGTTGCTGCGAACGATCCAGCCAATACGGACGCCGGCGGCTGCGCAAGACAAGCACTTCGAGCACATCGGGGTTGCCGGCGAACAGCGGTTCGAGCCACGCACCGGACCCCAGCACGCGGCAGGGTTGCCCGTAGCGCTGGTGCAGGCGGCGCAGCAGCGGCGTCAGCAGCACCATGTCGCCCAGCGCGCCGAAGCGCACCACCAGGGGCGCAGCCAATGGGCTTGAGTCGAGCGGCGCAGGCGTCAGCAGCATGCGCCTATCAAAGCGCGCGCGGCTGTCGCCGACCTTTCCGTGTGATTAAGCGATTTCTAAGCAAACGCCTTGCACTAGACTTGCCCCGTCCATTCAACGTTACCGTCCATGCCAGACCGCACGCGCCTTTCGGCCTGCATCATCACGCTGAACGAAGCCGACCGCATCGGCGAGTGCATCGAATCGCTCGCGTTCTGCGATGAGATTCTCGTCGTCGATTCCGGTTCCAGCGACGGCACGCGCGAGATTGCGGCAAGCGCCGGCGCAAGCGTGATCGAACGCGCGTTCGATGGCTATCGTTCGCAAAAGGATTTTGCGGTGACGCAGGCGCGCCACGACTGGGTGCTGTGCCTGGATGCCGACGAACGCGTCACGCCGCGATTGCGCAACTCGATCGAAAGCGCGCGCGATCGCGGTTTTGCCGATGCCGCAGGTTACAAGTTCGCACGCGCGACCGAATATTTCGGCAAGTTCCTGCGGCACGGCAACGCCTATCCCGATCGCGTGTTGCGTCTGTTCGACCGGCGCCGCGGCGGTTGGCATGCCGGGCGCGAAATCCACGAGCACGTGGTGATCGACGGTCCCGTGCGGGCGCTTGCCGGCGATCTGGAACACCGCGCCTACCGTTCGCTGGACGACCAGCTCGCCCGTTACCGCCGTTACGCCGCGCTGATGGCGCAGGACATGCAGCAACGCGGACGGCGCGCACACCTGCACAATCTGATCCTCAATCCCTGTTGGCGTTTTCTGCGGGGTTACCTTCTGCGCGGCGGATTCCTCGACGGCTGGCGCGGATTGCTGTTCGCGTTGCTGGAAGCCGATTACGTGCGCGAGAAATTCGCGCGCCTGTGGTTGCTCAGTCATGGCGAACGCTGACCACACACCCACGGTCACGTTGCTGGTGATCGCCTGGCGCATGCGCGCCACCATCGGCGACGCGTTGCGCTCGGCGCTGGCGCAAACGTATCCGTGCGAGGTCATCGTTTCCGACGACAGTTCAGGTGACGGCACGCTGGACGCCGCCCGCGAAGTTTTGAGTGGATATCCGAACGCAGCGAACGTGCAATTGCGCAGCACCACGCGCAACCTCGGCCTGTGCGCGCATTTGAACGAACTGGCGCATCTCGCGCGCGGCGAAATCCTCGTCTGCCTCAGCGGCGACGATGTCGCCTATCCGCAACGCGTGCAACGTCTTGCAGAGGCATTTATGCGTCATCCGCAAGCGCAACTGATCGGTTCGGCGGTGGATGATATCGATGCGAAGGGCAACGCGATCGCGCGGCGCGTGCGCGGATTGCCCGAATGCGTCGATCAGCGCTGGTTTCTGCGCCGCGGCAAACTGGTCACGGTGCTTGGCGCATCGATGGCTTTCCGCCGCAAATTGCTGACGTCCCTGCCGCCACTGCAGGGTACGGTTGAAGACAACATGCTGAGCCTGCGCGCCGCGCTGCTGGGCGAATGCCGCTGCCTGCAGGAACCGCTGCTGGCCTATCGGCTGCACGGCGGCAACCTCAATGCTTGGATGTTCGACCGCAGCGGGCACGATTACGCCGCATACGAACGCCGCCATCGGCGGGTGATCGCGATGTATCGCGATATCGCCGCCGACCAGCGCCGTTGCGTGGCCGCGCGCGATGATTTGCCGCGCGAAAGAAAAGATCTCGGCCTGCAACTCGCAGCGATGTACGAACTGGAAGCGGAGATGCGCGAGTCGATTCTCGACCGTCCGCGCTCTCAATGGCTGTCGCCGCTGTGGCGCGGATTGCGTCACCCCGGCCTGCGCCGCAAGAGCGCCGAGCGCACCTTGAAATTACTGCTGCCGCGACGCTGGTTCGGGCGCTCGATCAAAGCCTGATCTCCTTCGGCGACAGCGCAGGCTCGTTGCGCGCGCGGCGAAACGAGCGCCAAAAGCGCAACCCCAGCCGCAGCGTGTTGGTCAGCGAGCTGCCGGAACCCGGCACCGCCGCACGCACTTGCCATAATTCCTTCCACAAGGGCCACATGCGATGCCGCGTCGCCACAAGATCGAAAGCTTCGCACAATCGCTGCGCATGGGCGCGCCCACGCAAGTCGCTGCGCGCGAGCGCTACCATCAGGTTTCGCCGCTCCTGCAGCCAACGCCGGTTGCGCGTGGGCGGCCGCTGGCCTTTTCGATCCAGGCCTAATGTGGAGAATGCTGAAAGGTGCCGGCGAAAACGCACCAGCGGCCGATCCACATAGACCACGCCGCCGCGCGCCGCCGCGACCAGTGCCAGCCACCAATCGTGGAACGCGCCCTGGGGAAACGGCCGCGCGGCTTCAAACAATTCGCGGCGGAGGATGGTCGCGTGCCCAGACACCGAATTGGAAAACAGGAATCGCAGCGGCTCGCGACCAGACATCATCTGCACGTCTTCCGAAACGCGCTTGCCGGTGAAAGCGCCGGCGTCGTCGACGTATTCCGAATCGCAATACGCCAGGTCGGCGTTGCCGATCGCTGCCAGCAAGACGGCCAGTTTTTCCGCTTCCCACACGTCGTCTTGATCGCAAGGCGCGATGAAGTCGCCGCGGCACAACGACATCGCGCGTTCGAAGCTGCGCGAAGGGCCGAGATTCTCCTCGTTGCGGAAACAGCGCATACGTGTATCCCGCGCGGCATATTCGCGCAGAATCGTGCCGCTGCCGTCACTGGATGCGTCGTCCAGCGCGACGATTTCCAATTCCACATCGCGCTGCGCCAACACCGAATCGAGCTGCTCCCGCAGGAAGCGCTCGCCGTTGTGCACGCACAACGCCACGGAAATCAGTGGCACGTTCGGGCGCGTCATTCTTCCGCACCCGGATCGTAGGCGCCGAATTGACCGGCATCGTCGCTCCTGGGCGGCACGCAGCCGGGCACTACCGCGTCGCGCTGAAACAGATACCAGTCGCGGCGATTGGCGTGGCCGACGTGGATCGCACGATCGGCGCGTACGCACGGCGCGAGCACATCACCGAGGGCGAAGATCCAGCGGTGCTGCGGATCGGCCGCCTGCCATTGCAGCGCGGTTTGCAGCTGCTCGTGCCACGGCCGCAGAAAGCCCCAATTCACGCTTGATCTTCCGAACGAATCCAGCATCAGCAGGTTCTGTTCCTTCCATGCAACCAACGCGATCTGGTCTTGGCGCGGCACCAGACTCGCGGTGCGCTCCATCACGTCGCGTGCGGAAGAATAGCCGTTCAACAATGCGTAACCGGCCACGCCCCACACGCTCCACAACGTCAACGCGAATGCGGCCCAACCGATCAATGCGTGACGCGGGCGCGCAAGCAGCGCGATCAGCACACCGGCAGCGCCGACTCCGATGATCATCGCGATGAGCGGCGCCGGAGATGCATCCAGCGCGGAAGCCGCGCGCGCGCTCAGGATTTGCAAATGCCCGCCGTGCATCAGCACTCCCGCGATCAGCATCGCGAGCGCGATCAGCAGCGTGACGCTCCACAACACGATGCGGAAATCGCTTCGCCGCACGATGCCGGGCAGAAGCGGCGCGAGCGCGACCGCGGTCATCGGCATCACCGGAAGAACATAGACATTACGCTTGCCGGCAGAGATCGAGAAAAACACCACCACGGTCACCGCCCAGGCCAGCGGCAAGAGGATGCGCGCATCGCGCGCACGCAAGCGGCGCGCCCACGCCGGAATCGCCCACGGCAATGCCAGCGACAGCGGCAGCCACTGCAACGCGATCACGCCGAGGTAATAGAACCACGGATGCAAATGATGATTCGCATGCGCGTAACGCGAATAGGTCTGGCCGAGCAGAATATCGCGTGCGTAATGCGTGTATTCCGGATCGTGTTGCGCGTGTACGACGACCAGCATCGGCAGCGCCCACGCCAGGATCGGGATCAGGAACGCGAGCAATCCCAGCCACCAGCGCGTATGGCTTGCGTGCATTACGATGACAAAGCGCCAATTGCACTTCGCCGCGAACGCATAAGGCACGAACATCAACAGCGCCAGCACGCCAACGCCCTTGGTGATCACGCCGATGCCGGCGGCGAAGCAGCCAATGAGATACCAGCGCCACCTCGGACCGAGCAGGAAGTGCCGCAGCAGCCCGTAATTGGCCAGGGTGATCCAGAACACTTCCACCGCGTCGATCTGCGCGGCGCGCATCTGGAAGGTGAAATCGAAACTCACCAGCACGGCCCCAGCCGCGAGCAACGCGGCACGGTGATCCCACTGCCGGCGCACCAAGTCGTACACCAACGCGAGCGTGCCGAGTCCGGCGAACAACGAAGGAATCAGGAACCAGCCGCGCCAGCCGCCGGTGATCACATATGCGATCGCTTCCAGCCACATGAACAGCGGCGGTTTGTCCGAATACAGTTCCGCGCCGCGATGTGGGAACAGCCACTGCCCGCTTTGCAGCATTTCACGCGCGACCAACGCGAAGCGCGGTTCGTCCGCCGGCCACGGGTCGCGCAGACCGATGCCGATTCCCAGCAGCAGCAGGGCAAACACGAAGAACAAGGCAAGCTCGATGCGCGTGTCGTCGAACAGCCAGCCTCGGGAACGTGAAAGGGATTTCATCATCGCGCGGGTGTTGCGCAGATCAGGCGTGCTTTTCGAGTACGGCATAGTACATGCCGTCCAGCCCGCCTTCTCCCGGCAGAAGCTGCCGGCCCGCGCCGGTGCCGTGCCCAATTTCCAACGCGAACGGCATCGGTCGCACATCTTCTTTCGAAGACAGGAACGCGGCGATCACGTCCTCGTTTTCCGCGCGCAGGATCGAACAAGTCGCGTACAGCAATCTGCCGCCGGGTTTCAACAGCGGCCACAACGTGTCCAACAATCGCGATTGTTCGCGCGTGAGCGAAACGATGTCATCCGCGCGCCGATGCAGCTTGATGTCGGGATGGCGGCGGATTACGCCGGTGGCCGAGCACGGCGCGTCCAGCAGGATGCGGTCAAACGGTTCGCCGTTCCACCACGTCGCAGGCTCCCCCGCATCGCCAATCCGCAGTTCGCATTGCAAGCCGAGCCGCTGGAGGTTTTCGCGAATGCGCACGGCGCGCGACGGTTCACGTTCGATCGCGGTCAGTTCGATGTCTGCGCGCTCCAGCAGATGACAGGCCTTGCCACCCGGCGCTGCGCAGGCATCCAGCACGCGACTGCCGTCGCGCGCATCCAGGAGGTCGGTCGCGAGTTGTGCAGCGCCGTCCTGCACCGAAATTTTGCCTTCGCGGAATGCGGGCACGCGTGCGATGTCGGTGTTTTCGTCGAGCAACAATGCATCGCGCAGCCAGGGAGATCTTCTGGCGTGGACGCCATTGCTCGCGAGTTCCGCGATCGTCTCCTCTGGCGTGGCGCGTCGGCGATTGACGCGCAGCATCGGCGGCGCAGGCGCGTTGTTCGCGGCAGGAATGGAATCGGCTTGTTGCGGCCAGTCGCGCGCGATCGCATCGATCAGCCACGCCGGATGCGCGGTTCGCGTTTGCTTGTCGCAATCGAGCTGCGCGTTCATCGCTTCTCGCTCACGCAACCAGCGCCGCAAGATCGCGTTGACGAGATTGGCGAAGCCGCCGTGGCCCAATGCGCGCGAGGCTTCCACCGTCGCCGCGACCGCCGCATGCGGCGGCAGTCGCAGGATTTCCAGTTGCGCCAACCCCAGCACCAGCAGGGCGTGCAAACTCGGCTCGCGTTTGCGCAGTGGTTTGTCGAGCAGCGAATCGAGCGCGCGGTCGAAGCGCAGCCACCAGCGTGCGCCCTCGTTCACCAGCGCAGTCAGCAGCGCGCGATCGCGCGAGTCGGCAAGCCTCGTCTGCGCAGGAGCCAGCGCCTCGCGCAACGATGCGCCGTCAATCGCGACGGCGGCGAGCACCTGCGCGGCAAGCACGCGTGTATCGTGCTTCACTTGCGCAGATCCGGCCGCGAGTTGAGATAGTCGGCGGCGGAAATCACGCGCCCGCCGGCGCGCTGCAGTTTCAGGATTCGCAGCACGCCCTCGCCGCAGGCGATGTCGATGCCGTGTTTGGAGGCGCGCACAATTTCACCGGCTTTTCCCTGCTCTCTGCCCCTTGCTCCCTGCGCTTCAGCAACCCACACCCTCACCCGCTCGCCCGCGATCTCCGCCTCCGTCACCGGCCAGGGGTCGAAGGCGCGCACTTTGCGTTCCAGGTCCAACGCCGACTGCGCAAAATCGAGTTTCGCTTCCGACTTGTCCAGCTTGTGCGCGTAGGTCACGCCTTCATCCGGCTGCGGAGTTTCCGGCATCGATACGCCGCGCGAGACGCGCAGCAACCCTTCGCACAGCACCTGCGCGCCGAGCTTGGCCAATCGATCGTGCAGCGAACCGCCGGTGTCTCTGGTTTCGATCGGCGTCCGCATCGACAGCAGCACCGGACCGGTATCCAGTCCCGGTTCCATCCGCATCAGGCATACGCCTGTTTCGGAATCGCCCGCCATGATCACGCGCTGGATCGGCGCGGCACCGCGCCAGCGCGGCAGCAGCGAGGCGTGCACGTTCCAGCACGCGATGCGCGGAATCGTCAGCACCGCGCGCGGCAGGATCAAGCCGTAGGCGATCACCACAATCAAGTCCGGTGCCCAATCGCGCAAGCGCTGTTGCGTCTCGGATGATTTCAATGACTCGGGTTGCTCGACCGGAATCCCGGCAGCAAGCGCCGCCTTCTTGACCGCACTCTGCTGCAGAGCGCGTCCGCGCCCGGCGGGACGATCCGGTTGCGTGTAGACCGCGACGACTTGCGCGTTCTCGATGCACGCGTGCAATCCGGGCAACGCGAACTCCGGCGTGCCCGCGAATACCACGCGCAAGCGCGTGCCCACGTTACGCAGTCGCGGCTTGTGGCTCAGCTTGCCGCCTTGCCTTCTCCAGCTTGCGTCGCACCATCTCGCGTTTCAGCGGCGAGAGGTAATCGACGAACAGCTTGCCGTTCAGATGATCCATCTCGTGCTGGATGCACACGGCCAGCAGGCCCTCGGCTTCCAGTTCAAAATGCGCGCCCTCGATATCCTGCGCGCGCACGCGGATTTTTCCGGCGCGCTCGACGTCGGCAAAGATGCCAGGCACGGAAAGACAGCCTTCCTGATACACCTGATGGCCTTCGGCGTGCAGGATTTCCGGATTGACCAGCACGTGCGGCGCATCATGTTCTTCCGACACATCCAGCACCAGCAGGCGCTGATGCACATCCACCTGAGTGGCCGCCAACCCAATGCCCGGCGCGGCATACATGGTTTCCAGCATGTCGGCCGCGAGCTGCTTGAGATGCGCGTCGAACACGGTCACGGGCTGGGCCTTGGTCCGCAGCCGGCGATCGGGGAATTCGAGGATTTCGAGCTTGGCCATTTGCCAATGATATTGGGGTGGCAGGCGCTTATCCAAGCAACAGGCCACTGCGGGCGTGACCAGAAGCCCGATTTGTAAAAATTCCGCTTGCCGGCGCGCCCATTTCGGCTACACTCGGCCGAAACCGCTGGGGGATCGGGGGATTGCCGCCTATGTTTAAGAAAGCGCTTGCGCTGGTCGCCGCGATGCTGGTGACCTTGACCGCGTATGCCGCGGGCGCGGACTTGCGCGCGGATCATCCTTCCACCTACGTGGTGAAGAAGGGCGATACGCTTTGGAGCATTTCCGCACGTTTCCTGAAGAAGCCTTGGTTGTGGCCGGAGATCTGGGACGTCAACCAGCAGGTATACAACCCACATCTGATCTATCCGGGCGATGTGCTGCAACTGGGAGGGGACAATCGTCTCCGCGTGGCGCAGCACCCGATGGAGGAGGCCAATCCGATCCCGGCCATTCCGCTGGATCGCATCGCGCCGTTCCTGCACGACCTGCGCGTGATGAATTCCAGCGATCTGGCGCGTACGCCTTATGTGGTGGCTTCGGAAGAGGACCAGCCGCGCGCGGTTGAAGGCCAGTACGTCTATGCGCGGGGCCTGAACGGCGCGCCCGGCCAGCGTTTTGCGGTCGCGCGTCCCACCCACGTCTATCGTCTCTACGGCCCCGGCGAGCGTCCGCATCCGCTGGAAGTCGGCCACCTGCTCAATAGCGACGTCGATGTCGTGCAGGGCCCGTGGCAAGAAGACTTCCGCAACGACAACATGTGGGGCCGCGGCGCCGAAATCGGCACCGAGGTCGAAATCATAGGCACCGTGCAGGTCCTGCGCGGGGGCGATCCTGCCACCACGCTGCTGACCAATGCCAAGATGGAAGTGCGTCCCGGCGACCGCCTGCTGCCGGTGGACGATCAGCCCTATGATCCGACCTTCTGGCCGCATCCGGCGCGCTCGATTCCCCCGTACGCGCGCGTGCTCGCCTTCACCAACGGCATGGACAGCGACTCCACCGAAGGCCCGATGTCGGTGGTCGCGCTCTCGGCCGGCAGCGCCGACGGCGTCAACAACGGCACCACGTTCTCGATCTTCCATCCGGGCGACGAGATCACCGACGACGTGGCCGGCGACAGCCGCAAGCGCTCGTTCGGGCCGCATGTGCAACTGCCGGCGGAGTTCATCGGTCACGCGATGGTGTTCCGCACCTTCGAGCACGTCAGCTACGCGCTGGTGATGGATGGCATCCGGCCAGTGCAGGTGGGCGACGAGTTGCAGGTACCGGAATAGCCGGCTTCGGGAAAGCCTGAAGCAGACATCGGCTTTTTCTTACAAAACGGCGCGGCTCGGCTTGCGCCGTTTTGTTTTGGCGCTCCCCTAAACTTCGCGTGTGCAGATCGACCAAGACATACGCGCCTGGACCCTCCTGCTGCGCGCGCCGGGCGTCGGCCAGGGCGCCGCACGCGCGTTGGTCGAACGCGCCGGCTCCGCGCACGCCGCGTGCGAACAGGCGCGGCGTGCGCATCACGAAACCGGATTGAACGCCGAAGCGTTGGCCTGGATCGGAGCGCCGGATGAGGCGCGCATCGCCGCCGATCTCGAATGGCTCTCGCAGTCCGCGCATCATCTGCTGCGTTTCACCGATCCGGATTTTCCGCCGCAACTTGCGTCCATTCCGCAACCGCCGGCGGCGCTGTTTGTCGTTGGCGATCCGCACTTGCTGCTGCACGCGCAGATCGCCATCGTCGGCGCGCGTGCGGCTTCCGCGCAGGGCCTGGCGAACGCACGCGAATTCGCCCGCGCTTTCGCGCGCGCAGGTCTAATCATTACCAGCGGCATGGCCGACGGCATCGACGGCGCCGCGCACGCGGGCGCACTGGATGCGGACGCCGCCACGATCGCGGTGATCGGTACGGGCGCGGACCTGATCTACCCGCGCAAGCACCGCGAACTGGCCGCGCGCATCGCCGAGCACGGTGCGATCGTTTCCGAATATCCACTTGGCACGCCCGCGCGCGCCGAACATTTTCCGCAACGCAACCGGCTGATCGCCGGACTGGCATTGGGCACCTTGGTGATCGAAGCCGGCTTGCAATCCGGCTCCCTGATCACCGCGCGACTGGCGGGCGAAATGGGACGGGAGGTGTTCGCACTGCCTGGCTCAATTCACAATCCGCTGGCGCGCGGCTGTCATCGCCTGATCCGCGACGGCGCGCGGCTGACTGAAACCGCACAGGAAGTAATCGAAGCGCTGGCGCCCGCGGCCCAGGCTCTGGGTGCGGATCTGCGCGCACGGCTGGAGGCCCCGGCCAATTCAACCGTGAGTCCAGCCGCCGATCGCCAGCACGATCCTGATTACGCGCGTCTGCTTTCTGCGTTGGACGAAACCCCCGCCGGCCTCGATGAGCTCGCCGCCCGCACCGGCTTGAAACCGGCCGAATTGTCCTCGATGTTGCTGTTGCTGGAGCTGGAAGGCGCGGTCGCCCCGGCTGTAAATGGCCGCTGGCAAAGGCTTTCCTGACGCCCCGGCCGATTGTGCTTGACAGCCGCGGGCTTCCCGTGTGTCCACTATAAAAAGGAAGCGCGCCGTCATCGCACCGGATTTTTCAGTATCCATGGCAAAGAACCTGCTCATCGTCGAGTCGCCCGCCAAGGCCAAGACGATCAACAAGTATCTCGGGCCGGACTTCCACGTCCTGGCTTCGTATGGTCACGTGCGCGATCTGGTGCCCAAGGAAGGGGCGGTCGATCCGGACGCCGGCTTCGCCATGGACTACGCGCTGATCGAGAAGAACGAAAAGCACGTCAACGAGATCGCCAGGGCCGCGAAATCGGCCGACACGATTTATCTTGCCACCGACCTGGATCGGGAGGGCGAGGCGATTTCCTGGCACATCTCCGAAATCCTGCGCGAACGCGGCCTGCTGAAGGATCGCGACGTGCATCGCGTGGTGTTTTCGGAAATCACGCCTCGCGCGATCAAGGAGGCCGTGGCGCATCCACGCAAGCTCTCGCACGATCTGGTGGACGCCCAGCAGGCCCGCCGCGCGCTGGATTACCTGGTCGGCTTCAATCTCTCGCCGGTGCTGTGGCGCAAGGTGCAGCGAGGATTGTCGGCCGGACGCGTGCAGTCGCCGGCGTTGCGCATGATTGTCGAGCGCGAGGAGGAAATCGAAGCATTCAAGCCGCGCGAATACTGGTCGATGGAAGCGCAGCTCGCGCATCCGGACGGCGCGTTCACGGCGCGCTTGATCAAGCTACACGGCAAGAAGTTCGAGCAGTTCGACCTCACCAATGCCAAGGATGCGCACGCCGCGCGCGATGCTTTGCTCGTTACCGCGAATGGCAAGCTCACCGTCGCCGATATCCAGAGCAAACAGCGCCAGCGCCGTCCCGCCGCGCCGTTCACCACGTCCACCTTGCAGCAGGAAGCCGCGCGCAAGCTCGGCATGTCCACCAGCCGCACCATGCGTATCGCGCAGGGCCTGTACGAAGGCGTGAGTCTGGGCGCGGAAGGCAACGTCGGCCTGATCACCTACATGCGCACCGATTCGACGCACCTGTCCGGCGAGGCGATCCACGAGTTGCGCGCGGCGATCGAGCGCGAATACGGCAAGGACAGCCTGCCGGATCACGCGATGGTCTATCGTGCCAAGTCCAAGAACGCGCAGGAAGCCCATGAGGCGATCCGCCCCACTTCCGCGCTGCGCACGCCGAAATCCGTCGCGGCGTATCTGCAACCGGATCAGTTGAAACTATACGAGCTGATCTGGAAGCGCACGCTGGCCTGTCAGATGAAGCCCGCGACTTTGAATACCGTCTCGGTCGAATTTCCCTGCGGCAAGGATTCCTCATTCCGCGCCACCGGCACTACGGTGGTCGATCCGGGTTTCCTCGCGGTGTACGAGGAAGGCCGCGATCAGAAGGTCGAGGAAGACGAGGAAGCGCGCAAGCTGCCGGCGTTGCAGGTCGGCGACGAGGTGCCGCTGTCGGACATCGTCACCGAGCAGCATTTCACCGAACCGCCGCCGCGCTATTCGGAAGCCTCCCTGGTGAAGGCGCTGGAGGAATACGGCATCGGCCGGCCTTCCACCTACGCCAGCATCATCCAGACGCTGTTGAACCGCGAGTACGTCACGCTGGATTCGCGCCGCTTCAAACCGACCGACGTCGGCCGCGCGGTGGCGAAATTCCTCTCGGGCCATTTCACGCAATACGTCGATTACGATTTCACCGCCCGGCTCGAAGACGAGCTCGATTCGGTCGCGCGCGGCGAAGAGGAATGGCGGCCGCTCTTGGAGAAGTTCTGGAAACCGTTCAAGGCGCTGGTCGAGGACAAGACCGAAACGGTCGATCGCTCCGAAGCGTCAGGCGCGCGCGAACTAGGCCGCGATCCGAAAACCGGCAAGCCCGTTTCCGTGCGGCTGGGCCGCTACGGGCCGTATGCGCAACTGGGCGACAAGGATGTCGATGAAACCTTGCAATTCGCATCGCTCCGGCCCGGCCAGAGCATGCACACGATCACGCTGGAAGAGGCGATCGAGCTGTTCAAATTGCCGCGCACGCTGGGCAACGCCCCGGACGGCGAAGAGGTTTCCGCCGGCATCGGCCGCTTCGGCCCGTTCGTGCGCAAGGGAAAAGTCTACGCTTCGTTGAAGGAAGACGATCCGCACACGGTGACGCTGGAGCGCGCGCTGTATCTGATCCGCGAGAAGCAGGAGCTGATGGCGAATCGTGTGATTACCGCTTTCGGCGACGGCATCCAGGTATTGAACGGCCGCTATGGCCCGTACATCACCGATGGCGAAAAGAACGCGCGCATCCCGAAAGAGCGCGATCCGAAATCGCTGACGCACGGTGAATGCAAGGCGCTGCTGGAAGCCGCGCCCGCGCCGCCACGCCGCGGCGCGAAGAAAGCGGCATTTAAGAAAACGGCGACAGTGAAGACGGACGGCGAAGCCAAGCCTCCGCGCAAAGCCGCGTCGAAAAAATCCGCGAAGAAAAAGGCCGCGAAGAAATCCGCATCGAAGAAAACCGCGAAGGAATCTTCGCCGAAGAAACCGGCCGCGGATGCGCCGCCTCCGTTCGACGTTTGAGATGCGCCGTTTCCATTCCGATCAAATCGACCCAGCCGCCGACCTGCTGCGCGACGGCAGCGTGCTGGCCTATCCCACCGAGGCGGTTTTCGGGCTGGGCTGTGATCCGAACAACCGCGTCGCATTCGAAAAAATATTCACGCTGAAACAACGCCCGCCCGAGCAGGGCGTGTTGCTGATCGCGGCTTCGTTCGAACAGATCGAAGACTGGATCGATGCACCGCCCGAAGCCATCGCGCGCGCGCAGGCGACCTGGCCCGGGCCGCACACCTGGATTTTCCCGCGCTCGAGACGCGTGCCCGAATGGGTGGCGGGCGGCCATAGCGGCATCGCGCTGCGCGTCACCGCACACGAAACCGCCGCGGCGTTGTGCCGCGCGTTCGGCTCACCCATCGTCTCCACCAGCGCCAACATCCACGGCCAGCCACCGGCGCGCAGCGCAAAAGAATGCGAAGCCATGTTCGGTTCAGCGCTGGATGGCATTCTGAACGGCGAAACCGGCGGGCTGTCGCGCCCCACCCCGATTGCCGACGCGGTAACTGGCGCTATCATCCGCGCCTAGGACATGCGAATCTGCTGACCGAAAGCAGGAACACACGCGCAGGATGGCGCACGGCGACGCGGGGGCGCCGCCGGGACTTCGAGGTAAAGGGGGAGAACGCATCTTGGCCGTCGTCTTCGATACCGCACTCACGCGTGCGGCGCAGTTCCCGGTTCCTCTGCTGCACGCCACGTCGCCCGAACGGGTGATCGCCTGGCGCAAGGGGCGCGCGGTGCGTGCGTCCGAATTCGTCGCCGAAGTTTCCGCGCTGGCCGCGCGACTGCCGAACGCGCCCGCCGCGATCAATCTTTGCGAAGACCGCTACGCATTCCTGGTCGCCTTCGCCGCCCTCGCCGTGCGCGGTCAAACCAATCTGCTGCCGCCTTCGCGCGCGCCGCACGCGATCGACGAAGTGCTGGCCGCGCATCCGGGCAGCTACACCATCGGCGACGTGCGGCTCGACCCAGCGCCGCCGCATTATCTGCATTTCGAATCGTCGCATGCGATCGCCCGTGATCGCGACGATCAAAAAGCGAACATCCCCGGCCGCGTTTCTGAAAAGGCAACACCCACGGTCGATCCGGAAGCGGTGGTCGCGATCGGCTATACCTCAGGCTCCACCGGCGTACCGAAATCCAATCCGAAGCGCTGGGACAAGTTCGCGGTCAGCAGCGCGCACAACGACGCGCTGCTGCGCGGCCTCACCGGCTTGCCGTACAACGTGGTCGCCACGGTGCCGCCGCAGCACATGTACGGGCTGGAATTCTCGGTGCTGCTGCCGCTGTTCGCGGAAGCCGCGGTGCATTCCGCGCGGCCGTTCTTTCCGTTCGACGTGATCTGCGCGCTGGCCGAAGTGCCCGCGCCGCGCGTGCTGGTGACCACGCCGGTGCACTTGCGCGCATTGGTGGAACACGCGCAACCGCTGCCGCCGCTCGCCGCGATCGTTTCCGCCACCGCGCCGATGCCGAAAGAGCTTGCGCGCGCCGCTGAAGATCTGTTCGCCGCGCCGGTGCAGGAGGTGTTCGGTTCCACCGAAACCTGCGTCATCGCGCATCGCCGCACCGCGGGCGAGGAACTGTGGCAGCTGTATCCGGGCGTCGCCTTGCATCCGCAGCCCGACGGCGCGCAGGTCGAAGCGCCGCAATTGAGCGCCCCGGTGGTGCTGGCCGACTTGATCGAACTCGTCGGCAACGATCGTTTCCGCTTGTGCGGCCGCAATTCGGATCTGCTGGAAATCGCCGGCAAGCGCGCTTCGCTCGGCGACCTCACCCGCCGCCTGCTTTCGATCCCCGGCGTACACGACGGCGCGGTATTCCAGCTGGACAAGGCCGATCGCCGCGGTGTGCACCGTATCGCTGCGCTGGCGGTCGCACCCGGCTTGAGCGTCGCGCAAATTCTGGATGCATTGCGCGCGGGCGTCGACCCCGTCTTTCTGCCGCGGCCGCTGAAGCTGGTGGATGCGCTGCCGCGTTCGGAAACGGGCAAGCTGCCGCGTGCGGCGTTGCTGCAGATGCTGGGAGGCGGGAGACGGGAGACGGGAGGCGCGTAACACTTGCCGTCTGCTGTCCCTCCTCCCTCCTCCCGCATCACTCCTCCCGCTTAGAATGCGCGTCCCGCAACAATCGGTGCGCGCTCCGTGAAAGTCCTGGTGATCGGCTCCGGCGGCCGCGAACACGCCTTGGCCTGGAAACTGGCGCAATCGCCACGTGTCGAGCAGGTGCTGGTCGCGCCCGGCAATGCCGGTACCGCGCACGAGAAACGCGTGCGCAACGTCGATGTGGCTGCAGGCGATCTCGATGCGCTGCTGAAACTCGCGCGCGACGAGCGCGTCGATCTCACCGTGGTCGGGCCCGAAGCGCCGCTGGTGGCCGGCATCGTGGACAAATTCCGTGCCGCCGGTTTGCGCTGCTTCGGCCCGCGCCGCGTCGCCGCGCAACTGGAAGGCTCCAAGGCGTTCGCGAAAGATTTTCTGCAACGGCGGAATATTCCCACCGCGCGCTACGCGGTGTTCACTGAATTGAATCGCGCGCTGAATTACGTGCGACAGCATGGCGCGCCGATCGTGATCAAGGCCGATGGTCTTGCAGCCGGCAAGGGCGTGGTCGTCGCCCACACGCTCGCGGATGCAGAACAAGCACTGCACGACATGCTCGGCGCGCACGCATTCGGTGATGCATCGGCGCGCGTGGTGATCGAGGAATTCCTCGAAGGCGAGGAAGCGAGCTACATCGTGATCAGCGATGGCACGCACGCGTTGCCGATGGCGAGCAGCCAGGATCACAAGCGCCGCAACGAAGGGGACATGGGACCCAACACCGGCGGCATGGGCGCGTATTCGCCGGCGCCCGTGGTCACGCGCGAAGTCGAACAGCGCATCCTGCGCGAAATCATCGAACCGACCTTGCGCGGCATGGCCTCCGAAGGCGCGCCCTTCATCGGTTTTCTCTACGCCGGTTTGATGATCGACAAGTCGGGTGCGCCCAGGGTGATCGAATTCAACGTGCGCTTCGGCGATCCGGAGACCCAGCCGATCCTGCTGCGGTTGGAATCCGATCTGGTGGATCTGATCGAGGCGGCGCTGGATGGGAGGCTCGACCGCGCGCAGGCCGGGTGGGACTCGCGCGCATCGCTCGGCGTGGTGATCGCCGCCGGCGGTTATCCCGGCAAGGTGCGCAATGGCGACGTGATTTCAGGGTTGGATGCCGACTTCGGCTGCGACGTGAAAGTGTTTCACGCCGGCACCAAATTCGACGCCAACGGCAATGTCGTCACCGCCGGCGGCCGCGTGCTGACCGTCTGCGCGCTGGGCGACGATCTGAAACAGGCGCGCGATCGCGCTTATGCGGCGGCAGAACACATCCGGTTCGACGGCGCGTTTTATCGGCGCGATATCGGGCATCGGGCACTGATCCGCGGTTGATGGGTCTGCGCGCTTCCAATGCGCTAACCTTGCGCGGCATCAGGGGCCACGCATGAATCAGTTCAAGCTGCTCGCCACGCGTCGCTTCGCGCCGTTCTTCGCGACGCAGGCGCTATCCGCGTTCAACGACAACGCGTTCCGGCAGGCGACGATCGTGCTGGTGGCGTTCCAGTTGGGACTGCCGGATGCGCAGGTGTCATTCTATTCCAATCTCGCGCCCGCGTTGTTCATCCTGCCGTTCTTTTTGTTCTCCGCGAGCGCGGGGCAGCTCGCGGAGAAATTCGAGAAGCAGAAGCTGATCCGGCTCGTGAAGCTGTTCGAGGTCGGCGCGATGTGTCTCGCCGCCTATGGATTCTTCATCGCGAGTCCTGCGCTGCTACTGACCGTGCTGTTCCTGATGGGCCTGCACTCGACGGTGTTCGGCCCGATCAAATACGCGATCCTGCCGGAGGTGCTGCGGCCGGAAGAGCTGGTCGGCGGCAACGGCCTGGTGGAAATGGGCACGTCCATCGCGATCCTGGTCGGTATGATCGGCGGCGGTTACGCGATGGCAGTAGCCGGACACGGTCCGATGTTCGCCTCGCTGCTGGTCATCGGCGTAGCACTGATCGGTTTCGCCTCCGCATGTGCGATCCCTCGCGTACCCGCCACCGCGCCGCAACTGGAATTCAACTGGAACGCGTTCACCGAAAGCGCGCGCGCAATCCGTCTCATCGCGAAAAAACGTGCGGTGTTCAATTCGGTGCTGGGCATCTCTTGGTTCTGGTTCTTTGGTGGCGTGGTGACCGCGCAATTGCCCAACTACACCAAGCTGTATTTGGGCGGCGATGCCAGCGTGGAAATCCTGGTGCTGACACTGTTCTCGGTCGGCGTGGGCGCAGGCTCGCTGCTGTGCGAAAAACTCTCGGGCCACAAAGTCGAGATCGGCTTGGTTCCGCTGGGCGCGTTCGGCATGACCTTGTTCAGCCTGTTGCTGTATTTCGCGCAGCACGAGCCGGCGGCGCAGCGCGGACTGGACTGGCTCGCCTTCCTGCACGCGGCCGGGCATTGGCGCATCGCGCTCGATCTCCTGCTGCTCGGCTTGTTCGCCGGCTTCTTCATCGTGCCGCTGTTCGCGCTGGTGCAGAGCCGCAGCGAACGCCAGGAGCTCTCGCGTGTGATCGCGGGCAACAACATCATCAATGCAATCTTCCTGGTCGCCGCCGCGGTGTTCGGCCTCGGCTTGTTGAAGGCGGGCTTGAGCATCCCGCAACTGTTCCTGATCACCGCACTCTTGAACGCGGCGGTGACGCTGTGGATTTTCCTGCTGGTGCCGGAATTCCTGATGCGCTTCGTGGACTGGCTTCTGATCAGCCTGTTCTACCGCGTGCGCACCGAGGGACTGGAGCGCATTCCCGACGAAGGCGCGGCGCTGCTGGTCTGCAACCACGTGAGCTACATGGACGCGCTGATCATCATGGGCAGCGTGCGGCGGCCGGTGCGCTTCGTGATGTACTACAAAATCTTCCGAATTCCGGTTTTGAGTTTCGTGTTCCGCACGGCGAAGGCGATCCCGATCGCCGGCGCGAAAGAGGATGCCGCCCTGCTGGCGCGCGCGCTCGATCAGATCGATCACGCGTTGGCCGAAGGTGAACTGGTGTGCGTGTTCCCGGAAGGCGGCTTGAGCAGCGACGGCGATATCGCGCCGTTCCGTCCGGGTGTGGAGCGCATCCTTGCGCGCCGGCCTGTGCCGGTGATTCCGCTGGCGCTGCGGGGTCTGTGGGCCAGCATGTGGAGCAGGCGCGATTCGAAACTGGGACGCGCGCGCCTGCCGCGGCGTTTCCGCGCACGCATCGAATTGATGACTGGGAACATCGTCGATGGTGCGGCAATCAGCGCTGCCGATCTCGAGCAACGCGTGCGTGCATTGCGCGGTTCGGAAGCGTGATTACGCAATCCAGCCGGCCAGCACGATCAGCGCGACCACGGCGAGCCACACCACCAGCACGCGGATCAGCAGGCGACGCGCGTCAGCGAGTTCCTCCAGCGGATCGGTGATGTCGGCGATCGCGCCGCCATCGCCGGCTTCGATGTCCGCGTCCACGCCCGAGCGCGCTACCGCGGCGAGAAATCCCGGCTCCAGTTCCCACCGCGAACGTCCCGGCTGCATGTGCCAGGCGCGCCAGGCGCGCAACACCGCCTCGAAATCCGAGACCAGCGCCATCGCCAGCACCATCAGGTGCGCGGGCAGCCAATCCATCGCCGCGGCGAAACGGCGCGCGGCGTCGCGCGTGCGCAGATCGAGCGCGTTGTCCTCAGCCGCGATTTGCGACAAGCGATAAAGCAATGCACCCGTCGCACCCAGCACGAAAAACCAGAAGAGCACGCCGAAGCGACGCCGCAACCCGGCCAGCACCGCGGCTTCCACCAATGCGGGCGCGGTGAACGGCAGCGGCGCGGCGGCGGCATCGTCGCGCAAGTCCTGCGCGGCGGCTTCGCGCGCGACCGCATCCTCGGCAGTCAACACCGCATCAATGTCGGTTTCCGGTTCGCGCGGACCGAAGCTGCACAACAACACGATCACCGCGAACACCACGCTCGCGAGGCCGAAGCCCCAGCCGCGCAGCGCGCCCTGCAGCAGCGCGCAGACGATCGCCGGCAGCGCCAGCGCCAATGCCACGCGCCCGCCGCCTTCGGCGAAATGCAGTTGCGCCAGCCATGCGCGAAACCAGCCGAAATCGCGGAAGCGCGACAGCTCCAGCGAGGAAAACGCCAGCAGCAGGACGATCAGCGCGGCGACGAGTCGGATGGCCATGTCGAATACCGGCGTGTTTGCGCGGATTGTATCGCCGCGGCGCAAGGACGGATCAGGCTTGCGGTGCGGTGCGCAGCACGTCCATGAGTTCGATGCCCGAGCGCGTGCGCAGCCAGTGTTCGATCAGGCGATGCGAAATCGACAGCGGCGATGAAAGATGCAGTTCGCCGCTGCGCACGCTTTCGACGATGTGCTGCGCGGTGAACCAGCGCGCGTCTTCCAGCTCGCCGTCGGCCAGATGTATTTCGCGCGCCGCTGCGCGTGCGGTGAAGCCGAGCATCAAGGATGCGGGAAACGGCCAAGGCTGCGAGGAGTGGTAATCGCAATCGATCACCTCAATGCCCGCTTCCTCGCGCACTTCCCGGCGCACCGCATCTTCCAGCGACTCGCCCGGTTCGACGAAGCCGGCCAGCGTCGAATACTGGCGCGGCCGCCACAGCGCCTGTCTTCCCAGCAGGCAGGCGTCTTCGTGTTCAACGATCACGATGATCGCGGGATCGGTGCGCGGAAAATGCAGCCGTTCGCACTGCGTGCACAAAGCGCGGTGGCCCGCGCTGATCAATTTCAATTGACCACCGCAGCAGGAACAGTACCGCGTGGCGTCCTGCCAGTTGGCCAGACCGCGCGCATACGCCAATAGACCCGCATCATGCGGGGGCAGCCGCGTGCCCGCTTCGCGCAAGCCGATCCATTCCGCGTCCAGCGGCGCGCGTGAAGAACCGTTGCGCAGCAGGAACACCGGCGCGCCGCCGCGTCGCAAACCGAGAAAACTCACCGCTACGTCGCCCGGTGCGGTTGCGGCGTCGAGCAGCAGCAATCGATCGCCGGCCACCGGGGCACGACCTTCCGCGTCGAACACTACGAATTGCGCATGTGGCGATGCGCGCTGAGCCGCCAACCACTGTGTGTCGTCGCGATGCTCGGACACACGCTCCAGTTCCAGCGCGGCGAAGGTGTTGTGACGCGAACGCGCGGCAGAGCTGTCGCGCGAGTCACTCATACCGTAAATGACGATCCGCAACCGCAAGTCGTTTTCGCATTGGGATTGCGGATCACGAACTGCGCCCCGGACAGTGATTCGGAATAATCGATTTCCGCGCCGGCGAGGTATTGCAGACTCAGCGGATCGACCAGCAAGGTGACGCCGCTTTTCTCCAGCGCCAGATCGTCCTCGGCGCGGTTCTCGTCGAAACTGAAACCGTATTGAAAACCGGAGCAACCGCCGCCCTGGATGTACACGCGCAGCGCGAGGTTGGGGTTGCCTTCCTCATCGATCAGTTCGCGCACCTTGGCCGCGGCCGCGTCGGTGAAGTTCAGCGGAGTCTGCGCGAGGCCGCGATAGTCGGGTGTGGCGGACATGGGCGTATTTTACTGCGTTGAAACCTGCAACATGCGGACTCGCGCCCGCGTCCGCAAGTTCACGGCGCGCCGGATGCGCCGCCCGATTGCGTCACTTCGCTCCAGGCCAGTGTGCGCGTGACGGCCGCGGCGCCTTGTGGTTGCAAGGTAACGCGCACGCGGTTGGGCGTGAAATCCGCCGGCAGCATCAACGTGCCTTGTACCTGCTGGAAATACTTGAAGTCGAAAGGCAGCCCGCCCCCGGCGTTGGCGCCGGCCAGCGCGGGCCAGTCCAGCGTGGCCAGCTTGTCGGCGCGCACGCCGTCGATCGCCACGCTCAAACTGCCCTGGATTTCCTTCGCGCCCTCGGCGCTGTGTGTCAGGGTCACGGTGAAATTCCACGCGTGCGTTTTCGGCACCGGCGTCAGCGTCACATTGTTAACGCTGAGGGCTCCCGGCTGCGCGGCGGCCCCGACCAGTTTCGAATAGAACGCCTGCTCGGCGCGCAGCGAACGGATCTTCTCATCGCGGTCGGCCAGATCCTTCTGCAACAGACGATCAGCGATCAGCGACACCTGCCGGTCGCGTTGCAAGATCGCCAACTGGTTCTGCAGATCTTCATTGCGTAGCGCGAGATCGGCCGCACGCGCGGCGGCGCTGCGCGAGGACATCGAAGCGCGGCCGAGCAAAAATCCGCCCCCAAACAGCAGGGGCGCGGCGAACACGCCGATCAGTGCGGCGAACACGGCCCGGCGGCGCGGCGGCAGCGCGCGCCAGCGAGCGGACCATCGATTGAATTCGGGCAAACGCATCGCGGGAATATACTCGCGCCTTGACTCAGGTACGGAAGCCATGCTGATCCTTTGGCTGAAGGCGTTTCACGTGGTCGCGGTGGTGACTTGGTTCGCGGGGCTGTTCTACCTGCCGCGCTTGTTGGTCTATCACGCCGAAAGCAGCGAGCCGGTGACGCGCGAGCGCTTCAAGGTGATGGAACGCCGCCTGCTGGGGATGACCAATATCGGCGGCGCGTTGACTCTCCTGCTCGGCATCGCCACGCTCGGCGCCTGGCAATACGCGGTGCCGGACTATTTCCGTCAGGCGCATTGGCTGCACGCGAAACTGGCGCTGGTGCTGCTGCTGATCGTCTATCACGGGGTGCTGACGCGGCTGGTGCGCGCCTTCGCGCGGGATGAATGCCATTGGACACCGCGGCGCCTGCGGGTGTTCAACGAATTGCCCGCCCTGTTGCTGATCGGAATCGTGATCCTGGCCGTCGTAAAGCCTTTCTAGGGAAGCTCTGAACAACCCCATCCGGGATTTGTACTCGCGCCATCCCTGGCGCTCGCCCTGCGGGCCAGCTTCGCTGACCTGCCGCGCACGGAGCGCGGCGGAACGCCCAGCCTCCGCGCAGCAAAGGTGAGGGACAGGATGTACCGAATTCGGTGCACGCCCGAATTCGGCCACGCAAATCAAACACTTGAAGTCAGGGCGTGCTGGGGTTTGAGCGCGGCCCCTCGCTGTGCCGCCAAGCAACTCGGACAAATCAGGGTCTCCCTGGCTGAATCCACGGGCTTTCGGCACATTAACTGCATGTCCCTACGCCCACGCACGCTCGTGCGGGTATAGTCGTGCCACGGGGGATTCTCACCGCATGCAGTTGTCAACGCCCGCCCAGGACCAGAGCGCGGAACTGCGCGAAGCATTTCTGCACTACCTGCCGCAACGCTTGAAAACGCTGTTGCGGCGCGCGCGCGCGCAAAACCGCGCCGGCTGGGACATCAACGTGCTGCATCTGGTGCAGGACGAAGTCGCCAACCTCGCCGGCGCATGCGGCCGTTACGGTCAACTGGAACTGGGCGAACGCCTGCTGGCGCTGGAATCGGCGCTGGCGCCGTGGTCGCAATCGCAACACCTGCCCGACGCGCAAGCCTGCGCACATGTCGATGCGCTGCTGGATAGCCTGCGTCCGCACCTGGAACAAGTGACGCCGGTCGTGACGCGGCCGGTGCACGTGGCCGCACCCGAGCCTGCGCTGGTCGAAGAAGCGCAAGGCTATCCGCTGCACGAAACGCCGCCGGCGCATCACTGGCGCAGTTTGGGGGCGCCGGATTTCGAAGCCGCGAACGAACCCGAGCCTGCGCCTTTGAAAACCCTCGCGCCGATTGCGCCCTTGCCGTCCGACCGGGGGCAATCTGTATACCTGCTGGGCCACGACGATCCGCTGCTCAACGAACTGACCATGCGGCTCGAAAGCCGCGGCTGCGCGATCACTCTGATCGAAGACGCCGACTCCCTGATCGAAGTGCTGGGCGCATTGCCGCCACAACTGGTGGTGATCGGCGCCAACCACGCTGCCGCGCTGGATCGCATCGGCCCCGCGCTGCGCGCCGCGCGCAGCAGCGCTTCGCACAAGGTCGGCATGCTGGCGTTGCTGGCCGACAGCGACGTCACGCTGCGTCTGCGCGCCTTGCGCGCCGGGGCGGATCGCTGCCTCGCGCTGCCGGTTGCCGCCGAAGACGTGCTGGCGCGCGCACTGGATCTGCTGACCACGCAGGAAGAAGAGCCGTACCGCATTCTGATCGTCGAAGACGACGCCTCGCAGGCGCTATTCGCCGAATCGATCCTGCGCAAGGCCGGCATGGTGACGCAGGTGTTGAACGAACCGATTTCCGTGCTGGAGGAATTGGACCGCTTCCAGCCCGATCTGCTGTTGATGGACTTGAATATGCCCGGTTGCGATGGGCTGGAATTGACCGCGCTGATCCGCGAGCGCGAAGGCTACGTCAGCACGCCGATCGTGTTTCTCTCCGGCGATCCCGATGCGGACCGCCAGTTCGCCGCGCTGGATGCCGGCGGCGACGATTTTCTTTCCAAGCCGATCCGTCCGAAATACCTGGTCTCCGCGGTGACCAACCGCGTGCGCCGCGCGCGCGCGGCGGCGCGCAACCACCGCGAGCGCCGGGCGCGCGATCCGTCCACCGGCTTGAACGAGCGCGCACAGTTGCTGGATACCTTGAACGAACGTTTCGCCGCGGCTGGCGGCGGCGCCATGCGCGGCGGCGTGCTGTGCGCGGAGCTGGACCACGCCACCGCATTGCGCGAACAGGTTGGCCTCACCGCCTTCGATACGCTGTTGGCGCAGGTCGGCGCATTCATTGCCGGGCACGTCGAGCGCGACGAGATGGTTTCACGTTTCGGCAGCGCCGGGTTTTTGGTGTTGTCGCCGCAGCGCAGCGAGGAAGCGCTGGCGACATTCGCCGAAAGCCTGCGCGCGTTGATCGCGCGCGAGCGTTTCGGTCCGAATGCGTTGCCGGTGGAATTGAGCTGCGGTGTGTGCGCCTTCGGCGCGGGCTTGTCGGAAGCGGGCGCAGTACTGGCCGCAGCCGAACGCGCGCTGGATGCCGCGCGCCGCGATGGCGGCGGCATCGGCGTATATTCGCGGCTGGATGCCAAGAGCTCCGGCCTGCGCGCGCAACTGGAAAGCGCCTTGCGCGCGGACGCGTTTCATCTGGTGTTCCAGCCGATCGCGCCGCTCGCCGGCGCGGCCGAGCCTCAATACCAGGCACTGCTGCGTTTACGCGACAGCAGCAGCGGACAATTGCATTCGGCCGCGGAACTGGTGCCAGAAGCCAAGCGCGCCGGCCTGATCGGCGCGATCGACGATTGGGTGCTGGCGCGCTGCATCGCCACCCTCGCCGAACGCGAGCGCAATGGCGCCAACGTGCGCCTGTTCGCCAGCCAGTCACTGGAAGGCTGGACCGATCCCGCACGCATCTCCGCGCTGCGCCATCAATTGCCGGCCGCGAACATCGCGCGCGGCAGCCTCGCGCTGGAATTCCGCTACGAAGACGCGCGCGCACAGTTGCGCACGCTGATCGAACTTGCACTTTCTTTGCGCGAACTCGGTTTGAAACTGTCGCTGGCCGGCGTGGACCGCGAAGCGCTGGCGGCGGGCCTGCTCGAACACCTGCCGCTGGATTACATCAAGCTCGCGCCAGGCCTGAACGGCAACGGCAGCGAATTGCCTGCTTTGGTGAAAGCCGCGCATGCGCATGGGCGGCAGGTGATCGCACCGCGCGTGGAAGACGCCGCCACCGCGGTGCGCCTGTGCGCGGCAGGCGTGGATTTCCTGCAGGGCAATTTCGTCAGTCAGGCCGGGCAATCACTCGACTACGACTTCCACAGCGCTCCGCAATGAGCTCCGCACAGCTGCCGTTGTGGCCGAAGTGGCTGGCGACCGCGCTGCTCGCGGCCGCGGCGGCGCTGGCATTCTGGTGGTTGCCGATCCAATCGGCGGCGATTCTGAGCGCGCTGCTGATCCTGGCCGCGATCGCGATCTGGTTCCTGCGCGCACGCGTGGCAGAACCCGCGCCGCACATCGCTCCGGCACGCGAAACACCTTCGGTGCATGCGCGCATCGTCGCGCTGGAATCGGAACTGAATTCGCTACGTGGCATGCAGCACGAACTGCTGGCGGCCAAACAGGCAGCCGAATCGGCGATGCTGGCCAAGAGCGAATTCCTGGCCACGATGAGTCACGAAATCCGCACGCCGTTGAATGGCATCCTGCCGCTGCTCGACATCGTGCTGGGCATGCCGCTGCAACCCACGCAGCGCGACTATCTCGCCACCGCCCACAAATCCGCACAGGAACTGCTGCGCATCGTCGACGACATCCTCGATTATTCCAAGGTCGAAGCCGGCAAGCTCGATCTGGAGAAGGTCGGCTTCAACCTGCGCGAATTGATGGACAACGTGCAGCGTCTGATGGAGAAGCCCGCGGAGGCCAAAGGCCTGGCGCTGCGCATCGTGGTGGACGAGGACGTGCGCGCCAGCGTGCGCGGCGATCCGGTGCGGCTGCGGCAGATCCTCACCAATCTGGTCGGCAACGCGATCAAGTTCACCGAGAAGGGCGGTGTGTCGGTGCGCGTCAGCCGCCGCGGCGACACCGCGATCCATCATGAACTGCTGTTCGCCGTGCGCGACACCGGCATCGGCCTGGCACCCGAACAAGCCGCGCGGCTGTTCCATCCTTTCACGCAAGCGGATGCTTCGGTCACGCGCCGCTACGGCGGCACCGGCTTGGGGTTGACCATTTGCAAGAAGCTGGTCGATCTGATGGGCGGCAAGATCGGCGTGCGCTCGGAACCCGGACGCGGCTCGGTGTTCTGGTTCTCGATTCCTTTCGAGAAGATGCCGGGCGACATCGCCGGCGCGCGCCGGGATCTCACCGGCCTCCGCACGCTGCTCGCCTGCGGCGGCACGGTCGCGCAACGCCTGTTGCCCTCGCTGGCGGGCATCGGCTTGGAAGTGACGCACGTTACCGCCGCGGCTTCCGCCTTGGCGCGTCTGCGTCAGACAGCTCCGCTGGGCCGCGCGTTTGCCTATGAATTGCTGGCGATCGATGCCGCCTCGCTGGAAGGCGATTCCGCGGCGCTGCTGCGCAACGTGCTGCGCGATCCGAAGCTCGCCGCGATCCGCGTGCTGGCGCTGGGCGGCGTGACGGAAAGTGATCCGCGCATCGGCAGCGCGCCGCGTGACGCGGACGATGCCGCGCTGCGCATGCATTTGAACGCGCTCTACGGCATGAGCGGCGGCGGCCGTCAGCAGCCCTTGCTCGGCGGGCGCAGGCCCGAAGCCGTGACCGCGGCGGAAAAGCAGCTCCGCGGCCGTGTGCTGCTGGTCGAGGATCATCCGGTGAACCAGCAGGTCGCGCGGCGTCTGCTCGAGCGGCTGGGCCTGAAGGTCGAAATGGCCGGCAACGGCGCCGAAGCGTTGGACAAGATCAACGCGCAGCATTTCGATCTGGTGCTGATGGATTGCCAGATGCCGGTGCTGGACGGTTACAGCGCCACGCGCCGGCTGCGCGAGCGCGAACAGCGCGAAACGCTGCCGCGCCTGCCGGTGATTGCGATGACCGCGCACGCGATGGCGGGCGACCGCGAACGCTGCCTCGATTCGGGCATGGACGATTACCTCACCAAGCCACTGGACCGCGCACTGCTGGCCGAGACGCTGCAACGCTGGCTGGATCTGGCGGGCGCGCCCCCGGAGCCGACAGTGCGCGTGATCGAGGAGTCTTCCGCGTCCCGAGACGCTTCAACCATTATGCCGACGCCCGCCACGGTCGCCGCAGCGCCGAAACCACAGTTGAGCGTGGCTGCAACCGCCGTCGCGCCGGCGCCCGTGACGGACGTGCAGACTCTGGATGCGGCGACGCTCGCCGATCTGCAAGACATCATGGGCGAGGAGGTGCGCGGCTTGGTGCAGGCGTACCTGCACGACGGCGATGCGCGCGTGCGAGCGATGCGCGCCGCCGCAGCGCGAAAAGACGTGGCCGAAATCGGCAAGCTCGCGCATTCGCTGAAATCCGCAAGCGCCAACGTTGGAGCAAAAGCGCTTGCCGCCGCTGCGAAGTCGGTGGAACAGGACGCGCGCAACGGTGCGCTCGGAGATTCCGCCACGCGCGTGACCGCGCTGGAAAAACTCTATGCACAAGCTGCCGCGGCGTTGCGGCAGAAGTTCGATCTGCGCGGATGAAACTGCCGCGGATCAGCCCCGCGCGCGCGTAGGTGACGTGCGAGGGGGCGCTAGGCCCAGCGTGATCCGGAAAACGTCTTCCACGCGCGGCGCGAAATGACGCAGCGCGCGCTCGTACACGGCGCGTTTGAACGCGACCACATGTTCGGCCGGATACCAGAAATCCACCCAGCGCCACAGGTCGAATTCCGGCGTTTCGTGCGCATCGAGTTTCAGCGCACTGTCATCATCTAGCAGGCGCAGCAGAAACCACACCTGTTTCTGGCCGATGCAGAGCGGACGTTCGTCGCGGCGCAGATAACGATGCGGCAGGCGGTAGCGCAACCAGCCGTGCGTGCTGTCTAGCACCTCCACTTGTTCGGCGCGCAGGCCCGTTTCCTCGTACAACTCCCGATACATTGCCTCGTCCGGCGTCTCGTCGGTGTTCATGCCGCCCTGCGGGAACTGCCAGCCGTCGCGTCGCACACGTCGCGCCCAGAACACCTGCCCGTGCGCGTTCAGCAGCACGATGCCGACGTTGGGACGGTAGCCATCGAAATCGATCATGGCGCGATTCAAGCATGACCCGCGAATACCCGGCAAGAGTCATGGCGCCATCGTGCAAACGCGGCGCGGCCCATTTGTCTTCCAATCCCATCCTTCTCTTTAGTCTCATCGCTCACGCCAGCTTGACACCTTGCACCTGCAGGCCAGGCTTTCCGCTCTGCGCGTGATTATCGTGGCCAGGTAGCTCAATCAGTCCAAGCGCGGCACTCATAATGCCTAGCTCACGCTGTTATACTGGGCGGCTACGGCTACGTAGCTCAGCTGGTTAGAGCACGGCACTCATAATGCCGGGGTCGGTGGTTCGAGCCCACCCGTAGCCACCAAAAAACCACCGTGCAAGGCAGTCTGCGCAGACGCGACCCGCCGACTATGCGGGTTTTCGTGCCCATCTTGTGCCCAAACCCAACAGGTGCCTGACAAGTTTCTGACCTCAGCACTCACACAAGTGCGCCATCGATAGTGCCAAGGTCAAGCGACCCAAGCGTCGATTTGAGCGACAACACGCGATCTGACACCACAGGACCCGGCAGAACGCAGGGACACGCAAGCACGCGTGGCCAACAAGCACGAGCAAGGCAAAAGCCCAACAGCGCAGCCACGCTCAACCGACAACGCTCAGGCTACCCTGCGGCGTTCAGTTCCGAGGGGAAAATCCAGTCGGTCGGCGGGCAGTTTTTACATCGGCCTCAACACCCGGGCATTCGGGCATACAGCGAATTCGCCCATGGCAACCTCGCTGGGAGCGCGGTCCGTCGCTTCGTGCATGGTGGGTGTCGATCGGTGCGATATATGATGCTCAGGGCAAGCGAGTTCTGCGCCAAGTTACCACACTGCTTGCGGAAAACCGCGCATGCCGACCGACATCTTCAAGATCTTCCACATCGAAGCCGCACATCGTTTGCCCAACGTGCCGCCCGACCACAAATGCGCACGGCTGCATGGGCATTCCTTCCGCGTTGAAATCCATCTGTGCGGCGAACCTGATCCTGTCACAGGCTGGCTGATGGATTTCGCGGATTTGAAAGCAGCTTTCTCGCCGGTGTTCGAAGCGCTGGACCATCGCTATCTCAACGACGTGCCTGGTTTGGAGAATCCGACCAGCGAACGGCTGGCGCAGTGGATCTGGGAGAAATTGCGGCCGGCCCTGCCGCTGCTGAACGAGGTAGTGGTGCAGGAGACCTGCACAGCGGGAGCGCGCTATTCCAGCCCAAAGGGCAAGTGATTTTTGCGTCGCAGCAAGTCAGAGTCTATCTCAAATTACTGTATTTTCTATGTTTTTCTAACATGAGCAGATCGTTCAGTATTTTACTGTTGCAACGCAACATCAACTGCGCTAGAGTATGTGCATCCACCACCCCGCAAGGGAGCACGACATGTACGCACAATGGCAGCAGACTCTCGACCTTGGTAAGCAGTTCGCCGAGCAGTCCTACAAGGCCCAGTTGACCGCCCTGCGCGGCTTGGCCGAAATCCAAGGCCTGCAGGTCAAGGCACTGGAAGCGCAGGCCAAGGCGAATCTCGCCTTCGTCGCCGATTCGCTGGAAGTCCGCGAGATTGAGGACGTGACCGCGTTGTGGCCGAAGGGTCTGGATTTCGCGCGCAACAGCGCCGAAGCCGCCTATGAAGCCGGCCAGCAGACGCTGGGCATTGCGCAGAAGACCGCCGAGCAGCTTGGCGAGCTGGCGCGCAACGGCGTGAAGGCCGCCAACGACGCGGCCGGTAACACCGCAAAGAAAGCGGCGCGCTGAACGTTTCAATACAACAAGAAGAAGAACTCGTAGCGGCTCAGGCTCCCCCTACCTGACCGCAACGCAAGCCGGACGACCCTGTCGTCCGGCTTTTTTTGCGGGTAAGAAGAGCTGTGGGCATACCAATCTCGTCATTCCGAGGCGCGCCCGGATGCAGTCCGGCGCAAAAAAGGAATCTGCTTCAACTTGGCCGTCGCAAAGCGCTCCGTTCGCAATGAATCGCGAACGGCCCCGGAATGACGACAATGCTGTCCCCTCAAAAATTTCCGGTCTGAAAATCGCGGATCGCCTGCACGATCTGCTCGGGAGTATTCATCACGAACGGGCCGTACTTCGCAACCGGTTCGTTGAGCGGCTTGCCGGCCACCACCAGCACGCGTGCGGGTTTGTCGTTTGCGGCGAGTTTGACCGAATCTCCGGCCGACAACACCGCGAGTTCGCCGCGAGCGAGTTGCTCATCGTCCAGTCGCACGCCTTCGCCTTCGAACACGTAGGCGAACGCGTTGTGGTTTTCCGGCAGCGGGGTCGAAACTTTTGCGCCCGCCTGCAATGCTATATCGAGATAGACGGGTTCGGTCGCGACGCCGCTGATCGGCCCGCGCACGCCGAACATCTCGCCTGCCACCACACGCACGCGCACGCCTGCTGCGGGTTCGACATCGGGAATTCTTTCCGGCGCGATGTCCTGATAACGCGGCGTGGTCATTTTGTCCTTGGCAGGCAGGTTCACCCACAACTGAAAGCCGCGCATCAGGCCGTGATCCTGCTCGGGCATCTCCGAGTGCACGATGCCGCGGCCCGCGGTCATCCACTGCACGCTGCCCGACTCAAGGAGGCCTTCGTTGCCCGCGTTATCGCGGTGGCGCATGCGGCCATTCAGCATGTAGGTGACGGTCTCGAAACCCCTATGCGGGTGATCGGGAAATCCCGCGATGTAATCGCCGGCCGAATCGGAACCGAACTCGTCCAGCATCAGGAACGGATCCAGCATCTCCAGCGCGCGCTGGCCGATGATGCGATTGAGTTTGACGCCGGCGCCATCGGATGCCGGCAAGCCGCGCACGCGACGGACGATGGTGCGGGTGCTCATTGGGATGCTCCGCTGGGAATGTCCGGTAGATGCGGCCGATTCGCCCGATTGCAACAAGATGCCAGTAGTCGTCCTTGGCGCTTCTTCTGATCGGCATCATCAGGCGAACCACTGTCAAGCGTGTGATGGACGACGCGCCATCCCGCAAGGCGCAGCCATGCGCACGATCGGACCGTCGGCGATCCAGATCTCCGGCGCGAGGGGTTCCAGGACATTGAACGGCGCGTAGAGTTGCGGATTGGACGTGCTCACTTGCGCAACGTGTCTCAATGCACCCACTTGCCGCCGCGCCGGGCAGGCAGGTTGGCGAACGCGCTCGAGGACGCGCCCCCGCCAGCGGTGCGTTCGCGTTCGGACGGCGGATGCACGCGCCAGTAGTGGGCGACTGCGTTCACCGCCTGCGGGATTTGCGCGATGCAGGCCTCGTATTCATCGTCGCGTAGTTTCTGGATCGGCACGTCGGCCGCGAGCACGCCGTCGTCCACCGCCAGCGCCATGATCGGCCCCAGCAGTTCCATCAGATCGGAATCTTCCGCCAGCCGCGTTTCCCACATGGCCGCGCGCAGATCGATGCCGCGGGAAAATCCTTCGCACCAGCCTGCCGCCGACAGATCGCCGGGTTGACCGTTCTCTTCGGTCAATTCGCCCAGCACCGGCTCGTAATTCTCACTCTCGAGTTCGGTGGGAATCGAATCATTGAGCTTGGCGAGCAAACCGAGGATACGTTCGCCCTGATCCGGATCCTCGAACGGCGCGTGCAGCACTTCCGGCAACCATTCTTCCGGCAGTGCCGGCTCGGGGCCGATCGCCAATGCGGTCAGCAGACCGTGCACGCCGTCCAGCAGCAGTCCGCCTTCGGATTCCGTCGCGTGATTGCGCAGAAAGTCGTCGAGTTGTTCCAGTTCGCTCTCGGCCAGACTGTTTTGAAGTTCGGTGGTCGCGCTCATTTCAACATTCGATTTCGATCATCACGGGAACATGATCAGACGGCCGTTCCCACGTGCGAGGCGTGCGGTCGATCGAGGCGGATTTCAAGCGCATGCGCAACGGCTCGCTCACCAGAATCAGATCGATGCGCAAGCCCATATTGCGGCGGAACGCGCCTTGCCGGTAATCCCACCAACTGTAGTGTCCGCCCTCCTCGCTGAATACTCGGAACGAATCCTCAAGGCCGAGTTCCACGATGCCACGCAGCGCTTCACGCTCGGGTGTCGAGCACAACACCTGTTCGCGCCAGGCTTCGGGATCGTGCACGTCGCGGTCCTCCGGCGCGATGTTGAAATCGCCCATCACCACGAGATTGGGGTAAGCGGCCAATTGCTCGCGCAGGAATTCTCGCACGTGGCCAAGCCATTTCAACTTGTGCGCGTACTTGTCGCTGCCAACGCTCTGGCCATTCACCACGTACAGGTTGATGATGCGCAACCTTGAATCGCCTTCGCCGATTGTGGCCGCAAGGATACGCCGCGCTGGATCGTCCAACCCAGCCACATCGGTGACGACGTCGCGGAGCGGTTCGCGCGAAAGAATCGCCACGCCGTTGTAGCTTTTCTGGCCGGAGAACGCACACTGGTAGCCGAGCTCGGTGAACTTGTCGCGCGGGAATTTTTCATCGGGCAGTTTGGTTTCCTGCAAGGAGAGCACATCCGGTTTGTGCTCCTCGCACCAGCGCTCGACGTGCGGCCCGCGCACGTTGAGCGAATTGACGTTCCAGGAAGCAATCTTCACGTGCGCAGAGTAGCGCGGCCTGCGTCCGAAGTGGAGGCGCTTATGCGGCCAATCCGTAGCTGCGCAACAGGGCATTCGGCTGCGGCGCACGGCCACGGAAGGCGACGAAACTTTCCATCGCCGGACGGCTGGCGCCGACGGCCAAAATTTGGCTGCGGAAACGCGCGCCGAGTTGCGGATCGACCGCGCTGGCGCCGCTTTCGCTGCGCTCCTCGAACGCACCGAACGCATCGGCCGAAAGCAATTCCGCCCATAGATAGCTGTAGTAACCCGCCGCGTAGCCGCCGGAGAAAATGTGCGTGAACGCGTGCGGGAAACGCTGCCATGCTGGTGGATGCAACACGGCGACTTGCTCGCGAACGGCTTCCAGCGTCTCCATCACGCGCGCGCCGCGCCCCGGATCGTAGTCGCGGTGCAGCAGGAAATCGAACAGGCCGAATTCAAGTTGTCGCACCAGAAACAGACCGGCATGGAAATGTCGCGCCGCCAGCATGCGTTCGTACAACGCATCCGGGAGCGGCTCGCCGGTTTGCCAGTGCCGCGCGAAACCGTCCAGCACTTCGCGGTTCCAGCCGAAGTTCTCCATGAACTGGCTGGGCAGTTCCACCGCATCCCACTCCACTCCGTCGATGCCGCCGACCGATGGAATGTCGATTTCGGTGAGCATGTGATGCAGGCCGTGGCCGAATTCGTGGAATAGCGTCAGCACGTCGTCGTGCGTCAGCAGCGACGGCCTGTCGGGCGTGGGTGGCGCGAAATTGCAGGTGAGGAACGCGATCGGCAGTTCGACGCGCGCGCCATCGCGAAAACGCGCGCGGCACACATCCATCCAAGCGCCACCGCGTTTGCCGGAGCGCGCGTAGAGATCGAGATAGCAGCCGGCGATCGTGTCGCCTTGCACATCCAGCACGTCGTAATAGCGCACTTCCGGGTGCCACACGTCCACGCCTTCGCGCGGCTGCAAGCGGATTCCGTAGAGCTTCTGCGCCAACGCGAACAATCCGTCGATCACAGCGGGCGCGGGGAAATACGGTTTCAATTCTTCTTCGTCCAGCGCATAGCGTTCCAGACGCAATTTTTCCGCCGCGTACGAAACATCCCATGCCTCCAGCGTCTCGATGTTCAGACGATCGCGCGCGAAGACGCGCAGCTCGTCGAGTTCGTGCTGCGCGACGGGCTTGGCACGTGCGGCGAGATCGCGCAGGAATGCCAGCACTTCCTCAGGCGAGCGTGCCATCTTGGTGGCGAGCGAGGCATGCGCAGCGTTGTCGAAGCCGAGCAACTGCGCGGCTTCATGACGCAAGGCCAATATTTTTTCGATGCGCTGCGAATTGTCGAACTTGCCAGCATCCGGCCCCTGATCGGATGCGCGCGTCTGATAGGCCCAATACACACGCTCGCGCAATTCGCGGTTATCCGCATAGGTCAATACCGCCTGCACGCTCGGCTGTTTCAGCGTGACCAGAAAACCTTCCAGATCGCGCTCGCGCGCATACTCGCGCAGGATCGCGCGACCGGATTCCGGGATGCCGGCGAGATCGCGTTCGTCGGTGATGTGTTCGTGCCAGGCATCGGTCGCGTCCAGCACCGCATTGGCAAACTCCGTGGAGCATCGCGCCAGTTCGTTGGCGATTTCACGGAAGCGCGTGCGCGCAGGTTCTTCCAGCGCCACGCCGGAGAGCTTGAAATCGCGCAACGCATGTTCGACCGCGGCGCGGCGTGCGCGCGGCCAAGTAGCGAAATCTTCGCACTTCGCCAAGGCATCCACCGCTGCGAACAAGGCGCGGTTCTGCCCGAGCTCCGAGGAAAACTCGGTGATTCTTTCCAGCGCCTCGGCGTATGCCTCGCGCAACTCGGGCGTGTCGGCCACCGAATGCAAATGCGAGACGGGCGCCCAGGCGCGGTTCAAGCGCTGCTCCAGACGTTCCTGTTCCAGCATCACCGAATCGAAATCGTGCGGCATGTCTGGCGCGGTCAACGCATCGATGCGTGCGCGGTAATCGGCGAGGATCGTCTCAATCGCCGGTGATACGTACTCGGGGCGAACGGTCGAAAACCGCGGCAACGCGGTTTCGGCCAGCAGAGGGTTGGTGGCTTGCATGTCCATGCGAAGGGTCTCCGGCAACCGTCCAGCGTGGCGTCACATGCCGCCGAAATCAAGCGCCGCGCGACTCGGCGGGATAGGATGAATGCCGATGGACACCTCGAATGCGGGCGATCTGCACGCGCTGCTTCGGCGCAGCGAGGTGTTCAAGCATCTGCGCGGTCATGAACTGGATGCGCTCACCTCGCAGATGGCGTGGTTCTCGCTGCCGGGCGGCGCGACGCTGTTCGAAATCGATGATGCGTCGGATTCGATGTACGTGGTGCGCGCCGGCAGCCTCGGCGCGTTCGGCGTGCCTCAATCCGGCGGTCACGCGCGCCTGCTAGGCGTGATCCCGCGCGGCGCGACCGTTGGCGAACTTGGCCTGATCACGGGCCAGCCGCGCGCGGCGTCCGTGCGCGCGTTGCGCGACTCGGAACTGCTGCGCCTCTCGCGCGCGGGATTCGAGAAACTGGTGCGCCAGCATCCCGAAGCGATGCTGGGCGCCGCTCGCGTGGCCGCGGGTCGTCTGTTGCGGCGCCTGCAGCAGCGCGGCAAAGGCGAAGCGGTGGACGCTCCGCGCACCTTCGCGATTCTGCCGTTCGACCGCGGCATCGGCACGCGCGGATTCGCCGAGAACCTGCGCAAGCACCTGCTCGCGCACGGCGATTGTTTGTTGATCGATTGCGCACTGGGTTGCGGGCGCAGCACTGAATGGTTCGCGCAATGCGAAAGCGAAGTCCGCTTCGTGTTGTATCTGGACGATGGCGACGAAGGCTGGCGGCGATTGTGCGAGCGTCAAGCTGACGCCCTGCTGTTCGTGGTCGATGCGGAATCCAGACCCGCCCCGTGGCCCGATGTCTCCATCGCCGATTCGCAGCGCACGCGGCAGCGCCCGCGCCATCTGATCCTGCTGCAACCGCAAGGGAAATTCATTTACGGCGCCGCACGCGCCTGGCGTACCACGCTGAAAGACGGCGAGCTGCGTCATCACCACGTGCGCAACAACAGTGATCTCGCACGACTGGCACGCCTGTTGAGCGGCAACGGCACCGGCCTGGTGCTGTCCGGCGGCGGTGCGCGAGGTTTCGCGCAGATCGGCGTGATCCGCGCGCTGCGCGAAGCGGGCATCACGATCGACAGCGTGATCGGCACCAGTATCGGCGCGATCATCGGTGCGGGCGTTGCCTACGAGTGGGATGATCAGAAAATGCGCGAGGCTTACCAGCGCGCGCTGGTCGACGGCAAACCGCTCTCCGACTGGACACTGCCGCTGGTCGCGTTGACGCGTGGCGGGCGCACCACGATGCTGCTGCGCGAAGCGTTCGGCGAGATCGACATCGAGGATCTGCCGGTCGATTTCGCGTGCCTCTCCGCCGATCTCACCAGCGGCTGTGCGGCGGTGCATCGTGATGGTCTGCTCTGGCGCTGGTTGCGCGCCTCCAGCGCGGTGCCGGGCATCCTGCCGCCGCTGCTGCACGAAGGCCATGTGTATGTCGATGGCGCGGTGATCAACAATCTGCCCACCGACGTGCTGAGCGACGAAGGCTTGGCGCACATCATCGCCGTCGACATCAGCGCGGACGACATGCTGACGGCGCACGTGGACGAGTCCGTTTCCCCGACTTGGCCGGCGCTTTGGGCGCAACGGCGCGAAGGCAAGCGGCCGAATGCATTCGCGATCCTGGTACGCGCCGGCATGTTGAATTCCGAAGCCGGGAGCGCGCGCCGTCGCGAACTGGCGAGCCTGCTGCTGCGGCCCGATCTGGAAGCGATCGGCTTGCTGGACTGGCATGAATTCGAACGCGCGATTGCGGCAGGCTATGGATACACGCGCAAGGCACTCGAGGAACGCGGGTTCTGACTTTGCCTGCGCGCCGCTAAAATTCCTGCATGGCCTCGAACATCCGTCCTTACAAGAACATCCATCCCAAACTCGGCGCGCGGGTTTACGTCGATCCAGCCGCCACGCTGATCGGTGATGCGGAACTGGGCGACGATGTTTCGCTCTGGCCGGGTAGCGTCGTGCGCGGCGATGTCGAACGCATCCGCATCGGCGCGCGCACCAATGTGCAGGACGGCGCGGTGTTGCATGTCACGCACGACGGCCCGTATTCGCCCGGCGGCTTTCCCTGCACCGTCGGCGCGGATGTGACAATCGGCCACGCTGCGGTGGTGCACGCGTGCACGATCGAAGACGCCTGCCTGATCGGGATGCATTCTACGATTCTGGACGGCGTGGTGGTGCGCAAACACGCGATGATCGGCGCGGGCGCGCTGGTCTCGCCCGGCAAAACCGTCGGCGCAGGCGAACTGTGGCTGGGCAACCCGGCGCGCTGCGTGCGCAAGCTCAGCGCAGGCGAGATCGAGCAGTTGCATTATTCGGCCGCGCATTACGTGCGGCTGAAGGAGGCGTATCTCGCGCAGCTCTGATTCCTTCTCGCGCCGGCGGGAGAAGGTGGCTCGCGGAGTCGGACGCGGGTGGGCTCTATCCCTGTCCCGAACTCCACCCCACCCGCAGCGCTCCGCGCGGCGACCTCTCTTGCAAGGTAGAGAGCTGATTTTAAGTCTGTAGTTGACGCAAGGTCCCCTCCGTTTCCGGTCGCACACCGTGCCAATGTTCAAAAGAATCGGCGGCGGTTTCGATCAGCATTCCCAACCCATCCAACGTTCGCGCAGCGCCTGCGCTGCGCGCCCATTCCAGGAACGGTTGCGCCGCTTTGCCGTAGGCGAGGTCGTAAGCAATCGTGTTCTCTGAAACGAGCGAGCGCGACAACGGCATCGACGCACCCAGCACGCCGACCGACGTGGCATTGAGGATCAGATCGAACGCGCCGCAACGTCCCAGGCTATTCCATTCAGAAATACAGACGCGTTGGGACACATTCAATGCATCGGCAAGTTTGCGCGCGCGTTCGGAGGTGCGATTGGCGACGATCAATTCGCGCACGTTCTCGTCCAGCAATGCAAACGCGACCGCTTGTGCGGCGCCGCCCGCGCCCAACAGCAGCACACGGCGATTCCGCAAGTCAACACCGTGACGTTCGCGCAGATCGCGGATCAGCCCAGCGCCGTCGGTGTTGTGAGCTTCAATCGATCCGCCGGCTTGTCGCGTCAGTACGTTCGCCACGCCGGCGCGTTGCGCCGCTCGCGTGTGCGCATCGGCCAGTTCGAAAGCCAATTGCTTGTCCGGCAACGTCACATTCGCGCCGCAGCCGCCCTCATCGAAGAACGTGCGCGCGATTTCGATGAAGCGTTCCGGCGGCGCGTCGATCGCGACGTATTGCAGCGCGATGCCGCGTTGCTTGGCGAACAACGCGTGCAGCAGCGGCGACAGCGAGTGCGCGATGGGATGACCGAAGACGGCGAAGCGCTGCGGATCACTCATCGTTCGAATCTTCGCCAAGTCGCAATCCGTGAGATGCCGGATGCGCAAGGTTCGCACAGCCGTTGAGGAGTGTGCCATGCAAACCTTTCACAACCGCAAACCCGATGTACTCGCACTGGCCGCCGCGACGTGGCTGGCCATTGGTCTGGTGCTGCTGCTCCTCACGCCGATGCCGGCGCACGACGCGCAGCATGGCTGGTCGATCGCATTCTGGTTGATCGTGGCGCCGGCGGCGGTGCTGGCCGCGCGATTCGCGCTGAGTACCGGTCACACACTTTCGCCCGTGCGCTTGCGTTCCATTCGCCGCAGAAATTCCCGCATCACGCGCAGATAGAGTTCGCCGCCGAGGTGCTCGTCCTCGACGCCCGCGTCGATGGACGGGTTGTCGTTGACTTCCAGCACCACCAACCGATCACGCGTCTGCTTGATGTCCACGCCGTAAAGTCCATCGCCGATCGGTGCGGTGGCCCGCAGCGCTAGCTTCACTACGTCCGCTGGCGTCTGATTCACCGCCAGCGTGTCGAATCCGCCGGATTTGGCTGCGCCGCGCGCGGCGTGGTTGTAGATCTGCCAGTGTCCGCGGGACATGTAATAGCGGCAGGCATACAGCGCTTGGTGATTCAGCACACCCACGCGCCAGTCGAATTCGGTGTAGAGGAATTCCTGCGCAATCAGCAACGCGGTGCTCTGGAACAACTGCGCCGCGGCGCGTTGCAGTTGCGCGTCGTCTTCCACCTTCACCACGCCGCGCGAGAATGAGCCGTCGGGAATCTTCAGCACCAGCGGAAAGCCGAGCTTCTCCGGCAGCTCGCGCAATTGCGCGGGATCTTCACGATAGAGAATTTCCGCGCGCGGCACTGCGATCTTGCGCGAGCGTAATAGATCGTGCAGGTAGATCTTGTTAGTGCAGCGGAGGATCGAAGTCGGATCGTCGATCACCACCATGCCTTCGCGCTCGGCCTTGTGCGCGAAGCGGTAGGTGTGGTTGTCAGGCGCGGTGGTTTCGCGGATGAACAAGCCGTCGTATTCGGCCAGGCGGGTGTAGTCGTTCTTGCCGACCGGATCGACTTCGATGCCCAACTCCTTGCCGGCCGCGACGAAAGCCTTCTGTGCACGCGCGTTCGACGGCGGCATGGATTCGGCCGGATCGATCAACATCGCGAGGTCGTAACGGAACTGCTTGCGCGCGCGCGGTTTGCGCCACAAACGCTTGGTGAAGGCATCCAGCGTCTGTGCAAACGCATCTTCCTGCGCATCGTCCAGCGTGTGCAGGCTCACCGGTTTGATCGCGCTGATCTGCCAGACACGGTCGCGCTCGAACTCGATGCGCAGCAGCGGGCAGGGATACATTTCGAACACCTGCCGCGCGAGATCCTGCAATGCGGGATAAGACGTCTCGCCGAAATAGACGAGAATTCCGAAATCGGTGGTGTCGCGGCCGCCGGCGGGAAGAAAGTTCGCGAGTTTCTGATTGAGATCCTCGACATCGAGACCGTAGAGAGAACGGCGGCGCAGATCGTTGATGGTGCGCACTGAGGGAATCACGCGATGCCCGCGCGCCTCGCCCAACAACGAGACGTAGTGGCCGGTGCCGAGATATTTGTACCCGCGGCAGAGATTGATGACGTGCGTGCGTTCGTCGCCGCCGACCGGCTCGCGCAGATAATCCATCGCCGCGACGACGTTGTCAGACGGGTAATACGAGCCCCAGTCCGACAATTTTTCCACCACGATCGCCAGCCGGCTCATTCCGTCGATTCCGAGTGTCTATGTGATATTCGCGAAAGATGGCCGGCTGGAGGCACAGTGTCGCACAGCGCAGCGCGCAAGCGGCAACTTGCCGCGTGGTGGCCGCACAGCCTAGGCTGTCGGCATGTCGCCTTCCTTTCGCATCCGCCACGCCCGGCCTGACGATCTGGATGCGCTCGTGGCGCTGGAGGAATCCAGTTTCGACCATGACCGCGTCAGCCGCGCGCAGTGGCGGCGGCACATCCGCGCCGCCAGCGCGGCCGTGCTGGTGGCCGACACGGACGGATCGGTGGCCGGCTGCGCGCTGCTGTTCTTCCGGCACGGGAGCAAGCGCGCGCGGTTGTATTCGATCGCGACTTCGCATGACTCTCGTGGCCGAGGCGTGGGAGCGGCATTGCTGCAAGCGGCGGAAGACGAAGCCCGCAAACGCGGCTGCGAAACGATGCGGCTGGAAGTGCGCACCGACAATACCACCGCGATTGCGATGTATGAAAAGCGCGGTTATCTGCGCCGCAAACGCGAGCCGGGCTTCTACGAAAACGGTGCGGATGCGTGGCGGCACGAAAAACCGCTGGTCTGATCGCCATTGACCGAGATGGCCGCGGGCTGCGTATACTGCGCGTCATCACGGAGCTCTTCTCATGCGCCGCTCGATTTTCATCGCCGGATTGCTGCTTGCCGCTGCCGCGCTCGCCGGTTGCGGACAGAAAGGCCCGCTGGTGCGACCGACACCCAAGCCCGGCGCAGTCCCGGCGCCGGCGCATTCGCCGCCTCCGCCTCCGCCCGCGCCCACGCTGCCGACGCCGACTCCGGACGACGACGGCATCGGCTGATCGCGTGCCGCTGCGCTTCACCAAGATGCACGGCTTGGGCAACGACTTCGTCGTGCTCGATGCGCGCTCGGCACCGGTGTCGCTGAGCGTTGAGCAGGTGCGCGCGATGGCAGACCGCCGCACCGGAGTCGGTTTCGATCAGTTGCTGGTCGTCGAATGCGCGCGCGATAGCGCAGCCGATTTCGCCTATTCGATCCGCAATGCCGATGGCTCTTCCGCGCAACAATGCGGCAACGGCGTGCGCTGCATCGCCGCGTGGCTGCGGCGCGCGGGCGCATTGCAGGAAAACCGCGCGCGACTGCAAGGCCCGGCAGGCATGGTGCAAGTACGGTTGCTCGATAATGGCCCCATCGCTGTCGACATGGGCGAGCCGCAGTTCGATCCCGCGCGCATTCCGTTCGACGCGCAAGCGGAGGCCAACAGTTACGCGCTGGACGTTGATGGCGATTGCATCACCATCGGCGCGGTATCGATGGGCAATCCGCACGCGGTGGTTGAAGTCGAGAATCTCGACGCGCCAAACGTGCAGCTCCTCGGACCAGCAATCACGGTGCACCCACGCTTTCCGCAAGGCGCGAATGCAGGCTTCGCGCAGGTATTGTCGCGAGAGGCAATCAAACTGCGCGTGCACGAACGCGGCGCAGGCTGGACCCGCGCCTGCGGCAGCGGCGCTTGCGCGGCGGTCGCCGTGCTGCGTCGGCGCGATCGCGTCGCCGAGCGCGTGCGCGTGACACTCCCCGGCGGCGAATTGGAAATCGAATGGCGCGGCGCGGGATCGCTCTGGATGACCGGGCCTGCAAGTTTTGTCTTCGACGCCGAGTGGCTTGGCTGAGCCAAGCACCATACATATTTGCTTGCGAGCCGTTGCGTTCGCAGTCGCGAATGTCCACACTGCGCGCAATGCCGACTCAGGTTGCCGCCATGCCCGAAATGTCGTTGAAAGCCGGTTTGCAGGCGATGGACGTCGCCGAATACCTGCGTAGCCATCTGCAGTTCCTCAAGGATTTTCCCGATCTCGCCCAAGAGCTGGTGATCCCGCGCGAACATGGCCCGGCCGCTTCGCTTACGGCCTATCAGCTTGAAGCGCTGCGCGCGCGGAACGAAGAACTGAACGAACGTCTGGCCGATCTGATCGCGATCGCGACGGACAACGAGCAGCTGATGGTACGCGTGCATTCGCTCACGATCACACTGCTCCGCGCAAACACGCTGGAAGAGACCTGCCGCAGTTTCGTCGCTGCGCTGAACGAGGATTTCCACACCGATCTCGTGTGTCTCGCGCTGTTCCGCGACGGCGGCGATTTGCCGCGCGCGCAATGGCTGCTCGCAGTGCCGCAGGGCAAGGCCGCGTTGCCGGAATTTTCCGAATTCCTCGCGCGCAGCGAGCCGCTGTGCGGCCGGCTGGCGCAGGACAAGCTGGATCGATTGTTTGGCGCGTGCGCATCGCAGGTGCAATCCTGCTCGCTGCTGAAGATCGGCGAGCGTGGTCTGCTCGCGATCGGCAGCGACGACATCAACCGCTTCCATCCCGGTATTGGCACTATTTTCCTGAAACTGATCGCACAAGCGCTCGATGCCGCGCTCGCGCGCTTCGATTGAAATGTCCGAGCCGCTTTCCGCCGCGGTCGAAAAGTTTCTCGAATATCTGCGCGACGAGCGCCGCTACTCGCCTTCGACACTGCACAAGTACCGGGATGAATTGAAGAGCCTGCGCGACTACATGCAGTCGCAGGCGCTCACGCACTGGCGCGACCTGCGCGGCGAGCAGGTGCAGACACTGATCGCGTCCGAACATCGCCGCGGTCTGACGCCTTCGACCTTGCGCGCCAAATTGTCCGCGTGGCGCAGCTTCTTCAAGTTTCTCGCACGGCGCGGCGAGGTTGGCGTGAACCCCGCCAACGGCGTGCGTTCGCCCAAGGCGCGGCGCAAATTGCCGCAGGTGCTGGATGTCGATCAGGTTGCCGCGCTGGTGGAAATCGAGGGCGACGAACCGGAAACGGTGCGCGACCGCGCGCTGATGGAACTGCTGTATTCCAGCGGACTGCGTGTTTCGGAATTGTGCGCCGTGCGCTGGCGCGATCTGGATTTGAACGACGGAATGCTGCGCGTGGTTTCCGGGAAGGGCGGCAAGACGCGCATCGTGCCGGTCGGCAGCCGCGCGATCGCCGCGTTGAATGCCTTGCACGAATTGGATATGCCGCAATCGGGAGATCCGCTGTGGCGCGGACGCAACGGTCAGCCGATCACGCCCGGCGCGGTGCGCGCGCGCATCAAGCGCCGCGCGAAAGAACAAGGCGTGTGGCAGCGCGTATATCCGCACCTGCTGCGGCATTCCTGCGCATCGCACCTGCTGGAATCCTCCGGCGACCTGCGCGCGGTGCAGGAACTGCTCGGCCACGCCGACATCGGCACCACGCAGATCTACACGCATCTGGATTTCCAGCACCTCGCGCGCGTTTATGACGCCGCGCATCCGCGGGCGAAACGGAAATAGCGGCGCATCACGCGTCGTAGCCGAAGCGCTCCAGCCACGGCCGCAGCACCGGAATCACCGGCTCGAACCGCTCGCGATAGTTCCTCCAGCGTCCCACCGAACTACGATGCACCGGCTGGATGACTTGCGCATAGCTCGGCGTGGCGATGAACCGCTTGGCGCGAGCGTGCTCGGCGAAGGCGGCGAACGGCGAGGCGTCTTCCACGCCGATAAATTTGCCCAGCCGCATCACCGCGTCCTCAAAGTCCTCGACAACGGTTTCATAGCGCCATTGCAGTACGTGCGGTTTGAACACTTCGAGGTGGCGGCAGCACTGTTCGAACGCATCTGCGTATCCGCGTGCGAGCCGCTGCAACGACGAGCACAGCACCATGAAGGCCGGCGAACGGAACGGCTGCATGCCGCAAGAGAGCAACACGTCACACGGATGCCGCAGGCACAAGATGATGCGCGCATCCGGAAACAGCCGCAGGATCATCGGCATGCACAGCATGTTGAGAGGATTCTTGTCGATCAGGCGACACTGACCGAGATCGGGTAGCGTGCGATCGACCAGCTTCCAATAAACGGCGCGCAGTTGATCCGCCTCGATCTGCGTGAGTTCGGCGAGATCATCCGGATAGCGCTGGCCCGCGTGTTCCATGCGCTCGATCAATTGATAGATGTAGCCGCGTTCATCCATCGAGCGGAAATCCGGGTGCGCGTCCAGCATCTGCTCCAGCAAGGTGGTGCCCGAACGCGGAAAGCCGATCACGAACACCGGGCTGCGCGAGGGGGAAGGCGCGCTCAGCGGTTTCCATTTCGAGTACGTGCTCGCGTCCACCGAACGAGCCGTCATTGGCAAGGGCTGGCTGTCCGGCTTGGCCAACTCCGGCGCCGCTTCTCGAGCAACGGCCATTTGCACCGCGTGGGCGATCTCGAGCGCATCCCACGCCTCGTCGAAACGCGATTGCCGATTACACGCGGCACCCAGGCCGAATGCAGCACTGGCGCGAGTTTCGTCGTCGCGGGCCAAATCCAGCACGCGCCGATACAGCTCCGCCGCATCGCCATAGCGGCGCTCGCGCATCGCCATCACGGCGTGGACACGCCAGCCGTCGATGCGTGCGGCATCCGCATCGGTCGGCAGCGAGTTCAGTTCGGTCAGCGGCAATTGCTGCAATTCTTCCTGCGCGCGTTCGAACAAGTTGTTGCGCTCGTACAACGCAGCGCGCTGCGCCGCGACGCGAAGCCGCATCGGCTTCGCCGCTGATCCTGGCGGCAACCGTGCTTGTCCCAACACCTTCAACGCCGTTTCCAAACGTCCCAGCACCGACAGGATCGAAGCCAGCATCAAAGCCTGCTCGGCCGCTTGCGGTGGCCAGCCGTCGACGTCCTGCAGCATCGTCTCCTCGCCTTCGATGTCACCGCAGACATGACAGGCGTATGCGGCTTCCAGACGTGCTTCGACAAAGCGCGGCGCGAGCCGCACTGCATCCAGCAGCACCTCGCGCGCCGCGGACCAGCGGCGCTGCTGGATGTAAAGAAGGCCGAGGTTGTAATGCACGTCGGCATCCTCGGGTGCAAGCGACAGCGCTTTGAGCAGCGCACGTTGCGAGTTCTCGAGATCGCCCGCCAAACGACTGACCGCCCCCAGATTGTTCCAGTAGGCGGAAACCTCCGGACGCATTTGTGACAAGCGTTCGAATGTCTTCGCCGCTTGCGCATGACGCTTTGTCTGTTGCTGCGCCAAGCCCAGCAGGACGAGAAAGCCTTCGGCCTCGGACCCGCTCGCCGACGCATGCGCGGCCAATGCGATCACCCTTTCGGCGTCGCCCGCGTTCCAGGCGGTGGCCATGGCTTGGACAAGCGCGTCGGTTGAAACGGTCATGCGACGAAATCCCGCAAAGATCGCTCCAGTCTAGCGCCCCAAAAAAAGGGCGCCGCTTGCGCGACGCCCTTGCGTTCCTCTTTCGATTTCCGGCAAAAGTCAGAACTTCAGCGTCGCGCGTGCCCAGTAGTAACGGCCCATCGTGTCGTAAGTGGCGACGTCAGTATTGACCTGGCCGTTCTGATAAATCAGCGGTGGTAGTCGATCGAAGAGATTGTCCACGCCCACGTCGAAACGCGTGTGGATCGTCGGTATCGCGTAGCCGAGCTGCAAATCGCTGTACGTCACGGAGGCCACGGGCAAATTTGCATGCGTGCCGGCATCCGCCTGGAGTGCCGTCACCGGGCTGATATAGCGCGTCCGCCACTGTGCATCCCAGGGGCCACGGTTCCAGTTGAGCGTGACCGCTGCACGCCATCGCGCGATATTGCCGAATTGCGTGCTCCAGGTTCCCGCATATTTCTTGACCGCATCTCCGGCTTCACCCGGCGTGGGGTCATCGTTGAATGTCGCGACATAACTGGTATCGAGACCAGCCTTGAAATTGCCCGGATCGACTTGCCCCAGGTTGAAATGCGGGATGGCATAGTTCAACGTGAAGTCGATGCCGCTGGTGCTCAATGTGCCGAGGTTCACCACCGGCGTATCGATGTAGAAGATCTGCCCGGGGGTCGTGGTGGTGTTGTCGTAGCGGTGGATGAACGGACAGAACGGACTGGCGTTGTTGTCGAAACACGCTTGCACCACGGTCGGCCCATCGATCGCCACGAGAGTGTCGTAGAGGTAGATGTGCCAAAAGTCCACGCTGGTGTTCACGCCGGGCGCCCAGCTTGGGTCATATACAAAACCGAAGTCCATGGATTTGCCATGTTCCGGCTTCAGGGCTCTACCCACGACGTTGGCGCCCGAGTAGTAGGTATTGACTTGCTCGCCGGTGGCCTCATAGGGCTGAGGAGTGGCGTACTGGGTGTACTGACAAGCGTTGGCGTGTTGAGCTATTTCCGCCAGAGTCAAGCCATTGCACGGATCGTTCAACGCAGGCTGCACCAGCGAGCGGCCGTCATACAACTGGTCGAGGTCTGGGGCACGGAAGACCTGTTGCGCGGTTCCCCGCACCAGCAGATCCTGCACCGGACGCCATTCGATTGCGATCTTGCCGTTGGTGGTCGAGCCGGCGGTGTTGTAATCGGAGTAGCGCACGCCCAGATCGACGTTCAACGAATACGCACCGGGTACCTTGGACAGCAACGGAATAAGCGTTTCGGCGAAGGCCTCCTTGACGTCGTCACTGCCGCGTCCAGGTGAACCGCACCCTTCCTGCAAGATATCGCAAGTGGCCGTCACCGGATTGAGCAAAGCACGCGGATCCACCGTGTAGTTCATGCTTTGCTTGCGGTACAACGCACCGAATGCCAATTGCACTGGGCCTGCCGGCAGCGAGAACAGATCACCGTTGGCACCGCCCGAGATCTGCCGAAGCGTTTCGTACTTGTGATAGGCCACGTCGGCGTCCACGCCAGCCGCTTCCAGCGCAGCGGCGTTGGCGGCCTGGTCGAAGATGTTGACGCCATTGTCGATCGCCGCCTGCAACGCCGGAATGTCGATCTCGTTCTCGTCGAATTGCATGCGCGCGGTATGGCCGTAGTCGACGGTGACATTCCAGTTCCAGCTTTGGCCCAACTCACCGCGCAAGCCGCCGATAACCTGCCCCGTGCTGGTGGTGTAAGGGTGGATGCGAGTGCCCAAGCTGGTGAGGCGTGTCTGGAAGGTGTAGGTCGGCGGGCCGGGCGGCGCACCGGGCGGCGGAGGCGCCGCGAATGTGACACCGAATGGATTGAACGGCGCCGAGGCCGGAATGACCAAACCGTCGCCGGTGCCTACCGGCGCAGGCGCGTCTAGTCCGGCCGAATCGGTATGGTTGTAGAAGGCATCGACGAACGCCGTGACGTTGTCGGTGAGGTTGTAACTGCCGAGCAGAAATCCGTCCACACGCTGTTGCGAGACCTGGATGTAGTTGTAGGCGGCGTAGTTGTACGTGTCTGCCGGGGTACGGCAGCGATAATCGCTCACGCTAGTGCCATCGCCGCTGGCCAAGGTGATTTGATTCTTGTAGCAGTCGGGAAATTGAGCGGCGACCGTGGGCGGGACTTGTATCCGGCCCGTCGGAATCGAACTCGATCCCGCCACGCTGACCATGCCATCCGAGAGATACAACTGCGCTTTCGAAAAGTCCCGCCGCGTGGCCGGCACTTCGTCGTACTTGTTGTAGTCGAGGCCGCCGGCAAGACTGAACTTTTCGTTCGAGTGCCCCATTGCCACGCTGAATCCGCGCCGCTGCCCATCGCCGTGGCCGGAAATGCCGTCGTTGAAGGTGAGCTCGGCGCCCTCGAAATTCTTGCGCAGGATGATATTCACGACACCGCCGACCGCATCGGAGCCGTACACCGTGGCGCCGCCCTCATTGAGCACCTCGATCCGCTCGACCATGGCCTCAGGGATCAGGTTCAGGTCGGCGTTGAGCATGCGCTGACCATCCACGAGCACCAGCGTGCGCCCAGTCCCCAAGCCGCGCAGCGATACGCGTGAGGCGGCATCGCCACCCTCGGTCAATGGCGAAGCCACACCGCCACCGTTCGAATTATTCTGCGGGTTGGTTGCGTTGCCCGCGATACTGGGCAGTTGCTGTATCAGATCGCCTAAGGTGGGCTTGCCGGAATTGGTGATTTTCTGGCGATCGACCGTCGTCACCGGGCTCGCGGTTTCGAGATCGACGCGGCGGATCAGGGAGCCGGTGACCACCACGGTCTGCAAAGTCTTCGGCTGACCATTCTGTTGATCCGCCTGACCAGATGACTGCTGTGCCCGCGCCAGGCCTGCGGATGCGATGACGCCGGCAGTCAATCCGACACGCACGGCCAGCGACAAACGTTTCATTTTGTGGTTCATGACTCTCCCCAACGATAGGACAACACCAGCGCGGTCACCCGTGTTTTCCCCGGAATTGCCGGTAAGGCAATCGCATGCGCCGCGCGCCACTCCCCTGCTGCACCGCCAACCACACACCGATTTAACCATACCGTACCCGGTTTTGCCCTCATGTGCTTGCCTTCTCGCCCGGCCGGCCCCACCTTCAGGCGCTCTCGTCTTCGCGAGGCACGCCATGGAGTCCTTTCACGCCACCACCATCCTGTCCGTGCGCCGCAACGGCAAGGTCGTCTTGGGCGGCGACGGTCAGGTCACGCTGGGCAACACCGTGGTCAAAGCGAATGCGAAGAAGATCCGCCGCCTCGGCAAGGATGCCAATGTGCTGGCCGGATTCGCTGGCGCGACGGCCGACGCGTTTACCCTGTTCGAACTGTTCGAGGACAAGCTTTCGAAGCACAGCGGCCAGTTGACGCGCGCCGCGGTCGAACTTGCCAAGGAGTGGCGTACCGATCGCCGCCTCGGTCGTCTGGAAGCGATGCTGGCGGTGGCCGACAAGGAGACTTCTTTGCTGATTTCCGGCAACGGCGACGTGCTGGAACCCGAACACGGCCTGATCGCGATCGGCTCGGGCGGTCCGTTCGCGCAAGCTGCCGCGCTCGCGCTGCTGCAGAACTCCGAACTCGGCGCGCGCGCGATCGTGGAGAAGGCGCTCGGGATCGCCGGCGAGATCTGCATTTACACGAATCGAAATGTGACCATCGAGGAGCTGGATGAAACAGGAGACAGGAAACGGGAGACGTAAAAAAAAACGGCTGCTGCTTTTGTTTACCGCCTCCCTGTTCCAGTCTCTCGTCTCCCGAATCCCATGTCCGAACTCACCCCCCGCGAAATCGTCAACGAACTCGACCGCTACATCATCGGCCAGAACGACGCCAAGCGCGCGGTCGCGATCGCGCTGCGCAACCGCTGGCGGCGCATGCAGATCGATCCGGATTTTCGCGACGAAGTCACGCCTAAGAATATTTTGATGATCGGACCGACCGGCGTGGGCAAGACCGAGATCGCGCGACGCCTGGCGACGCTCGCCAATGCGCCGTTCGTAAAAGTGGAGGCCACCAAGTTCACCGAAGTCGGGTACGTCGGCAAGGACGTCGATCAGATCATCCGCGATCTCGCCGACGTCTCCTACAAGCTCACGCGCGATCAGGCCAAGGCGCGCGTGCAATCGCAAGCTGAAGAGAACGCGGAAGAACGCATCCTCGATGCGCTGCTGCCGCAGCGGAGCGGCTGGGATGCGCAATCGGCGTCTGAGAGCGAAAACGCCACGCGCCAGAAACTGCGCCGCCAGTTGCACGAGGGTGCGCTGGACAACCGCGAGATCGAACTGGAATTCGCCGCGAATGTCGGTGTTGAGATCATGGCGCCGCCCGGCATGGAGGAAATGGGTCAGCAATTGCGTTCGATGTTCCAGAACCTCGGCGGCGGGCGCACGCAGAAACGCAAGTTGAGCATCAAGGCCGCACGGCCCCTGTTGATCGACGAAGAAGCCGGCAAGCTGCTCAACGACGACGAGCTGCGCGCACAAGCCATCACCAATTGCGAACAGAACGGCATCGTCTTCATCGATGAGATCGACAAAGTCGCGCAGCGTGGCGAGTGGGGCGGCGCAGGCGTGTCGCGCGAAGGCGTGCAGCGCGACCTGCTGCCGCTGGTGGAAGGCTCGACCGTTTCCACCAAGTACGGACCGATCAGGACCGACCACATTCTTTTCATCGCGTCGGGTGCGTTTTCGCTGGCGAAACCTTCCGACCTGATTCCGGAGTTACAGGGTCGCCTGCCGATCCGCGTCGAGCTATCGGCGCTCACCCGCGAGGACTTCGAGCGCATCCTGCGCGAGCCGCACAATGCGCTGACCAAGCAGTATTCGGTGCTGTTGGCCACTGAAGGGGTCAGCCTGGAGTTCACCGATTCCGGCATCTCGCGGCTGGCCGAAGTCGCCGCGCGGGTCAACGAGCGCACTGAAAACATCGGTGCGCGCCGGCTACATACGGTCATGGAACGGCTGCTGGAGAAGGTTTCCTTCGAAGCTGCTGACAAAAACGGCGAAAAATACACGATCGACGCCGAATTTGTGGACAAAAACCTCAAAGACTTGGCCGCCGACGAGGATCTCTCCCGCTACATCCTTTAGCCGGATTGACCGTCCGGGTAAAATGTTCGCCATGAGCAATGTGATCCAACTCCCGAACACCGGGCCTCGTCAGCAACTCCGCGCGGCCATGCAGCGGGGAGAACTGGTGCGCGTGTGGCGTGGGAATCTGGAAGACGGCAGTTTCTGCGGTTATGTGGCCGGTATCGGCATGGAATTTCTGCTGTTGTGGGTAGTCGGCGACCAGATCAGCTTTGATGGGCTGTATGCGATGCGTCTGCGCGACATCACCGAGGTCGAAGCACCGGAGTCGCATCACGCCTTCATCGGCAAGGCTTTGACGATCCGCAGGATCTTCCCGCGCCTGCCGCGCGATTTCCCGCTGGATTCCATCGAGCAGGTCGTGCGTGCCGCCGCCGAACACGCCGCGGTGATGGGCGTGCACGTGGACAGCGAGGAAGAAACCGAGGTCTGCTACATCGGCCGCCTGCTCAACATCGAAGAAGACGGGTTCAACCTGCAGGAAATCACGCCCGACGCGGAATGGCTGCGCGAGCCGTCGTTCTTCGCCTGGAACGAAGTCTCCACTATCAGCTTCGACGAACCCTACGCGCAGGCGCTGCTGGATGTCGCGGGGCAATGGCCGCGGATCGATCAGGCGGGATCGGGCAGCGGCAGGGCGTAAATATCTCAGCGCCAGCCTTTTGCCTTTGATCGTCATTCCGGTCGCCGCGTAGCGACGATCCGGAGTTCAGCGCCTCTGCTGCAGAACGCCAACCAATTGACCACTGTTCGCCCAACGAACTGACCAGCATTGCCATTCAAACTGATCAGCAGCGCCAGTCAAAGCGATCGGCGCCGCCAACAAGTTGATCACCTGTTGGTCGGTCAGCTTGCCGTTTTCAGCTTGCGCATGGATTCGCCTTTGAGGTTCAGCTTCATGCTGCTGTGAACGAGTCGGTCGAGAATCGCATCGGCCAGCGCCGGATCATTGATGAAGGCGTGCCATTCCTTGACGGGCATCTGACCAGCGACGATTGTGGATACGCACCCGACGCGATCATCCAGAAGTTCGAGCAGGTCAGCGCGGCCACGCGCCGTGAGCGCCACCAGTCCGAAGTCATCGAGGATCAGGAGTCGCAGTTTCGCGAGTTGAGCGCGCAGTTTGCCAAGTGACCCGTCCTGATGCGCAATTTCCATGTCTTCCAGCAGGCGTGAGACTCTTCGGTAACCAATGGTGATCCCCTTCCGTGCGGCCTGCACAGCAAAACTGCAGGCAAGCCAAGTCTTGCCCGTGCCAGTTTTGCCTGTCATCAGGATGTTCTGCTTGCGCTCGACCCATGTGCAGGACAGCAGGTCGGCCAGCACCGGTCGTTCGAACCCACGGCCGGGTCGGTAGTCGATCGATTCGGGATCGGCGTGGACCTTGAGCTTGGCATTCTTCAGAATGCGTTGGAGGCGCTGGGTTTGCCGATGGCTGACCTCGGCGTCCACCAGATGGCCAAGCCGTTCCTCGAATGGTAGGTCCTGGTACGTGGTTTGGCTGAGCTGTTGCTCCAAACCGCCGAGCATTCCGGACAGCTTCAACTCACGCAATTCATCCATGGTGCATTGCAGGGTCATGTCGATCTCCTCACGGTTCGTAGTAGGAAGGCCCGCGCACGTTCTCGTGCGCCGGCAGGGATTCGTCATTGGCGGCCTTGGTGCCGACAGCGGCCTTTTCGAGGCCACGTTCCAACAGCGAGCGCACCGTCTTGATGCTGGTCGCGTGTAGTTGCAGGGCACGTTCGCAAGCGACTTCAAGTCGCTCCTCGCCGAACTCACGCGCGAGTCGCTGCAAGCCGCGACCAGCCTGTAGCGACAGCGCCGGCCGCCGGTACTTGTCGATGTGCTGGTTCAGGAAGGCGTAGATCGCATTGCCAGCGTGCTGCGCCCATGTGAGGATCGCAGCCGGCTGGTCCTGCGAATACGCCCGGTGCGACTTTGGCTGATGCTCCGGCAACGTGCTGATGTGGCCCGGCACGAAAGAGCGCACGTGCAGCGCGACGCGGTGGTCTCGGTGGAACACCGTGATGGCCTTCGCCGTTGCCTTGACGTTGACCTTGGCGCTGATCAGGGTGTACGGCACCGAGTAGTACTGTTCGTCCCACCGCACGTGGTAGTCCTGCCCGACACGCACGTCGATTTTCCATTCGGCGTATGTATACGGTTCCACGGGCAGTGCCCGCAGCGCAGGCCGGTCCAGTTCGTCGAACAATTGATCGCGGCTCTTATTCCCGCAGCTGCGCATGGGCTTGGTATTCATCCGGTCCAACTGCTTGCGGATCGCGCCATTGAGATCCTGCAGGTTCGTGAAAACCTGGTTGCGCAGCCGCGCGAGAATCCACCGCTGCGCGATTTTGACGGCGAGTTCCACGTGGGCTTTGTCCTTCGGACGATGCGGCCGCGCCGGAAGGATCGTGGTGCCGTTGTGCGCTGCGAACTCGGCAAAGGTTGGGTTGAGAACCACCGTTTCCCGTCGCCGGTGCGAAGTCACCGCCGATTTCAGGTTGTCCGGGACGAGAAACGTGGGTACGCCGCCGAAGAACGCCAGCGCTTGGGCGTTGGCGTCGATCCAGTCGGGGAGCTTTTGACTGGGCACTGCCAGCACGAACGTTTTTCGGCTCGCTCCGAACGCAGCCACGAACAGCTCCACTGGCGTTTGCTCGCCGGTCGTTGGATCGGTCAAGTACGGCCGTACCCCAGAGAAGTCGAGGTAAAGGCATTCGCCCGGACGGTGCACTTGCCGCATCACCAAGCCACGCGAACGCTGGTAGCGGCTATACCGACGCCGGAATTCGGTGGCTGACATCGCGCCGTTGTCCAGTCCCTCGGAATACTCCTCGTGCAGCAACGTCAGCGTGACACCGCGACGCTGCATTTCCGCGTAAACGTGCGACCAGTCCGGCTCAACGAAGGTACGGCGCGCTCTCCGTCGACCGTCATTGATTCGTTCCTCCAGAGCTTGCTCGTCCAGCGCATCGACGGCGGCCCACACCAGGCCTTCGTCCGCGAGGCGTCGGCGATAGCGCCGCACCGTGTTATACGCAACATCCAGATTCCGCCCAATCTGTCGGTTCGACAGGTCGGTGGTCAGCACCATGCGACACACTTCTTTGATGGCAGCCACGTCTGCATTCCCATGCCATAGCGCGCCACCGCCGGCGTTGGCGACGAGCGCACCCCACTGGGCCGCCCGCGCAGAGCAGTCCAAGCCTTGACGCATCAGGGAAAGGCGGTGAGAATGCAGGCACATCAATGCTTCACTGCAATCCCGAGCCCCGCGCGTCCTACCGCCGGGGCTTTTGCTTTTCCTGTTGCAGGAAAATCCGATCAGCGCGAGGTTACGTCACGGTCGGCCTCCTTGCGTGCGCAGGGGATGGCCTTTGAGCGGTGGAATAACGGTCAGGCCACAAGCGCTGTGGGGTGGTCTGCAGCTTGGCGGCGATCAGCGCCTCGATCCGTCGCGAGCGTCGTGCGCCCTGACTCACCGATGTCACGGTGGTGGACGTGACCCCAAGCTCACGCGCCACGTCGGCCAGCGACGTGCCGGCGAGCCGCAGCCGCATCTTGATCCGTTCGTGTTGCTGAAGGCCGCAGCGCATGTGATAGAGTCGCATTACTTAGCCGAGTACAGACTCTAGCATAAATGAGTAGTATCGCGACGACCAGCGAGAACAAGGCGATCGGTGCACGGATCACCGCGGTGAGAGCATCCACCGGGCTCAGCCAGAGCGCCTTTGCGGCAAGCCTCGGCCTCTCGCCGCGGGCATTCGCGAACTACGAGCGCGGCGAGCGCGAAATGCCGGTGGTGCTGTTTCGCGCTCTGCTTGACGTACATGGCATCGATCCCATCTGGCTGCTGCGTGGCCCTGAGCCTGTTCCGGTGCACGCGCTCGAATGCCACTTGGACCTGGCCTTACTGGAAGCCGTCGTACGGGTCATTGAAGAAGGGCTGCATCGGGCAGGCAAGCGGCTCCGGCCGGACAAGAAGGCCCATCTCATCGGGCTTGCGTACCGACGGTGTGCGTTGGCCGGCCGAGCTGATGCGCACGAAATACGGGACCTCCTTTCCCTCGCAGCGTAGGAGCTGCCTCATGCAAAGCGACGATAGTAATTCCTGGTGGAATGTTGGCCGGTCGTACGAGCCCTCGGCGGCCCAGCAAGCGGAAATCGAGCGCATCGCCGCAGAGATGCGCGACTATTTTGGTCAGACCGAAGACGCCCCAACCGGCACGTCCCGCGCACGAGAAGCAGATCGAGCGGCCATTGACGATGAGCGCGAGTTCATCCGCCGGTTCGGCTTCGATTGGTCGCGGCGCGACCGCGTGGCACTGATTGCGCTGAAACATCGCTGCGATCTCACCGATCGCGAGATTCGTTTGCTGCGTTGGACTGGCAACCTCAGGAGACGCAATGGAACCGTCACGCTGGCGTCTGCCCGGTGGGCTGCAATCTTCGGGCGCTGTCTCGCGGTCGTGATGTTTTGCCAATTTGCGCTGGCCGTGTTGCTTCAGATGCTGACCATCCATCACGCGCTCTCACCCGCACAGTTCGGAAAGTTGTACGGCGTCACGGCTTTCGTGCTTGCTATGGTTTGGCTGGTCCACCTTGGCTACATCAAGCCGTGGATTATCGAGCAACGAGTCATGAAGAAGATGGCACCGAACCCAGGGTAGCGATTCATCGAGTCGGTGCGCGTGATGTTCCCGCCCCTACTATCGCGGGATTCCGATCAGCGGCGCCAACTGGCTGAAACCGACCTACCTTGATCTTTCGCGAATAGCCGGTACGCCGTGACTCAACGTCGTTGATGAGCGGCGTAGAGCTGCGTTTCGTAGTGCCACGCGAGTCGGAGCGGAACCGAACACCGCCGAAGTTCTTGGAGCGGTTCGATTAGATTGCTCTTGTCGATCGTTCAATGATCGCCTTTCCCGCACGCCCTCGCTTGACCCGGAATCTTTCGAGGTACAGAAAAATCACGGGCGTCGTGTACAGCGTCATCAGTTGGCTCAGCAGCAGGCCTCCGATCATGGCGTAACCCAGCGGTTGGCGCAGTTCGGAGCCCACTCCGCGCCCGAACGCCAGTGGCAGCGCCACCAACAGCGCCGCCACCGTCGTCATCAGGATCGGCCGGAAACGCAATCGGCATGCATCGCGGATCGCATCGGTTGGCGTCAATCCGCGATCACGCATGGCAACGATCGCGAAATCGATCAGCAGGATGCCGTTCTTTTTGACGATGCCGATCAGCAACAGAATCCCGATGATGCCGATCACGTCCAGGCCCATGTGCATGGCCCACAGCAGGATCAGTGCACCCACGCCCGCGGGCGGCAAGGTCGAGAGAATTGTCAAGGGATGGATGAAACTTTCGTACAGAATCCCGAGGATGATATAAACCGCTGCCAGCGCGACCAGCACCAGCCAAGGCATGTCCACCAGCGCGGTCTGGAACGCCTTGGCGTTGCCCTGGAATGATCCGCGCACGGAACTCGGCAATCCAATTTCCTCGGCCGCCTGCTGGATGGCCGAGACTGCCTGCCCGAGCGAAACACCGCGGGCAAGATCAAATGTCAACGTCACCGCCGGAAATTGCCCTTGATGGGTGATGGAGAGTGGCCCAACCTTCGAGGTATTCGTTTCGGTCAGCACGGACAGCGGAACCATCCCGCCGGTCAAGGGCGATTGAATGTACAAACTGCCAAGGGAAGCGAGCCGATGTTGCAGGTCGGGGGTGATCTCGAGGATCAGCGGGTAGGTATTGCTACTCGTGAAGTACTGGGTGATCTGACGCTGCCCATAAGCATCATCCAGCGTGTCGTCGATGGTTTGCGGGGATATGCCGAAGCGCCCCGCCATTGTCCGGTCGATGTGGAGCGCGGCTTGTGGCGCGTCGATTTGCAGGTCACTGGCGACGCCGGTCAGCTGCGGCAGCGCCTGCATTCGTTGCAGCATCTTCTGCGACCAGCGATCCAACTCATCGACGTCCGTGCCTTGCAACGTGTACTGGTAAGTTCCGCGCGCGGATCGACCGCCGACGGTGATGTCCTGGGTAGGCTTCAGGTGCAGCACGACGCCTTGGACGTTTGCGAGCTTGGGCTGCAACCGCCTGATGATTTGGCTGGCCGAGGCGCGTTGATCGCGTGGTTTCAGCACCACGTAGTAGCGTGCAGTGTTGGCCGTCTGTGCAAAGCCGTTGCCACCCGTGCTCCCCGTCCATGAGGCCACGCCAGCCACACCCGGATCGCGCAATACCACCGCGTCGAGAGCCCGCTCGAGACGCTGCATTTCGGCTGGTGAAGTGCCTTGCGCGGCATCGGCAAGACCCCCAATCAGGCCGGTGTCCTGGATCGGGATAAACCCTTTGGGAATCTTGACCGCCAATACCAGCGCCACCGCGACCGTCAAGAAAAACACACCGAGCATCAACGCCGGGTGGCGCAGCACGCCATCCAAGGAATGCTGATAGCCTCGCGACAGGGCGTCGAACGCTGCCGCGATTCCGCGGTGCCAGCGCGCGCTCCCGCCGTTTTCGCGACGCAAAAGGCGCGCGCACAACATCGGCGCCAAGGTGAGTGACACCAGCACGGAGGCCACGATGGTGGCGATCACGGTCAGAGCGAACTCCTGAAACAGCCGGCCGACGACCCCGCCCATCAGCAGCAACGGCGTGAACACCGCAATCAGTGAAATACTGATCGACAATACGGTGAAGGCGATCTCACGCGTACCCTGCAGCGCCGCGTCCATCGGCGCCATGCCGTCATCGACATGCCGCTGAATGTTCTCAACCACCACGATGGCGTCGTCGACCACGAAGCCCACGCCGAGCGTCAAACCCATGAGCGAAATGTTGTCGAGGCTCGAACCGGACAGCCGCATCGCCGCGAATGCACCGAGTAAGGCGAGAATGACGGTGAGGCCGGGCGCGAGCATCGCTCGCGGGCTGCCCAAAAACGCCAGCACCACGCCGATGACCAGGATGACCGCCAACCCCAGCGTCATCTCGGCATCGCGCACCGCCGCGCGAATGGTCACCGTACGGTCAAGAACGGTACGAATCGTGATGGCCGCTGGAATTCCGGATGTCAGTTGTGGCAGCTGAGCCTCGATCCGGCGTACGGTGTCCATCACGTTCGCGCCAGGCTGCTTGTATACGGTCAACAGGATCGCGTGGTGGTTGTCGTAGTACGCCGCAGCGGTGCGATCGGCTGCGGCCGCCACCGCGCGCCCAACGTCGCGAACATGGATCGGTGCCCCATGTTTGTAGGCCAGCACAACGTTCTCGAAGGCTTGCGCCTCAGTGACCTGGTCGTTGGCGGTGATCACGAAACTCGTTCGTGACGTATCGATCACGCCCTTCGCGGCATCGGTGGTCGCATTGACCAAGGCGCTGCGTACCTGCTCCAAGGTCATGCCGAGCGCAGCGAGCTTGCGCGGATCGACCTGCACGCGAATCGACGGTTCCTGTTCGCCACCCAGCGAAACCTGGGCCACGCCCGGTACCTGCGAAATCTTGCGCGCCAGGTTGTTGTCCACGAACTGGTCCACCGTGGTCAGCGGATACGCATCCGAGCTTGCGGCCAGCACCAGGATCGGCGCGTCGGTGGGGTTCAGCTTCTTGTAGGTGGGCGGCGTGGTCATTGTCCGCGGCAACGTGCCACTGGCCGCATTGATCGCGGTCTGCACGTCCTGCGCCGCGGCATCGATGTTGCGATTCAGGTTGAACTGAATCGTGATCGACGTCGCGCCCAGTGCGCTGAACGAAGTCATCTCGCTCACACCGGGAATTTGCCCAAGCTGACGCTCGAGCGGCGTCGCCACTGACGATGCCATGGTTTGAGCGCTGGCCCCGGCGAGCGTCGCCGTGACCTGGATGGTCGGGAAATCCACCTGCGGCAGCGCGGAGACCGGCAACAGTGCGAACGCAATGATCCCCGCCAACGCCAGCGCCGCCATGAGCAGGGTTGTCGCAACGGGGCGGGCGATGAACTGTGCTGAGAAATTCACGCCATCGCCTTAGACGGCCACAGGTAGCGCGGTGCGATGCAGGCGCCGGTCATTCGGGGACAACACCTCACCACGCGCATGGCAAGAATTGCTGCTCCCATCGGTAGTGCAGGCATAGATTACCTATTCGTTAGCCATTTGCTTCGAGCGGATCAATCACAGGTTCAATCGCACATAATGGCGTGGTTGCACTATTCTCACGACAGGTTCATCACACTGCCAGCAATTTTCTCTAACCCAAGACATAGCTATCCTTTTGCTGATACCCGTGAACGGAGTCCCGCCCTTTCTCAATGGCTTGCGAGCTTTCGAGGCCGCAGCGCGCCATGGCAGTTTCACGGCAGCCGCAAGTGAACTGCACGTCACGCCGGCGGCGATCAGTCAGAGTGTGCGGCTACTCGAACGCCGCCTCGGTTACGTGCTGTTCCAGCGTCATGCCAACGGCCTGGACCTCACCGAACAAGGCCGAGCACTGCAGCCCGGCTTGACCGATGCATTCGCGGCCATCGGCCGGCTCGTCGAACAGGTCTCGTCGATGCGGGCCGGCCCTGTCCTCACCGTCGGGGTTGCCCCAGCGTTCGCGCTGCATTGGCTGATCCCGCGTCTAGCACACTTCAATCTCGACCATCCGGAAGTTGAAGTACGTGTGGCGACGGGCGGGGTGATGAACCCGTTGCGTGACGATTGGACGTGCACGATCCGTCGTGGCGACGGCGACTGGCCGGGCTACAGCGCAGAGGAACTCTTTGCATCGACTCTGACACCGGTGTGTGCCCCGGCGCTTGCCAAAAGCCTGCACAAACCACAAGACCTGCGCAAGGCAACCCTCATCGTGGTTGCGCACCTGCGTGAGCAATGGACATGGTGGTTCAAGGCCGCGGGGCTGCGTTCCCCGATCAAGCCAAGGAACGAAGTGCGCTTCGAGAGTTCATCGATGGCGATGCAGGCAGTGCTCGATGGTGTGGGTGTCGCGGTGGCGCAACTTCCCTATGTGAGCGACGCACTGGAATCCGGACGCTTGGCCGCGCCGTTCGGTTCGGCGCACAAGCAATACGAGAGCTGGTACCTCGCCTATCGGGCGGCCCACGCACAGAGCCCCGCGCTGAAGATTTTTCGGGAGTGGCTTGTTGGAGAGGCGAACATCCAGCGCCGGCGATACCACGATTGGTTCTGAATCATTTTCGCTCGCTATGTTGCCTCGTGGCCGCGCGGTCCTAATTGGTGACTGCACTAATTCTGCGGACGTTCCAAAAGCGTCACATGCTGGAACGGGGGGTGCAACGGCACATCAACGAAACGCCAGCACGGGTTCAAGCGTGAACAGCCGGACTCCGACGAACCGGTTCCGCCGCCAAGCGACCTACGCGTGGATGGTCAGCTCGTTGGCATTGCCGGTCAGTCCGTACGGCGCCGGTGGTCATCTTGTCTGACTCGGGTGGTCAATTTGACTGGCGCCGGTGATCATCTTGTCTGGCGCCAGTGGTCAGATACTCGGTTTTTTGCACTCTGCCTTTGACTTCAGGCTCTCCTGGCCCTCAAAGCGCGATCCTCCATGGCCACTCTGCTCACCGCCGGAATGACGAACTGATGCCCCGCCCCACTGATCTCATCCTCCACCGCGCATCTCATATGCTCGAAGTGGCTTTCGACAGCGGCGAGCGCTTCAACCTGCCCTGCGAATATCTGCGCGTGCACTCGCCTTCGGCCGAAGTGCAGGGGCACGGCCCCGGCCAGCAGGGACTGGTCGCCGGTAAGCGCGGCGTCAACATCGATGCGATCGAACCGATCGGCAACTACGGCGTGCTGCTGCGTTTTTCAGACGGCCATGCCACCGGCATCTTCTCGTGGAGCACGCTCTACGACCTCGGCGTCAATCAGGAACGCAACTGGAAGGCGTATTTGGAAGCGCTGGAGAAAAATGGTTTGAAGCGTGAGCCGTAACTTCTGCCGGTGTGCGCCGCAATCACGTTGACCGTTTCGCGAGCAACGCCTCCCGCCTCTTCAGACTTTCCTCCGGCCAGTATTTCTCCCGCTCGTAGTACTCGGGCATCACCGGCACGCCTTCCGGGATGATTACCCATGGCTGCTTGGATGAGGTGTAGATATGGATGTCGGGCGGAAAATGATCGGGATCGTCCAGCGTGCCGACGCGGATGAAAGTGAACGCATCGCCGCCGCCGGCGTAATGGCTCCACAGCGCGATGCGGCATTGCGGGCAGCGCGCGATCTTCTGGCCCTTGCCGCTGTTGGACGGCGTCATCACCATGTCCAACTCTCCGCTCAACAACTGCACCCGATCGCTCTCGATCAGCGCATTCATCACGAACGCAGAGCCGGTTTCGCGCTGGCACCAGCGGCAATGGCAACAGTGCACGAACAGCGGCGTGCTCAGCATGCGGTAACGAACATATTTGCAGTCGCAGCCGCCGTCGAAAGTTTCGATATTCACGATTCACTCCGCCGCAAACAACGCTTCCAGATCTTCCTCGTCGAATGCCAGTTTGTCGCGGGTACCGCCGCCTTCCAGCACGGCTTGCGCGAGTTCGGCCTTGCGCGCCTTCAGTTGTTCGATGCGTTCCTCGACGGTGCCGGCGCAGATCAGGCGATAGACGAACACCGGTTTGTCCTGGCCGATGCGGTGCGCGCGGTCTGACGCCTGCGCTTCGGCAGCCGGATTCCACCACGGGTCGTAATGGATCACGGTGTCGGCGGCGGTGAGGTTCAAGCCCACGCCACCGGCTTTCAGCGACAGCAGGAACAGCGGCACTTCGCCATCCTGGAACTTGCGCACGGGTTCGGCGCGATCGCGCGTGTCGCCGGTGAGCGTGACATATTTCAGATGCCGGCGATCCAGCTCGCGCGCGATCAGTGCCAGCATTTCGGTGAACTGCGAGAACAGCAGCACGCGCCGGCCCTCGGACACCAGATCCGGCACCATGTCCATCAACAATTCCAGCTTGGCCGATTCGCGCACACCGCGCGCGGCCTCCAGTTTCACCAGGCGCGGATCGCAACAGGTCTGCCGCAGTTTCAGCAACGCATCCAGCACGATGATGCCGCTGTGCTCGATACCGCGCTGGCGGATCACCTCGCGTAATTCTTCCGCCAGCGACACGCGCAGGGATTCGTACAATTCCTTTTGACGACCGGAAAGCGCCACACTGCGCGCGATCTCGGTCTTCTGCGGCAGTTCCTTCGCAACCTGCGCCTTCGTTCGGCGCAGGATGAAAGGCGCGAGCCGCGAATTCAGCCGCGCCTGGCACGCACCGTCAGACTGCCGCTCGATCGGAATGCGATAGTGCTTGCGGAAAGACCCTTCATCGCCCAGCAGCCCGGGTACGGCCAAGTCCATCTGCGACCACAACTCGCCCAGATGATTTTCCAGCGGCGTACCGGTCATGCACACGCGGCGCGCGGCAGCGATGGAGAGCAGTGCGCGACGCGCCTGTGTACGCGGATTCTTCACCTGCTGCGCTTCGTCCAGCACTACCAACGCGAACGGTTGCTCACGCAGCACGGAAAGATCGCGCGGCAGCAGCGCGTAACTGGTGAGGACCAGGTCATGCCCGGCGAGCCGGTCGAAACTGCGCACGCGCTCGGGACCGTGCAGTGTCAGCAGTTTCAGGGTCGGTGCGAAGCGTTTCGCTTCCGCTTGCCAGTTCGGTATCAAACTGGTCGGCGCGACGATCAGTGCCGGTTGCGTCAACGCGCTGCCGGCCTTCAATGCCAGCAAGTGCGCCAGTAACTGCACGGTCTTGCCCAGGCCCATGTCGTCGGCCAGCACTCCGCCCAGACCCGCTTCGGCCAAGGCGTTCAACCAGCGCAGACCTTCGCGTTGATACGGACGCAATTCACCGGCGAATTCCGGGGGAATGGCATCGGATGCGTGTGCCGCGGCCTCGCGCAGGCGTGCGGTAAAGCCGGTGAGTTCCTTCGGCGCTTCCAGTTTGCCGCGGTCTTTCGGCAACGCTTGCGCGAATTCTTCCAGCCGTCCGGCCTGCACGCGCGGCAGACGCAATTTTTCCCGCGGACGTTGCAGGTATTCGGCCAGCGGCGCCAAGAGCGCGCGCAACACGGAAAGCCGCACCGGTACACGGCGGCGTTCGTCCACCGGCGCATACCACACCGCGTCTTCGGTTTCATTGGGGGGAGCGGTGAGCGAGAGCGTGTGTTCTGACAGCGCACGTCCCACGATCGGCAACAGGTTCACGCGCTGGCCGTCCACCTCGATGCCGACTTCGAAATCGAACGCATCGCCGCCCTTTTCTTCCGTCGCCACGCCGTACCACTGCGGCGGCCCTTCCAGCACTTCGAACGGAAACGTCGAGGCATAGTCGACATTGAAACCATCCGTCTCCAGTTTCTCCCGCAACGACAACCAGCGCGCGGGCGTGTTGACTTCGAGCGCGCCGGCATAACCCTTTCCGGGAAACAGCCACGCGTCTTCCGGCAACGCATCGGCCATGTCCCAAGGGAGCCCTTCACAATCAACCGCGGGCGCAAGACCAAAGCCTTCCAAGCGCTCCATCGTCGCCAGTTCGTCGGCGCGCTTGCGCGCGATCTCGACCAGTTTTCCGTCGCGCACGCGCCGCACCAGCGGTTCGCCACCGCGGCCCGGCAATTTTTCGCCGCCATAATCGAACGCCAGCCGCGCGTAAGCGAGCGGCGGCGTGCCCGCGCCGATACGTGCGTGGCGCGTCAAGGCGTGCAGGGTCAGAACGGGTTTCGGCGCGAGTTCCGCGCGCTCGACCGCGGCAAAGGCACGCGGTGCGGGAATTCGGTTCGCGTAAGGCGAGGACTGAATCGCGTGCGCCAGTGCATCGCCGCATTCGGGCGACAGCGGCGGCGCGTCCAGCCAAGGCACTTCGTCGATCGAACCCTCAAAACCACCCAGCTCGGAACGTTCGGGATCGAGATACCACAAGCCGCCCACGCGCAGCAGGCGTTGCGATGCTGGCAATTCTGGCAGCAGGCGCTGACGTCCGTCCGCCTCCATCTGCCAATGCCAGTTCAGCGCGCGCGGTTTGCCGCGCGTCAGGCGCAAACCCGCGACGCCGCCGAGGAGACACGGCGCGCTGTCCAGGATTTCCACGAGCAACGCATCGCCGAATTCGCCGGAGAGATGCGCATACGACCGGCCCTTGCGCTGCGTCTGCGGCAGACCGAGCACGCCGGCTGCCAATCGCAACATCGGTCCGGGCAGGCCGGCTTGCGTCAGTTGTTTGGGATCGAGCGGCACCGCGCGGCCGAGGCGGCCGCCGGGCACCGGCTCGAGCAGCACCGGCGCGACTTCGACGCGCGCGACCGGCGGCGCGTCATTCACCAGCTCCAGCAGAAAGCCGAGCACGGAGTCCGATGGCGTGCGGCGTCTGGGTTCGGACAACAGCCGCTGCCACGCTGCGGGCAAGGCACCGCTTTTCTCCGGCGCGCGCGTCGCGTCGGATACGGGTTGCGTCGAGGCGTTGCGGCTTCCCATCTGGGCTATTTCCGCCGGCCAAAAGACCGAGCATAGCTCGGCCCGGAATCGCCCGCATCAAGAGCGGAACAGGTGCTCCGGATATTCCGGTTTGCGTTCACGCGCCAGCAAGGCGCGCAGCGCGTCGGCCGGCGTCATGTCGCCGCGCAGGACCAGTTGCACGTGCTGCGAAATGGGCAGATCGAGGCCATGGCGATTGGCCAAGCGCATCACTTCATCGGCGGTGACCGTTCCTTCCACGACTTGGCCGATTTCATCCAACGCCTGCTGCAATGGCACGCCACGCCCGAGCGCCACACCGAAGCGATGATTGCGCGACAGCTCGCCCGTACAGGTCAGCACCAGATCACCCAATCCGGACAAACCCATCAGCGTTTGCGCCTGCGCACCGAGCGCGGCGCCAAGGCGCAGCATCTCGTTCATGCCACGCGTGATCAAACCGGCGCGCGCGTTCAAGCCGAGTTGCATGCCGTCGGCCACGCCGGTGGCGACCGCCAGCACGTTCTTCATCGCGCCGCCCAGTTCCGCGCCCAGCATGTCGTTGCCCGTGTAGGCGCGGAAACTTTGCGAGTGCAGCAGTTCGGCGACGCGGTGCGCGAACGCATCCTCGTGCGAATGCACCGTCACCGCGGTCGGCAAACCCGCGGCCACTTCGCGCGCGAACGAAGGCCCGGTGACAACTGCGGAAGGCGCGTGCGGCAGGCGCTCCGCGACGACCTCGTGCAGAAATCGTCCGGTGCCGGGCTCGAAGCCTTTCGTCGCCCACACGTAGCCCGCGTGTCGCGGCAACAGCGGCGCGGCTTCTTCCAGCACTTCACGGAAGGCGTGGCTCGGTACCGCAACCAGCACGAGATCGGCATTGGCCAGCGCGGTGCACAGATCAGGTTGGAAGGCCAACTCTGCCGGCAATTCCATCTCCGGCAGGTAACGCGTGTTTCGATGCGCGGCCGCGATCGCGGCGAGCGCGCGCGCGTCGCGGCCCCACAGGCGCGTGCGCGCGCCGTTGCGCGTCAGCAATGCGGCGAGCGCCGTTCCCCAGGAACCGGCGCCGAGAACGGCGACGGTAGTCGCCGCCCTTCGACGTGCGGTTGCATTGCCTGCTGCGCTATCGGCTTCGATTGGCGACGCCATATCTCCACAACCCCCGAACCTTCGCTGTGCGAAGGTTTAGCCCCCTTGCCAAGGGGCGGAGAAGCATGGACAACAGAACGTGAGGAACCGAGCGTCCGCAATCAGGCGTTCAACGCAGGCGCGTCGCCTGCGGCGCGCTGCATCTGCTCGGCATACAGTGCGTCGAAATTGATCGGCTGCAGCAAGAGCGGCGGGAAACCGCCGTTTTGCACCAGATCGGAGACGATCTGCCGCGCGTACGGAAACAGCACGTTCGGGCAGTAGCTCCCGAGGATCGCATTCAATTCATCCTGAGGAAAACCGAGCGCGCCGAAAATGCCCGCCTGCTGCACTTCGGCCAGATATGCAGTGCGTTCGTTGAGCGTGCAGGTGACGGTAAGCGTGAGCATCACTTCATACGAACCCTCGCCGACCGGCGTGGCTTTGTGACTGAGATTCAACTGCACCTGCGGCTGGCCATCCTCTCGGAACACCTGCGGCGCATTGGGCACCTCGAACGAGGCGTCGCGCACGTAAATCTTCTGCAAGGCCAGTTGCCGCTGTTGCGGCGCGGCCGCGCCATTGCTTTCGGCCGGGGTCTGTTCTGCCATGTTCTTCGAGCTCCGCTTGAGACGTCGGGATAGAAGCGGGATTGTGGCACGGATGCGCCGCCGCTGCACCTTCGATTGCCGCTGAAGGCCCGGCTCTGCTATGCTTTGCGGCTCGATTCAGCCGCCCCGCCGCGCACGGGAACACAAGCGGCACCTTCCGGCCTCCGCGCAACCCTCTTGGCCGGGCCGATGTTTTGCGGGCTACGCAAGACCTTTGAGGAGAACGATCATGGCGCGAGTGTGCCAGGTGACAGGCAAGAGCGTGATGAGCGGCAACAACGTCTCGCACGCCAACAACAAGACCAAGCGGCGCTGGCTGCCCAACCTGCACGAACGCAGGTTCTGGGTGCCGAGCGAAAAGCGCTGGGTGAAACTGCGTGTGTCCAGCCAGGCGCTGCGCACGATCGACAAGAATGGCATCGAATCCGTGCTGGCGGACCTGCGCGCCCGCGGCGAAAAGGTTTGAGGAGCAACGAACATGGCAAGCAAACGCGACAAGATCCGCCTCACCTCTTCCGCCGGCACCGGCCACTTCTACACCACCGACAAGAACAAGAAGAACACGCCCGACAAGATGGAAATGAAGAAGTACGACCCCGTCGTGCGCAAGCACGTGATCTACAAGGAAGGCAAGATTAAATGAGCGCATGAAACGCTCGCAAAAAACCCGCCGATCGGCGGGTTTTTTGTCGCCGTAACCGAACGAACTACGCTCTCGCGACGGCGTATCTCTTCAACCGCGCGGCATATTCGGCGAGCAAACGATTGCCGCTCACCTCGGCTTCGTGGATCCACTGCTGCAAGGCGGCCAGCGCGGATTCCGGTTTGCGTTGTTCGATCAGCGCGGCGAGGCGTGCGCGATAGTCGACCACGACGCGCAGGCCGGGGCGTTTTTCCAGCATCGCATCCAGACGGCTGCGCGCTTCGGAGTCCAGCCAGCGTCCGCCGTCGGCCAGCGCACGCCGCATACGGCGTGGCAGTTTCTGGCGCAGGCGCTCGCCGGCGTGCGCGGCCTCCTCGCGCAGTGTCGGCTTGATCACCAGCTTGTAGTAATCGGTCATCGCCTGGAAGCGGTGCGTCAGCAGCGCCTTCAACGTTTCCGCATCCGGCAAATTGACGTTCGGGCGGATGTCCAGCGCTGGCGCCACGCGCAGCACTTTCGCCAAGCCGACCTTCTGCAAGCCGCAGATCACCGCCCAACCCATGTCGAACTCGAAACGGCGCAGAGCGAACCGCGCAGAACTCGGGAAGGCATGATGGTTGTTGTGCAGTTCCTCGCCGCCGATCCAAAAGCCCCACGGCGTGAGATTGGTCGCGGTGTCGCTGGTTTCGAAATTGCGGTAGCCCCACCAGTGGCCGACGCCATTGACGACGCCGGCAGCCCAGAACGGAATCCACGCCATCTGCACGGCCCAGATCGCGGCGCCCAGCGCGCCGAACAGCAATAGGTCGATCACCATCAACAGCGCGACGCCCAGATACGGATGCGGCGTATAGACGTGACGCTCGACCCAGTCGTCCGGCGTGCCGCGGCCGTACTTCTCCAGATCGGCTTCGTTCGCCGCCGCGAGACGGTAAAGCTCCGCGCCCTGGAAGAACACCTTGCCGATGCCGAGCACCTGCGGGCTGTGCGGATCGTCTTCGGTTTCGCAATGGGCGTGGTGCTTGCGGTGCACCGTCACCCATTCCTTGGTGATCATGCCGGTGCCGAGCCAGTTCCAGAAACGCAGCACGTGCGCCACTGCGGGATGGAAATCCACGCCGCGATGCGCCTGGCTGCGGTGCAGATACAAGGTGACGGCGAAAATGGTGAGCTGGGTGGTGACCAGCACGTACAGCGCGATGCCGAGCCAGCCCGCGTGCGCGAGGCCGTGGCCGGCAAAGTTGAGAAGGAGATCGAGCATTGAATCCAACTGGAAACCTTGAGCAGGTGACGCAGAAAGCTATTGCATGAATGATGCCGGGAGTAGATTCCAGTTTAGGTGAACCGCTCGCTGCCCGCCACCTGCTTGTTAGACCGATATGCGGCCCGCCACAATGCGTTGCAAGCCGCGTGGATGCCACCCTTCGAATGCCACCTTCGTCAATTCTGCAACTCGAACACGTCGGCCGCCGCCTCGCCGGACGCGAAGTGGTGAGGGATGTGACCTTCAACGTCGCCCGCGGCGAGGTGCTGGGGCTGCTGGGCGTCAACGGCGCCGGGAAATCGACCACCCTGGCGATGATCGCCGGTGTGCTGGCGCCCGATGCCGGCGCGGTGAAATTGAACGGCCTCATTCTGCATGAACACCTCGCAACGGCGCGCACGTGCATTGGCTATCTGCCGGAAAACGTGCCGCTCTGGCCCGAATTGACGGTGCGCGAATATCTCGACGCTTGCGGCCGGCTTCACAGGATGGATCGCGCCGCGCGCAAGCGCGCGATCGATCGCGAACTGCTGCGGCTGGATTTGTCGGGAATGGCAAATCGACTGAGCGGGCAATTGTCCCTGGGACAGAAACGCCGCCTCGGCTTGGCGCAGGCGTTGCTGCACGATCCCGAACTGCTGGTGCTGGACGAGCCGGGCAACGGCCTCGATCCGGTGCAGACCGCGCAATTGCGCGAACTGATCCAGGGTCTGTCCGACACGCGCGCGACCATCATCTCCACGCACGTGCTGAGCGAAGTGGAGGCGATGTGTGACCGCGTAGTAATCCTGCACGAAGGCCGCGTGCGTTTCGATGCGCAACTCGCAGCCGATCGCGGCGCGCTGGATCGTGCGTTTCTCGCGATAGCACGCGACAAGACGGAAATCGCCGCATGAATGTGCTGCCGGTGGCGCGCCTCGATCTGAAGCGGCTGTTCGTGCGGCCGTTTGCGTGGGCGCTGGGCGCGATTGCACTGGGTCTGCTGGCGTGGCTGTTCCTGCTCGATCTCAATGCCTTCCTCGCGGCGCAGCCGAAGCTCGCGGCCGCACCCGAGGCCAATCTCGGCTACACCGATCTGGTCGCTGCGCCGCATCTGCTCACCTTTGTGCAGTTGTCGCTGCTGCTGGCGCCCCTGATCACCATGCACGCGATCGCTGGCGAACGCCGCGCGCATACGCTGCCGTTGCTATTCGCGGCGGGACTTTCGCCCGCGCGCATCGTGCTTGAAAAATTTCTGGCATCGCTGGTCTTCCTGTGGTTGCTGCTGATTCTCGCCGCGCTGATTCCACTTTCGCTGGCGCACGCGACCTCGCCGGATTGGGGCCAGTTCTGCGCGGCCTTGCTGGGTAGCGCGTTGTGTGTAGCGGCGCTGAGCGCGATAGGCATCGCGTGTTCGGCGTTCGTGTCGCATCCGGCGCTCGCGGCGATGGCCGCGCTGTTGATCGCGCTGGTGCTGGGCATACTCGATGCCGGCTCGCGCATGACCGGCGCGCACGCGGGCTGGCTGGATTATCTGGCGCTGTCCACGCATATCACGCCATTCATGCACGGCCTGGTGCGCAGCGTGGACGTGATCTATTTCCTGTTGCTGATCGTGTTGCCGCTGTCGTTCGCGGCGCGGCGTCTCGCCGCTGAAAAGGTGCGCGGATGATGCGGCGGTTCGGGGAACGCGCGGATGCGTGGCTGTTCACTGTGCTGCTGCTGATCGGCGCGGCCTGCATCGCGCTGCTGTCGGCGCGCTTCGATTTCACGGCCGACTGGAGCAAGGGCGCGCGCGAAAGCATTTCGCCGCAGGCGCAGGCGATCCTGAAACAACTGCCGGGCGAAGTGGATGCGGTGAGCTATGCGCGGCCCGGCGGCGATCTGCGCGAAAAGCTGCGCAGCTTCATCGAAGGCTGGCAACGATTCAAGCCGGATCTGAAACTCTCTTTCGTCGATCCGGATGCCGATCCCGCCGCGATGCGCAAAGCCGGCGTCAGCGTGGATGGCGAAATCGTGTTGCACTGGCACGGCCGCGAGCAACATGTGGTGCAACTGGACGAACGCGATTTCGGCAACGCGCTGGCGCGCCTGACGCGCGGGCGTGATCGGCTGGTCGCGTTCGTCACTGGCGATGGCGAACGTTCGCCCGACGGCAAGGCCAATGCGGATGTCAGCTCGTTCGCAGATCAATTGAAGCAGCAAGGCATCCGCGCGCTGTCGTTGAACCTGACGCAGAGCGCGGTTGTGCCCGGCAACACGGATCTCGTTGTGCTCGCCAGTCCGCAGGCGGAACTGTCGCCGCAATCGGTGAAGGCGCTGACGGACTGGCTGGCGCGCGGCGGCAATTTTCTGTGGCTCACCGAACCGGGAAATGATGATCTCGGCCTGTCGCCACTCGGCCAGGCGCTGGGCGTGCGCGTGCTGCCGGGCGTGCTGGTGGACGGCGCCGGCGCCAAGCTCGGCATCGGCGATCCGCGCATGGTGGTCGCCAACGATTACCCGCCGCACGCGATCACGCGCGGCTTCCAGGTCAACACGCTGTTCCCGCAAGTCGCTGCACTGGCCGCCGCCAGCGGCGCGCCCTGGTCGATCCATCCGATTCTGAGCAGCAGCGCGCAAAGCTGGAACCAGATCGCAGCGATCGATCCGACGCAGGCTTCGACGATCAAATACGACGCCAGCCTAGGCGAACTGCGCGGCCCGCTGGATTTCGGTTTCGCGCTGTCGCGCCTCTCGCCTTCACCCGACAAGAGCGAGCAGCGCGCGGTGGTGATCGGCGATGGCGATTTTCTCTCCAACACCTATTTGAACAACGGCGGCAACCGCGCCTTCGCGCAGCGCGTGTTCGACTGGCTACTGGGCGACGACGCGCTGGTGTCGCTGCCGCCCCGCGACGCGCCGGATCGCATCATCCATCTCACGCAAACCGATCTGGCGCTGATGACGTGGGGTTGGCTGGTCGCTGTGCCGTTGTTGCTGCTGGTGATCGGCATCGTGATCGGCGTGCGGCGTCGACGTCGCTGAGTTGCTGTCAATGAAGCGCGCATTGCGCAATCGGCTGTCGTTGCTGTGTGCGGTAATCGCGCTGGTGGCGCTCGTGTTGTGGTTAGGCTGGCGCGATCAGCAGCGCACGCCGCTGACGCTGACCGAACTCGACCCCGATTCGATCACGCGAGTCGAACTGACCATCGCGCATGGCGCGCCGCAGGCGTTCGAGAAACGCGACGGCCATTGGTGGCGCATCGCGCCGACCAAGATGCGCGGCAACGACGAGCGCGTGCAGCGGTTGGCGAATCTGGCCGCCACACCAGTGGCGCGGTGGTCGCAAGAGGGCGAATTCGATCCGGCGAAAATCGGGTTGACGCAACCCGCCGCGAGGCTGGTGCTGAACAACGTGATCCTGCGCTACGGCGCACTGAGCGCGCTCGATGATCTGCGTTACGTGCAGGTGGGCGGCCGCGTCGCGCTGGTGCCGCGGCAGTACTCGCCCGAAATCACGCTGGCGATGCAGCCGGCCAATAACTGATGCCTGAGCTACCAGAAGTAGAGACCACAAAACGTGGCATCGCGCCGCACGTGGAAGGCCGCGTGATCGAGCGCGTGATCCTGCGCCGCAACGACTTGCGCTGGCCGATTCCGCGCGCGATCCGCAACACGTTGCCGGGTCAGCGCGTCGATACGGTCACACGCCGCGCAAAATATCTGCTGCTGCACACACAAGCTGGCGCGGCGCTGCTGCATCTCGGCATGTCGGGTTCCTTGCGCATCGTCGACGCAACTGCCAAACCACGCACGCACGATCACTACGATCTGGTGCTGGATTCGGGCAAGGCGCTGCGCTTAAACGATCCGCGACGTTTCGGCTCGCTGCTCTGGCAGGAAGCCGGCGAAACGCATCCGCTGCTGCGCGATCTCGGTCCCGAACCACTGTCGACCGAGTTCGACGGCGACTGGTTGTGGGCACGCTCGCGCGGACGCAGCGCGCCGGTAAAAAGTTTCCTGATGGATCAACGCAACGTGGTCGGCGTCGGCAACATCTATGCGAGCGAAGCGCTGTTCGCCGCGGGCATACAGCCGAAGCGCGCCGCGGGTTCAATATCTCGCGTCCGTTACGCCAAACTCGCGGATGAAATCCAACGCGTGCTGCTGTACGCGATCACCCGCGGCGGCACCACCCTGCGCGATTTCCTCGCGCCCGACGGCGCACCCGGTTACTTCGAGCAGGAATTGTTCGTCTATGGCCGCGCCGGCGAACCGTGCAAGGTGTGTGCAACACCCATCCGCAGTGCAGTCATTGGGCAAAGGATGACATATTGGTGCGCGAGGTGTCAGCGGTAGGAGCCTGCGTGCAGGCGACCGTCGACATCATGTCGCGAACACGCTCGCTCCTACGTCGGCCAAGCGAATTCGACGTGGGTGTTGTTGAACTGCGGATCCTCCAACGAACCGGCGAGATGCGCGGTCATGCCCATGGCCACGCCGTCGATCTCCAGCGCGGTGCCGTCTACGAAACGCATGCCTCGCGCCTGCAATTCGACCAGGCGCATCGCCAAAGCGCCAGCGCGTTCCACCTCGGTTTGCGGCACGCCGCGGATGCTGATGTCCGGGCGCGCGAACTTGCGAAGTCCGCGCGTGCGTACCCAAGCGCCATCGTCTTCGTCATGAGCGAGGATCAGCACGTGTTCACGAGGCGACGCGCCGCCATCGGCGAAATGTTCGCGCCACGCCTGCGGCGAAAACAGCGCCAACATCTGGGGATCGACCACCGCTTTGCCACCCACATCCAGCAGGGCGCCGATCACGCCAAGCGTGTCGCGCAGGTATTCGAGCGACTCCGGATCGTCAAGCTCGCCGCGCAGCATGAAGCATTGGCTTGCGGCGCGTGCGACCTTGAACGTCTCCGGATCGTCGTTGCGCAGCAACTCGCCCAGCGCACCGCGTAGCGGATGGCCCTCCCAATGCGCCAGCGTGTGCTTGTCGAAACGGTGCATCGTGATGCCCGCCGGCAAACCAGTGCTGCCGTGGCGGACCACGTCCAGTTTCAGTTCCTTCGGAAACTCGCCGAACACGAAATACAGCAGCATCGCATGCGACGCGCTGCGCCAGTAATACGGCCGTGTCCACGGCGCGTTGTCATTGCTCATCGCGTTTCTCCCGATCGCGCAGCGGCAGCGCGGGTTGTTGCGGTTCGATGTGACCTTCGCCGCTCATGATGCGCTTGAATTCGGCGCGGCTGACCGAGACATAGCGCTCGTTGCCGCCGATCTCGACCTGCGGCCCGGATTTCACCGCGCGGCCGCGCTCGTCCACGCGCACCACCATGGTCGCCTTCTTGCCGGTGTGGCAGATGGTCTTGATTTCGTGCAGTTCGTCGGCCCAGGCCAGCAGCCATTGGCTGCCTTCGAACAACTCGCCGCGGAAATCGGTGCGCAAGCCATAGGTGAGCGCCGGAATGTGCAGCGCGTCGACGATGTCGGTCAGTTGCCACACTTGTGCCTTGGAGAGGAATTGCGCCTCGTCCACCAGCACGCAATGCAGCGCGCCAGCTGCCGCGATGTCCGCATCGACCAGCGCGCGCAGGTCGTCGTCGTGATGGAAAATTTTCGCTTGGGCGTTCAGGCCGATGCGCGAGGCGATGGTGGTCATGTCGGTGCTTGCGCGCGTGTCGATCGCCGGCTTCAGGATCAGCGTGCGCATGCCGCGCTCGCGGTAGTTGTACGCGCTCTGCAACAGCGTCGTGGTCTTGCCGGCGTTCATCGCCGAGAAGTAAAAGTAGAGTTTGGCCATCGAGCGATCAGGGATGAGTAGCGAGGGCGCTCTCACAAACGTCTTCGCGTTGCAACTGTGGTGAGCGGTGCCGTTTGCAAGGACAATGCATTCTTGCACGTTCTCCGGTTCTTGCGCTTTCACTACTCGTTCCTCGTCCGCTTCATGCTCAATCCGCAACAACGCGCCGCAGTTGAATACTGCGACGGCCCGTTGCTGGTGCTGGCCGGCGCCGGCTCCGGCAAGACCCGTGTGATCGCCGAAAAGATCGCGCACCTCATCGCGCGCGGTGTGGCGCCCGCGCACAAGATCGCCGCGATCACCTTCACCAACAAGGCCGCGCGCGAGATGCGCGAGCGCGTGGCGAAACGGATCGAACGCGATGATGCCGAGGCATTGAGCGTGTGCACCTTTCACGCGCTGGGTCTGAAATTCCTGCAGATCGAACATGCGCGCGCCGGCCTGCGGCGCGGCTTCTCGGTGCTGGATGCGGATGACAGCGCGCAGCTCGTCAAGGAGCTCGCCGGCGCTTCCGTCAAGCCGGAACAGTTGTTCCTGCTGCGGAACCTGATTTCACGTGCCAAGAACGACGGATTGACGCCGGAACAAACATTGGATCGTGCGCGCAGTCCACGCGAACTGCAAGTCGCGCAGATGTATGCGGCGTATCAGCGTCGCCTCGCTGCGTTCAATGCGGTGGATTTCGACGATCTGATCCGCTTGCCGGTGCAAGTGCTCGAGCAGGATCATGAAACACGCGACGCCTGGCGCGAGCGCATTCGTTATCTGCTGGTGGACGAATGCCAAGACACCAACGCCGCGCAATACGCGCTGTTGAAACTGCTGGCCGGAGAGCGCGGCGCGTTCACCTGCGTGGGCGATGACGATCAATCGATCTACGCCTGGCGCGGCGCCGATCCGGGCAATCTGGACAAGCTGGCGCACGATTATCCGGAACTGCGCGTGATTAAGCTGGAACAGAACTACCGCTGCGGCCAGCGCATCCTGCGCGCCGCAAACGCGCTGATCGCCAACAACCCGCACGTGCACGTCAAGAAGCTCTGGAGCGCGCACGACGAGGGGGAGCGCATCCGCGTGCTCGAATGCCGCGATGCGGAGCACGAAGCCGAGCGCGTGGCCGCCAACCTGATCCATCTGCGCGAGAAGCATGCGCTGGCATGGTCGCAGTGCACCGTGCTGTATCGCGGCAATCACCAGTCGCGCGCGCTGGAGAAGGCGCTGCGTCTGAATCGCATTCCGTATCACCTTACCGGTGCGTTGAGTTTTCTCGATCGGCACGAGGTGAAAGACGTTCTGGCGTACCTGCGTCTGCTCGCCAATCCGGACGACGATGCGGCCTTCCTGCGCGTGGTCAATGTGCCGCGCCGCGAGATCGGCGCGACCACGCTGGAAAAGCTCGGAGCCCTCGCGCAATCCAAACACCTGTCGCTGCTGCGCGCCGCGCGCAACGATTCGGTGCTGAAGCAATTGCCCGCGCGCGCGGCTTCGTCGCTACACGGTTTCGTCGCATTGATCGACTCGCTGGATGCACAGGCCGAGCGAACCAATGCCGCCGAACTGGTGGAAGAACTGTTGCGACGCAGCGGTTATGCGCAGCATCTGGCTGCTTCATCGAAAGATGCGGTCCTGGGCGAGCGGCGGCTCGGCAACGTGCGCGAACTGATCGAATGGTTCCGCGCGATTCAAGGCGCGCGCGCACGCGCCGGCGATCTCGCCGCACAACTCGCGTTGCTGGCCCAGGTCGATCGCGACGATGGTGGCGACGCGGTGCGATTGATGACATTGCACGCGGCCAAAGGCCTGGAATTTCGCTGCGTACACATCGTCGGACTGGAAGACGGCACGCTGCCGCACGAAGGTGCGCTGGACGAAGGCCGGCTCGACGAAGAACGCCGCCTGCTCTACGTCGGCATCACCCGCGCGAAGGAACTGTTGGTTCTGAGCCATAGCGCGCAGGCACGCCGCTACGGGCAAGTGTTCGCGCAAAAACCCAGCCGCTTTATCGACGAACTCCCGTCAACCGATCTGCATCGCGAAGGCATTGATCCGGAAGCCGATGCTCAAGCGCGCCGCGAAATCGCGTCCGCGCATCTGGAGCGATTGACGGCGATGCTGGGCTAAATCAGTTCTGCGACTTCCAACTCGTTCTTCAAATACGCATAGTAGATCGGCGCGGCGACGACGCCGGGCAAGCCGAACGCCGCTTCCATCACCAGCATCGCCAGCAATATTTCCCAGGCGCGCGCGCGGATCTGGCCGCCGACGATCTTGGCGTTGAGGAAATATTCGAACTTGTGGATCAGCACCAGGAAGATCAGCGAGCCCAACGCCACCCATAGGGATACCGACAGCGACACGATCACGATCAGCGTGTTGGAAATCAGATTGCCGACCACCGGCAGCAGCCCGACGACAAAGGTGATCGCGACCAGCGTCTTGGCCAGCGGCAGGTGCACGCCCAGCAGCGGCAGCACGACCAGCAGATAGATCGCAGTGAAAGCAGTGTTGATCGCCGCGATCTTCACCTGCGCGAAGACGATGTTGCGGAACGCCAGCGCCAGCCGCGCGCAGCGCGCGGAGAGATCGCGGCGTAGCGGGCCGTGATGCGCCGCGGGCCGCTCGTGCGCCAGCGCAATCAATGCGCCCAGGATCAGGCCGACCAAGATGCGGCCGAACACGTGCAGCGTTTCCTTGCCGGCAAGCTGCAATTGCGCGGAATGTTCGCGCGCGAGATTCGTCGCGCTGGTGCGGATGCCTTCGGTGCTTTCCGGCAGGTGCGAACTGATCCACTGCGGCAACTGCGCGCGCGCCTTGTCGATCAGTGGCATCATGCGATCGAAGACGGTACTCGGATCGCCGATCTCGCTGCGGAAGAACGCGATCGCGCTGAAGATCAGCAGCGCGACCAGTCCGACGATGATCGCCGCCAGCACACCGACCAATATCTGCCGCGCCAGCGCGCCCGAGATGCGACCCTCCAGCAGCGGCACTAGCGCATCCACCAGTACGTACACGATCAGGCCCGCGATCAACGCGGGCAACAGGTGCAGGAACATGATCAGCAGCAATGCGACCGCGGCGATGATGTAGCTGGCGATCGGTGACCAGCGGGCGATGTTGGCATTCATGAACGTTCGCAGAGGGGATTCGAGACGCAGTCTGACAGCGCGTTCGGATGGCGCCAAGTAAACTCGTGCGCCGGTCACCTCGGGGAAGCCGCCATGTACAAGTCGATTGCCTTTGCCTGCGCCGCGGCGCTTTGCCTTGCGGGTTGCGCCGCGCAGATGCCGAAAACTCCACCGCCCGCAGCGGCTGCGCCGCAACTCGCGGCGGACGACAGCCTCTATGCCACTTTGTGGCAACAAGGCGCGCTGGAACATGATCTGGTTTACAGCGAGGTGTATCGCGATGCGCAATCGAAACTGCTGCGTGCGCTGCACGATCCGCATTGGGATGCGCTGCCGAAAAGCGAACGCGCAGCGGTGCGGCACGGTTCGCTGCGCGGCTTGAAGCCCGCCGTAGTGCTGGACATCGACGAAACCGTGCTGGACAACTCGCCGCAGCAGGCGCGGCTGATCAAAAGCGGCAAGCCCGAATTCGACAACGATGCATTCAATGCCTGGATTCGCGAAGCCGATGCCAAGCCGCTGCCGGGCGCGCTGGAGTTCACGCGCTATGCCGCGGCGCATGGCGTGCGGGTGATCTTCATCAGCAATCGTCCGCGCGATTTGACCGATGCGACGATCGAAAATCTGAAACGCGACGGTTTTCCGATCACGAGCGAGGGCGATGTCTTGAATCTCGGCACGCCCACGCCGGGTTGCGAGGCGAAAGGCAGCAACAAGGGTTGCCGGCGCGAACTCGTCGCGCGCCAGTATCGCGTGCTGATGGAATTCGGCGACCAGCTCGGTGATTTTCTCGACGTTGCCGACAACACGCCGCAGGGTCGGCGCGCCGCGATCGAACCGTATCGCGACTGGATCGGCGAGCGCTGGTTCGCACTGCCCAATCCGGTTTACGGCGCGTGGTTGAACGCGCTGGACGATGGCGCGAAAACACCGCACGACAAGCGCGCGGCCGAGCACGCGGCGCTGGTGACGCAATGAACGCGCACAAGAGCATTCCCGCGCGCGAGCGGCTGATTTTCGCACTGGACGTGCCCGACCGCGCGCAGGCGGTGCAATGGATGGATCGTCTGGGCGATGCTGTGACGTTCTACAAGATCGGGCTGGAATTGCTCTCCGGCGGCGAATACTTCGACGTGCTGCGCGAGTTGAAGGAGCGCGGCAGGAAGATTTTCGTCGATCTGAAATTGCACGACGTGCCCGCGACCGTGGCGGGCGCGGTGCGCGGACTGGCGCGATACGGCATCGATTTCTGCACCGTGCATTGCGACGCGGCGGCAATGTTGCGCGCAGCCAACGAAGCGAAAGGCCCGATGCGCTTGCTGGCGGTGACGGTGCTGACCAGCAATGACCAAGCCGATCTCGCCTGCCTGGGCGTGCGCGGCAGCCTCGCCGACGCGGTGATCGCGCGCGCGCAACTGGCGCAGGATTGCGGCATCGACGGCGTGGTGTGTTCCGGCGCCGATTTGTCATCGTTGCGAAAAGCCGCGCCGGAATTGCTCACCGTATGTCCCGGCATTCGCCCGTCCGGCCCGGCCAACGACGATCAGAAGCGCGTGGTGGACGTGCGCACCGCGTTCGCCGAGGGCGCCGATTACATCGTGGTCGGTCGGCCGATCCGTCAGGCGGCCGATCCGCGCGCAACGGCGAACGAGATCGTGACGCAGATCGAAACCGCGCTGCGTTGAAACTTGCCTCGGCCGCGTACCCTCGCCACACTCGCGCGGTTGCCGCAAAAAAGGAAGCCCTCATGCACCCTCGATCGCTCCGATTCGGTTTCGCATTCGCCGCGTGGTTGGCGTTGGCGGCCTGCAATCGCGAGCCGACGCCTCCGCCCGCGACCACGCCCGAAGGCGCGGTGCGCGCCTCGCTGGTGCTGACGCGCAACGGCGATTTCGACGGGCTCTTGCGCAGCACCTTGCCGGACGCCGATTACAAGGCCTGGCGCGCCGAGTGGGAGAAGGCGCGAACCAGGCAACCGCCGCCGACACCGCTGCAGCGCGAGCAGTTCGCACAGATGATGCAGAAGCTCACCGAACCCGGCGCCGAAGACAAACTCTTCAAACAGCTGCAGCCTCAGCTCGCGGACTTGCGCGCACATCGCGATCAGAATCTGCCGATGCTGATCGCGATCATGCAGGCCGCGGGCAACAACGTGATCGCCAACGCCGCGGGCCTTTCGTCCGCGCAGAAGCAGCAGGCGACCGAAGCCATCCGGATTCTGGCGGACTGGGCGCATGGTGCGGATTTCTCGAACGACGACAAGGCCAGGCAAACGATCGCGGTGGTGTGCGACACCGCACGCAAGCTGGATCTGAAAACGTTGGACCAGGCGCGCGCTCTAAGCTATGAGCAGACCATGGCGGACTATCGCACCGGCTGGTACGGCCTGAAGAAGTTGCTGAAGATCTATGGGCTGGATCTGGATGCGAGTTTCGACCAGGCCAAGCTGGAAACGTTGAGCAACGACAACGCGCACGCGCGTGTGCGCGAGACCTTGACGCTGGCCGGCACACCAATCGTCAGCGAAATCAATCTGGTTATGCAGAACGGTCACTGGTACGACGCCGATCGCCTGGCGGCGTGGCGCGCGCAGCAGTCGCAAGCGGCTTCCGGCGCGACCTTGCCCGCCGCACACACGACGGCCGCGCCGGCAAGCACGTCACCGGCACACGCAGGTTCTTCCGCGCATTGACGTCGCGGTGCCTGATCGATTCCCCACGCGTTCTAGAATGTCTTCGATGGACTCGCATCTGCACGAAGGCGCACTGCCGCGCGCGCCCTGGGACCGCGTGCTGCTGGGGCGGCTGCTCAATCCCTGGGTGCGGATCAAGCGCGACCCGGCCGAGCCGTTGAGCCTGCTGACCACACAGGCCGATGTCGTTTACGTGATCGAGCGGCCGGGTTTGTCGGATAGCCTGATTCTGGAACGCGCCTGCTTGGAGGCGGGCATGCCCGATCCGCTTAAACCCATGCCCGGCGGCGGCAAGCGGCGACGCTCGATGTTCGCGTTGAGCCGGCGCGATGGCTCCCTGTTCGGGCGCAATCGCCACAGTCCTTCGCGCGAAGCGTTGAAACAACTCCTGCTGGCGCAGGAAGCCGAACCGGATCGCGACATCCAGTTGATTCCGGTGGCGATCTACGTCGGCCGCGCGCCCAACCGGCAATCCGGCTGGCTGCGCGCGTTGCTGTCGGAAGATTGGGTGGTGGTCGGACGCTTCCGCCGCTTGCTGGCGCTGCTGCTCAACGGCCGCGAGACCATCGTGCACTTCTCCACGCCGATTTCGCTGCGCGCGTTGTGGGCCGAGGCCGCGGAGCAGCAGCCCGAGCGTCTGCGACGCAAACTCGCGCGCGTGTTGCGCGTGCATTTCCGGCGCGTGCGTACCGCGGTGATCGGGCCTGACCTCTCGCACCGCCGCACCGTGGTCAACTCGGTGTTGAACGCCGAAAGCGTGCGCGCGGCGATCGAAGCGGCCGCATCGAAGGAAAACATCTCCCTCGCCAAGGCGTGGCGCCGCGCGCAGAAAATGGTGTACGAAATCGCCGCGGATTATTCGCCGCCGTTCGTGCGCGCGGGCTCGTTCCTGCTGTCGAACTTCTGGAACAAGTTGTACGACGGCATCGACATGCATCACTTCGACACTTTGCGCACGATCGCGCCCGGCCACGAAGTGGTCTACACGCCCTGCCATCGCAGTCATGCCGATTACGTGCTGATGTCGTATCAGCTCTATCAATCCGGCGTGGTGGTGCCGCACATCGCCGCCGGCGTGAATTTGAATCTGGCAGTGCTCGGGCGCTTCCTGCGCATGGGCGGGGCGTTCTTCATGCGCCGCAGCTTCAAGGGCAATGCGTTGTATTCGGTGATCTTCAACGAATACATGGCGCAACTGGTTGATCGTGGCGTACCGGTGGAATATTTCATCGAAGGCGGCCGCTCGCGTACAGGCCGCCTGCTGCAACCGCGCGCGGGCATGCTGGCGATGACGGTGCGCGCCTTCCTGCGGGCGCCGCGCCGGCCGGTGCTGTTCCAGCCGGTCTATATCGGTTACGAAAAATTGATGGAAGGCCGCAGCTACATCGGCGAGCTGTCTGGTCAGAAGAAGGAAAAGGAATCGTGGTTCGCCCTGCTGCGCAGCCTGCGCGCGCTGCGCCAGCATTACGGTCGCGTGGCGCTGAACTTCGGTGAGCAGGTGCCGCTGACGCCGCTGCTGGACGAAGTGGCCCCGAACTGGCGCGTTGATGCGCTGAAGCCCGACGAAAAACCCGAATGGCTGCCGCAACTGATCGACACGCTGGCGCGGCGCATCCAGGTGGAAATCAATCGCGCGGCGGATGTGAATCCGATCAATCTGCTGGGCGTCGCGCTGCTGGCCACGCCCAAGCACGCGATGGCAGAAACCGATCTGCTGGCACAGCTCGATCTGATGAAGTCGCTGCTGGAGACGTTGCCGTATTCACCGCGCATGACACTTACCGCCATGTCTGCCGCGGAGATCGTCGCCTACGGCGAACAAATGGGCTGGATCAAACGCGTGCGCCATCCACTCGGTGACGTGTTGACTGTCGAGGGCGAACAGGCAACGTTGCTTTCGTATTTCCGCAACAACGTGCTGCACCTCTTCGCGGCGGCTTCATGGGTGGCGTGCTGCTTCGCCAACAACCGCCGTATTGCGCGCGCATCGATGCTGCGGCTGGCTCGGTTGATCTATCCCTTCATCCAGTCGGAATTGTTTTTGCCGTGGGATGAAGACGGTTTCGTGCAGCGCGTCGAGGAGACGGCTGATTTCCTGATCTCGCGCGGACTGCTCGCCACGCGCGCCGACGGCCGCATCCTGCAACGCGGTCCAGGGCAGGAAGACGACGCGTTCCAGTTGCGACTGCTGGCGCACAGCCTGTTGCAAACCTTCGAGCGCTACTACATCGCCATCGCCGCGCTGGTGAAGAACGGCCCCGGCACGCTCACCGCGGCGGAACTGGAGAACCTTTGCCACCTCACCGCGCAGCGGTTGTCGCTGCTGTACGAACCCAGCGCGCCGGAATTCTTCGACAAGAACCTCTTTCGCGGCTTCATCGCGCTGCTGCGCGAACAGCGCGTGGTACGCACGGACGAAAACGCCAAGCTGGATTTCGACGCCACGCTGGAGGAAGTGGCGCGCGACGCGCGCGTGATCCTGGCGCGCGAAGTGCGCGATTCGATCATGAAAATCACGCCCGAAGTGGTCGCGAACGTCAGCGCGCCAGTTTCAACGTGAGCAAC
>JAJPID010000021.1 GCA_021324945.1 Lysobacterales bacterium | reverse complement strand
TCGCCGATCTTGTGATTGACGCCGGTGTAGAAGAGGATGCGCTCGGTCGTGGTGGTCTTGCCGGCATCGATGTGGGCCATGATGCCGAAGTTCCGGTAGCGCTCGATGGGTGTGGTACGAGGCACAGCGTGATCCTGAATATTGGTGATTACCAGCGGTAGTGCGAGAAAGCCTTGTTGGCTTCCGCCATGCGGTGTGTCTCTTCGCGCTTCTTGACGGCGCCGCCACGGTTCTCGGAAGCATCCAGCAGCTCCGCCGCCAGCTTGCGCGGCATCGAGTTCTCGCCGCGCTTGCGCGCCGCGTCGATGGTCCAGCGCATCGCCAGCGCAGTGCGCCGCGAGGCGCGCACTTCCACCGGCACCTGGTATGTCGCGCCGCCGACGCGCCGCGATTTCACCTCGACTGCGGGCGCGACGTTGTTTAGCGCCTTCTCCACCAGCGCGACCGGCTCGGCGTGTTTCTGGCCGAGTTGTTCCAGCGCGCCGTAGACGATCGACTCGGCCACGGACTTCTTGCCGTTCTTCATCACCATGTTGATGAAGCGCGCGATCAGCTCGCTGCCGTGCTTGGGATCCGGCAAGGTGACGCGGGCGGGATGCGAACCTTTGCGTGACATGTAAATACCTGAGTTATTGGTCAGTGGTCATCGGTCATCGGTTGAGAGCCAAACCCGAAACCCGTAACCGTTATCAAGCCTTCGGCCGCTTGGCGCCGTACTTGGAACGCGACTTGCGGCGCTTGGCGATGCCGGCGCAGTCCAGCGAACCGCGCACAGTGTGGTAACGCACGCCCGGCAGGTCCTTGACGCGTCCGCCGCGGATCAGCACCACCGAGTGTTCCTGCAGGTTGTGGCCTTCGCCGCCGATGTAGCTGATCACTTCATAGCCGTTGGTGAGGCGCACCTTGGCCACCTTGCGCATCGCCGAGTTCGGCTTTTTCGGCGTGGTGGTGTACACGCGTGTGCACACGCCACGACGTTGCGGACAGTTCTGCAGCGCAGGGGAAGCGCTCTTGTACGTCTTCGGGCTGCGCGGTTTGCGCACCAGCTGATTGACGGTCGACATGCGATCTGAAGTCCCTTGGAAACACAAGGGCAGACCGGTAAGAACCGGCCTGCCCAGAAGCGGAAATTTAACACGGAATCGCGAATCTGCACAAGCACTCGCGCCGCGGTGGCTCCCTGCGCTCGAACACGAAGCGCATCCTTGCGCCTCATTTCGATGTTGATCGGGCCGCGTGGTTTCAGGCCCGCAACGGCGAACGTCAGCCGTTGGTCGAGGTTTCTGCGGCGGGCGGCTCCTCGAATGCAGCGGATACGCCGGCCAAGGTTTCCATTTCCGACTCGGTCAACCCGCTTGCCGTGCTCTTGCGTCGAGCATGGTAAGCGAGCCCCGTCCCGGCAGGAATCAAGCGGCCAACTATAACGTTCTCCTTCAGTCCACGCAAGTCGTCGCGTTTGCCTTTCACCGCAGCATCCGTCAGCACGCGCGTGGTTTCCTGGAACGACGCGGCCGAAATGAACGACTCCGTTGCGAGCGAGGCTTTGGTGATGCCGAGCAGCACCGGATCGAACTGCGCGCCGCGTTCATTGCGCGCTTCGGCCTTTCTGTTGGCTTCCAGCACCTGCAGACGATCGACTTGTTCGCCGCGCAGGAACGTGGTGTCGCCTGGATCGGTGATCTCTGCCTTGCGCAGCATCTGGCGGATGATCGCCTCGATGTGCTTGTCGTTGATCTTCACGCCCTGCAGGCGGTACACGTCCTGGATTTCCCTGACCAGGTATGCGGCCAGCGGCTCGACGCCGAGCAATCGAAGAATGTCGTGCGGATTGGGCTCGCCGTCCACCACGGTTTCGCCCTTCTCCACGTGCTCGCCTTCGAACACGATCACGTGACGCCATTTCGGAATCAGCTCCTCGTGCTCGTTGCCGTCGACGTCCTTGATGATCAGACGCTGCTTGCCCTTGGTGTCCTTGCCGAAGCTGACCACGCCCGAACGCTCGGCCAGAATCGCCGGCTCCTTCGGTTTGCGCGCCTCGAACAGATCGGCGACACGCGGCAAGCCGCCGGTGATGTCGCGGGTCTTCGAGGTTTCCTGCGGGATGCGCGCGACCACGTCGCCCACGCCCACTTCCGCGCCATCCTGGATCGACACGATCGCACCGGCCGGCAGGTAGTACTGCGCGGGAATGTCGGTGCCGGGCAATTTCAACTCGTTGCCCTTCTTGTCTTCCAGACGCACGGTTGGACGCAGATCCTTGGCGCTGGTGCCGCGACGCTTCGGATCGGTGACCACCGCCGATTCCAGGCCGGTGAGCTCGTCGGTTTGCGCCTGCACCGTGATGCCGTCGACGAAGTCGATGAAGCGCACGCGGCCGGCCACTTCCGACACGATAGGATGCGTGTGCGGATCCCAGTTCGCCACCGTCTGACCAGCCTTGACCTCGGCGCCATCTTTCACGGAAATCGTCGCGCCGTAAGGCACCTTGTAGCGCTCGCGCTCGCGGCCGTGCGCGTCGATCACGCTCACTTCGCCCGAACGCGACACCGTGACAAGATGACCTTGCGAGTGCTGCACGGTCTTCAGGTTGTTGAACTTCAGGTTGCCAGTGGTCTTCACCACCACGCTGTCCACCGCGGCGGCTCGCGAAGCCGCGCCGCCAATGTGGAACGTACGCATGGTGAGCTGCGTGCCGGGTTCGCCGATCGACTGCGCGGCGATCACGCCAACCGCTTCGCCGATGTTGACGAGATGTCCGCGCGCCAGATCGCGGCCGTAACACAGCGCGCACACACCGAACGGCGCGTCGCAGGTGATCGGCGAACGCACCTTGACGCTCTGCACGCCGGCGGCGTCCAGCTTGTCGACCATCGCTTCGTTGAGCAGCGTGTTGCGCGTGACGATCGGCTTGTCGTCCTCGCCCGGCGCGTACACGTCCTCGACCACCACGCGGCCGAGCACGCGCTCGCGCAGCGGCTCGACAACGTCGCCGCCTTCCACGATCGGCTGCATGGTGAGGCCGTTTTCGGTGCCGCAATCGTGCTCGGTCACCACCACGTCCTGCGCCACGTCCACCAGACGCCGCGTCAGATAACCGGAGTTCGCGGTCTTCAATGCGGTGTCGGCCAAGCCCTTGCGCGCGCCATGAGTGGAGATGAAGTACTGCAACACGTCCAAGCCTTCGCGGAAGTTGGCCTTGATCGGCGTCTCGATGATCGAGCCGTCAGGTTTGGCCATCAGGCCACGCATGCCGGCGAGCTGGCGGATCTGCGCCGCGCTACCGCGCGCGCCAGAATCGGCCATGATGTAGATCGAGTTCATCGACTTCTCTTCGACCGTCTTGCCGTCGCGTGTTTTGGCCTTTTGCGTGCCGATTCCCTCGATCATCGCCTTGGCGATCTGCTCGTTGGTGCGCGACCAGATGTCGACGACCTTGTTGTAGCGTTCGCCCGCAGTGACCAGGCCGGATTGGAACTGCTCCTGGATTTCGACGACTTCTTTTTCGGCCTCTTCCAGGATCGCTTTCTTCTCACCTGGAATCTTCATGTCGTCGATGCCGATGGAAATACCGGCGCGCGTGGCGAAGCGGAAGCCGGTGTACATCAACTTGTCCGCGAACACGACGGTTTCCTTCAGGCCCAGTTCGCGGTAGCACGCGTTGATCAAACGCGAGATCGCTTTCTTCGTCAGCTCGGTGTTGATACGCGAGAACGCCAGGCCTTCGGGCAGGATCTCGGCCAGCAGCGCACGGCCCACGGTGGTGTCCACGAGGGAAGTTTTCGTCTGCGCTTCTTCGCTCTCGTTCCTAAACGTTTCGCGGATGCGCACCTTCACTTTCGCATGCAGTTCCACGGCGCGGTTGTCGTAGGCGCGGCGCACTTCGGAAATATCCGAAAACACCATGCCCTCGCCCTTGGCACCGACCAGCTCGCGCGTCATGTAATACAGACCGAGCACCACATCCTGCGTGGGCACGATGATCGGCTCGCCGTTGGCGGGCGAGAGAATGTTGTTGGACGACATCATCAACGCGCGCGCTTCGAGCTGCGCCTCGATCGACAGCGGCACGTGCACGGCCATCTGGTCGCCGTCGAAGTCGGCGTTGAACGCAGTGCAGACCAGCGGATGTAACTGGATCGCCTTGCCTTCGATCAACACCGGCTCGAACGCCTGGATGCCCAGGCGATGCAACGTCGGCGCGCGGTTAAGCAGCACAGGATGCTCGCGGATCACCTCTTCGAGGATGTCCCACACTTCGGCTTCTTCGCGCTCGACCAGTTTCTTCGCCGCCTTGATGGTGGTGGCGAGTCCGCGGCGTTGCAGCTTGGAGAAGATGAAAGGCTTGAACAGCTCCAGCGCCATCTTCTTCGGCAGGCCGCACTGGTGCAGTTTCAGCGTCGGACCAACCACGATCACCGAACGGCCGGAATAATCCACGCGCTTGCCCAGCAGGTTCTGGCGGAACCGGCCCTGCTTACCCTTGATCATGTCGGCCAGCGACTTCAGCGCGCGCTTGTTGGTGCCCGTGATGGCGCGGCCGCGACGGCCGTTGTCCATCAGCGCGTCCACTGATTCCTGCAGCATGCGCTTCTCGTTGCGCACGATGATGTCGGGCGCGTTGAGTTCCAGCAGCCGCTTCAGCCGGTTATTGCGGTTGATCACGCGGCGATAGAGATCGTTCAAATCTGACGTGGCGAAGCGGCCCCCTTCCAGCGGGACCAGCGGACGCAGATCCGGCGGCAGCACCGGTAGCACCGTCATCACCATCCATTCCGGACGGTTGCCTGACTCGATGAACGCCTCGATCAGCTTGATCCGCTTGGTGAGGCGCTTCAGCTTGGTTTCGGAGTTGGTGGCGGCGATTTCCTCCTTCAGCCGCACCATTTCGCCGTTGAGGTCGAGCGAACGCAGCAGCTCGTACACGGCTTCGGCGCCCATGCGCGCGTCGAACTCGTCGCCGTGTTCCTCGACCGCGGTGAGGTACTGGTCTTCCGTCAGCATCTGACCGCGCTCGAGAGCCGTCAGGCCCGGATCGATCACGACATACGCTTCGAAATACAGGATGCGCTCGATGTCGCGCAGCGTCATGTCCAGCATCAGGCCAATTCGGGACGGCAGCGACTTCAAAAACCAGATGTGCGCGACGGGTGAGGCCAGTTCGATGTGGCCCATGCGCTCGCGGCGCACCTTGGCCAGCGTCACTTCCGTGCCGCACTTCTCGCAGACCACGCCGCGGTGCTTCATGCGCTTGTACTTGCCGCACAGGCATTCGTAATCCTTGACCGGACCGAAGATCGCCGCGCAGAACAAACCATCACGTTCGGGCTTGAACGTCCGGTAGTTGATCGTCTCGGGCTTCTTCACCTCGCCCCACGACCACGAGCGGATCAGATCCGGCGACGCCAGCGCGATCTTGATCGCGTCGAAATCCAGCGGTGCGGTTTGCTGGTTGAACAGGTTGAGCAAGTCTTTCATTTGTTCACTCCGTTACGGAGAAATTCGTTTGTCGAGTTGATGAGTCGGAAAAAAGGGAGCGGGGAGCTGGGCAATGCAGGTCGCGATGGCTCGCCGTTCCTGCTTTTTCTGCCCTGCTCCCTGTTTGATCACCTTTCGTTCAACTCGATATCGATCGCCAGCGAGCGGATTTCCTTGACCAGCACGTTGAACGACTCGGGCATGCCGGCCGCCATTTCGTGTTCGCCGTCGACGATGTTCTTGTACATCTGGTTGCGGCCCTGCACGTCGTCGGACTTCACCGTCAGCATTTCCTGCAGGGTGTAGGCCGCGCCATAGGCTTCCAGCGCCCACACTTCCATTTCGCCGAAGCGCTGACCGCCGAACTGCGCCTTGCCGCCCAGCGGCTGCTGCGTGACGAGCGAGTACGGGCCGGTGGAACGCGCGTGCATCTTGTCGTCGACCAGGTGGTTCAACTTCAGCATGTGCATGTAGCCCACGGTGACCGGACGGTCGAACGGTTCGCCGGTGCGTCCGTCGATCAGCGTCGTCTGACCCGAAACCGGCAAATCCGCCAATTTCAGCATCGCCTTGATCTCGTCCTCGTTGGCGCCGTCGAACACCGGCGTCGCCATCGGCACCCCCGCTTGCAGGTTGTGCGCGAGTTGCAACACCTCCTCGTCCTTCAGCGATTTCAGATTCACGTGCCGCCCGGATTTTTCCGAGTTGTAAACCTGATCGAGGAAGTCTCGAATCTTCGAGACCTTCTCCTGCGCTTCTAGCATCTTGCCGATCTTCTGGCCGATGCCTTTCGCGGCCCAGCCCAGATGCGTCTCCAGAATCTGGCCGATGTTCATGCGCGAGGGCACGCCCAGCGGATTCAGCACGATGTCGACCGGCGTGCCGTCTTCCATGAACGGCATGTCTTCCACCGGCACGATCATCGACACCACGCCCTTGTTGCCGTGCCGGCCGGCCATCTTGTCGCCGGGCTGGATGCGGCGCTTCACCGCGAGGTGGACCTTGACCATCTTCAGCACGCCGGGGGCGAGATCGTCGCCCGCGGTGATCTTGGCCTGCTTCTCCCGGAAGCGGCGGTCGAAGGCTTCCTTGTGGCGCTTGATCTGCTCGGCCGCGCGCTCTATGAACTCGCCAGCTTCCTCGTCCTTGGGATTGATCTTGAACCACTCGTCCTTCTTCAGGCTGTCGAGGTAATCGTTGGTGATGACCGCGCCCTTCTTGAGGCCCTGCGGACCGCTGTTGGCGTGCTTGCCATGCAGCTTCTCGCGCATACGCGCGTAGATCGCGCCCTCGAGGATCCGGAACTGGTCGTCCAGATCCTTGCGGATGCGCTTGATCTCCATTTCCTCGATCTGCTTGGCGCGCTTGTCCTTCTCGATGCCGTCGCGCGTGAATACCTGCACGTCGATGACGGTGCCGTCCATGCCGGGCGGCACGCGCAGCGAGCTGTCCTTCACGTCGGACGCCTTCTCGCCGAAGATCGCGCGCAGCAGTTTCTCTTCCGGCGTCAATTGTGACTCGCCCTTGGGCGTGACCTTGCCGACCAGAATGTCGCCCGCCTTCACTTCCGCACCGATGTAGACGATGCCGGACTCGTCCAGACGCGCCAGCGCCTGCTCGCCGACATTCGGGATGTCGGCGGTGATTTCCTCGGAACCGAGCTTGGTGTCGCGCGCCTGACAGGTCAGTTCCTCGATGTGGATCGAGGTGTAGCGGTCTTCCTGCACCACGCGTTCGGAGATCAGGATCGAATCTTCGAAGTTGTAGCCGTTCCACGGCATGAACGCGACCAGCATGTTCTGGCCTAGCGCGAGCTCGCCCAAGTCGGTGGACGAACCGTCCGCCAACGTGTCGCCTTTTGCCACCACGTCACCGACGTTCACCAGCGGGCGCTGGTTCAAATTGGTGTTCTGGTTGGAACGCGTGTATTTGGTGAGCGTATAGATGTCCACGCCCGGATCGTTCTCGCCGACCTCCTTTTCGTTGACGCGCACCACGATGCGCGCAGCGTCGACCTGTTCGATCACGCCGCCGCGACGCGCGATGACGATCACGCCGGAATCGCGCGCCACTGCGCGTTCGATGCCGGTGCCGACCAGCGGCTTCTCGGCGCGCAGCGTCGGAACCGCCTGTCGCTGCATGTTGGCGCCCATCAGCGCGCGGTTGGCGTCGTCGTGTTCCAGGAACGGAACGAGCGCGGCCGCCACCGACACGGTCTGCATCGGCGACACGTCCATGTAGTTGATGTCGGATGCCGGACGCAATTCCGACTCGCCACGGAAACGGCAGGACACGAAGTCTTCTTCGAACTTGCCTTCCTTGTTCAAGGGCGAGTTCGCCTGTGCGATGACGTAGTCGCCTTCCTCGATCGCCGACAGGTATTCGACCTGATCGGTGACCTTGCCGTTGACGACCTTGCGGTACGGCGTCTCGAGGAAGCCGTACTGGTTGGTGCGCGCATATACGGCCAGCGAATTGATCAGACCGATGTTCGGACCTTCCGGCGTTTCGATGGTGCACACGCGGCCGTAGTGCGTCGGGTGCACGTCACGCACTTCGAAGCCCGCGCGCTCGCGCGTCAGGCCGCCCGGGCCCAGCGCCGAAACGCGGCGCTTGTGTGTGACTTCCGACAGCGGATTGTTTTGATCCATGAACTGCGACAACTGCGAGGAGCCGAAGAACTCCTTCACCGCCGCCGCGACCGGCTTGGCGTTGATCAGATCCTGCGGGCCGAGGTTGTCGGCTTCCGCCAGCGACAGACGCTCCTTGACCGCGCGCTCCACGCGCACCAGGCCGATACGGAAGGTGTTCTCTGCCATTTCGCCGACACTGCGCACACGGCGATTGCCGAGGTGATCGATGTCGTCCACGGTACCCTGGCCGTTGCGGATCGCGATCAGCACCTTCAGCACATCGAGGATGTCGGACGTCTGACCGAGTTCCTTGACCAGCTTCTCCGCGTTCTCGTCCTTGCGCTCACCGAAATATTTCCAGTCGTACAACACGCCCGGGCCGGTGATTTCCTTGCGGCCGACGCGGCGGTTGAACTTCATGCGGCCGACCGCGGACAGGTCATAGCGCTCGAAGGTGAAGAACAGGTTGTAGAAAAGATTTTGCGCCGCCTCTTTCGTGGGTGGCTCCCCCGGACGCATCATGCGATAGATCTCGACCAGCGCTTCCAGTTGCGTCTTGGTCGAATCGATGCGCAGCGTGTTGGAAATGTACGGGCCGCGATCCAGATCGTTGACGTAAAGCGTCTCGACCGTGTCGATGCCGGCCTTGCGGAATTTGGCGATTTCGTCGGCCGTAAGCTCCGAGTTCGCGGCGGCGAGCAGCTCGCCGGTATTGGTGTCCACGATGTCGCGCGCCAGCAAGCGGCCGGCGAGATATTCGTCGGGCACTTCCAGCGTCTTGATCTTTGCATCCTTCAGCGCGCGCACATGACGCGCGGTGATGCGCTTGCCGGCTTCGACCAGCACCTTGCCGTCGGCAACCAGATCGAAATTCAGCGTTTCGCCGCGCAGGCGTTCCGGCACGAGATCGAGCTTGACGTGGCCGCCTTCGCCGAGGTGGAACACGTTGTGCTCGAAGAAGATGTCCAGGATTTCTTCGTTGGTGTAACCGAGCGCGCGCAGCAGCACCGTCACCGGCAGCTTGCGACGGCGATCGATGCGAGTGAACAGCGCGTCTTTCGGATCGAACTCGAAATCCAGCCACGAGCCGCGATAAGGAATGATGCGCGCGGAGTACAGCAGCTTGCCGGACGAATGCGTCTTGCCCTTGTCGTGATCGAAGAACACCCCGGGCGAACGGTGCAACTGCGACACGATCACGCGCTCGGTGCCGTTGACGATGAAGGTGCCGGTCTCGGTCATGAGCGGAATCTCGCCCATGTAGACCTCCTGCTCCTTCACCAGCTTCACAGCTTTCTTCGAAGCCGGGGAGTCCTTGTCGTAGATCACCAGGCGCACGGTCACGCGCAACGGCGCACCGTAACTCATGCCACGCATGCGGCATTCGCGTTCGTCGAATGCGGGCTCGCCGAAACGGTACTCGACGAATTCCAGCGCAGCGTTGCCGCTGTAACTCACGATCGGGAACACCGATTTCAGCGCGGCTTGCAGGCCTTTGTCCTCGCGCTTGGCCGGCGGCACGTCCGCCTGCAGGAAATCGCGATAGGAGTCGGTCTGGATGGTCAGCAGGTTGGGGACGTCCAGCACGGGGGGACGTTTGCCGAAATCCTTGCGGATGCGCTTTTTCTCGGTGAACGAATAATTGCTCATTGGCGAAAAGCCTCGATCAGCTTGCGGGCCATGCGTCCACGGCCGCGGGGAACGTGAAGTTGTTACCTGGAAGTGGCTGGTGCTGCCGGCACCAGCTAGGCCATCTCCCGCTACTTCCAGCTAACGACTCGTGTGGTTGTGTTGCTTCAACGACCGAAGGCCGGGAGCTTGCGCTCCCAGCCTCGGTGTCTTGTCATTCCCGCAAAAGCGGGAATCCAGTGACTTTGTCTTTCAAAGACGCTGGGGCCCATGCCATCGCACCTTCGTGTGCTGCACGGGATGACCACATGAATTACATGTGGATCCCGTTTCATCGGCCATCCATGGCCTGCACGGGATGAGTGCCTCCTGCGCTCACTTCAACTCGACCTTCGCGCCGGCGGCTTCCAGCTCCTTCTTGAACTTCTCGGCTTCGTCCTTGCTCACGCCCTCCTTCACGGTCTGCGGAGCGCCTTCCACCAGATCCTTGGCTTCCTTGAGACCCAAGCCGGTGATCGCGCGGACGGCCTTGATCACCTCGACCTTCTTCTCGCCGGTGGCAGCCAGCACCACGGTGAATTCGGTCTTCTCCTCGGCAGCTGCTGCGGCGGCGCCACCGGCGGCCGGTGCGGCGGCCACGGCCACCGGGGCCGCAGCGGAAACGCCGAACTTCTCTTCCATCGCCTTGACCAGCTCCATCACCTCGACGAGGGACTTGGAAGCGATCGCGTCGATGATCTGCTCATTGCTCAGTGACATGACTTTGACTCCTGAATTTCTTCTTGCAGCGGTTTGATGGATGAATGGTTGTCCGAACTAGCCGATCACGCCGCCTGCTTCTGCTGACCGGCCGCGTTGATCACGCGTGCGATCTGCGAGGCGGGCTCTGCCAGCACGCGCACGAGCATGGTGGCGGGCTGCACCATCACGCTGAGCAGCATCGACAGCGCCTGCTCGCGCGTCGGCAGCGAGGCCAGCACATCGACGTGCGAGGCGGGATACGCCTTGCCGCCGATCGCCACCAGCTTCGGCTTCAGCTTGTCGTTGGCCTTGACGTACTCCTTGACCAGTCGCCCGGCGGCACCGGGATCCTCGGTCGAGAAGGCATACAGCAGCGGCCCGATGAGTTGCTCTTTCGTGCACTCGTATTCGGTGCCATCCACCGCGCGCCGCACCAGCGTGTTCTTTGCCACTTTCACGAACACGCCCGATTCGCGCGCCTTCCTGCGCAGCTCGGTAAGCTGCCCGACCGTGAGACCCGCGTACTCCGCGGCGACCAACGAGTGAGCTTTCGCAGCCACGTTCGCCAGTTCGGCAACGACCTCTTTCTTGGCTTGCAGATTGAGCGCCATTGCTTTCTCCTCGGATCGCCGCGCCTCGTGCGCGGAAATCCAAAACGCAAAGCGGACCGATGGATTCCATTCCGATCCGCCGACGTCTCTCGACGTCCGCCTTGGTGGCCGCTTGCGTCAACCTGCCCAATCAAACCGAACAGGAAAAACCGCTTGCGAGCGACACCCTCTGCGCAGGCTTGCCGGTTCTCGCGAACCGGCCGATTGAGACGCGCGGATCGAACGCCGATCCGTTTGTCGCCTGCGGTCTTTGACGGCTGCACCGCAAATATCGTGCGGAGTCGCCCTCAAATTCCTCTAGTCGAGCGATCGGAAGATCACTCTCCTTCAAACGTCATTCCGGCGAAAGCCGGGAACCAGTGTCTTTGTTCCTTTTCGTCAATCCAGTGCCGTCAAATCAAGGGCGCTGAATCCCGGATCAGCGCACATGCATGCATGGGCTGTCCGGCCTGACGGCATCCTGCCGTCAATGTGCCGTGGTGCTACCCAGCGTGGACGTATCCACCGCCACACCCAGACCCATCGTGCTCGACACCGACACCTTCTGCAGATATTGACCTTTTGCAGTGGACGGCTTGGACTTCATCAGGTCGGCGATTAGCGCGTCGAGATTTTCCTTCAACGCATTGACTTCGAAATTCACCTTGCCGATCGAGCAGTGCACGATGCCGGCCTTGTCGTTGCGATAACGCACTTGACCGGCCTTGGCGTTCTTCACCGCCCCGACCACGTCCGGCGTCACGGTGCCGACCTTCGGGTTCGGCATCAGCCCGCGAGGACCGAGCAACTGGCCGAGCTTGCCGACCACGCGCATCGCGTCGGGCGTGGCGATGACCACGCCGAAATCGATGTCGCCTTCTTGCATCTTCGCGGCGAGATCATCCATGCCGACCGCGTCGGCGCCGGCAGCTTTGGCAGCCTCGGCTTTCTCGCCAGGCGGGCAGAACACCGCCACACGCACCGTCTTGCCGGTGCCGTGCGGCAACACGGTCGAGCCACGCACGCCTTGATCCGACTTCTTGGCATCGATGCCGAGCCGGATCGCCACGTCAACGGATTCCACGAACTTCGTTTTGGAGTTCTCTTTCAGGATTTTCAAGGCCGTTTCGACCGGATAGGTCTTGCCCGGTTCGACGACGTTCTGCATCGCCTTGAAGCGTTTGCTGATCTTGGACATGTCAAACGCCCTCCGTGTTCAGACCCATGCTGCGCGCGCTGCCGGCGATGGTGCGCACGGCGGCATCCAGATCCGCAGCGGTGAGATCGGGCTGCTTCTGCTTCGCGATCTCTTCGAGCTGCTTGCGCGTGACCTTCCCGACTTTCTCGGTGTTGGGGCGCTTGGAACCGGATTGGATGCCTGCGGCCTTTTTCAGCAAGATCGTTGCCGGCGGCGTCTTGGTGACGAAGGTAAAGCTGCGATCCGAATACACGGTGATGATGGTCGGGATCGGCAAACCCGGTTCCATCTTCTGCGTGGCGGCGTTGAACGCCTTGCAGAATTCCATGATGTTGAGACCGCGCTGACCCAGCGCCGGACCAACCGGCGGCGAGGGATTGGCCTGACCGGCCTTCACTTGCAATTTGATGTAACCGGTAACTTTCTTTGCCATGATGCTTCTCCGTGGGTATTGGCGTCTGCACGCTCAATGAGCTGCGGGACTCCCCTTGAATCAAGTGAGTAGTGAGTGGTGAATAGTGAGTCGAAACTGACTTCTACTGACCACTCACTACTCACACTCACGCTTTTTCAACTTGCCCGAACTCCAGTTCCACCGGAGTCGAGCGGCCGAAAATCAGCACCGCCACACGCAGGCGGCTCTTCTCGTAATTGACTTCCTCGACCACGCCGTTGAAGTCGTTGAATGGGCCATCGGTGACGCGCACCATCTCGCCCGGCTCGAATAGCACCTTGGGACGCGGTTTCTCCACGCCTTCCTTGACGCGACTCAGAATGGAATCGGCTTCGGAATCCTTTATCGGCAGCGGCTTGTCGGCGGTGCCGCCGATGAAGCCCATCACCTTGGGTGTTTCCTTGACCAAGTGCCAGCATTCGTCATCGATGCGCGGCGCACGCGCGTCGCCGCCGGTTTCGATCTGCACCAGCACGTAGCCGGGAAAGAACTTGCGCTCGCTCTTGCGCTTTTGTCCCGCGCGCATTTCCACCACTTCCTCGGTCGGCACCAGCACCTCGCCGAACTTGTCCTGCATACCCGCCCGCGCGATACGGTCCTGCAGCGCGCGCGCAACCTGATGCTCGAAGCCGGAATAGGCGTGCACCACGTACCAGCGTTTGTTGTTGTTTGTTTCGCTCATGCGCCGATCTTCAGAATGTGGTCAAGGATCGCCCATTTCAGAAATATGTCTATCAGGCCCAGCAGCACGCTCAGGATTACCACGACCAGGATCACGACCGCCGTGGTGCGGATCGTCTCCTGCCGCGTCGGCCACACAACCTTGCGCAGCTCAAATTGCGTCTCGCGCAGGTACTCGCGCACCGCGCGGCCTGGCCCCGTGAACGCCGCCACCGCGCACGCGGCGACGATCGCGGCGGCCACGCCGATCAACCGCAACGGCGACGACGCATTGGCGTACCAGTAATAGCCAAAAATGCCCGCCGCCAGCAGCAGTACTGCCAGCGCCAGCTTGGCCATATCGGCGACGTTGATGCCGCCGGCCCGTTCCACTTTCGCGTTCATCTGTTTCCGATTTCTGTTCAGCGCATCCGCCACATCGATTTCCAGTTCGCGGCTTTTGATCTGCAACCCTTTGAGTCAGGAGGTGAACTTTCGCGGAGCGAAAGTTGGGGTTGTGGAAGCTCGATCAACGTCGCTTGAAACTTAAGCCCTGCAATTTGGAAAGGGTGGCCTAATGGCACGCCAGGAGGGACTCGAACCCCCAACCTGCGGTTTTGGAGACCGCTGCTCTGCCAATTGAGCTACTGGCGTAGGAGCAGGGAGCAGGGACCCGGGAGCAGGAAAAGCAAATCAACAAGCGATGCATTGCTCTGGCTGTTGCGCTTACCTGCTTCCTTTGCCCTGTTCCCTGATGTTCACTCAATAATCTTGGTCACCACACCCGCACCCACCGTGCGGCCGCCTTCGCGGATGGCGAATCTCAGGCCTTCCTCCATCGCGATCGGGTGAATCAGGCTCACCG
>JAJPID010000047.1 GCA_021324945.1 Lysobacterales bacterium | reverse complement strand
TGGTCGGGGCAGAGGGATTCGAACCCCCGACATCCAGCTCCCAAAGCTGGCGCTCTACCAGACTGAGCTATACCCCGGGCATAGCCGCGAAATACTAAAGTCGCGGCGCCGAGGCGTCAATGTCGATGTTCGGTTGGGCGACGTCAATTCGGCGCCGCGATGGCCGATGTCCCGCACCGAGATGCGGATTGCGTCCGCGTACGCATAATCTTCTCTCGAGTACAGCACCGGCTCTCGAGTACAGCACCGGCAGTTCCGGCTGACAGTGCGCTCGCCGCGTCGCAGTTGCGTGCAGTCGCATGCGTTCGCTCCTTGATCGCAGGCTGGTTCGACTGTATTGCCCAAGCTCGAGTCAATGCCACATGCTCGCCGCAGTGTTGGTGTTACTATCGCTAGGGAAATTTTGCAGCGCGCTACCCATGACGGAAGAAGGGAATCTGTCGTGAACGCGAGCGTCATCATGCGCGACAGCCGGTTCGAAAACCCCTTCGACAACCGCATCGGCGATTACCGTGCGCGCGTAGAGCGTCTGCTGGATGCGCGGCTCCCCCGCGCCGACGTCGAGCCGCATTCGCTGCACCAAGCGATGCGTTACGCCACGCTTGGCGGCGGCAAGCGCACGCGTCCGCTGTTGTGTTACGCCACGGCGGAAACGCTGGGTCTCGCGTCGGAAGATGTCGACGATGCCGCCTGTGCGGTCGAACTGATCCACGCCTTCTCGCTAATCCATGATGACCTGCCGGCGATGGACGACGATACGCTTCGACGTGGACGTCCGACCACGCATGTCGCCTTCGACGTCGCCACCGCGATTCTGGCCGGCGATGCCTTACAGACCTTGGCGTTCCAAGTGCTCTCCGATGATGCGCGCGGCAATGCGCATACACGCCTGGCTATGGTGCGCGCGCTGGCGGACGCCACGGGTTCGCTCGGCATGACCGGTGGGCAGACAATCGATCTCGAATCCGAAGATCAGCGTTTGGACCTCGCACAGCTCGAGGACATGCACCGGCGCAAGACCGGATGCCTGATCCGTGTCTGCGTGCAACTAGCGTGCATTGCCGCACCGGATGTGGACGCGGGAACTTGCGATGCGCTTGACCGCTTCGCGTCATCGGTCGGCCTCGCGTTTCAGATTCGCGACGATCTGCTTGACGTGGAAGGCGACACCGCCGTGACCGGCAAGACGCAAGGCACCGACCTCGCGCACGGCAAATCCACCTTCCCCGCCCTGCTCGGCGTGCAGGGCGCGCGCGAGCGCTGCGCCGCGGTGTACGACGAAGCGCTGTGCGCGTTGCAGCCGCTGGGCGATGCCGCGCAGCCGCTGCGCTGGATGGCCGGCTACATCGTGCATCGCGATCATTGAAAGATGGGCAAGCGTCCCGCCAGCACGGGTTCAGCGATGCAACCTTCTACAAATCGCGGGCGAAGTATGGCGGCATATAGGCCGCCGACACGCAGCGTCTGAAGGCGCTGAAGGCCGAGAACGGGCGGCTCGCCGGCCCTGCCAAGCAACTACATATTGCGCCGATATTCCCCACCCACATCGTACAGCGCGTGGCTGATCTGCCCGAGGGAATGGGTTTTCACCGCTTCCATCAGCGCGGCGAAGACATTCTTGCGGTCACGCGCGGTATCTTGCAGGTAGCGCAGGCCGTGGCCGTCGTGCACCTCCGACACGGGCGCGTCGGCGGAATCAACTTCGTTGGCGTGTGAGGTTTCGCCCGCCGGCGCAAATGGATTGCGTGCGGCCTTGAACGCCTGCACATTGGCGATCTGCTGGCGTTTTTCTTCTTCGCTGGAACGGATCAGCTCGATCTGCGTTGCGACTTCGCCGGCGTGTTCCTTCGGCAGGAAGGTATTCACGCCGATCAGCGGCAGCGAGCCGTCGTGCTTCTTGTGTTCGTAATAGAGCGACTCTTCCTGGATCTTGCCGCGCTGGTACATCGTGTCCATCGCGCCCAGCACACCGCCGCGCTCGCTAATGGCCTCGAATTCCTTGTACACGGCCTCTTCGACGAGGTCGGTCAGCTGCTCGACCACGAAGCTGCCCTGCCAGGGGTTCTCGTTGAAGTTCAGGCCCAGCTCGCGGTTGATGATCAACTGGATCGCCACCGCTCGGCGCACGGATTCTTCGGTCGGCGTGGTGATCGCTTCGTCGTAGGCGTTCGTGTGCAGCGAATTGCAGTTGTCGAACAACGCGTACAGCGCCTGCAGCGTGGTGCGAATGTCATTGAACTGGATTTCCTGCGCGTGCAACGAGCGGCCGGAAGTCTGGATGTGGTACTTCAGCATCTGCGAACGCGGTGAGGCACCGTAGCGCTCGCGCATCGCACGCGCCCAGATGCGGCGGGCGACGCGGCCGATGACGGTGTACTCCGGGTCCATGCCGTTGGAGAAAAAGAACGACAGGTTGGGCGCGAAGTCGTCGATCTTCATGCCGCGCGCCAGGTAATACTCGACGATGGTGAAGCCGTTGCTGAGCGTGAAGGCCAGCTGCGAGATCGGGTTGGCGCCGGCCTCGGCGATGTGGTAGCCGCTAATCGACACCGAATAAAAGTTGCGGACCTTGTTGTCCACGAAGTACTGCTGGATATCGCCCATCATCCGCAGCGCGAATTCGGTGGAGAAGATGCAGGTGTTCTGCGCCTGGTCCTCTTTCAAGATATCCGCCTGCACCGTGCCGCGCACGGTTTGCAAGGTGTGCGCCTTAATGCGTTCGTAGGTTTCCCTGTCGACGACCTGATCGCCGGACACGCCAAGCAGTCCGAGGCCGAGTCCATCGTTGCCTTCCGGCACCATGCCGGTGTACTGCGGGCGCGCCTTGTTTTTGTAAAGTTCGTCGATCTTCTTCTGCACCGTGGTCCAGCGTGATTCGTCCTCGCGCAGGTATTTTTCGACCTGCTGATCGATGGCGGTGTTCATGAACATCGCCAGGATCATCGGCGCGGGGCCGTTGATCGTCATCGAAACCGAAGTCGTCGGAGCGCACAGGTCGAAGCCGGAATACAACTTCTTCATGTCGTCCAGCGTGGCAATGGAGACGCCGGAGTTGCCGATCTTGCCGTAGATGTCCGGGCGCGGCGCGGGGTCTTCGCCGTAGAGCGTGACGCTATCGAACGCCGTGGACAAGCGCGCGGCGGGTTGGCCGAGCGACAGGTAGTGAAAGCGGCGGTTGGTGCGCTCGGGCGTACCTTCGCCGGCGAACATGCGCGTCGGGTCTTCGCCGGAACGGCGATACGGATACACACCGCCGGTGTACGGATACGCGCCCGGCAGGTTCTCCATCATCAGGAACTTCAGCAGATCGCCCCAGTCGCGCGTGGTCGGCGGCGCGATCTTGGGAATCTTCTGGTGCGACAGCGACTCGCGATAATTCTCGACGCGGATTTTCTTTCCGCGCACTTCGTATTCGTTGACGTCCGCGGTGACGGATTCCTTGCGCGACGGCCATTCTCGCAACAGACGAATCGCCTCGGCGGAAAGTACCTTCACGGCTTCGTTGTAGCGCTGACGCAATACGATCATGCTGCGGTCGACGCCGTCCTGTTCCCAGAACGAATGTTCCTCATCGCTGTCCACCACCATGTGCGCGCCGGCGTAAGGCTCAATGTCGGCGGGCGCGTAAAGGTCCAGCGCTTTCGGCAGATTCGGGTCCTTCAATTCCGCCAATGATTCGAAATAGTGCTGCGCGCGCGAAGCCGCGTCGGCCATGCGCGTGATGTCCGAATTGATTGCCCTGCCCAGCTCGGCGATCTCGGCGAGGTAGCGCACGCGCCCGCCGGGAATCAGCACCGTTGCGCGCGGCTCCTTGATCGAGACGTCCATGTGAGGATCGAAGTCGCAGTGAGCTATTCCCTGCCCCCTGCCCCCTGCCCCCTGCTTTTCCCGCAACAATCGACACAGATTCACGAACATCCAGGTCACGCCCGGATCGTTGAACTGGCTGGCGATGGTGGGATAGACCGGGACGTCTTCGTCCTTCATCGAGAACGCAGTGCGGTTGCGCTTCCACTGCTTGCGCACGTCGCGCAGCGCGTCTTCGGCACCGCGTTTGTCGTACTTGTTGAGCACGATCAACTCGGCGAAATCCAGCATGTCGATTTTCTCGAGCTGGCTGGCAGCGCCATAATCGGAGGTCATCACGTAAATCGGAAAATCCACCAGATCCACGATTTCCGAATCACTCTGACCGATGCCCGCGGTCTCCACGATCACCAAGTCGAACGGCAACGACTTCAAGAACGCGATGCAATCCTTCAGAACCGCGCTGGTCGCCGCGTGCTGGCGGCGCGTCGCCATCGAGCGCATGAATACGCGATGCGAACGCAGCGAATTCACGCGGATGCGATCGCCCAGCAGCGCGCCGCCGCTGCGCCGGCGCGTGGGGTCCACCGCCAGCACCGCGATGCGCATCTGCGGGAACGCGTGGAGGAAACGCAGGATCAACTCGTCGGTGACGGACGACTTGCCCGCGCCGCCGGTGCCGGTGATGCCGAGAACCGGCGCTGCGCGCCGGCGCGAATCGGGATTCGGGAATCGGGATTCGAAAGAGCCGGCAACCCACTGCTTGCGCAGCATCGCCAACTCGGCTTCGGACAATGCGCCGTCCTCGATCGCGCTGAGCATACGTCCGATGCTGACCTCGTCGTTGATGTCGGCCGCGCCGACCAGCTTCGCCGAACCTCCACTCCCCAGTCCCGAATCCCGGTTCGCCGCTGCGCGGCGAACCACATCCTCGATCATCGCGGTGAGGCCGAGGTGCATGCCGTCGTTGGGGTGGTAGATCCGCTCGACGCCGTAATCCTCGAGTTCGCGGATTTCTTCAGGCGTAATCGTTCCGCCGCCGCCGCCGAACACGCGGATGTGCGGCGCGCCGCGTTCGCGCAGCATGTCCACCATGTACTTGAAGTATTCCATGTGGCCGCCCTGATACGACGACACCGCGATCGCGTCGGCGTCTTCCTGCAGCGCGGCGCGTACCACGTCCTCGACGCTGCGGTTGTGGCCGAGGTGGATCACTTCCGCGCCTTGCGCCTGAATGATCCGGCGCATGATGTTGATCGCGGCGTCGTGGCCGTCGAACAGGCTGGCCGCAGTGACGAAGCGCAGCGGTGACGTTTCCACGCGCGGTTCAGGAGTTAGAATTTCGACGGCGGATCGGCTCATTCGCCCATTCTAGCGCGTGCAGCGGTGCGGCTCAGGTCGGAGTACCCGTACGCACGTGCTCCTGGCGGATGCCGTAACCGAACAGCCGCGCGGGGATCTGCCGCACGCTGCGGAAACCGAGCAGCCAGCGCAGCAGCGTCGGAAGGCGCGCGCGCTTGCCGCTTTGTTCGAGCGCGCGGCTGACGATGCGGTCCTGCATCAATCGCTGCACGCGCGCAACGACCACGACATTGCCGACGCGACGCTGAACGCCAAAGCGCGTGGCGTCAACTGCGCGCGTGGCGGCGCGTTTTGGCGCGTGAGAGGCCGAGCGGCCGTCATGATGGAGGTCCTATGCGTCATCCGATTTTCAGCGCCGTATTGCTTGCGGGTCTGGCTGCCGGCGGGTTTGCGATCGCACCACCCGCATCCGCCGCACACGTCAGCGTGGGCGTCGGCGTCAATTTCGGCCCACCCGCTCCGGTGTACGAACCGGTGCCGCCGCCGCGTCCGGGCTGGGTGTGGGTGAATGGCTACTGGAGGTGGAACGGCCACCGCTACGTGTGGCGATCGGGCTATTGGGTGCACGCGCGCCCCGGCTATCGCTATTACCCCGGCCGGTGGGTTCAAGAAGGGCCGGTGTGGCGGTTCCATGTCGGCTATTGGGGAAGATGATCCCGCCACCATCGTTTGTCGAACGGAGCGCCCCTCGCGCTCCGTTCTTTTTTTGAGGGATCCACTGGTGCGGCCGGATGCGCATGCAACCCGCGGCCGCCCAAGTTAAACTAACCGGCTGCAATCGCCCGCCTTCGCGGCCGGAACCATCCTTTTTCAATCCGGCGGATTCTAGATGGACTCCGCCCGTCGCCTCGCGCCGCTTCGGGCGCTTCGGGAGTCAGTGCTGATGATCTTCGAAACCATTTCCAATTCCGGGCACGAACAAATCGTGTTCTGCCAGAGCCGGGACGCGGGCCTGAAGGCCATCATCGCGATCCACAACACGGTGCTCGGTCCTGCGCTCGGCGGCCTGCGCATGTGGCCTTACAAGAACGAAGCGGAGGCGTTGAACGACGTGCTGCGCTTGTCGCGCGGCATGACCTTCAAGAACGCGGTGGCGGGTTTGAACTTGGGTGGCGGCAAAGCTGTGATCATCGGCGATCCCGCGAAGGACAAATCCGAAGCGCTTTTCCGTGCCTTCGGCCGCTTCGTCAACTCTTTGAACGGCCGCTACATCACGGCTGAAGACGTCGGCATCGACGTCAACGACATGGAATACGTGTTCCGCGAAACCGAATTCGTCACCGGCGTGCATCAGGTACATGGCGGTTCCGGCGATCCTTCGCCGTTCACCGCCTACGGCACGTTGCAAGGGTTGATGGCCGCGCTCAGCTACAAGTTCGGCAACGAGGACGTGGGCAAATACACCTATGCCGTGCAGGGTGCGGGCCACGTCGGCACCGAATTCATCAAGTTGCTGCGCGAGCAGAACGCCAAGGTGTTTGTTACCGACATCAACAAGGAATCGGTGCAGCGCTGCGTGGACGAGCTGGGCTGCGAGGCGGTCGGTCCCGAGGAAATTTACGACGTCAACGCGGATGTGTATTCACCCTGCGCACTGGGCGGCACGGTCAACGAACAGACCTTGCCGCGGCTGAAGTGCAAGATCATCTGCGGTGCGGCCAACAACCAGCTCGCCACCGACGAGATCGGCGACGAAGTCGAGAAGCGCGGGATTCTTTATGCGCCCGATTACGCAGTGAACGCGGGTGGCGTGATGAACGTATCGCTGGAAATCGATGGCTATAACCGCGAGCGCGCGATGCGCATGATGCGCACGATCTACTACAACGTCGGCCGCATCTTCCAGATCGCCGAGCGCGACGGCATTCCGACCTACAAGGCCGCCGACCGCATGGCCGAAGAGCGCATCAATGCGATCGGCAAGATCAAGCTGCCGACCATGGGCAACGATGGTCCGCGGTTCCTCGGAAGGATGCGGGGACAGTGATGAAGCCAGGCACGAGGGGTGAGTAGCAAGGGCGCCGTGATGAAGTCATTTCGCAACCTTGCTGCCTCAAGTTGCAGTAAGTTTGCTGCCTGCGCCCTCACTACTCGTCCCTAACCTCTCGCATGCGCGCATTCAACCTCGGCGAAGACATCGACCTGCTGCGCGAAAGCGTGCGTGCTTTCGCGGAGAAGGAAATCGCGCCGCGCGCGGAATTGATCGATCGCGAAAACGCCTTTCCTTCCGATCTCTGGAACAAGCTGGGCGATCTCGGTTTGCTGGGCATCACCGTGCCGCCAGAGTTTGGCGGCAGCGGCATGGGATTCCTCGCGCATCTCGTGGCGATGGAGGAAATCTCGCGCGCTTCGGGTTCGGTCGGATTGTCCTACGTCGCGCATTCCAATCTGTGCGTCAGCAATCTGTACGCGAAAGGCACGGATGCGCAACGGAAAAAATATTTGCCGAAACTGTGTAGCGGCGAATACGTCGGCGCGTTGGCGATGAGCGAGCCGGGTTCCGGCTCGGACGTGGTCGGCTCGATGGCCTGCCGCGCCGAGAAAAAAGGCGATCACTGGATCGCCAACGGCTCGAAGATGTGGATCACCAACGGACCCGATGCCGACGTGGTCCTGGTTTACATGCGCACCGCACCGCGCACCGCTGGCAGCCGCTGCATCACTGCCTTCCTCGTCGAAAAAGGCATGAAGGGCTACTCCACGGCGCAGAAACTGGACAAGCTCGGCATGCGCGGCTCCAACACCTGCGAGTTGGTGTTCGAGGATTGCGAAATTCCCGACGAAAACCGTATCGGCGAAGTGGACGAAGGCGTGCGCGTGCTGATGGGTGGGCTGGATACCGAACGTCTGGTGATATCCGGTGGGCCGATCGGCCTGATGCAGGCAGCGCTGGACGTCACCCTGCCCTACGTGCGCGAGCGCAAGCAGTTCAACGCGCCGATCGGCACCTTCGGCATCATGCAGGCCAAGATCGCGGACATGTACACCGCGCTGCAATCTTCGCGTGCGTTCTCCTACACCGTCGCGCAGCAATTCGACCTCGGGCTGAAGTCGCGCATCGACCCGGCTTCGTGTCTCTTGAATGCCTCGCGCAATGCGGTGCAGGTGGCGCTCGAAGCCGTACAGGCGCTGGGCGGCAATGGCTACATCAACGACTTCCCCACCGGCCGCATCCTGCGGGACGCCAAACTGTACGAGATCGGCGCAGGTACCAACGAAATCCGCCAGATGCTAATCGGCCGAGAGCTGTTCCACGGCAACGCGTGAGCGAAGATAAGCGCTCCACTGTAGTGAATTCACGGCTGCTGGCGGAGCTGCAAAGCGCGATGCCGCATTGCGTCAAGCGGGATTGCGCTACGCGATGATTGATTGTTAGACATCTTACGCAGCGCCGTGCGCGGCAGCTTCATACACCTCGACGCCGCAGAGCAATTCGATCTCGAACATGCGCGCGGTCTGGATGCGGCGGGCGCGCCTCGCCGCGCTCAATAAAATCCAGACCCTGGCCGAAGCCTTCGGCAGCCCGAAGCTCTCGCGCGAACCGATCTGCCACGGCGAGTTGAGGATGTAAGAGCGCGCCGACACGTCGCGCCATCTTTTTCTCGCGCGGCTGGCGGAATTCCGACGCGGTTGCTCATCACGATCGCCCCAGACTTTCTTGCCGCACCGCAGCATCCGGCGCATAATCCGGCGAACCCTCACCGCCGGAGTCCGAAATGTCCGATGCCATCGTCATCGTCGGCGCCAAGCGCACCGCGATCGGTTCCATGCTGGGCCAGTTCACGGGCGTGCCGACCCCCACGCTGGGTGCCGCAGCCATCCGCGCGGCATTGCAGCAATCCGGCGTCGCGCCAGAGGAAGTATCCGAAGTGATCATGGGCTGCGTGCTGCCGGCCAATCTCGGCCAGGCGCCGGCGCGGCAGGCCTCCCTCGCTGCCGGCATTCCGACTGCGGTGGGGTGCACCACCATCAACAAGGTCTGCGGCTCGGGCATGAAGGCGATCATGTTCGGCCATGATCTGATCAAGGCGGGTTCCGCGACCGTCGTGGTGGCGGGCGGCATGGAATCGATGACCAACGCGCCACACATGGTCGCCGCGCGCGCGGGCTTGCGTTACGGCGAAGCCAAGCTTGTCGATCACATGGCTTGGGATGGCTTGACCAATCCCTACGACGGACGTGCAATGGGCATATTCGCGGAACAATGCGTGGACAAGTATTCCTTCACGCGCGAAGAGCAGGATGCGTTCGCTACCGAATCGGTGAAGCGCGCGCTGGCTGCGCAGCAGCACGGAGTATTGAAAGACGAAATCGTTCCGGTGACGGTGAAAGGCCGCAAGGGCGAAGTCGTAGTCGATACTGACGAAGAACCCGCGCGCTGTGATCTTTCGAAAATCCCGACGTTGAAACCCGCGTTCAAGAAGGAGGGCGGCAGCGTCACGGCTGCGAGTTCTTCCAGCATTTCCGACGGCGCCGCCGCGACCGTGTTGATGAGTGCGGAGGAAGCACAGCGGCGCGGTCTGCAACCGCTGGCGCGCATCGTCGCGCACGCCACGCACGCGCAGGAGCCTGAAGGTTTCACCACTGCCCCGGTGCATGCGATTCGCAAGCTGCTGGAGAAGACCGGCTGGAAAGTCGAGGACGTCGATTTGTTCGAGATCAACGAGGCGTTCGCGGTGGTCGCGATGGCGCCGATGCGCGAACTCGGCATCCCGCACGAGAAGCTCAACGTGCACGGAGGCGCCTGCGCGATGGGCCATCCCATCGGCGCCACCGGCGCGCGTATCGTGGTCAGCCTGTTGAATGCGATGCGTGTCCGCGATGCACAGCGCGGCATTGCAGCGCTGTGCATCGGTGGCGGCGAGGCTACCGCAATCGCGATCGAGCGCGTCTCGACCCGGCCCGACGTTACCGCCGTCTGAACGAAAACACATGACAGTGGCGGCCTTGACTTATTCGCGCTTTAATGAATGGGCCAAATAACTGGCACCCACGGCTCGGAGACAACCCATGAAACTGATACGTATCGCTGTTGCGTCGGCGCTGGTGGTCGGCCTTGCCGCCTGCGGCGGCAACAGTGGTGACAACAACGAGAATCCTGCGGCGTCCGCGACGATGGCGGCTCCGGCTGCAACGGCCCCGGCACCCGCATCCACCGCACCGGCACCCGCGTCCACCGCACCGGCGCCAGCTTCCACCGCCGCACCAGCTTCCACCGCGGCAACACCGCCGGCGTCTTCGACGGCTACCGCGCCGATGTCGTCGTCCAGCGGCGGTGGGGTGAGCGGCGAGTAACTACCGCTGTTCCGATCGCGCGCGATGCGACATCGCGCGCGATTTTCTGGCGGGACGTGTCTTGCGCGCGAGCCACCGAGATTTTCATACCTGTACGCAAACCGTCTCTGCGCGCGCGGGGTATGGCAAGCGTGCGCATGTTCCGCTTAAATAAGCGCGCCATTCATGAGTAGATGGCATCCACGGCACTCCAAGGAGAGAACAACATGAAGTTCACCCGTACCCTGCTCGCCTCCGCGTTGATCGTCGCGCTGGCTGCGTGCAGCAACCCGTCCGACAACGCCCAAGACGCGCAGCAATCCGCAGCGGATGCGCAGCAGTCGGCTCAGCAGGCGCAACAGGCGGCGGATCAGAGCCAGAACGCCGCGACCCAGCAGGCTGCCGATCAGGCCAAGCAGTCGGCCGATCAAGCTGCGGCTGCCGCGGGCCAAGCCACGCAGGCCGCCGGCGACGCCATGCAGTCCAGCGGTCAGGCCGCCGACCAGGCTGCCGACGCCGCCAAGCAAGCCGCAGACAATGCGGCCGCTTCCGCGGATCAGGCCAAGGACAACGCCAATGCCGCGAAGGACGCGGCACAGGACGCTGCCAAGGCCAGCAGCGGCGGTTGATAAAACCGCACTGCTTGCTGTTGTCTCATCGAACCGGCCGCAGCGATGCGGCCGGTTTTTTTCTGGCAGTGAAACACGTTGGCTGCTTTAATCATGTTGTTTCGGTGACGGAGAACATCATGAAAGCGACTCGTTGCCTGATCTCGGGAATGCTGATCGTGTCGCTGTGCGCGTGCGACAACTTGTCTGGAAATCCGGTTGCGCAAACTCCGGCGTCGTCGGCGAGCAGTGCTTTCAACGCCGGCATCCCCATCAGCAACAGCACCGTCGCGCGCAAGCTGCAGGACATCAGACGCGACGCGCACACTACCCTCGCCGCCACGCGCGCTGCGAGCACACAGATCGGCAAAGGTCTGGAACAAGCCGGACATGACTTGCAACAGGCCGCGCACAAGGCCAGGGACGCCGCCGACCACGCGGCGGATAACGCGAAAAGCAGCAGCTCCTCGAGTGGCTGAAATTACATGACAACGCTCGTCAGCCGGCTCGATTCCAAGTCCGAAGAGTTCCGCGCCAACGCCGCGCGCATGTCCGAATTGGTCGACGATCTGCGTGCGCAGCTCGATCGCGCGGCGCAAGGCGGCGGCGAGAAGGCACGCGAGAAACATACCGCGCGCGGAAAACTGCTGCCGCGCGAACGCATCCGCGCCTTGCTCGATCCAGGTTCGCCGTTCCTGGAGTTGTCGCCGCTGGCCGCATACGGTATGTACGACAATGCCGCGCCGGCCGCCGGGATCATCACCGGCATAGGTCGCGTGCTGGGAATCGAATGCGTGGTCGTCGCCAACGATGCCACGGTGAAAGGCGGCACCTATTTCCCGATCACGGTGAAAAAGCACCTGCGCGCGCAGGAAGTCGCGCTGGAGAACCGCCTGCCCTGCATTTATCTCGTCGATTCCGGCGGCGCGTTCCTGCCGCTGCAGGACGAGGTATTTCCCGACAAGGAACATTTCGGCCGCATCTTCTACAACCAGGCGCGCCTGAGCGCGTTGAACATTCCGCAGGTCGCGGTGGTGATGGGCTCGTGCACCGCCGGCGGTGCCTATGTGCCGGCGATGAGCGACGAGACCGTGATCGTGAAGGAACAGGGCACGATCTTTCTCGGCGGCCCACCGCTGGTGAAAGCCGCAACGGGGGAAGTGGTCGATGCGGAGGCGCTGGGTGGTGCGGAGGTGCACACATCGATTTCCGGCGTGGCCGATCACTTGGCCGAAAACGATGCGCACGCATTGGCGATCGCACGCCACATCGTGGCGCAGCTCAATCGCAAGAAGGCGATTTCACTGGAATTGCGCGAGCCACACGAACCGAAATATGCAGCCAGCGAACTGTATGGCGTGATCCCGCAAGACACGCGCCGACCATTCGACGTGCGCGAAGTGATCGCGCGCATCGTGGACGGATCGGAGTTCCATGAATTCAAGGCGCGTTACGGCAAGACGTTGGTCACCGGCTTCGCGCACATCCACGGTTATCCCGTCGGCATCATCGCCAACAACGGAATCCTGTTTTCCGAGAGCGCGCTGAAGGGCACGCACTTCATCGAGCTGTGCAACCAACGCGGTGTACCGTTGGTGTTCCTGCAGAACATCACCGGTTTCATGGTGGGCAGGAAATACGAGAACTCGGGCATCGCCAAGGACGGCGCCAAGATGGTGACGGCAGTGGCGTGCTCGTCGGTGCCGAAATTCACCGTGATCATCGGCGGGAGTTTCGGCGCGGGCAATTACGCGATGTGCGGCCGCGCCTACGGGGCGCGATTCCTGTGGATGTGGCCGAACGCGCGCATCAGCGTAATGGGCGGCGAGCAGGCCGCCTCCGTACTGGCGACGGTGAGACGTGACGGCATCGAAGCGTCGGGTAAATCATGGTCAGCCGAAGAAGAGGAATCGTTCAAGGCGCCAATCCGCGATCAATATGAACGGCAAGGCCATCCATACTACGCGACGGCGCGCCTGTGGGACGACGGCGTGATCGACCCGGCCGACACGCGCCGCGTGCTTGGTCTTGCGATCTCCGCTTCACTCAACGCGCCGATCGAACCGGCTCGTTACGGTGTGTTCCGGATGTAACCGTCTTCATGCCGCGGCATGCGGCTCGCCTTGCACCCGCGATTGCGCGACATCGCTGCGGCGCGGCGGCTTGCGCTTGGTAAGCGCCATGCCGATCACCAATGCGACAACCACCGCTGCCCAGAACAGCATCTGGATACCGGAAGGGTGCGCGTCGTAGCCGATCAGGATATGCAGCGCTTGTCCGATCACCGAGCCGTTCGTCAGCAGCCAATCGCTGTTCCAGATCTGCGTACCCAGCGCCGGCAGCCAGTCGGCCTGCACCAGAAAGCGCGCGGCAGTCGAGGCCAAGCCCGCCGCCAGAAGCACCAGCATCCAGTTGGTCGCGGTGAAGAAATAGCGCAGCGGGATGCGCAGCAGGCCAAAGTACAACGCAAAGCCGACCGCCACACCGCAAACGATGCCGAGCGGGATGCCGCCGACGAGGCCTGCGATTCCCGCACCGCCCGCGGCCATGCCGTACAGGAAAAGCACGATCTCGGAGCCTTCGCGCAGCACCGCCAGCGCGACGACGGCGAACAGCATCGTCAGCGAACTCGATCCGGCCTTTACCGCGCCGCCGACGGCTTGCATGTGCTGCACCAGCTCGCGCGCATGACTGGACATCCAGATCACATGCCAGGCGATCATCGCCACTGCCGCGAACAGTACGCAGGCATTGAACAATTCCTGGCCCGCCCCGTTCACCGCTTCAGCGATCGCGCCGGCACACAGCGCCACCACGATCGCGCCGAGCACACCGATCGCGATGCCGCCACTGATGTAAACGCCGCGCCGCGCCACGCCGCGCGTGGCCGCAGCCACGATCGAAACGATCAGAGCGGCCTCCAGGACTTCACGAAACACCAGCAGCGCGACGCCGAGCATGGCTCACCTCATTGCACGATCAGCACACCCTGACCGGTGTCCTGATGGAAATCGTCGAAGAATTTGTATTTGCCCTTTGCCAGCGGGCCGATGAAAACCGTGATCTGGCTGCCTGGCAGCACGATCTTCTCGCGATTGAAATCGCTGCTCTCGAATTCCGATGGTGTGGAATCCTGGTTGTCTACCCGCACCTTGAATTGCGTGTCGGCGGGCACGGTCAATTGCGTCGGCTGGAATTTGTGATCCTTGATCGTCAGCGTGTACTGCGGCATCTCCGCGGCGAACGCGATACCGCTCAACAAAGAAAGCGCAAGGATCGCGATGAGAAGACGGCGGATCATGGTGAGGCTCCGGTTCTGCGGTAAATAATAATGGTTCTCATTTATGTCCGCAATGCGGGCCGAGAGCGCTCGTTCAGCGGTTATGATTGAACGATTCAGCACAGGCTTGCGCGATGTCCAACCCTCTCTTGCTGACGCGCCGCGGCGCGCTGGCGGAAATCACGCTGAACCGGCCGGCGCTGCACAACGCGTTCGACGGCGCGCTGGTCGCTGCATTGCAGGCCGCACTGGATCGGGTCGCGGACGACGCGTCGGTGCGATTCGTGCTGGTGACCGGCGCGGGCAAGAGCTTTTCCGCCGGCGCGGATTTGAACTGGATGCGCGGCATGGCTGCCGCAAGCAAAGAAGAAAATCTCGCCGATTCGCAAGCACTGGCGAAACTATTGCATACATTGAATTTCTTCCCCAAGCCCACCATCGCACGCGTTAACGGTACGGCCTATGGCGGCGGCGTGGGATTGATCGCAGCATGCGACATCGCCATCGGCGTGCAAGGCGCAAAGTTCGCCTTGAGTGAAGTGAAGCTCGGGCTGGTGCCCGCAGTGATTTCTCCTTACGTGATCGCGGCCATCGGCGTGCGCCACGCGCGACGGTTGTTCATCAGCGGGGAGATTTTTGAAGCACAACGCGCGGTCGAGATCGGTTTGCTGCATGAAGCCGTAGCGCCCGAAGAACTGGATGGTGCAATCGATCGCATGCTGCACTTTCTTTCCAAAGGGGGGCCGACTGCACAGCGCGAAGCCAAGCAGCTTGCACTGCGCATGGCCGGCATCACGCCCGAATCCAGTGGGGATATCGGCCGGCAAAACGCGGAGCTGATCGCCCGCTTGCGCGCGTCGAATGAGGGCCAGCACGGACTCAGCGCTTTCCTCGACAAGCGCGCGCCGCGCTGGGCTGTAGGCGAACCGGAGAAACCTTGAGCATGTTCGATACGGTCCTGATCGCCAACCGCGGCGAGATCGCCTGCCGCGTGATCCGCACTTGTCGCAAGTTGGGCATCCGCAGCGTGGCGGTATTTTCGGAAGCCGATGCAAATGCGCGGCACGTGCGCAGGGCGGATGTCGCCTATCCGATCGGTGGTTCGCGCCCAGTGGAATCGTATCTGCGTGGCGATGTGATTCTGGAAGTCGCGAAGAGAGCCGGCGCGCAGGCCATCCATCCCGGCTACGGTTTTCTGTCAGAGAACGCCACTTTCGCGCGGGCCTGTCGCGACGCGGGCGTGGTGTTCATCGGGCCGAAGCCGGAAAGCATCGAGGCGATGGGTTCCAAGGCCGAAGCGAAAGCGCTGATGGAGAAACACGGTGTGCCGCTGGTGCCCGGTTATCACGGCGAAGATCAAAACGAGAAAACACTGCTCGCGCAGGCAAAGAAGATCGGCTTTCCGCTGATGATCAAAGCTGCGGCCGGCGGCGGTGGCAAAGGCATGCGCATCGTGCGCTCGGAAAAGGAATTCGCTGATGCGCTGGCATCCGCACAGCGTGAGGCAAGCAGTTCCTTCGGTGACGCGCGCATGATTTTGGAGCGCTACATCGAGCATCCGCGTCACATCGAGTTCCAGGTGTTCGGCGACACCCATGGCAACATGATCCACTTGAACGAGCGCGAATGCTCGGCACAGCGCCGCTATCAGAAAATACTGGAGGAAACCCCCTCGCCTTTTCTTGATGCGCAGCGGCGCGCGGCGATGGGCGCCGCGGCAGTCGCTGCGGCGAAAGCGGTGGACTACGTCGGCGCGGGCACCGTGGAATTCATCGTCGGCGCGAACGGCGATTTCCATTTCATGGAAATGAACACGCGCCTGCAAGTCGAGCATCCGGTGACCGAAGAAACGCTCGGGCTGGATCTGGTCGAATGGCAATTGCGTATCGCAGCAGGCGGACCGTTGCCGCTGACTCAGGATCAAGTCCGGGCGAATGGACATGCGATCGAGGTGCGGCTGTACGCGGAAGACCCCGAACAAAACTTCCTGCCCGGTTCCGGAAAGATCGAGAAACTCGCATTCCCGCAATCGTCACGACACGTGCGCATCGATGCCGGAGTGGATCAGGGCGACAGCGTCTCGATCTTCTACGACCCGATGATCGCCAAGCTGATCGTGTGGGACGAGGATCGTCCGCGTGCGCTGGCGCGCGTACGCGAGGCGTTGGCGCAATGCGAAGTGGTCGGTCCGAAGTCCAACATCGCTTTTCTCGAGCGCCTGGTGCGGCATCCGGCCATTGTCGATGCCACCATTGATACCGGTTATCTCGATCGGCATCTCGACGAATTTCTTGCCGGCGATGCACCACCCTCGCCCGCGGAGCTCTTCGCGGCGGCGACTGTCGTCCTGCTGGATGAGGAGCGGACCGTGCGCGAAACCGCTCGCGCCAGCGCGGACCCGCATTCGCCCTGGAACATCGCCGACGCCTGGCGGATCGGCCATCCCGGCAAGCGCCTCGTGGTGCTGATGCAAGGCACGCATCGGTATGAAATCGAAGCGTTCGGCCACCCCAGTGATTACTCTTTGCGTGTAACCATTCCCCATCCGGCCTCCGGCCACCTTCCTCCAGAAGCGGGGGAAGGCAAAATCTTGCGGTGCCGCGTGCAGCACGCCCGCACCGAAAACGGTTGCCTGTTCGCGCACTTCGACCATGAGGCCCGACGCACGTACGTCGCTATCGACGACCATCGGGTTCAGGTGCACGTGGACGATGCCGCGCGCCAGGTCTTCACGCGCGCCCCCGCGTTTGCTTTCGAAAGCAGCGGCACCGAAGGCGGGAATCAAGTCATCGCGCCCATGCCGGGCCGCATCGTGCTGATCAAGGCCAAGGCCGGTGACGAGGTGCAGAGGGATCAGGAACTGCTGGTGATGGAGGCGATGAAAATGGAATTGACCCTGCGCGCGCCGCGCGCTGGCAGAATCGAATCGGTCAACGCCGCCTCCGGCGATTTCGTCGAAGCCGACGCGGTGTTGGTGAAATTCTTGGCCGGCCAATGACTGTTCGCCGCGAGCGAACGCTTTCGCGCACTTGATGCGTACGCAAACAGCTATTTATCGAACCCATGCCTGCCCTCCCAGCCAGCGTCCGCATCGTCGAAGTCGGGCCGCGCGACGGCCTGCAGAATGAGAAGGCCATCATCCCCACCGCGGTCAAGATCGAGCTGATCGACCGGCTTTCCGATTGTGGCCTGCGCACCATCGAGGCCACCAGCTTCGTCAGCCCGAAATGGATACCGCAACTGGCGGACGCGGAGGAAGTGTTCACCGGCATCCGCAAGCGCGAAGGTGTGAGTTATCCCGTGCTGGTGCCCAACGAGCAGGGCTACGAACGCGCGCGCGCGGTGGGCGCAACGGAAATCGCGGTTTTTACCGCAGCTTCGGAAACCTTCAGCCGCAAGAACACCAACGCCTCGATAGACGAGTCGATCGAGCGCTTCGTGCCGGTGATGCAACGTGCGAAAGCCGATGGCGTGCGCGTGCGCGGTTACATCTCCACCGTGCTCGGTTGCCCGTACCAAGGCGAAGTGCCGTTGAGCGATGTAGTACGTGTTTCCAAGAAGCTGCACGAACTCGGCTGCGCCGAGATCTCGTTGGGCGACACCATTGGCGTCGGCACGCCGGGCAAGGCACGCGCGATGCTGCTTGCGGTCGCCGCCGAAGTGCCGATCGACGCACTGGCCGTGCATTTTCACAATACCTACGGTCAGGCGCTGGCGAACATCCTCGCATGTCTGGAAGAAGGCGTGAGGGTGGTGGACAGCGCAGTATCGGGCGCAGGCGGCTGCCCGTTTGCACCGGGCGCCACCGGCAATGTCGCGACCGAAGACGTGGTGTCGATGTTGAACGGCATGGGCATCGAGACCGGCATCGATTTGCCACAATTGATCGAAACAGGCCTGTGGTTGGCTGGGCACCTGGGTCATCGCACCACCAGCAGCGTGGTGCAGGCAAGCAATGGCTGAGCGCAACGCTTAACGTCTTTTTTCCATGGCCCGGCGCAGGCTAGTTCTCCGCGCCAAGGCACTCGGCGCGACAGGGGGCCAGCATGCGGCACGCGTCGCAGCAATCGAACCCTCGAGATGTCGCCGGTTCCGCCGACGTTGAGGATTTCGACGTGCCTGCGGGTTCTTCCGCCGCAGGCGAACCGGAGATCACCTACCGGCATATCTTCGACGCGGTCGATCAGGGAATCCTGATTCAGAACGCGCAAGGCTTCATCGTCTCCGCCAATCCGGCGGCGTGCCGCATCCTCGCCCTGTCGGAATCCGAAGTGCGCGCGCTGCGGCGCGAGCTCGCATCGGGCTGGCGATTGGTGGACGAGCGCGGCGCCGATCTCGCCTTCGACGAATTGCCCGGCATGCGCGCACTTTCCACCGGCCGCAGCGTGGATGGCGTGGTGTTCGGTCTGTATCTGCCGCATCTGCACATGTACCGCTGGATTTCGTCCAGCTCCGTGCCGCTGCTCCGCGCAGGCGAGGCGCGCCCGCATCTGGTGATTTCCACCTTCAGCGACATCACTCAACTGAAACGGCAGTCGGATTTATTCGAAATGACGCAGCGGCTGGCCGAGATCGGCGGCTGGGAACTCGACGACATGCGCAACGCGTTGTACTGGACTTCGCAGGTGTACCGGCTGCACGACATGAAACCGGGCAGCCCGATCACCGAATCGCAGGCGCTCGACCACTACGGCAAGGAGGAGCGGGAGTTGCTGCGCGCCGCGCTGCACAAGGCGCGCACGATGGGCGAAGGATTCGAACTGGAACTGCCGACTTCCGGCGCGCTCGAGCGTGTTCGCTGGGTGCGCATCGTCGGCCAGCCGCTACTGCGTCACGATCAGGTGTACGGCGTGGCCGGGACGGTGCAGGACATCACCGCGCGCAAACTGGCGGAGCAGAAACTGCAACGCATGGTGCGCAGCGACCGCGTCACTGGCCTGCCGAATCACGAAACCGTGATGGAAGCGCTGGAGCGCGCGCTCGCGAATGCAGATTCCAGCGGCGCGCATCCTGCGCTGCTGTACATCGACCTCGACCGTTTCCATCTGATCAATGCGACCGCCGGGCACGAAGTGGGCGATCGCCTGTTGATCGAAGCGGCCGAAAGAATCTGTCGCTGCGCCGCCGGCACGCGAAGCATGGTCGGACGTTTCATCGGAGACGAGTTCGTGGTGCTTTTGCGCGATGCAGCTTCCGACGAAAACGTCGCGGCGCTGGCCGAGTCCATCGTCGCCGCCTTCCGCAAACCTTTCGTGCACGAACAGGAAGAATTCACCGTCACGGCTTCGGTGGGCATCGTCAGTTACCCGCGCGCAGGCACCAATGTACGCCAATTGGTGAACCATGCGCATGCGGCAATGGCCGAGGCCAAGCGGCGCGGCCGCAACAGGTCGCAGCCGTTCGCGCCGGAATTGAGCGTTGCGCTGGTCGAACGCACGCGCATCGAGCGGCAGTTGCGGCGCGCGCTGGACAACCACGAACTGCGCCTGGCGTATCAGCCGGTGTTCGCGTTGTCCGACGGCCACATCACTGGCGCCGAAGCCCTGCTGCGCTGGCGCAACCGCAATCTGGGCGAGATCATGCCTTCCCGATTCATCGCGCACGCGGAGAACTCGGGCGAAATCGTGCGCATCGGTGCCTGGGTGGTCGCGCAGGCGTGCAGGCAATGGCGCGCCTGGCGCGATGCAGGTCACGCGCTCGATCACATCGCCGTGAATGTTTCGTTCCGCCAACTGCTGAGCGGCACACTGTTGCAGGCAGTGCGCGCTGCGATCGAGGAACACGCGCTGCCGCCGGAAACGCTGGAACTGGAGTTGACCGAACGCGCGTTGATCGAGGATGCCCCCGACGCGCACGAGATCTTCGCGGCGCTCAAGCGCATGGGCGTGCGTCTGCTGATCGACGACTTTGGCGAAGGCTATTCCTCGTTGAATTATCTGCGCCGCCTGCCGCTGGACGGGCTGAAGATCAGCCACGCCTTCGTGCAGGGCATTCCCGATGTGCCCGCCGATTGCGCGATTTGCGAAGCGATCGTGCGGCTGGCCGACAGCCTGCAACTGGACGTGATCGCCGAAGGGGTGGAAACCGAAGCGCAGCGCGCGTTCTTTGCGCGACACCACGCCACTTCCATGCAGGGGCACTTGCTCGCCCACCCGCTGGATGAAGATGCGATGCGCCATTTTCTGGCGGCGAATGCCACGAGACATTGAGTGACTGCGGGGTGCGGGTTACGAGTTGTATGTCCTGGGTTATGGGTTTTTGGTTACGATGGCGAGGCCGTGACCCATAACCGATAACCCGTAACCCGCAACATGTCTTTCCTCATCCGTTCGATCGAGCCGCGCGATGATGCCGCGGTCGCGCAGATCATCCGCAGCGTGATGCCGGAATTCGGTGCGGGCGGTGAAGGCTTCGCCATCCACGATGCGGAAGTGGCTGCGATGCATGCGAGCTATTCGCAACCGCGCAGCGCGTACTTCGTGATCGAGATGGACGGCCGTGTGCAGGGCGGCGGTGGCGTGGCGCCGCTGATCGGCGGCGATGAATGCACCTGCGAATTGCGCAAGATGTATTTCCTGCCGGAACTGCGTGGCCGCGGCGCCGGCCGCGCGCTGATGCAACGCTGCCTCGACGCGGCGCGCGGCTTCGGATTCCATCGCTGCTACATCGAAACGCTCACCGGCATGGATCAGGCGCAGGCGCTGTACGCAAAATTCGGCTTCACGCCGCTGCCGGGCCCGCTGGGTAATACCGGCCACCACGGCTGCAACCGGTTCTTCATTCTCGATCTCTAGGAAAGCGATCAAGCCGCGAGGCTGCGAAGATCGCCTGTACGCCGGCTCTTACATTAAGATCGCGAATTTGTCGCGGAGAATCACATGCAACTCGGTCAGACTAGGGCCATTATCACCGGCGGCGCGTCGGGCTTGGGTAATGCGGTCGCGCGGCATCTCGCGGCGCGCGGCGGCAAGGTCGCGCTGTTCGATGTCAACGAAGAGAAAGGCCGCGACGCAGCAAGGGAGCTCGGCGACGGCGCGCACTTTTTCCGCACGGACGTCACTTCGGAAGAGGGCGTGAGCGCGAATGTCGCCGGCGCGCGCGACGCGCTCGGCGGCTTGAACGTGTTGGTGAACTGCGCCGGCATCCTGGGTTCAGGGCGCGTGCTCGGCAAGCAGGGACCGATGCCGCTGTCGCAGTTCCAGACCACGGTGATGGTGAACCTGATCGGCAGTTTCAACGTCGCCAAGGCCGCCGCCGCGCTCATGCAGCAGAACGACGCGGGCGAAGACGGCGAACGCGGCGTGATCGTCAATACCGCCTCCGTCGCCGCTTATGAAGGCCAGATCGGTCAAGCTGCCTATTCCGCATCGAAAGGCGGGGTGGTCGGCATGACCCTGCCTATGGCGCGCGAACTGGCGCGCTTCGGCATTCGCGTGGCGACCATCGCGCCTGGCATTTTCTGGACGCCGATGGTGGACGGCATGCCATCCGAAGTGCAGCAATCTCTCTCCGCATCAATCCCCTTCCCTTCGCGCCTCGGCAAGCCGGAGGAATTCGCCGAACTGGTCGCGTTCATTCTGACCAACCGTTACATCAACGGCGAGACGATCCGGCTGGATGGCGCGGTGAGGTTGGCGCCGAAATGAAAGCTTCCGACGTCAAACGCGGCAACGTGGTCGAACACGACGGCACGGTCTACCAGGTGCGCGACATCGAACGCAGCGCGCCGACCGCACGCGGCGGCAATGTCACTTTCCGTTTCACCCTGTATTCGATTCCCGGCGGTCGCAAGCTTGATCTCAGCCTGCGCGCAGACGACGATCTGCGCGAAATCGAACTGATCCGCCGCGCGGCGAATTTCTCCTACAAGGACGGCGACGCCTTCGTGTTCATGGACGCCGAGGACTACACGCCGTACACGCTCGATCCCGAAACCGTCGGCGACAACGCCGGCTACATCGTCGAAGGCACCGAAGGTTTCTACGTGCAGCTAATCGACGATTCGCCGGTGGCCTTGCAAGTGCCGGCCAGCGTGGCGCTCACCGTCGTCGACACCGCGCCGGAACTGAAAGGCGCATCCGCCACCAAGCGCACCAAGCCAGCGAAACTTGACACCGGAATCGAAATCCAGGTGCCGGAGTACATCGGCACGGGCGACAAGGTTTGGGTGAATACCACTACCGGAGAGTTTTCCGGTAGAGCCTGACGTTCGCCACACTTGCCCAAACCGCCATCCCTCGCGTAGGCTCGCCTCGCTGCGATGCCGGATGCGCCGCACATTCATCCAACGCGCAAAACCTTTCGGGGAGAATGCAATGATCTTCTGGCGCATCAAACCACTCGATCAGATCCTCGCCACCGCCGAGAAGAAATCGCTGAAGCGGCAATTAGGGCCGATCCAGTTGACGCTGCTCGGCATCGGCGCGGTGATCGGCACGGGAATCTTCGTGCTGACTGCGGAAGCCGCGCAGAAGGCCGGCCCGGCGATGATGCTCTCGTTCGTGATCGCCGCGGTAGTATGCGGACTGGCCGCGCTCGCGTATGCGGAGCTGGCGGCGATGGTGCCGGTTTCGGGGTCCGCCTACACCTACACCTATGGCGTGATGGGCGAATTGATCGCCTGGATCGTCGGCTGGGCGCTGGTGCTGGAATACGCGATCGGCGCGACCGCCGTGTGCGTCGGTTGGTCCGGTTATGTCAACGGCCTGCTCAACAACGGCATATTCGGGATGGTGACGCCAGGGTCGATCTCTCTGCCGGCCTGGCTGCAGAACGGCTATTTCTCTGGCGGCGGTTTCAATCTGCTGGCATTCCTGATCGGCGTGGCCGTGACCTGGCTGCTGGTGATCGGCACGTCCAAGAGCGCGCGCGTCAACGCGGTGCTGGTGGCGATCAAGATCATCGCGTTGACGCTGTTCATCGTGATCGCGCTGCCGGCGGTGAAAAACGCGAATCTCCATCCATTCATTCCGAATGGCTGGGGGAGCCCGATGGGCGGCGTCGGCGTGCTGGGCGCGGCGGCTTCGATCTTCTTCGCATACGTCGGTTTCGATGCGGTGTCCACGGCTGCCGAGGAAACCAAGAATCCCAACCGCAACGTGCCGATCGGCTTGATCGGCGCGTTGACGATCTGCACGATTTTCTATCTGCTGGTGGGTTACGGGGCAGCAGGCTCGGTCGGCGCGCAACCCGTGCTGGACGCCAATGGCGTGGCTCTGGATCCTGGCACGCCGGCGATGACCGCTGCCTGCGGCGGCTCGCAAGCGCTGGTGTGCAGCCATGAGCCGCTGGCCCATGTGATCCGCCTGCTGGGATTCCCACAACTCGGCAATCTGATCGCGCTGGCCGCGATCGTGGCCCTGCCGTCAGTGATCCTGATGATGATGTTCGGCCAGACTCGCATTTTCTTCACGATGGCGCGCGACGGCCTGCTGCCTGAGAAATTTTCCAGCGTGCATCCGCGCTTTTTCACCCCACATGTCATTACCTACGTCACCGGCTTCGTGGTGTCGTTCTGCGCGGCATTGTTCCCTGTCGGCAAACTGGCCGATACGTCGAATGCCGGCACATTGCTGGCGTTCGCGATGGTCTCGATCGGCGTGATGGTGCTGCGCAAGCAGCAACCGAACCGCCCGCGGCCGTTCCGCACGCCGCTTGTATGGGTGGTGTGCCCGCTGGCAGTGGCCGGCTGCATCCTGCTGTTCGTCAACCTGAGCATCGTCGCGAAGATCGTATTCGCGGCGTGGGCGGTGATCGGTCTCGTGCTCTACGGTCTGTACGGCTACCGCCGCAGTCAACTCTCTCCGGAAGGCATGGCGCGCGCACTGGAAGACGTCGTCTGACGCACGGGCCGGCACTCCCGGGCTTTCCGGAGTTCACATGTTCGAACAACTGCTCGCCCGCAAGGTCGATTTCCCCGACGAAAGCCATGGCGCCGGTCTGAAGCGCTCGCTCGGTCCCGGCGCGCTGACCGCGCTCGGCATCGGCGCGGTGATCGGCAGCGGCATCTTCGTCGTGACAGGTCAGGCCGCGGCGCTGCATGCCGGGCCGGCAGTGGTGCTGTCGTTCGTACTGGCCGCGATCGCCTGCGGGTTCACCGCGCTGTGCTATGCCGAGTTCGCCACGCTGATCCCGATGTCCGGAAGTTCCTATTCCTATGCCTACGCCACGCTGGGCGAGCTGGCGGCGTGGTTCATCGGCTGGAACATGGTGCTGGAATATGGTGTGTCGGCCTCGGCCGTAGCCGCAAGCTGGACGGGTTATTTCACCAGCATGCTCGCGCACGTCGGCATTCATCTGCCCGCGGCGCTGACCAACGCGCCGGTAACTTTCGCCAACGGTGGACTCGAATCGACCGGCGCGCTGTTCAACCTGCCTGCCGTGGGAATCGTGCTGGCACTGACCTGGCTGTGCTACGTCGGCATTCGCGAATCCAGCGGCGTCAACGTGGCGATGGTCGTGCTTAAGGTCGTGCTGGTGATCTTGGTGATCGCCGCCGGCATCCACTACGTCAACACAGATCTATGGCACCCGTTCATCCCTCAGCAGCAGGGGCCGGAAAAATACGGCTGGAACGGTGTATTGCGCGGCGCGGCGATGGTGTTCTTCGCTTACATCGGATTCGAAACCACTTCGACGGTAGCGCAGGAAGCGAAGAACCCGCAACGCGACCTGCCGATCGGCATGATCGGGTCGCTGGTGATCTGCACGATCCTTTACGTGGTCATGTCGGCGGTGATGGTGGGGCTGGTGTCCTATGCCGAACTCGGCACCACCGACCCGGTGGTGACGGCGATTGCCGGGCATCCGCAACTGAACTGGCTGCGCTGGATCGTTGAAGTCGGCGCCATGATCGGGCTGGCCTCGGTGGTGTTGTGCATGATCATCGCGCAGCCGCGCATCTTCATGATCATGGCCGGCGACGGCATGCTGCCGCGCGTGTTCACGAAGATCCATGCCAAGTACCGCACGCCACACATCAACACCGTGATCACGGGACTGGGCATCGCCCTGCTCGCCGCGTTGCTGCCGCTGGACGTGCTTTCAGATTTCGTTTCGATGGGCACGCTGATCGCGTTTCTCGCCGTGTGCCTCGGCGTGCTGATTCTGCGTCGCACGGATCCGGACAAGCCGCGCACGTTCCGAGTGCCGTTCGCCCCGGTGATCTGCACACTGGGCATGTTGAGTTGCTTGGTGCTGCTGGCGCAGATGGCCTGGTACAACTGGGTGTTGATGGTGGCCTGGACGCTGATCGGCTTCGCGATCTATTTCGGCTACGGCTATCGCCACAGCCACCTCCATCGACCGCCCGCGTCGAGCGGATCGGCCGCGCCCAAATCAGCCCTACCAAAACGAGAATAAACTTTCTGTTTACACAATAAGTATCTGTTTTAAAAGGTTCAGACTGGGTGATCTTGTGGACAGCAGGATCGCATTGGCTCCCCGCCCGGGCCCGCGCTATGATCCATCCTCCGCGGGCTTTCCCATTGGCAGTGGACCCCGGATAGTCGCCCGGTGCGGCAGGCGTCGTCAGCTCCTCGCCTGTCGTATCCGGGCGATTGTTTCTTCATTTGTTTCCGGCGCTAGGCCTTGGCGGAATACCCCGCGCACCATCCCTTCGCAGCAACGGCCTTGCCCGGGTACAACTGGCACGGTCCATAAGCTTGTCCCGCGGCGCCCGAGAAGAACCGGCAGTTCGCGCAGGCTTGACCCGCCTTGTGAGGCGGCGGAGCCGTGCTCGCGTCTTCGGTGTAATGCAAAGCCTTCGCGGTGGGGTCCGCCTCCGTCAGATGCGGCAGATCCGCAGCGCGCGCCTGACGCGGCAATGCGCCAAGCAATACCGCGGAACCCGTGATTCCGCCCAGCAGTGCCATAAAACGGCGGCGGGAAGATTCGATGCGCTCATCGTTCATGCGTTGCTCCATGTGCGAAACGGATTTCATACATGCTACGCCTGCGCGAAACGATGCGACATGTCCTTGCGTGCTACATTCAGCCGCATGAACAAACGCGCCACCGTGATCCGCAATCGCTCACCCCGCGTGGACGCCGAACGGTTGTCCGCCTGTGCACGGGAGATCGCACGCGTGGGTGCCGAATTGGCCGCACGAGGTTGGACACCGGCCACCAGCAGCAATTTCTCGATGAGGCTGGATGCCAGCCACGCGGCGATCACCGTCTCCGGCCGAGACAAGGGCGCGCTGAGCCCCGACGACATCATGGTCATCGACATGGAGGGTCATGCGGTGGACACCGTGTTGCGCCCTTCCGCGGAAACCGCCTTGCATACCCAGATCTACTGGCGTTTTCCCGCAGCGAACGCCGTGCTGCATACGCATTCTCGTACCCAGACGGTGGCTTCGCGGCTGTTCGCAGCCACCGGCATGATCAAGCTGGCCGGCTACGAATTGTTGAAGGCATTCAGCGGTTATTCCACCCACAATTCGACGATGCAAGTGCCGGTGTTCCCCAATTCACAGGAAATGTCGGAACTGACGGCGCGTGTGGACGCCTGGTTGCAAGAAGGCAATCCGTTGAACGCATACCTGATCGACGGCCACGGCGTTTACACATGGGGCCGCGACATGGACGAAGCCAAGCGTCACCTGGAAGCGCTGGAATTCATGTTGGCTTGCGAACTGGATCTTCGGAGACTCGGCGCATGAGCCGTTTGCGCATTTTCGATGACCGGCGCGGCGAAACGCCGCTGCAAACCGTGGAGGATCACGCGCAGATTGCGCGCGAGCTGGGCAAGGTCGGCGTGCGTTTCGAGCGATGGGAGGCCACGTCGCCGATCGCGCTCGGTGATCCACCGGAGAAGGTCATCGACGCCTACCGCGTCGACATCGAACGACTGCAACACGAACACGGGTATAAGGCCGTGGACGTGATCTCACTCTCCGCCGATCACCCGCAGAAGGACGCGCTGCGGCAGAAATTCCTCAACGAACACACCCACGCCGAGGATGAAGTGCGTTTTTTCGTGGCCGGCGAGGGGCTGTTCACGCTGCACATCGACGATCGGGTTTACGAGGTCTTGTGCACGCAGGGCGACCTGATCGGTGTCCCGGACGGCACGCGCCACTGGTTCGACATGGGGCCGAATCCAGGTTTCGTGGCGATCCGGCTGTTCACTAATCCGGAAGGCTGGGTCGCACAGTTCACGGGCGATCAAATCGCGCAGCGTTTCCCTCGTTTGGAGAATTAGTTCATAGCTCTGGATGAGGCATCCTGCCATCGCCAGAGCACGCCAAGTCCGGCACGTGCCCGGACTAGGCTTCGCGAATCGAGCGCGAACTCTAAACGCACTCGACTCGCGGGCGCGCCGTTCTTGGCGCGCGGCTCAATAAGGAGGGTCGGTATGTCGTATATACAGCAGTCGCTCGCACCGGGCGAGAAGATCGTGGCGATGTTCCACCTGCACTGGCTGGTCTGGCTGCGGCTGTGGATCGTGCTGCTGCTCGGCGCGATCGCCGCCGGCGTAGCTGCCTGGCAGCAGACGTGGTGGATCGTGCTGGCGGTAATCGTGGTGGCACTGGCGATCGGGCTATACGAGTGGCTGGCGCTGAGCTCGATCGAGCAAGGCGTCACCAATCATCGCGTGATCCGCAAGACAGGCGTCGTCAGCCGGCAATCCACCGAACTGCGATTGGCCTCAATCGAAACGGTCGATCTGAAGCAGTCGTTCTGGGGCCGCGTATTCCGCTATGGCACCATCGAGATCACCGGCCGAGGCGAAACCGCCATGTTCCTGCAGAAGCTGGGCGATCCGATCGGCGTAAAGCGCGCCATCGAGACCGCCTACTCGCAATACGCCGAAGGCATGCGCGCGGGTGCCACGGCGTGAGTGCCAGCGTCGAAGTGATCCTCACGGACATCGAAGGCACCACCAGTTCCATCGCCTTCGTCAAGGACGTCCTGTTTCCCTACTCGCGCGAACGGCTGCCGGCGTTCGTCGAAACGCATGCCGATGAACCCGAGGTGCAACGCTGCCTGCGCGAAACCGCGCGCGAAGCCGGTCTGGCCGAATGCGACCGCAGTGCCATTGTGGGCACGCTGCTGCGCTGGATCGACGAGGATCGCAAGGTTACGCCGCTGAAGATGTTGCAAGGCATGATCTGGAAGGAGGGCTACGAGCGCGGCGCCTATCGCGCGCACCTCTACCCTGAGGTCGCGACGAGGTTGCGCGAGTGGAAAGCGCAAGGCCTCCGGCTGTACGTGTATTCTTCGGGCTCCGTGCAGGCGCAAAAACTGTTTTTCAGTCACTCGACAGCGGGCGACATCGCACCGCTGTTCGACGGCTTTTTCGACACCGAAATCGGGGGCAAACGCGAGCGCGGTTCCTATTCGCGCATTGCGCAAGCGATCGGCACGCCAGCGGATCGCATCCTGTTTCTGTCCGACATCGAAGCCGAACTGGAGGCGGCGCGCGGGGCAGGCATGCGCATCACCCAGATCTGCCGTCCGCCTGAGCAATGCCGCCGCAATGCGAAGCATCCTTGCGTCGAGGCTTTCGATGCGATTGAGGTTTGAATGCGCACCTTCTTGATCGCTCTGCTTGCTTTCGTGCTCGGCGTCACCGCGGCGACGGTTTTCCATGCGAACCGGCATGCAAGCCGTCCTTCACCGGCACCGGTCGCTCGCGGCGATGCGCCGTCAACGAATCCTGTTCCGAATCGCGAACCGCCCATGGGTGGCGACACCGCCCTGCTGCCTGACCAAGGCTGGCCCAACAACGCCCCCACGCCCGAGCAGGTGATCTACTCGCAAGCGGACCTGCTCGACAAATCCATCGCACAACTGAAACCCCGCACGCCGGGCAAGGTGAACCTGTATGCGATTGCGTTCGCCGGCGACGGCAGCGAAAACGTGTTCCGCAACGAGTCCGAATTCTTCGAGCAACTTTTCTCGAAACGTTTCGGCGCGGCCGGCCACGTCATCGTGCTGGAAAACAACCCGGCCGCGCTGACCACGCGGCCGCTGGCCGACTGGAGCAACCTGGAATCGGCGCTGGACGCGGTGGCCGATAAGATGGATTCGTCGCAGGACATCCTGCTGCTGTATCTCACCACGCACGGCAGCGAAGATCACACGCTGCTGGTGGACATGGATCCACTGCCGCTGGATCAGATCAGCGCGAACGACTTGCCCGGAATCCTCGATGAGCATCCGTTCAAGTACAAGGTGGTGATCGTCAACGCGTGTTATTCGGGCGGTTTCATCCCGCCGCTGCGCGGCGACGGCACGATGGTGATCACCGCCGCACGCAGCGACCGCTCCTCATTCGGGTGCGGCGAGCAATCGGAACTGACATGGTTCGGGCATGCGTTTCTGGTCGATGCGCTGAATCGCGACGGCAATTTCGCGCAGGCATTCAAGAGTGCACGAATGGAAGTTGCGCGCTGGGAGAAGCGCGACGGCTACACACCCTCCGAACCGCAGATCGACGAAGGCAGCGGGATCGCCAAGCAACTGGCATTGTGGGAAAAGCAGAATCCTCCGGGCGTCTCGGTGCCGTTCAGGCCTGCACCAACGGCGCGTGGCGCTGCCGCAACATCCGCGCCACATCATTGAGTGACATTCCCTGCGCGCGCAGCAACGCCATCAGGTGGAACAGCAAGTCCGCACTTTCATTCAACAACGCATCTTTGTCACCCGTCACTGCCGCCAGCGCGGTTTCCACGCCCTCTTCTCCAACCTTCTGCGCAATGCGCTGCACGCCAGCATTGAACAAATTGCTTGTGTAACTCCCGGCGGGACGGTCATCGTGCCGTTGCCGGAGCAGCGCTTCAAGTTCGCCCAGGAACAAAAGCGGCGATGTCTCCGCTTCGCCGAAGCAACTGCGCGCGCCGAGATGACAGGTGGGCCCCTGCGGCAGTACGGAGATCAGCAACGCATCCCCATCGCAATCCGCGCGGATCGATTGCACATCCAGCACGTGCCCGGAAGTTTCGCCCTTGCGCCACAAGCACTGCCTGCTGCGGCTCCAGAACGTGACACGGGCCTCGCATTGCGTGATCTCCAGCGCCTTTGCATTCATCCAGCCCAGCATCAACACTTCGCCGCTAAAGGCGTGCTGCACGATCGCAGGCAGCAAGCCGCCGCCCTTGCTCCAGTCCAGGGGCGTGGCATCGAAATCGATCACGACGGACGCACTCCGATTCCCCGCGTGAGCAAATAATTTTTCAGAGATGGAATTGCAATGTCACCGTTATGGAAAACACTCGCCGCGAGCGCACCGTCCACATCGGCTTCGTTGAAGACATCGAAGAAATGTTTCACCACGCCCGCGCCGCCTGACGCGATCAGCGGCACATCGCAGACCGCGCGCACCGCGCGCAACTGTTCCAGATCGTAGCCATGGCGGATGCCATCGTGTGTCATGCAGTTCAAGACGATTTCACCCGCGCCGCGCCGCTGGGCTTCCCTGATCCAGTCCAGCGTGCGCCACGCCAGCGCACGCGTCTTGCTCGGATCGCCGGTGTATTGTCGTACGTGCCATTCACCATCCGCATCACGCTGCGAATCCACGCCGACCACCACGCACTGTGAACCGAATTCGCGCGCCAGTTCATCGATCAGCTCCGGCCGTTCGAGCGCGGGCGAGTTGATCGAGATCTTGTCGGCGCCCGCGTGCAGCACCGCGTGCGCGTCAGCGACCGAACGGATGCCGCCGGCCACGCAGAACGGGATGTCGATCTCGCGTGCGACGCGTTCGATCCACTCCAGCTGCACGCCCCGTCCGCGCGGGCTAGCGGCAATGTCATAGAACACCAATTCGTCGGCGCACTCGTTGCGGTAACGATGCGCCAATTCGACTATCTCTCCCACGATCGCATGATCGCGGAAGCGCACGCCTTTCACGACTCGGCCGTCGCGCACGTCAAGGCAAGGGATGATGCGTCGCGTCAGCATGACGACGACACCTCCGCAGCCACCGCGTCTCCGATCATCATGCGGTCTTCAAGCAGCACGCGCCCGAGAATGGCCGCGCTCGCGCCCGCTTCGCGAAGGGCGTCCAGATCTTCCAGAGAGCGTACGCCGCCCGATGCCTGCACCTCGAGCTGCGGCGCGATCCTGGCAAGATGCCTATACAAATCGACATTGCAGCCGGCCAACATGCCATCGCGCGCAATGTCGGTGCACAGCACGTGGCGCGCACCATGCACCGCATACCAGAGCGCGAATTCGTCCAGCGCGCGCGCGCTGGACTCACGCCAGCCCGCGACCGGCAACGTCCAGCGATTTCTATCGCGGCGCGTATCCAACGCGATCACGATCCGATCTGCTCCGAACTTGTTCAACCATTCGGCCGTGCGATAGGGATCACGCACTGCGACACTGCCGATCACCACGCGCGCGACGCCCGCATCAAACAAACGGCGCACATCGGCTTCCTCTCGCACACCGCCGCCGGCCTGCACGCGCAAACGCGTGCGCGCAAGCACTTCGATGGTTGCGAGATTCCCGAAGCGGCCTTCGCGTGCGCCATCCAGATCGACGACGTGCAGCCAGCGCGCGCCGGCCTGCGCGTAGCGCTCGGCCAGTTCCAGGCCGCCGATCGCATAGTCGATGCGTCGTTCGTAATCGCCCTGCATCAGCCGCACGACACGGCCACCGCGCAAATCGATCGCGGGAATGATTTCGAAGCTCATAGTTCGAGAAACCGTTTCAGCCAGTTCGCACCGGCCGCGCCGGAGCGTTCCGGGTGGAATTGCATGCCAAAGTGCCGGTCTGTGCCGATCACGGCCGAAAACGGCCCGCCATGTTCGGCGACCGCCAAGGTGCAGCCGTGCACGGGCACCGCGTAGCCATGCACGAAATACACGTATTCATCCGGGCCCAAATCCGCCACCAGCGGATGCGCCGCGGTCGCAGTCACTCGGTTCCAGCCCATGTGAGGCACGCGCAATCCCGGCTTCCGCGCGAGACGTTTCACCGGCGCGGGAACCAGCCCCAGACATTCGGTATCGTCTTCCTGCGAATGCTCACACAGCAGCTGCATTCCCAGACAAATGCCGAGCAACGGTTGCGTTGCGGCCCGCAGCACATTGATCAGATTCATTTCGCGCAACCGCGTCATCGCGGCGCCCGCCGCGCCGACGCCCGGCAGGATCAGCTTGTCGGCGGCGCGAATCGTCGCGGGATCGGCCGTGAGCGACGCTTCCACGCCGAGCCGCGACAACGCGCCGCGCAGCGAACCGATGTTGGCGCCGCCAGCATCCACGATCGCGAGCGTCATGACAGTGTGCCCTTGGTGCTCGGCAATCCGCGACCTTCGCGCGCGAGCGCCTGCCGCAGCGCGCGCGCCACGCATTTGAAGCAGGCTTCCACGACGTGATGCGCATTCTCTCCGCGCACGCGCAGGTACAGCGTCGCGCCCAGCGCTTCGCACAACGAGCGGAAGAAATGCGGCACCAGTTCGGTGGGCAGATCGCCCACGCGATCGCGCGGAAATTCGCCTTCGAAAACGAAATACGCGCGCCCCGACAAATCGATTGCCGCCTCGGCCAGAGATTCATCCATGGGCAGGGTGAACCCATAACGCGCAATGCCGCGCTTGTCTCCTAACGCCTTGCGCAAGGCTCCGCCCAGCGCCAGCGCGCAATCTTCGACCGTGTGATGCTCGTCCACCCGCAAGTCTCCGGAGCATTCCAGATCCAACGCAAAGCCGCCGTGCTTGCCGAGTTGCTCCAGCATGTGATCGAAGAATCCGATGCCGCTGCGCACGCAAGGCTCGGCGGCACGGTCCAGATCCACGCGGATTTCGATATGCGTCTCGCGTGTTGCGCGAATGAACGTCGCGGTGCGCGGCGCATCGAGCAGGCGGTGCGCGAATTCCGACCAATCGGAGACATCCTTGCCGAGTTGAAATCCGCGCACGCCCAGATTGGCCGCAAACTGCATGTCGGTTTCGCGGTCGCCGACCATCGCTGAATCGGCGCGGCTCCAGCCGTCGTCGGCAAGATAATGACGCACCAGGCCGCAAGCGGGTTTGCGCGTGTCTCGGCCTTCGTGCTCGAAGCTGCAATCGATCAGCACTTCGCGGAAAACGATGCCTTGCGAGGCAAGGATGCGCAGCAGCAATGCTTGCGGCCCGTCGAACTGCGCCTGCGGAAAAACCGGTGTGCCCAAGCCATCCTGATTGCTGACCATCACCAGCTCATAACCCGCACCCACGCAGCGTTGCAATGCGCCAATCACGCCGGGCATCAGATCGAACTTGTCGAAGCTGTCGATCTGCTTATCGGCCGGTTCGGCCAGCAGGCATCCATCGCGATCAACGAACAGCAGCTTGCGCTTCATACCGGAACACCCGCCAGCGCTGCCAAAACACAATCATTCTGTTGTGGCGTTCCGAGAGTGATGCGCAATGCATCGCCTAGTCGCGGATGGCCGCGTACATCCCGCACGATGATGCTGTGTGCGAGAAGACACCGTTGAACTTCATCCACATCGTCACAACGCAACGTTAGGAAATTCGCTTGCGAGGGCAGAACTGCGAGCACGCCCGGGAGTTGAGATAAGGCGTTGCGTACCCGTTCGCGCTCGCTGCGGATGATTGCAATGCGCCGCGCCGCAATCGCCAAGCCTTGCGGCGACAACACGCGCAAGGCACCTTCGATGCACGGTGCCGGCAACGGATAAGGCGACATGATCCTGCGCAGCAGCCCGATGATTTCCGGAGCCGCCAGCAAGACACCAATGCGCACTCCCGCCAGTGCGTAAGCTTTCGACAGGGTGCGCAGCACGGCGAGATTGCCGTAACGCGCGATCAGCGGGGCGACGCTGCCGCCGCATTCCGGATCGGCGAATTCGACATAGGCCTCGTCCACCACCACGATTGCGCGGTCGGCCACCGCGCGCGTCAAACGTTCGATATCCGCGTGTGTTGTGGCCTGGCCCGTGGGATTGTTCGGCGTGCAGACTAACACCAGCTTCACCGCCGGCGTGGCCGCCGCCAGCATTGCCTGCACATCCAATGTGAAGTCTTCGCGCAGTGGTACTTCGATTACGTCCGCGCCTTGAATCCGCGCGCACACCGCGTACATGCCGAACGTCGGCGGCGAAATCAGGATGGCGTCGCGTCCGGCGCGGCAGAAGGCGCGCATCAGCAGATCGATGGCCTCGTCGCTGCCGCGGCCGGCCAGTACCTGCTCACGTCGTACGCCGTAAAGTTGCGCCAATCGCCCAATGAGCGCCGCGGGCTGCGGTTCGGGATAGCGGTTGAGAGCGGAATCGTCCGCACCGAACGGCGGCCACGCGGACTCGTTGGCGTTGAGCATCACTGCGCCGCCGCCAGCCTCCATGCGGGCCGAGGAATAAGGCTGCAGCGTGCGGATTTCCGGCCGCGCGAGATCGAGCACGCTCATGCCGGCTCCGCGATCCGCTGCGATTCTTCGAGCGCGGCCAACCGCAGCATCACCGCGCGGCGATGCGCGTCCAGGCCCTCTGCAGCCGCCAATGTCGCGGCGCAGGGACCGATCGCGCGCAGGCCATCGACCGTGCACTCCTGCACCGTGATTTGCTTCTGGAAACTCGCCACCGACACCCCGCTGCAACTGCGCGCCCAGCCGCAAGTCGGCAACACGTGATTGCTTCCGCTGCAATAATCGCCGAGCGATTCCGGCGTCCACGCGCCGAGGAAGATCGAGCCCGCATTCTCGATGCGCTCGAGACACGCGCGCGGCTGCGCGACGTGCAGAATCAGATGCTCCGGCGCGTAGCGGTTGCCCACTTCGACCGCTTGCGCAAGTGATTCGACGAGAATCGCGCGGCTTGCGGCCAGCGCCTGTCGCGCTAGAGCAGCACGCGGCAATGCTTCGCATTGATGCTGCACTTCCCGCTCGACCGATTCGATCATGCCGCGCGAATCGGAGAGCAGGAGCGCCTGCGAATCCGCGCCGTGCTCCGCTTGCGAGAGCAGATCGGCGGCGACGAACGCCGGTTCCGCCCACGCGTCGGCGATCACCAGCACTTCTGAAGGCCCCGCCGGTAAATCGATGGCCGCCCCTTCCGGATCGCACGAGACCTGCAGCTTGGCTTCCGTCACCCACGCATTGCCCGGACCGAACAATTTGTCGCACCTCGGCACCGATTCGGTGCCGAACGCCATCGCCGCAATCGCCTGCGCACCGCCGAGCTTCAACACGCGCGTGACACCGCTCGACCGCGCGGCGTACAGCACCGCCGGATCGCAGGTGCCGTCCGCGCGCGGCGGCGAGCACAACACGATTTCCCTGCAGCCGGCCAGGCGCGCGGGAATGCACAACATCAACGCCGTAGAAGGCAGCGGCGCGCTGCCGGCAGGCACGTAGAGACCGACCCGCGCGACCGCGCGCACGATGCGCTCCACCCGCACGCCCGAAGCGGTTTCGACCGCGACCGGCGGCGCCATGCAGGCACGATGAAAGAGTTCGATGCGTGCCGCGGCCTCGCGAATCGCCTGCTTCAGGGCCGGCGCCAATACGGCTTCCGCCGCGGCGAATTCACCTTCATCGATTTCGAACTTCTCCAGCGAACAACCATCAAAGCGCGCGGAAAATTCGCGTAAAGCCTGGTCGCCGCGTTCGTACACGGCAGCGAGAATGCCGGCCACTCCTTCGCGCAAGTCCTGCGAGCGCGATTGCAGCGGTCGCGCCAGAGCCGCACGCCGGCCCGCTTCGTCCAGCAAGTTCCAATCGAGCATTCGCAACCGCGGTGCGCTCATGCCAGCGCACATTCGACCGGCAGCACGAACAGTTCGCGCGCGCCGGCGCGGCGGATCGCCTCGAGCTGCCGCCAGCCCAACTCACTGGCGCACAACGCCTGCAGCATCACCTGATCGGGAGCGCCATCCATTTGCAGCACAGTGAGGCGCGGCGTGCCGGGCAGCACGCGGGCAATGGCCTCCACCGATCCGCGCGCGGCATGCAGAAGCAGCAGACGCGTGCCGCGCACGCGGTTGACGTCGTCCAGGCGCCGCAGCAGCAGATCGATCAGATCGCCGCGGCCGTCACTGGGCAATTCTTCGGGCGCGGCCAGCACGGCTTCGCTCTCCAGCACGGTCTCCACTTCGCGCAAATGATTGGCCGCCAGCGTCGCGCCGGTCTGCACCAGATCGCAGACAGCATCTGCGGTGCCAAGCTTCGGCGCGATTTCCACCGATCCGGTCAACGTGATCACCTGCGCATCAATGCGGCGTTCGTTCAACCAGCGTCGCAGCAGGTTCGGATAAGCCGTGGCGATGCGCGCGCCGCGCAATTGCGCCGCATCGCGATATTCGTTCTCCAACGGCAGTGCGAAGGAGAGCCGGCAACGGCCGAAACCCAACGGCCGCAGGATCTGCAACTTGCACGCTGCGTTCTCGTTCGCACACGAAAACTCCTCCAGCACGTTGCGACCGACGATCCCGATGTCGCACACGCCCTGCGCGATCAACGCGGGGATGTCATCGTCGCGCACGCGCAGCAGATCGACAGGCTCGTCCTCGCCGAAACAGAACAGCTTGTCGCTACCGTCGCGAAACGACAGGCCGCAACGCTCCAGCAACGTCAGCGTGGGTTCGCTGAGCCGCCCCGAGCGCTGTATGGCGATGCGCAGGCGTTCACGGGATTTCACGACGCGCGCTCCATGCGCCGCTTTCGCGGCCGCCGGCGCAGCGCGCGTGCGGCAGCCGTGCGGTAACCGCCGTTGCCCGCGTTGAGGAAACGCGCCACGCGGCCGATGGTGGTGATGCTGACGGCGGTGTGCTCGTGGATTTCGCGGTACGGCGTGCCGGAGAGAACATAGGGAACCACGCTCCAGCGGTCGACCAGTGCTTCGAGTTCCGCGGGCGTGCAGAGGTCGCGCAGGAAAGCGCGCATCTCGTCGACGTCCCGCAGCGCCAGCAGGGCCTTGCAGAGGCCGATTTCTGCGGAGTCGGCCGGAGTTTCCGGCAGCAATGCGCGGCGTTTCATGTGCGATCTCCGACCATTGATCATCCAGTTAATGTATTAATGCGTTAATACATTGGAAGAGAATATAGCCGGCGTTGCAACCGGGTGCAAGCCCTTCCTGGCTCCAAGTAGCCGGGTGTTCAGGTCAGGAAATGCCCGCACCGCCCACTGCCGCAGCGGCGGTCGGGCCGGAGCGCGTGACTCAGAAGACGCGTTCGCGTACCCGCTTGCAGATTTGCGCGACGTCGCCATCCATTGCACGGTCGTGGTGCATGAATGGGATGACTTCGCGGATGCGTGCGTGCGCCTCGCGGACCGCCGCGCCGGCGTGAAAGTCACCTGAGTGTGCGAGCGCTTCCATCAGTCTGTGCGTTTCCTCGATGAATTGCGCGTACTGCGGCTGTTCCTCGCGCGGCGCGTTGCCGATCTTGCCGGCGAGCGCCTGCACATCCCCGCGCGCGGCCAGCCTGCGCGCCGCGTTCAACATCTCCTGACGGTAATCCAGCGCCTGCGCGGCGGTATACAACTCCAGCGCCAGCACGTCGCAAAGATCTTCCGTCATCGTCAGCACATGCCGCGTCTCGTTGGCGCCCATCGAAACGTGATCCTCGGCATTGGCCGAGGTCGGAATCGAATGCACCGACGCTGGATGCGCGCGTGTAGCGAGATCGTTGACCAATGCCGCGGCCGTGTATTGCACGATCATGAAACCGGAATCGGTGCCATCCTCGTTACTGGTGAGAAACGCCGGCAGACCGTCGCTGGTCGCCGCATCCACCAGCTTGTTCAAGCGCCGCTCGGAAATCGCGGCGAGGACAGGAATCGCGGCCTTGACGTAGCTCATCGCCAGCGCCAGCGGCATGCCATGAAAATGTCCCGCCGAGATCACCTGCTCTTCGATGTGTCTTGCATCGGTATTGTCGGGAAAGATCAGCGGATTGTCGGTGACCGAGTTCAATTCGATGTCGATCACGCGACAGGCCTGCATCCACGCATCGCGCACGGCGCCGTGCACCTGCGGCACGCAGCGCAGACAGTACGCGTCCTGCGGCTGGTGCTTCTTGCCGCCCTTGAACGGCAGGAAACGCTGATAAAACGCTTCGCGGCCATGCCGCTGATTGGGCGGCACCCAATCCCATGTGATGTCGAAACACAGCGGACGATCTTGCGGATCACTCCAGCTTTGCGCCGTCCAGGTCTTGAAGCGCGGCACGAGGTGATACGGAATGCCGATCAACGTGGAGTCACGCAGCAGCTCGCGCATGTGCGCGGCCGCATCGATCTGGCCCGGATGCGGGCGCAGCGCGTGAACTTCCGGACGCATAGCGCCGCTGCGGCCGGCGTAGGCATCCAGCGTCATCGCCGCGGCGACATCGGCCAGCCCGAGCAGGTATTCGAGATTGTCCAGTGCCAACACCGCTGTCGCGAGCATTTGTGTGGTGCCGTTGTTGAGCGCCAGCCCTTCCTTGTACGACAGCGTGATTGGCCGTAAACCTGCGCGCCGCAGGGCTTGCGCTCCGGGCAAGCGCTCATCCTCGAAGAATGCCTCGCCGCCCCCGAGCAGCACGATCGCCAGATGTGACAACGGCCCGAGATCGCCGCTGGCGCCGACCGATCCTTTCGCCGGAATCACCGGCACGATGCCGCGATTCAACACTTCCGCCAATGCCTGCAATGTCTCGACGCGGATGCCGGAATGCCCGCGCATCAGCGTGTTGACGCGGATGACCAGCATCGCGCGCACGACTTCCGGCGCGAGCGGTTCGCCCACGCAGACCGCGTGCGTGACGATCAGATTGCGCTGCAATTCTTCCGGCAAGGTATCTGCACGGGGCTCGGGATTGCCGCCCGGCAGTTCGTCGCGCGCGCGGTGCGCGCCCAGCAGCTTGTCCGCATTGCTGCCGAAACCGGTGGTGACGCCGTAGATGGGCTCGCCGCCGTGTACCTTCGCTTTCAGGAAATCCGCGGCGCGCTGCACGCGCTGCAATTGCCGCGCGTCCAGTTCGACCTGCACGCCCGCGCGCGCTACCGCGACCACCTGCGCGCGCGTGAGATGCGAGCCATCCAGCACGATACGTTCGCTCACGGTTGCGCTCCGGCGTGCGCCAGCTCCTTTTGCAGACGCGCGATCAACTCGTCGCGCGGCAGCGTAAATTGTTCACCGCTGCGCAGGTTCTTGACCGTCACGGCGCCGCGCGCGATCTCGTTCTCGCCCAGCATCAAGGCGAAGTGCACACCCACGCGGTCGGCATACTTCAATTGCCTGGACAATTTGCTGCTTTCGAGCGCGAGCTCGGTGCGAATACCGGCACCACGCAGTTCCTGCGCCAGCGCGACGTAGCGCGGAATTTGCCCCTCGTCCATCTGCGTGACCAGCGCATCGACCGTGCCGCGCGCGATCCGCAGTAAACCGGCTTCGCGCAACTGCCAGAACAATCGCGTCAGGCCAATTGAAATTCCCACGCCCGGCAGCTTCGACTTGGTGTATTGGCCGGCGAGATTGTCGTAGCGCCCACCGGAGCAAATCGAACCGATCTGCGGATGATCGTTCAACGTGGTCTCGTACACCGTGCCGGTGTAGTAATCCAGCCCTCTCGCGATCGAGAGGTTCAATGCAAACGCCGATTCCGGCACGCCGAAAGCAGCGACAGTGTCCAGCACTTCGAGCAATTCGTTGCGGCCTTGCTCGAAGGTTTCGCTGCCCTGCCCCAGTGCATCGATTTTCGCCCGAGCGTCGGCCAGCGAAGTCGAACGGACCTGCACAAAATCGAGAATCCGCTGTGCGGTTTCCGATGAAAGTCCGAACGCATCGCTGGTCAAGCTTGCCCGCACGTAATCGGCGCCGCGCTTGTCCAGCTTGTCTACCTCTCGCAGGACAAGCGTCTGGCGTTCACCATCATCAATGCCGATATTCTCGAAGAAGCCGCGCATCAACTTGCGGTTGTTGATCTGGATGGTGAAGGCGCCGATGTCGAGCGCGCGGAACACAGCATGGATCACCGCAGGGATTTCCGCATCGAAGCAGATCGGCAGCATGTCCTTGCCGATGACATCGATGTCGCACTGATAAAACTCGCGAAAACGTCCGCGCTGCGCACGTTCGCCGCGATAGACGCGCTGGATCTGGTAGCGGCGGAACGGGAACGCCAGATCATGCTCGTGCTCGGCGACATAGCGCGCCAAGGGCACCGTGAGATCGAAACGCAGCGCCAGCTCAGGCTTGCCGGAAGGAGGCAATTCAACTTGTCCGGATCGAAATCCCTCGGCTTCCATCGCTACCTTGCCGAGAGCATTCAATTTTTCTAACCCGCCGGTCGACTGCACGAAATACACCTGCCGCTCGGTCTCGCCGCCGGTCTTGGTCAACAGCACGTCGGAGAATTCGATCGCCGGCGTCTCGATCGGCAGAAAGCCGTACAACTCGAAACCGCGCCGGATTTCATCCAGCATCGACTGGAAGGCGATCTGCTCGCGCGGGAGCAGTTCGAGCGCGCCCGGCATGGTACGCGGCGGGGTCAACGGCATGGATTCCTCATCACGACAAGCAAAGCCGCTAGATTATCAGAGCCGCGCTGGAGGGCGCGTCGTGACTTGCGGTGCTCGTGGACGTGCCACTAAAATCGCGGGTTCGTCGGGGTGTAGCTCAGCCTGGTAGAGCGCTACGTTCGGGACGTAGAAGTCGCAGGTTCAAATCCTGTCTCCCCGACCACGTTTTCGAAAAACGCAGCCTGCTCGGGGGGTAGCCATCATTGCCTGCTGTTACTTGTGGCTGGCTGCAACGAAGCAGCCCTGCACGCAGCGTGATACAGAAAAGCCGGCTTGCGCCGGCTTTTTTTCGAGTCTTGAATCTTGCTGTCACATCGTCTGCGTCGGTTTCTCGGAACCCAGAATTCCAGCCAGGATGGATTCGATCTTGGTGCGCACGGTGTCGCCGTCGGCGGATTCAGCGAATTGCACGCCGATGCCGGCCGTACGGTTGCCTTGCGCGGCGGTCGGGGTGATCCAGACGACTTTCCCCGCCACCGGCAGGCGGTCCTTTTCGTCCGGCAGCGTCAACAACAGGAACACTTCGTCGCCCAGGCTGTAACGCTTGATCGTCGGCACGAACAGACCGCCGCCTTTGACGAAGGACATGTACGCGTTGTACAGCGCGTTCTTGTCCTTGATCGCCAGTGAGAGAATGCCCTGCCGCGGCATGCCGCCGGTAGTGGGTGCCGCCATGATCTTCGCCCCCAAATCGGTTGCGGTCAGCTTGCCGCGCACGAGGCGTTGCGGTCAAGCGGTGAAACGTTTCCAGCCCCAATGATCAAAAACCCAGGGTGACGGCAACGTGCAAAACAGCTTGACGTAGTACGGCGGTTGCAGGGGGCGTTGCGTCGCCGCTGCCGGCGTGTCGTCGCGCCATCGCAACACCTGCGCACCTTCGGCGCGGGCGCCGCAGCGCAGGCGCTGCCCGCCATCCGCATCTACGGCGAACAGCCCCATCGCTGGAAGCAGGGTGCGCGGCGGCCGCCATGGCAACTGCGGCTGCCGCAATGAATGATTGCCGACACCTGACGCAAACCGCTCCTCGGCGGTAGCGAAGTGCAACAAGCGCCCGCGGCTCAATGCGATCTGACTGCGGTGAGCGAGGATCGCGGCGCGTTTACACGCGGCTTCTTGCGGCGTCAACTCGAGCGCGATTCGGCGCGCATCGTCCAGTCTAGCGCGTCCATGCAGTAGATAGCACAGGCACTGCAGCGGGCGTTCCGGCAACATGGCATACAACGTCAATTCCAGCAGCACGTGCAGCGCGCTGTGATCGGGATGGCTGTCGGCCAGATCCGGCAACACCAGCAGCGTCGGGCGAATCTCGTCCAGCAATGCGTGCCATTGCGCGATCGCTGTTTTCGTTTCATGCACCAATTTCGCCGTGACACCGCCGTCGGGCCATTGCAGCCGATGCACCGGCACGGCATCGGCGCCGAGTTCATGCAGCGCGCCTTGCGCTTCCTCGCGGCGGCGCGCGGCCCAACGCGCGCGTTCGCGCGTGCCGATCCGCCAGCGCAACTCGAGCACGCGCTGCGGCCACGGATTGTTGTCACCATCGGTGACGAACACGATGTGCACGCGCGCGCCATGGCGCAACGCGCGCTGGATCAAGCCGCCCGCCGCCAGCGATTCGTCGTCGGGATGCGGCGCGATCACCATCAGGCATGCGCCCGGCGCAGCGAGCTGCTGATCCAGGTTCATGGCGCGGAGAGTCCAGCCGGGAACGTGCGCATCATGCGTAAGCGCGCTTTGGCTCAGATTGCATGACGGAATTCCGCCAGGCATTCGATCAACGCGGGCTCTGCGCGCAACGGGCCGCGTAGCAGTTCGCGCAAACGATTGATGCGTTCGAAGCCCGCGTGCAGCGCGCCGATGTCCCATTGCGGATCGAATGCAGAATGTGCGCCTTCCGCGCGCGCGCGCGCCGCTTCATACAGCAGGCGCGCGGCGTGCTCCAGACGCGAGCGCGGTTCGTCGGCGCTCCATGCATACGCAATCTGGTAGGTGGATGCGCGCCCGCGCGCCAATGCCAGCAGATCCTTCGCCACCGATTCGCGTCGCTGCAATTCATCGCCTTGCGCGAACTCCAGCGCGCGGCCCGGGTTGCCGCCCGCCGCATCCAGCGCGCGTTGCGGCTCGCGCACGCTCTGCGCGCGCAGCCAGGCTTCGGCTTCTTCGCGCGCGGGCACCGCAAAATCGATGCGCTGGCAGCGGCTGCGGATCGTCGCGGGCAAACGCCACGGTTGATCGGCGATCAACATGATCAAGCTGGACGCGGTCGGTTCCTCCAGCGTTTTCAGCAATGCATTCGCCGCGGCGGCGTTCATCGCGTCGGCCGGATCGATAACGGCGATCTGCCAGCCGCCGAGTTGCGGAGCCATTGCCAATCGCGCGGACAATGCGCGAATCTGTTCGACCACGATCTCCTTGCGCGGTTTGCCTTCGCTGTTCAGTCCGAGGGTGACGAGGATGCGGTCCGGATGAGTCCCCGCTCTCAGCAATGCGCAGGCCTTGCAGGTTCCGCAGGAAAATCCTTCACGCGGGTGTTCGCACAAGCGCGCGTGCACGAACCGCTCCGCGAATGCGCGCTTGCCCAATCCTGCCGCACCGGCCAGCAGCAGAGCATGCGGCAACGAGCCGCGCCCGGTACGTTGCGTCAACGTGTTCCATTGCGCCGTCAGCCATGGTGGCAACGCGTTCATATGCGTGGGCCTTCGCGCAAGGCATCCACTGCGGCAATCGCCAACGCGAGCACTTCGTCGGTGGAACGCGACGCATCCAGCACACGGAAACGCTGCGGCTCCGCCGAAGCGCGCGTGAGATACACGTGTCGCACACGCTCGAAGAAGTCATCATCCTCGCGCTCGATGCGGTCGCTGCTCCCACGGCCATTCGCACGTTCGCGCCCGTGCGCGACGGGCAGGTCCAGCAGCAAGGTGAGATCGGGCTTCAACCCTTCGGTTGCGATCGCTTCCAATTGCGCGATCGAGTTCAAATCCAGTCCGCGGCCGCCGCCTTGATAGGCATAGCTCGCATCGGTGTAGCGGTCGCACAGCACCCAGCGTCCCGCGCGCAACGCCGGCTGCAATAGTTCGCGCACCAGTTGCGCGCGTGCGGCGAACATCAGCAACGCCTCGCTCTGCGCGCTGACGCCCGAACGCGTGGCATCCAGCACCAGCGCTCGGATTGCTTCGCCCAATGGAGTTCCACCGGGTTCGCGCGTTTCCAATACCTCGAGGCCGGTCCGTTCCAGATGCGCGCGCAAGCCCGAGAGCAGCGTGCTCTTTCCGGCCCCCTCGCCGCCTTCCAGCGTGATCAATTTGCCGCGGACCGGATTCATCGATGCTTGAGATGCGATTTGCGCGAAGAGACTTTTTTCTTCGCGCCGCTGGTGTTCGATTCGGGTTTCGCCGCGGTGGAACCCGCAGCCGGCAGCAAATCCGGATTGCGGTGCAACTGATAGATCGCGACGTTGCGGTTGTGTTCTTCCAATGTCGAGGAGAACACGTGCGTGCCGTCGCCGCGCGAAACGAAGTACAGCGCATCGCCCGGTGCGGGGTGTAACACCGCATCGATCGCCGCGCGGCCCGGCAGCGCAATCGGCGTCGGCGGCAGACCGGCGCGCGTGTAGGTGTTGTACGGCGTGTCGGTTTGCAGATCGCGCGTGTGGATGCGGCCATCGTAATTCGCGCCAAGCCCGTAGATCACGGCGGGATCGGTTTCCAGTTTCATGCCGAGTTTCAGCCGCCGCTCGAATACGCCCGCGATCTGCGGCCGTTCGTTGGCTTGCGCGGTTTCCTTCTCCACGATCGAAGCGAGGATCAACGCCTGATACGGCGACTGCAGCGGCACATCAGGGTCGCGCTTGGGCCATTGCGCTTGCAGATAGGATTGCATCGCCGCGTACGCGCGTTTCAACAGGTCCAGATCACTCATGCCGAGCACATAGTCGTATGTGTCTGGCATGAATTCGCCTTCGGGGTTCTGCCCGCCGGCGCCGAGTCTGGTCATCAATTCGCCGTTGGAGAGCTGTGCGGCGCTTTGCGCCAGTTTCGGGGCGGCAGCGAGCGCGGCACGCACCTGCTGGAACGTCCAGCCTTCCACCAGCGTGACGCGCCGCTGCAACACGTTGCCATGCGCCATGCTCTCCAGCAACGCGCGCGGCGTGATGCCCGGATTGAGCGCGTATTCGCCCGCGTGCAGGGAACCGGCGACACCGAGTTGCTCGGCCAGCACGCGCCAGTAGAGCGGCGGCGCATTCGACAACTGCGCGTTGCGCAGATCGCGCACGATGCCCTTGAAACTCTCTCCCTTGGCGATCTCGAAAGTCTGATTCGTTTCATGCACTGCAAGCGGCGCAATGCTGAAACGCGAATAGTCGAAGGCGAACCAACCTGCCGCCGCGAGGGCCGCCAGCACGATCAGGAGCAGCACCCACGCAAACACGCGGCCGCGTTGCATCCGTGGCGCGTTGTGTTCGCCGATCACGCGTGACGCTCCGTCAATCCCGATTCGCGCCAATGCGCCTGCATCGCGCGCGCGAACGGGCCGGGCTGCAAGCGCCGACCTTCGAGCTCGCGCACCGGCAGGATGCCGCGCACGCTGGAAGTGATGAAGATTTCGTCGGCTTTCATCAATTCTTCTCTGGCGATCGCCCGAACTCGTGCACGCGGATTCCGCGCCAGCACTTCCGCACGCGCCACGCCGGCCACGCCGAACCGATCCAGCGATGGCGTGATCAATTCGCCGTCGCGCGCGATGAACAGATTGGCTGCAGTGGCGCAAATCACGCGATCATCTCCATCGCACAGCAAGGCTTCGACAATTTCCGGGTCATTCCATTCCGCACGCACCAATACCTGTTCCAGACGGTTAAGGTGCTTGATGCCGGCCAGCCGTGGCTGCGATGCCAAGGTCAAGTCGGCGAAGCGTACCCGGATTCCGTGCTCGTACCAATCCGGCGGGACGAGTGGCGGTTCGAATGCTGCCACGATGCGTGTGCATTCGACATTTTGTGGCAATGCGTAACCACGCACGCCGCGGCCACGCGTCAGCGTGATGCGCACCACCGCGCGCGCCATGCCGTCGACCACCTCGGCGGCTTCGCGTGCGAGCGTTGCGTCGTCCGGCGTCGGCAGCAACAACTGCGCGCACCCATGCCGCAACCGCTGAATGTGCCGCCGCCACAGGGGCGCCACACCGTCGACGAACAGGATGGTTTCGAACAGGCCGTCGCCGTAGAGCAATCCGCGATCGTCCGCGGCGATGCGCGCGTCCGTACTGCCGTTCACCCGCACGCGAGCACTCATGCGAAAGCGTCTAGCGCACGCAACAACCCGCGCGCCTTGGCGCGGGTCTCTTCTAGCTCGTGGAGCGCGTCAGAATCGGCAACGATGCCGGCGCCGGCGCGAAATGTGACTTCGTTTCCGCGCACGTGCAGCGTGCGGATCAGGATGTTCAAATCCATGTCGCCATCGTTGCAGAGATACCCGAGCGCACCCGTGTACGGCCCGCGCGTCACGCCTTCCAGCTCGGCGATGATTTCCATGCAGCGCACCTTCGGGCAGCCTGTGATGGTGCCGCCGGGAAAGACCGCGGCGATCGCTTCGCCAGGCGTCACGCCTGCCCGCACGCATCCACGCACGTTGGAAACGATGTGGTGCACGTGCGCGTAACTCTCGACCGTCATCAGCTCATCGACCCGCACGCTGCCGGGCACGCAGATGCGGCCGAGATCGTTGCGCTCCAAATCGATCAGCATCACGTGTTCCGCACGCTCCTTGGCATGCGTCAGCAATTCACGGATGCATGCCGTATCGTCGTCGCCGTTCACGCGTGGCCGCGTGCCGGCGATCGGCCGCGTCTGCGCGATACCGTCGCGGATTTCCAGCAGCCGCTCGGGCGAGGAACTGATGATCGCCCAATCGTCGTATTGCAGCAGGCCCGCGAACGGCGCGGGATTTGCACGCCGCAGGGAATCGTAAATCGCGGCGGGATTCGGCGGCGCGCCGTAACGCGCGTGCCATTGTCGCGAGAGATTCACCTGAAACGTGTCGCCGCGGCGCAGGTAATGGTGGATACGCTCAACGCCTGCAAGAAAACTCGCTGGATCGTCTTCGACGATTTCCAGCGGCGGCAGAAGCGGCTCTGAAACTGCATGGCTTACCGTCCATGCGAGATCGCGTTCCATCGCATCGAGCAGATCGGCGTGACCTCCGCTTTTCACGACCAGCCAAGTGCGCGCGTGTTCCCGGTCGACCAGGATCGCCGCAGGACAATGCAGCGCGAGTGCAATCGGTGTGTCAGAGCGCGAGTTGCGTAGCAAGCGCAACTTGGGTTCGATTTCTTCAGCCAGCTCGTAGCCGAGGTACAGCAGCCAGCCGCCGGTAAATGGCAAATCTTGACGGGAATCGGACTGCTCGCGATTCCTTGCAAACGCCCGATCGAGTGCATGCAGGAATCCGGTCCTGCCATCGGCGTCGGACGCTTCGCACATCCGTTCGCCCGCATGCAGGATCAGCGACTCCTGCGGAAACGCAAACAGGATGTCCCAGCGAGCATTCGCGCCGGACGCTGCGCTTTCGAGCAGTGCGGGATAGCGCTGCGGCAAAGCCGCCGCCAGCGCAAGGAGGTCGCGGATGCCTTGCAGCCCGCGGAACAAAGGCGCAGACCACGCGTGCACGCCCTGCGGCTGCTTCTTTCGAGTCCCGAGCGCCGAGTCCCGAGTTCCGGCCATTCAGATCTTTCGGAACACCAGCGTGCCGTTCGTGCCACCGAACCCGAAGGAGTTGGACAGTGCGACGTCCACGTTCGCTTCGCGTGCGACGTTGGGCACGAAATCCAGATCGCAGCCTTCGCCGGGTTGTTCGAGATTGATCGTCGGCGGCACCATCGAATCGCGCATGGCAAGGATTGAGAAGATCGCTTCCACACCGCCAGCCGCGCCAAGCAGGTGTCCGGTTATCGATTTGGTGGAGCTGACCATCAGCTTGTCCGCGTGCGCGCCGAACACGCTGCGGATGCCTTTCACTTCCGCAACGTCGCCGGCCTGCGTAGAAGTGCCGTGCGCGTTGATGTATTGCACGTCTTCCAGATTCAATCCCGCATCGCGCACCGCCGCGGCCATGCAGCGCGCGCCACCCTCGCCGTTCTCCGAAGGCGCGGTCATGTGGTAGGCGTCGCCGCTCATGCCGAAGCCCGCGAGTTCGCAATAGATGCGCGCGCCACGCTTCTTCGCATGCTCGTACTCTTCGATGATCAGCACGCCGGCGCCGTCTGACAACACGAAGCCGTCGCGGTCGCGATCCCAGGGACGGCTCGCTTTTTCCGGTTCGTCGTTGCGCGTGGACAACGCGCGCGCCGAGCAGAAGCCGCCCATTGCCACGCCGGTAGTCGAATACTCGGCGCCGCCGGCCACCATCACATCGGCGTCACCGTATTGGATCATGCGCATCGCCAAACCGATGTTGTGCGTCGCCGTGGTGCAGGCCGTGACGCATGCGATGTTCGGGCCTTTCAACCCGAGCATGATCGAAAGATTGCCAGAAGCCATGTTGATGATCGAACTCGGCACGAAGAAGGGCGAGATTTTGCGCTGGCCATGCTCGTGGAAAGTCACCGAGGTCTTCTCGATGGTGCTGATACCGCCGATGCCAGCGCCCACCGCGCAGCCGATGCGTTCCTCGTCGTGTTCGTGCGGATGCATCCCGGCGTCGGCGAGCGCCTGCACGGACGCGGCGATCCCGTAGTGGATGAAGGGATCCATCTTCTTGACGTCTTTCGCCGGAATGTATTGCGCCGGGTCGAAATCTCTCACCTCGCCGGCGATCTTCGTCGGGAAACTGCTTGCGTCGAAATGCGTGATCGGGCCGATGCCGCTCCTGCCGGCAAGCACATTGCCCCATGCGCTCGCCACGTCGTTGCCGACAGGCGAGACGATGCCGAGACCGGTGACGACTACACGTCGTTTCATCGATGATTCTCCTGCGCAAGATCGCACGCCGCGCGACATGCGCCGCCGTATCCGAACGGCGCTTCAAAAACGAAAGCTGCGCCTCCTGGGCGCAGCTTCGGTTGCAACGGAATCAGGGCACCCGGCGGCGAAAGGCCGCGTGTGCGTGCATCAGGCCTTGACGTGGGCCTTGATGTAATCCACCGCCTGCTGCACGGTGGTGATCTTCTCGGCCTCCTCGTCCGGGATCTCTGTCTCGAATTCCTCCTCGAGGGCCATGACCAGCTCAACGGTATCGAGCGAATCGGCGCCCAGATCGTCCACGAACGAAGCGTTCGGGGTGACATCCTCTTCCTTGACGCCAAGCTGTTCGACGACGATCTTCTTGACGCGCTCTTCGATGCTGCTCATGTGGGGTAACCTCCAGGGTCAAAGCTGGCGTAGTTTAAAGCAGTCCGCGGCGGGGTGCCAGAAGCCGGTCCGTGCGGGACGGCTAAGCCATGTACATGCCTCCGTTGACATGCAGAGTCTCGCCAGTGATGTAGTTCGCGGCCGGTGATGCAAGGAAGGCGACGGCCTTGGCGATATCGGCCGGTTGACCCAAACGGCTCAGCGCGATCGTGCCTTCCAGCGCCTTGCGCTGTTCATCGGAAAGCGCACGCGTCATATCAGTGTCGATGAACCCGGGTGCGACCACGTTGACCGTGATGCCGCGCGAACCGATCTCGCGCGCCAGCGATTTCGAGAACGCGATGATGCCGGCCTTCGCCGCGGCGTAATTGGTCTGGCCGGGATTGCCGGTGACACCGACTACGGACGCGATGTTGATGATGCGACCCTTGCGCGCCTTCATCATCGTGCGCAGCACGGCTTTGCTGGTGCGATACACCGATGACAGATTGGTATCGAGGATCGCCTGCCAGTCTTCATCCTTCATCCGCATCAGCAACTGGTCGCGGGTGATGCCGGCATTGTTGACCAGGATCGACAAGCCGCCGTGCCGCTTGACGATGTCGTCGATCAGCGCCTCCACTGCCGCTCCGTCGGTGACGTTCAGGACGCGGCCTTCCCCGCCGTGCGCGCGCAGGCGTTCGCCGATGGCGTCGGCGCCTGACTGCGCGGTCGCGGTCCCGATCACCTTCGCGCCTTGCGCCGCGAGTTCATGCGCGATTGCCGCGCCGATGCCGCGTGAGGCGCCGGTCACCAGCGCGACTTCGCCCGTGAGTGTCTTGTCCATGCCCATTTCCTGGAAGGCTCAAAAGCCGAAACCATACACGGAAACGGGATCGCACAACATCACGACCTGGCTACCGCGTTTCCCCCGGCTGGTAACCGGTTTCAGCGGTCGCGACCGGAATCAGTCCTTCCGGTCTTCGCAGAAAATCCTCGACCACCGGAATCACCCGTTCCGGTTCCGAAAACAGCGCGAAATGGCCGGCGTTCGGGATCACGGCCAGCTCAGCTTTTGGAATGAGTTTCAAGGTTTCGACCGCGTGTTCGAGGCGCACGAAGTCGTGGTCACCCAGGGCGATGAGCAGCGGCGCCTCGATCCCGGCGAGTTCTTCTGTCGAGAACCCGTTCCACTCAATGCCGATGACCTTGTGCCAGAATTGGGGCCAATAATCCGGATCGGGCGCGACCTTCCCGTAGTTTTCTCTCTGAAATCTAAAGACCCGGGAATCAGCGGTGGGGACAACGCTCGTGCGCAGCATCTCCATGTTGAGGGCTCGCTGCGGCGGCCCGAACGTCGCACCGTAGGTCGCGACGCGTTGCACAAGCTCGGGATGGCGAACCGCGATCATCGCGGCGATGACGCCGCCGTAGCTTTCGCCGAAGAAATCGGCTTTTGCTATTCCAAGGCATTTCAACAGGCCGACCACATCTTCGGCACACTGCTGCAGAGTCATCGGACGCTCGGGAATATCCGCCGTGCGTCCGTGCCCCTGCAGATCCATGGTGATGATCGAACGGCTTTTCGCCAACTGCGGAAACGACTTCAATCCGGCGTAACCGAAGATGGGCGGGATATAGACGAGCGGATCGCCGTGACCCTCGATTTCGTAATACATGCGAAGGCCGTTGACGAACGCGAAGCCGCACGGCGCGTCACCCACGGCAGCACGCCTCCGCCTGGGCGTCGTCGTACTCGTCGTGCCGCCGCCACCACAAGCCGTCCTCCTCGTTGCGGCCGAGCGGCGCGCGATCCAGCCATTGGTACATGCCCCACAGCACATCCAGTCCGCGCGCGTAGGTCGAATACGTGTGGTACACAACGCCCTCGTCCATCACGAAGGCGCTCATGCCGGGCCGCTCGCGGATGTAGGTGAACGGATCGGTGCCGCACATCCTTGCGAATTGCGTGATTGGGTGCTCGCTCCCAAAGCGCGTGCTCGGTGCTTGCGGCGTTGTCGCGTCCGGAGCCATGCCGGGTTCGCGCCGGTAGTTGTATTCCGCGCCGCCTTCGCGCTGCTGTTCCTCGGTGATGCCGGCCGCGAAATCGAAATTGAAATCGGAGCCGTACGAGGAAGCCCACGGGAACGTCCAACCCATGCGACGCTTGCAGGCTTGGAGCTTCGCAAGCGGCGCACGCGACACGGCCATTAACGTGACGTCGTGATGGGCGAGATGCACGGCGAACCCATTAAATCCGTCCGCGATCGCCGCGCACGACGGACACGGCGCGGTGTAATCGGGCCCGAACATCAGGTGATAGATCAGCAACTGCGAGCGGCCCTGGAACAGATCGGCAAGCGTCGCGCTGCCTTCGTCGGTATCGAAGCGATATTCTTTTTCGATCCGCACCCAGGGCAGCGCCTGTCGCTGCCGCGCCAGCTCGTCGCTGCGGCGAGTCAATTCCTTCTCCTTTTCCAGCAGTTCAAGTCGCGCTTTCAACCATTCCTCGCGCGAACCGATCTTGTGTTCCGGAAATTTCGTTACGAAGTTCATTTTCCACGACGCTCCATTCGCGTTTTTTCCTGATGTGCGCCGTTTCACCGCGCGGCGCGCCGCTCTTGCGCTTGACGTGCAGCTTCACGGCCAGAACCGTCGCAAGCCCGCCGGCGGAACCCGTGCCGGCCATCGTTGCGAGCGCCGCGACACTGAGGCATATCGGGCACATGATGAGCTCCTCTTTTCTTGCGATTGTCTCTGCTCGCGAAAGTCAAAAAGCAGACCTCCCTGTTTGCGCTCTAAATGGCGAGGCGCTCGATCAGCGTGTCGAGGAAATGCGTCCAACCGCCCGTGTGCTTGGTGGCCGACTCCTCGTCCGGCAAACCTTCCTGCGTCAGACGTAATTCGGTCTGCTTGCCGCGTGCGGTCAATTCGATCGTGACCACGGTTTCCTTGCCGCGCGTAGTTTCGCTCACCCAGGTGAACTCAAGCAGCCGCGGTGCTTCCACGCGCAGATAGCGGCCGTAGTGTGGATTGATCTTTCCCTGCCAAGCCATACCGAGATAAAACAAGCCATCGGGCCGCGGATCGATGCTGGCGTCGCCGCCCATCGCCAGCCAGACCTTGGCACTGTTCGCATCCGTCCACGCCCGGAACACGCGTTCGGGCGAGGCGTCGTATGTACGTGGCAGGCTGATGCGAAACGGGCCCATCGCGTTTTCATTGCGACCCTTCATCGTCTGTCTCCTTTTGCTGATCGAGGAATTCGCCCAGCGCGTCGAGGCGCTGATTCCAGAAGCGCTCGTACTGCGACACCCAGTCTTGTACCTGGCGCAGCGGCTGCGCGCGCAGACGCAAGTAGTGCTCGCGACCGATCCGCGTGCGCCGCACCAGGCCCGCGCGTTCCAGCGTCTTGACGTGCTTGGAAACCGCATTGAGCGACATCGCGAACGGCTGGGCCAGATCGGTGACGCGGATTTCGCCGCGTGTCAGCCGCGCCACGATGCGGCGTCGGGTCGGGTCCGACAGTGCGGCGAAGGCGAGATCGAGGCTGGACATGACCGGTAAACATTCAACCTGTAGGTTGAATATTGCAGCAAACAAGGCGCATGTCAAGCACCCGATGCGGGATCAGGAAATGGCGTTGCCGCGCGCGTTTCAGCCTCGGCTTTCCTGCAGCGCTGCTTCCAGTTCCTGTGGTGTGCCCAGCGCGCGCGCTTCCAGCGCCTTGTCGATGCGCTTGGTCAAACCGGTCAGCACCTTGCCGGGGCCGCACTCGAACAGCTTCGTCGCGCCGTTTGCGGCCAGCCGTTGCACGCACTCACTCCAGCGCACCGGCATGTAGAGCTGGCGCTCAAGCGCGGCGCGGATGAATTCGACGCCGCTGTGCGCGGTGGCGTCGGCGTTCTGCACCACCGGAATCGACGGCACGTTCCATTGCAATTGCGCCATGCGCTCGCCCAGCTTATGGGCCGCAGCACGCATCAGGATCGTATGAGATGGCACCGACACCGCCAGCTTAATAGCCTTGCGCACGCCGAGCTCCGCGAGCCTTGCGATCGCGCGATCCACCGCGGGGGCGTGACCGGCGATCACCAGCTGTCCGGGCGAGTTGTAGTTGGCGGGCGCGACCACTTCGCCGTTGGAAACTTCTTCGCAAACCTGCGCGATCTGCGCATCGTCGCCGCCAAGCACCGCGGCCATCGCGCCTACGCCTGCAGGCACCGCGTCCTGCATCAAGCGACCGCGTTCGACAACCAGCGCCGCCGCATCGTGCAAGGACAAGGCGCCCGCGCAGACCAGCGCGGAATATTCGCCCAGACTGTGCCCCGCCATCTGCGCCGGCATTACACCGCCCAATTCGCCCCAGACCCGCCATACCGCCACGCTCGCGGCCAGCAACGCGGGCTGCGTGTTCTCGGTGCGATTGAGTTCTTCTTCGGGACCGTTCTGCGCCAGCGCCCACAAGTCGCGGCCCGCGCCTTGCGAAGCCTCGTCGAACGTCGCGCCAACGATCGCGTGCGCAGCCGCGAGATCGGCGAGCATCCTGACCGATTGCGAACCCTGACCAGGAAAAACGAAAGCGAGTGACGGATTCGTATCCATGAATGAGGCACACAGGTCAGTATCTGATCATCGCCGACGACCAGGTGAAGCCGCCGCCGAAGGCTTCCAGGAGCAGGTTCTGTCCGCGCTGTACCTTGCCGGTGCGGATCAGTTCGTCCAGCGCCAGCGGCACGGAACCCGATGAGGTATTGCCGTGCTTGTCCACCGTGATGACTACTCGGTCCATCGGCAATTGCAGGCGTTCGGCGGTCGCCCGGATGATGCGCAGATTGGCCTGATGCGGGATCAACCAATCCACATTGTCAGCGTGCATGTTCGCGGCGGCGATGGTTTCATCGACCAGGCGCTCCAGCGCGCGCACGGCTACACGGAAGACCTTGTTGCCTTCCATCATGATGGTGTTGCCGTGCCGGCCGTCCTCCTTGAAGCCTTTCGACACGCCGACCGGGTTGTACAGCAGATCGGCATAGCCGCCGTCGGCGTGCAAGAGCGTGGTCAGCACTCCGGGTTCCTTGTCCGCCTCAAGCACGACCGCACCGGCGCCGTCGCCGAACAACACACAGGTGTTGCGGTCGGTCCAGTCGGTCATGCGCGAGAGCGTTTCCGAACCGACTACCAGCGCCTTCTTAGTCTGTCCCGCTCGGATGAATTTGTCGGCGATGCCGAGCGCATACATGAAACCGCAGCAGGCTGCATTGACGTCAAAGGCCATGCAGCCGTTGGCGCCGAGGCGCGACTGCAACAAACACGCGGTGGAGGGAAAGATTAGATCCGGCGTGGTAGTGCCGAGCACGATCGCATCCAGCTCGGATGCCTTGACGCCCGCGGCTTCCAGTGCGCGCGTGGCAGCGTGGAACGCGAGGTCGCCGGTGGTTTCGCCGTTTGCGGCGATGCGCCGCTCTCGGATGCCGGTGCGCGTGGTAATCCACTCGTCGCTGGTGTCGACCATCTTTTCGAGGTCGGCGTTGCTCAGGACGCGTTCGGGCAAATAGCTGCCGGTGCCGGTGATGCGGGCAAAGGTCAAAGCGGGCTCCCCGGATGCGAAAGAATTACGCGCGACCGCGGCGCGCGAGCGCGGAGCTTAACGCAATTGCGCACGCGGATCAGCGCGCCGCTGCACAAGGCGGTGTGGGTGAAATCGATAGTGCGGTGGCGAACGGCTTCGATACGCCCGATCAGTCTTCGTCGGCGACGGCCGTCTGATCCTCGATCATCTTGCGGCCACGGTAGTAGCCGTCCTTGGTGACGTGATGACGGCGGTGGATTTCGCCGCTGGTGGGATCGGTGGCGAGCTGCACTTTCGTCAGCGCGTCGTGCGAGCGGCGCATGCCGCGGCGGGATGGGGATTTGCGACTCTTGGCAACGGCCATGACGGCTACTCCGGTCCTGAAATTCTCAACACACACGGCGAACGCCGCGATTACTTTCTCTGCTTCAATTCTCGCAGCACGGCGAACGGATTGTCCTCGCGTGCGGCTTCCTCATTTTGTACTTCCGGCAGCGCCTCGCTGCCGGGCTTCACCGGAAATGCCGGCAACGCCAGTAGCAATTCGTCCTCGATGACCCGCGCCGGCTGCAACGTGCCGTTTTCCAGCAGCAGCGGCTCATAACCGGCCGGCAACGCCGCCTCGTCGCGTTCGTGCTCGATCAAGCCCAGCCGCACATCCACGTCCAATGGATGCTGGAAGATTCCCAGCGTGCGCTGGCATTCCAGATTCAGGCGCGCGCTCGCGCGCAGCGCCACGAATGCCACGCCGGTTTCGCGGCCGAATTCCAGTTCGTATTCGACCCGGCCCCGGTCGTCCGCGAGCACGTCTGCCAGCCGAGGCAGCGACGCCACGGCCAAGCTGCCGCGAAACTCCCGCCGCGCCGCCACCATGCGCCCGGCATCGACGCGTTCTGGCAGTGTCGCGGACATAAGCTCGTGATTTTAACCAGGACCGCGGCGCAAGTCCATCTATACAAGGCACCGCACACACGCTGGCCCGGATCGTGCAGACTTGACGCTACGGCCGTCAAGATTTCCCGTGAATCCAGAACCCTATTCCCGCGTCCTCGCTCAGTTGCCCGCGCTCGCGGGCGCCGCGCTCATCGTCGCGCTGCTTGCGGTGATCCTGTTAATGCGCCGGCAGTCGCGCCGGCGGCGCGCTTTGCGCGCCCTCTATCGCGGTGCTGACGCGCTGGAGCACGACTTGAAGGAATGCCGCGCACGGCTGGAACGCGCCCACGCCTCCATGAACGTGGCACCGGGTGTGCCCGCCGCGGGTGAAGCCGACGCGCGCACGGCAGTGGATGCGGCGTTGCGGGAATTGCTGGAACACCGGCTGTGGTTGCGCGACCAGTCAGATGACGCCAACCAGCACGAATTGGATGCAGCGGTCGCGGCGCTGGACAAGGCGCGCGCGACCTTGAGCGAACAACTCGCGGCACTGGATTCGGCGCAGCGCGCGCTGGAGAGCGCGGTGCGCGAGCGCATCGAGGATCTGTCGCAGCGATGAATGCGGGCGCTGCGCGAGTAGTGCTCGCTTCCACCTCGCGCTATCGCGCCGAACTGCTGCGCCGGCTGCTTCCGGAATTTCAGCAGGCCGCAGCGCAAGTACAGGAAACAGAGATCCCGGGAGAAACACCGCGGCGTCGGGCGGAACGGCTCGCGCTGTTAAAAGCCGCGGCGGTCGCGGGCAGTTGTGATCATTCGCTGGTGATCGGCTCGGATCAAGTCGCCGAGTTGAACGGCCGCGTCTTACACAAGCCGGGCAAACTTGCGGTGGCGCGCGAACAACTGCGCGCGTGCAGCGGACGCGAAGTGCATTTCCACACGGCGGTATGCGTAATCGATACGCGACGCGCAGACCGGCGCTCGCTCTTTGCGGATTTGACGCGCGTGCGTTTCCGCCCACTCGATGACGGCGAAATCCAGCGCTATCTGGAACGCGAGCAACCGCTCGATTGCGCCGGCAGTTTCAAGTCCGAAGCGCTGGGCATCACACTGTTCGAGAAAATCGAGAGCGAAGACCCGACCGCGCTGATCGGCCTGCCGCTGATCGCGCTGGCCCGGCTGCTGCGCGAGGCGGGCTTGAACCTTCCGTAATCGAACGCGCAACAACGACGTTACCGCGCGTAGACTGGACTCCTTCAAGATCACCGGCATAGATGGACACCACCGTTAGCAACCCCGACGCACCCGCCAAAGCGCAGCTCGAACCGGATCTGCGCAAGCGGCTGGATTCGGCGCTGGCGCAAGTCAACAGCATCCTGTTGGGCAAATCGCATCAGGTGCGGTTGGCATTCGCCTGCCTGCTCGCGGGCGGACATCTGCTGGTCGAAGACGTTCCGGGCGTGGGCAAGACCACGCTGGCGCACGCGCTCGCGGCAACGCTCGGTCTGGCGTTCCAGCGCATCCAGTTCACGTCGGATCTGTTGCCGTCGGACATCATCGGCGTGAGCGTCTACGAACGCGAAACCGGCACGTTCCGCTTTCATCCCGGACCGGTGTTCGCGCAACTGCTGCTGGCGGACGAGATCAACCGCGCCACGCCGAAGACGCAGAGCGCCTTGCTGGAAGCGATGGCCGAAGGCCAAGTCACGGTGGACGGGGTCAGCCGTGCGCTGACGCAACCGTTTTTCGTCGTCGCCACTCAGAATCCGCAGGATCTCGCCGGCACTTATCCTTTGCCGGATTCGCAGCTCGACCGCTTCATGTTGCGTCTGTCGTTGGATTATCCCAATGCCGACGCCGAGCGCGCGTTGCTGACGGGCGAGGATCGGCCGCAATTGATCGGTCGGCTGTCGCCTTCACTGGGCGTTGCGGAGATCGAACTTCTGCGTGCGCAGGCGCGTTCGGTGCTGGCCAGCCCTGCCCTGCTCGACTATCTGCAAGCGCTGCTGGCGATCAGCCGCCGGCATCCGGAGGCGCGCGTAGGTCTCTCTCCGCGCGCGGGCCTGGCGTTGCTGGCGGCCGCGCGTGCCTGGGCCTTGTTGGGAAATCGCGCTTACGTGATCCCAGAAGATCTGCAAGCCGTGTTCGTCGCCGCGGCGGCGCACCGGCTGGTCCCCGCACGCGGTGTCGATCGCGATGCGCTCGCGAGAAAGCTGCTGGCGGAAACCGCGGTGGAATAAGCATGGCTTTTGCGCAGGCGCTGATCGCGCGCGCCGAACGGCGGTTGCCGTCACTGACCCGCGCGCGAGCGCCGGAAGCATTACCCATCCGTCTGCACCGCCGTCGCATCTACATCCTGCCGACGCGCTCCGGTTTCGGCTTCGCCCTGCTGCTGCTGGTGATGCTGCTGGGTGCGTTGAATTACCAAAACAATGCCGCGCTGTTGCTGACCTGCCTGTTGGGTGCGGCGGTGGTCAACAGCATGCTGGTCGCGTTCCGCGGACTGAACGGGTTACGGCTGACGCAGTTGCGCGCCGACCCGGCCTGCGCGGGCGACCTGCTGCCGCTGCATCTGCAATTCGACATCGATGGCCGTCCGCGGTACGCGCTGCGCATCGATATTGACGGTGAGGCATTCTCGTTTTCGCTCGATGGACGCGGCGGGGAAACGACTGTCGGAATGCCGACCGAACGTCGCGGCTGGATGCGCGTGCTGCGCATGCGCATCTCCAGCACGCAGCCGTTCGGACTGTTCCGTGCCTGGAGCTGGATTGCGCCGGAGCAGGACGTGCTGGTGTATCCGCGGCCGCTGCATGGGCCGCCCGCGCCACCCGGCGCAGAAGACGCAAAGCGGCGCGAACGCGGCGAGGAGGACTATGCGCAACTGCGCGAATACCGCTTCGGCGATCCGCTGAAACGCGTGGCCTGGAAAGCCAGCGCGCGTCATGATCGTCTGTTGATCCGCGAACTGGATGGCGCGGCGGACGACGCACCGCAGCGCTTCGAATGGAACATGTTGCATGGTGTGGATCGTGAAACGCGGATCGGCCGGCTGGCGGGCTGGGTGCACGAAGCCCACGCTGCGGGCCGCACCTGGACGCTGGTGCTGGAAGATGCGCGCGCGATCGGTCCGGCCGCGGATCACGCGCATTACCACCGCTGCATGACGGCATTGGCGTTGCTGTGAGCGCTTCCCTGCTTAATGAAAGCGGCCCTCCTTGGCCGTACTTCTCTCAAGAGCAAGCTTCGGCAAGCTCTTCGACGCTGGATGCGCGCGCGTTCGATTTGTTGTGCCTCACGGTCGCCTGCACGCTGGCCGTGCACCTGCCGCACATGCCGGCGTGGCTCGGTGCGGCGCTGGGCGCGCTGATGTCGCTGCGCTGGCTGCAGTGGCGCACCCGTCGCGGCCACATCCCTGCGCTGGCGCGCTTCGCGCTTTTGATCGCGCTGTCACTGGCGATCGTCGCCAGTTATCACACACCGTTCGGGCGCGCACCGGGAACGGCACTGGCGATGGGGTTGCTGGTGTTGAAACTGCTGGAGAGTGAACGCGAACGCGACGCGCGCATGACGGTCGGCTTCAGCTTTTTCATTCTGATGAGTGCGTTGCTGTTTACGCAGACGCTGGCGATGAGCCTGTTGGTTGTCCTTGCGCTGCTGCCGGGCCTCGCCACGCTGCGCGCATTGCAAGCCGACGCGCCGCAACGCCGCACGCTTGGTCTGTTCAAGCCTGCTGCCGGATTGTTGCTGGCCTCTTCGCCGCTGGCGCTGCTGGCGTTCGTATTCGTACCGCGGCTGTCCGCGCCGTTATGGGGGGCGCCCGGCGCGGATGTGGCGCGTACGGGCATCAGCGATCGCATGTCGCCGGGCGACATGCGGGATCTGCTGATCGACGACAGTCCGGCGATGCGGATCGGCTTCGATGACGCGCCACCGCCGATGAGTCAACTTTATTTCCGCGGCCTCGTGCTGTGGTACTTCGACGGCCGCGCCTGGTCACGCGGCGTGACCGGCATCCGCAACCAGGGGCCACAAGCCTTGACTCTGCGTGGTGGATTGACGCACTACGAAGTCACGCTCGAACCGACGCGCCGGCGCTGGCTGTTCGCGCTGGACGTGCCGATACAGGCATCCGACGGCGCGCGATTGGGTGCCGACCGCACGCTGGACCGCAGCCGTCCGGTGGATGAAACCGCTCGCTACGAAGTCACTTCGGCGACAAATTACGTGCTGGCACCGCAAATCGATCCGGCGCTCGAACGTGCTGCGCTGCAATTGCCGGCGGATTACGATCCGCGCGCGGTCGCGCTGGCGCGCTCCTGGCGCGCGCGCTTCGGGCGGGACGACGCGGCGATCGCGCGCGCGGCGCTGGATCTGTTCCGCAACGGCGGTTTCGCCTACAACCTTGCTGCGCCGCCGCTCGGCCGCGACAGCGTCGACGACTTCCTGTTTGGCACGAAGCAGGGTTACTGCGAACACTACGCCAGCGCGTTCGCTTTCCTGATGCGCGCCGCCGGTGTGCCCGCACGCGTGGTCGCCGGTTATCACGGCGGCTATTGGAACGGCTACGCGCATTACCTGCTTGTGCGCCAGTCTGAAGCGCACGCCTGGGATGAGGTCTGGTTGTCGGGCCGCGGCTGGGTGCGCGTGGATCCAACCGCGATGGTGCGGCGCACGCTGTTCGCGGGAACGGCAAATGGCGGCAGCAGCGGCGAAACTGCCTGGTGGCTGGTCTGGAGCGACCGGTTCGACGTGGTCAACCGGTTGTGGGACCGCAGCGTTATCGGTTTTGACGCGCTGCGTCAAAGCACGATGTTCACACCGTTCGGCATTCCGCACCTGGAATGGGAAGAACTGGCGGTCGGTCTGGCCACCGGAATCGTGGTGATGCTGAGCTTGGGCTTGCTGGTCGCGCTGCACAAGCCAAGCGGCAAACCGCGTGATGCGCTGGATGCCGCGCAACGTCGGCTGCAGGAAAAACTCGGGAAGCACGGGCTGTCGCGTCAGCCGCAGGAGGGACCACGCGACTTTTTCGCGCGCTGCATGCTGGCGCTGCCGGGCAGCCGTCCCGAACTTGCCGCGCTGGCGCGCACCTACCTGCAGTTGCGTTACGGCTATGCCACACCGCCGGCTGAACCGGTGCGCGCTTATTCACGCGCAGTACGCAATTTCAGGCCGCAAGGCGTGGTCAAATAGATGTAAGGTGAGCCAAGGACGGCGAACGAAGAACGGTCCTGGACGGATCTAGCGTTTCTACCATGGCGTCAAGCGCAGCGAGCGCATTGTGAGGCAAGACATGTCACGACGGATTCCAACTCTGCTCGTTTCCACTGTGCTCACCCTTGGGCTCAGCGCATGCGCCACGGTGCCGCAGCAACTGGCAGGCACCTATTCCGCCGTGACCCCGAACACTGCGCGCGGCGGTGCCGCCCAAGGTACACGCGTGCGTTGGGGCGGCCGCATCATCGACACCGAACCGCAGGAAGCGCAGACCTGCTTCTTCGTGCTGGCCCAGCCGCTCGATTCGCAAACGCGTCCCGAATGGGACGAACAGAGCAACGGCCGCTTCGTAGCCTGCAAGCAGGGTTTCTATGATCCGGAGGTGTACTCCAAGGGCAAGGAAGTGACAGTCACCGGCACGCTGGACGGTACCGAAACACGCAAGATCGGCGACTACGATTACACCTATCCGCGCGTGGATGCCGACGTGGTGTATCTGTGGCCGAAGCGGTCTGTGTACGCGGCCGGACCGTATCCCTATTACGATCCGTTCTTCTGCGACCCGTTCTGGAGCCCGTGGGGTTGCGGCGGTCCGTGGTTCTATCCGCCGCCGGTGATCGTGGTGCACGGTCATCGCCCGCCGCCACCGCCGCCGCCAAACTCGGGGCACTGAAGCGACCGTTCGCATCGAATTCGTGCGCAGGAACGGCAGCGGCAAAAGGCTTCTGCGCCTGCGGACGCACCATTCACTCGACGAGCTGAACGCCGGCGAGTGGGGGGCGCTCGCCGCGGATGAAAATCCTTTCGTCTCGCATGCGTTTCTTTCCGGGCTCGAACGACACGGCTGCATCCGCGCCGCCCTCGGCTGGCGCGCGCGGCATTTGACCCTGCACGATGGCGATGCCTTGATCGGCGCGCTGCCGCTGTACCTAAAGGGCAACTCGCACGGCGAATACGTCTTCGACTGGTCTTGGGCGCACGCGTGGCAGCGTGCCGGTCGCGACTACTATCCGAAGCTGTTGTGCGCGGTGCCGTATTCGCCGGTCTGCGGGCCGCGATTGCTGGCGGGCGACGATGCTGAAACGGCGGCGCGCCGCAAGATTCTTGCCGATGCCCTCGTGCAACTCACGGACGAGCTACAACTCTCGTCCGCCCACGTGAATTTCTTGCCGGAAGATGAGCTGGAGGCATTCGACGAACGCTGGCTGCCTCGCTTCGACTGGCAGTTTCACTGGCGCAATGATCGCGGCTGGCGTGATTTCGCAGATTTTCTCGACGCGCTGAACCACAAGCGACGCAAGGCGCTCCGTCACGAACGCGCGCAGGTCGCGCGCGCGGGCATCGTCAGCGAATTTCGCGACGGCGGTTCGCTTTCCGATGACGAATGGCACGCGATGCACGATCTGTATCTCGCCACGTTCGACCAGAAAGGCAACACTCCGACGCTGACGCGCGAGTTCTTCCGGCATCTCGGGCGCGCGTTTCCCTCCCGCTCGCACGTCGCCTTCGCATATCGCAACGGCCGCATCATCGCCGGCGCGCTGTTTCTCTCATCCAACACCGCTTTGTATGGCCGCTACTGGGGCGCGCGGGAACAGGTGCCCGGATTGCATTTCGAATTGTGCTACTACCAAGGTATCGAATACTGCCTCTCCGCAGGCTTGACGCGCTTCGAACCCGGTGCACAGGGCGAGCACAAGCTCTCGCGCGGATTCCTGCCGGTGCGCACGCATTCGCGGCATTACATCGCGGATGTACGTTTTCGCGATGCTCTGCGTTCGGTATTGCAGCGTGAAGCGACGATGATGGAAAGCTATGGTGAGGAATTATTGCAGCACTCACCTTTTGCTCAACGCGAGGCGCACGCTTGATCCGCATCATGCAACTGGATGGCACGGCGCCCGAGGATTTTCCCGATCCCGCGCTCGCGTTGCGCGATCCCAATGGCTTGCTCGCTTTCGGCGGCGACCTGTCGCCGGCGCGCCTGCTCGCGGCATACGCGCGCGGCATCTTTCCGTGGTTCAGCGATGGTGACCCGCTGCTGTGGTGGTCGCCTGACCCGCGTTGCGTGTTCCACACCGTGCACGCGTCGCGGCGTCTGCAGCGCGTGCTCCGCCGCTCGCGCTGGACCTTGAGCATCGACCGAGCATTCGATGAAGTGGTGCACGCCTGCGCTGCGCCGCGCCACACGGACTCCGGAACCTGGATCACGCCGGAAATGATCGATGTCTATACACGACTGCATCGGCTGGGGCACGCGCACTCCCTGGAAGTTTGGGACGCAGACGAATTGATCGGCGGGATCTATGGCGTGAACATCGGCCGCGCTTTCAGCGCCGAGTCGATGTTCTCGCGCGCGGACGATGCATCCAAGATTGCGATGATCGCGCTGAGTCGCACGCTACATGGCTGGGGTTTTCCATTTTTCGACGCGCAGGTGTCCAATCCGCACCTGTTGCGCATGGGCGCAATCATGTTGCCTCGCGCGGAATTCCTGCGGCAATGGCGCGCGCTGGTCGTGCAGCCGGGGCCAGCCGAATGGCGGCTGCCATTCGCGCGCGTCTGCGAACTGGCATGAATTCGCCGCGCGATCGGCGTATCGTTTCCACTCCGAAGGATGACGACAGCGAGGAATGCACCATGGCCACCGAACCCAAAGGCTCCCGCAAACCCGGCAGCAAGAGCACCGAACAGGCGCGCGTCTTTGGCCGCGCGATGGTCGATTCCGCGCAGCAGATCTGGCTGGCGGGTCTGGGTGCATTCGCGAAAGCGCAGAAGGAAGGCGGCCGGTTTTTCGAAACGCTGGTCGAGGAAGGCGCGCGCGCACAGGAGAAAACGCGCGCCTATACCCAGACGCAATTCGAGGAAGCACGACGCAAGGCCGAGCCATGGATCGAAACCGCGCGTCAACGCACCAGTGAGGCATTCAACAAGATCGAACAGACGTTCGACGAACGCATCGCGCGCGCGGCGCGGCGCATGCTGATGCCCACGCGCGAGGACATTCAGCGCCTGCACGAGCGGCTGGATGAACTGACCCGCGAAGTGCGCGCCAGCCAGGCCGCGCCGCGCAAGCGCGCGGCGAAGACTCGGCCGCAAGACGTTTGACCGCGCACGCGCGGCTGTCTGACAATTTCCCGTCCTCCGCAGCAAGCGTGGCGAGATGTCCGATATCCCTTCCGAATTCGAGCAGGCGGCGATCGACGTCAAGCAGCTTGCCAAACGCCCCGACAACGACACCCTGCTGAAACTGTATGCGCTCTACAAGCAGGGTTCCGCCGGCGATGTCTGCGGGCCGAAGCCCGGCTTCTTCGACTTCGTCGGCACCGCCAAGTACGAGGCATGGTCGCAATTGCGCGGCATGCCAACCGATGAAGCACGGCAAAAATATGTCGAGTTGGTGCGCAAGCTGGAAGCCGCGCAGTAGTCAGCCGCGCGTTGTCTCGCGTGCTCGGGCCGCGGCGATCGCTTCCGCCACCGCGCGCTCGCGCTCATTGCCTTGCGACAAACCGACGCGCGCGCCTTCCTGGTCTGCGGCGTCGCGGTTCTGGCTGAGCTTGTAACGGCCTTCCAGATTCTCGATGCGCAATTCCAGCCCGACGATGCAGCGCATCTGCTCGCGTAGATACTCCTCCGGCGCGTCGGTGATCTTCCACGGCCCGACGCGCGGTGACTCGTTGCGTTCCACCAGCCGCTTAAGCAAATCGAACAACCGATCTTCGTCATGAAACACACGCAGCGTGCCGCGCGCATGCACGGCGAGGTAATCCCAGGTCGGCACCTGACGCGGATCCTCGCGTTTGCCGGGATACCAAGACGGCGACACGTAGGCGTGCGGTCCCTGGAAAATCGCCAGCGCCGGCGCGCCTGCTTCGCCGATTCCGCGCCAGTGCGGGTTGTAGCGAGCGATGTGCCCGAGCAGCGTACCGGGTTCCGGTTGAACATCCAGTGCCAGCGGCAAATGGCTGACCGCGAAATCGTCATTGACATGTGTGATCAAGGTGCCAAAGGCGATTTCGCGTATCGCGTCATGCAGCACATCGATACGCGCTTCGCGAAAAGCGGGGTTGGGGTATGCCATGGCCACGTACTCAGCGACGAGGCCGCAACACGATCTCCGGCCCCTCGTGCTTGCGATCCCACGATCGCAGTTCGTCGCGCAGCACCGCAATGCGCTGACGGCCAAGCGCGTTGCGTTCCTCATCCAGCACGTTGCCGCCCAGCAATTCCGCCATCCGCTGCGCGGTCGGCAGCATCGCATCCCACGCATCGAGCGCGGACAGCGGCCCCGGTAGCGTCATGAAGAAACTGAGGCCGGGCGTCTGCAATTCGTCGATGCGACTCATGTCAAAGGTGCCGGGCTTCACCATGTTCGCCATCGAGAAGATCGGCCCGGCTTCCGGCTTGCCGTCGAGCGGTCGATGAAAAATCTGCATGTCGCCGAATTCCAATCCGGCCTTTTCCGACGCGACCGCGATGTCGCTGCCGGAAAATTTTGCATTGCCGCGCGCGACAACATACAAGGTGACGATGCGTTCAACCGGCAGATCGGCGGGGCGCCTGCCCGGCAGCGGCCGCGACGCGGCAGCAGATACCGCGCGCGGGCGCGACGCGGCGACCGTGTCGCCCAACTTGCGCAACTCGTCGGCGACACCGACATCGAGTTCGCCTTGTCGCGGTTCCGGCACAAGCAAATCCGAATCGGCGGAATCGTGAATCGGCTCGCTGATCACCGGTTCGACGCGTTCGCCGCGTCCACGCTTGAAAAGAATGCGCCTGCCCTGCTCGTTGCGCGGACGGCCGAAGAAATAGATCGCCAGCAGCACCAGCACGCCGATGACGGCGAGAATGATTCGCAAGGTCGTGGGCGAGATGGCCTGATCCATGGACGGACTTTAGCAAAGCACGCTAGGCCATCGCACGCGCCGCTTACAGCCGGATATGAAATCGAGCCGAACTGCCGCGCGGCGGTGCTATCGTTCGCGGGTCCGCGCGTTCGCGCGATGCTCTTTCCGCCATGACCGACGCCGCCACCGTTTTCAACCAAAACGTCATCCCCCGCTCACCGGGCGCGCGCATCCACGCCGAGCCGCCGGTGAAACATATCGTGGTGGTCGGCGGCGGCACCGCCGGCTGGATGACCGCGCTGCTGTTGGCACATTCCGCCTATGGCCCGCGTCTGAAGATCACGGTGCTGGAATCGCCACAGGTCGGCGCGATCGGCGTGGGCGAAGGTTCCACGCCGTGGCTGCGGGGATTTTTCGAGAGTCTCGGCATCGAGGAATCCGAATGGATGCCACAATGCAACGCCACCTATAAGGCCGGCATCACGTTCGAGGGCTGGTCCACGCGGCCGGGTTACGAAAGTTATTTCCACTCGTTCGCGTCCATGCTGGACAACATGACGATGGCGCCGTTCCTCGACAACGTGCACGCGCGCCTCGACGGCGCCGACGTGTACGCGCACCCGAACCGCTTCTTCATTTCCGCGCGGCTGGCGCGCGAGTGCAAGGCGCCGCGGCCACAACGCAGTTTTCCTTTCGACGTGTGGTACGGCTTCCATTTCGATTCGGTGCTCCTGGGTAAATTTCTTCAGAAGAAGTCCATGGATCGCGGTGTGCGGCACATCGCCGGCCATGTCACCGAAGTGCTATTGAACGAATCCGGCGAAATCGCGTCACTGCGTTTGCAGGACGGATCGACACTGAATGGCGACTTCTACGTGGATTGCACCGGCTTCGCATCCCTGCTGATCGGCAAGGCGCTGGGCATTCCATTCGTCTCGTTCAAGGAAAACCTGTTCAACGACGCCGCCGTCGCGATTCCCAAACCGCACGGCGGGCCGATCATGCCGCAGACGGTTTCCACCGCGTTGCGCCATGGTTGGGTCTGGAAAATTCCGCTGACCCATCGTCAGGGCTGCGGCTACGTCTACAGCACGGATTTCTGTTCGCCCGACGAAGCCGAAAAGGAATTGCGCGAGCACCTGGGCCTGTTGGACGCCGATGTTCCCGCGCGCCATCTGAAATTCCGCCCCGGCCGCGTGGCGCAGCCGTGGACCTGTAACTGCGTCGCGAACGGTTTGGCACAGAGCTTCATCGAGCCGCTGGAGGCCACGGCGTTGCTTTTCGTGCAGCGCACCGCCGAGATGCTGGTAACGGCACTGGAGAAAGGCGATCTGGGCGAAGCGACGCGCAAGGAGTTCAACGACACGCTCAACGGCCGCATCGAAGGCACGCGCGATTACATCGTCACGCATTACAAGACCAACACGCGCACCGACACCGATTACTGGCGCGCGAATGCCGCCAACACGAACCTGTCGGCGCCGTTGCAGCAACTGTTGCACACCTGGCTGGCACGCAAGCCGATCACCGCCGGCATCACGCAGGGCAAGTTCGGACGCGGTTACCCGATCATGTCTTGGTACAGCCTGCTGGCAGGGGTCGGGCTGTTTCCCGAGGAAACACGGGCGCCGACGCCGCAGGAGGCGAAATACGACATGGCGGAAATCGACACGTTGCTGGAACGCAGCGCGATGAACTTTCCCAACCACCGCGAATTTCTCGAAGCGATTCCGCCGAAGCCCAAGGAGCCCTCGCCACAGGTGTATTTCTGGTAGTTCGCGATGCACATCCAGGGAAACACCGCAAAGCGTAGCAAGCGAAGACAGGTTGCGTAACGCCGCAGCGCAGGTCGGGGCATTTGCATGCGATGCCTTGAATGGCACCGCACGCAAATGCTGAGGGTGAGGCAGGATGCCGATCGGAAAGTGCGCCATGGACGGCTGCTCGTCCCTGTCGCACCGTCGGCGTGCGACATGTCGATTGAATCAGGCCGAGCGCCGTCGCTCTGCGGTGATTCCTAAGCCGCACCCGCCAGTTTCGCGGCTTCCTCCAGATCCACCTGCACCAACCTCGACACGCCGGGTTCGCGCATGGTCACGCCGCACAACTGGTGCGTCATTTCCATCGTCGCCTTGTTGTGCGTGACGATCACGAACTGCACCTTCTCGGACATGTCGCGCACCAGTTGTCCAAAGCGGCCGACGTTGCCTTCGTCCAGCGGCGCGTCCACCTCGTCCAGCAGGCAGAATGGCGCAGGGTTGAGATTGAAGATCGAGAACACCAACGCTACCGCGGTCATCGCCTTCTCGCCGCCGGACAGAAGTGAGATGTGGCTGACGCGCTTGCCGGGCGGTCGCGCCATGATGGCGACGCCGGTATCGAGAAGATCCTCGCCGGTCAATTCCAGGTGCGCATGACCGCCGCCGAACAGCTTGGGGAACAATTCCTGCAATCCCGCGTTGACCCGGTCGAACGTATCCTTGAAGCGCTGGCGCGTTTCGCGATCGATCTTCTTGATTGCGTTGTCCAGGGTCTCCAGCGCAGAGGTGAGATCGGCGAGCTGTGCATCCAGGTATTCCTTGCGTTGCAGGCTTTCCGCGTGTTCCGAGATCGCGGCGAGATTTACCGGCTCCAGCCGCGCGATCTTGCCCTCGAGTTCGATGATGCGCTCCTGCCATTGATCGGGATGTGCATCTCCGGCCAGTTCCGCCAGCAACGGTTCGACCTGCAGACCAGCCGCGTTGATCGCTTCGGTGAGTTGCTCGGCGCGCAGACGCAACGCCTGCTCGGCGAGGCGGCGTTCGGTCAATGTTTCACGTTTGCCGCCCAGCGCGGCTTCTGAAGCGTGGCGTTCCTGTTCCAGCCGGCGCAATTCGGCATCGGTCTCTTCCACCGCGCGCCGCGCTTCGACCAGTTTGCGATCGACTTGCAGGCGCTGATCGAGGAACGTCTGCCGCTCACGCTCCAGTGACTGGATCGGATCGTCGCCCTCGCCGATCTGCTGATCCAGTTCCGCGCGCCGCGTTTCCAATTGCACTCGCTGCGTTTCCATGCGCGACAGCGATTGCTCCAGCGAAGCCAGTGCGGCACGGCGCGATTCCAGGATGAGCGCGTGCCGATGCGCGGCATCGGCAGCGTCTTGTGCATCCGCGCGCGCGGCTTCGCGCCGTTCCAGCAATTGCCGGCGCTCACTTTCCAGTTCCATGCGCGCGCGCTCTTGCTCGCCCATGCGCGACACCGCCGCCTCCATGCGCGCCCGCGCGGCACGCGCCGCTTCCTCGCTTTCTGCCAACTTGCACGTGATGTCGGCGAGTTCGCTGTCCAGTGCCCGCAACCGTGCCTGCGCGCTGTCGATGCGGCCGCGCTTGCCCTGCAGTTCGCCCGCGAGTTCCGATAGGCGCCGGTGCGCGCCGTACAACTCGCGCTGCGCGTCATCGCGCGCAGCTTCCGCGGCCAGACGCTGCGTGCGCACTTCCTCGGCACGGCGCGACAATTCCTGCAAGCGCGTGGTCAATTGTTCCAGTTCAGATTGCAGCGACTGCAATTCGCGACCGCGCGCCAGCACGCCGACCTGGCCGCCTTCGGCGCGGCGCACGCGCGCGAAACCGGGCCCGAGCCACACGCCCTCGCGCGTGATCACCGATTGGGGGGCTTGCGATGTCGCCGCGATCGCGCGTGCCTGTTCCAATGTTTCCGCCGTGCGAACCTGTGCGAGCAAAGCCAATGCGGATGACGGGCCGCGTGCCTGCGCCGCCAGTGTGCCTTCGACATTCGATGACTGGGTGTCCGCGCCGACCAAGCTGATATCGGTGCGCTCGACGGAGGCAAGTTCATTGGCGAGCGTCAGTGGATCGTCCACCAGCACGCCTTCCAGCAGACCGGCCAGCACGGTTTCCACCGCGCGCTCCCAGCCCGCTTCGACTTGCAATTTCGACCCGAGGCGCGCGCTGGTCGCCAGGCCGAACTTCTCCAGCCACTCGCGCGCGGCGTCGCGATCCTCGCCCAATGCAGCATGTTGCAGGGCTTCCAGCGACGCGATGCGGCCGCGCAGCGCCTGCTCCTGCGCGCGCGCTTCCGCGAGCCAGCTTTGCGCCTGACGCTCCTCGCCCAAAAGTGTTTCCGCCTCGGCCTTTTGGGTTTCCAGTTGCGCCGAGAGCGCGTCGATCAGCGCGCGATGACTCTCGTGCTCACCCTGCAATGACTCGGCGGCACGATGCAGCGCATCCAGATCGTAACTGGCGCGTTCTGCGCGCAATGCATCGCGGCGGCGCGCCAGTTCCAGCAATTGCCGATCGAGATGATCGATGTGCGTGCGCTCGACGTCGGCCTCACGCGAGGTCGCAGCCGAATCGCCGCCGTGTGCTTCCCAACGCTGTTGCCACGCCGCGTGCGCGGCTTCGGCTTCGCGCAAGGCTTCGCTCGCGCGCGCCTCGATTTCACGCAGGCGCTGCAATTCCGGTTCGCCTTCGCTCAACGCGTTGCTCACCGATTCGTACTGCTCGCGATCGGCCTTGATGTGCGTTTCGAGTTCTTCCAGCGCACGTGCCGTTTCCTCGCGCGCCTGCCGCAGGCGTTCGCCGAGTTCCTTGTGATGGCGGATCTGCTGCTCAACGCGCGCCAGTTCCGCGCCGACCTGATACACCTCGCCCTGCACGGCGTTCAGCGCATCGGATTGCTCCTGATGCTGTGCGCGCGCGGCTTCGATCGCTGCTTCCAGATGGCGCTGTTCGGCAAGTTGTTTCTCGATGCCGGTTTCGGCCTCACGCAGCGCCTCGCGGTGCTGTTCCAATTCCTGCGCAATGGCGCGATAACTCAGCGCGCGCAATTCCGCCTCGCGCCGCGTGTGTTCCTCTTTCAGCTTCTTCCAGCGTTCGGCCGCGCGCGCCTGCCGGTTCAGATGATCGAGCTGTTTCTCGACTTCCTCGCGCACGTCGCGCACGCGATCGAGATTCTCGCGCGTGGCCTTGATGCGGCTCTCGGTTTCCTTGCGGCGCTCCTTGTAGCGCGAAATGCCGGCGGCCTCTTCCAGGTGCGCGCGCAGCTGCTCTGGGTGTGATTCGACGATGTCGGAAATGATGCCCTGCTCGATGATAGAGTAACTGCGCGCGCCCAAACCGGTGCCCAAAAACAGGTCGGTGATGTCGCGTCGGCGGCAGCGCACGCCGTTCAAGAAATAATCTGACTGCGAATCGCGCCCGACAATGCGTTTGACCGAGATCTCGTTGTAAGTGGCGTACTCGCCGCCGATCGCGCCATCGGAGTTGTCGAAGATCAGTTCCACCGTGGCCTGCCCGACCGGCTTACGGCCACTGGAGCCGGAAAAGATCACGTCGGTCAGCGACTCGCCACGCAGGCGGCTGGCCGCGCTTTCGCCCATCACCCAGCGTATCGCGTCGATGACGTTGGACTTGCCGCAGCCGTTGGGCCCGACGATGCCGGTGAGATTGGTGGGGAAATGCAAGACCGTCGGATCGACGAACGACTTGAAACCAGCCAGCTTGATTGTGGTCAGGCGCATGATTCAGGGGATTGGACTGGGAATCGCGAGAACTGGTCGCGGTGAATGCGGCACTGTGCCAGCCGAACGCCGCTCGCGCAATGTCATCGTGGACTGAACAATGCCAGATAAGTTATTGAATAGCATGATCATACGATCAGGCCAGATCGGCCGGCGATCTGGCTTCGATCGCCAGTGCGTGGATGCCACGGCCCATCAACTCGTCCAGCGCAGCGTAAACCAGGCGATGCCGTTCGATCGCGCTCTGGCCGATAAATGCGGTGCTGACGATGCGCACGCGAAAGTGCCCGCTGCCCTCCCCGACGTGGCCGATATGCAGATGGCCTTCGTCGATGACTTCCAGGAATTGCGGTTGCAGCGTACCGATCAGTTTCGCACGGATGTCTCCGACCGACGCCGCGCTCATGGCAAAGTCTTGCGGAATGGCCGCACGCTGACTTCGCGATACACGCCCGCGGCGAGATAGGGATCGGCGTTCGCCCATGCGCGCGCGGCTTCGAGATCCTCGAACTGCGCGATGATCAGGCTGCCGTCGAATCCGGCAGGACCGGGATCTTCCGCATCGATGTTGGGAAACGGTCCGGCCAGCAACAAACGGCCTTGATCCAGCAATGCTTGCAGGCGCGCAAGGTGCGCGGGCCGAGCGCTTTGGCGCGCTGCGAGGGAATTTTCGTTGTCGAAGCCGAGGATGGCGTACCACATGGAGGCAGCAGGGAGCAGGGCGAAGGGAGTGGAAAATAAAGTGAGTGACCAATATTAGCCTGCGCCCTGCGCCCGGCTCCCTGTTTCAGGCCGCATATACGGGAACAGCAGCACATCGCGTATCGACGGCACGTCCGCCATCAGCATCACCAGCCGGTCGATGCCGACGCCGAGGCCGCCGGTCGGTGGCAGGCCATATTCCAGCGCGCGAATGTAATCGGCGTCGAAGTGCATGGCCTCAAGATCGCCCTGTTCCTTGGCTTCGACCTGCGCCCGGAAGCGGGCGGCCTGGTCTTCCGGATCGTTCAATTCAGAGAAACCGTTCGCCAGTTCCTTGCCGCCGATGAACAATTCGAAGCGGTCCGTCACTTCGGGATCACTGTCCGAAGCGCGTGCCAGCGGCGAGACTTCGGTCGGATACTGTGTGATGAAAGTCGGCTGCACCAAGGTGTGCTCGACGGTCTTTTCGAAGATTTCCAGCAACAGCTTGCCCCAGCCGTATTCGTTCTTCACCGGCACTTTCAGCCGCGCGCAATGCGCGCGCAACGCGCCGATATCGCGCAATTCGTGCTGGCCGATTTCCGGATTGTGTTCGCGCACGGCATCGGCGAGCGTCCAACGCTTGAACGGTGGACCCAGATCGATCGCGCGGCCTTCCCATTCCAGCGCGGTGCGGCCCAGTACCGCCTTTGCGGTGTCGCGCACCATCGCCTCGGTCAAATCCATGACCTCGCTATAAGTCGCGTAAGCCTGATACAACTCCAGCATGGTGAACTCGGGATTGTGCCGCGTGCTCACGCCCTCGTTGCGGAAGTTGCGGTTGATCTCGTACACGCGTTCGAAACCGCCGACCACCAGCCGTTTTAGGTACAACTCCGGCGCGACGCGCAAATACAGATCGATGTCTAACGCGTTGTGGTGCGTGACGAACGGCCGCGCGGTGGCGCCCCCGGGGATCACGTGCATCATCGGCGTTTCCACTTCCATGAAACGCCGCGCCGGATCCTCCAGCCACTTGCGGATGAAACCGATCACACGCGATCGCAGTTCGAACGTGCGGCGCGCTTCCGGCGTCACGATCAGATCGACATAACGCTGGCGATAGCGCTGTTCGACATCGGCGAGGCCATGCCACTTGTCCGGCAACGGCCGCAGCGATTTGGTCAAGAGGCGAATCGATTCCACCGCCACCGACAACTCGCCGGTCCTGGTGCGCATCAGCGTGCCTTCCGCGCCGACAATGTCGCCGATGTCCCAGCCCTTGAACGCTTCGTAAGTTTCGCCCAGCGCACCGGCCTGCAAGAACAACTGGATCGAACCGCTCATGTCCTGCACGCGCGCAAAGCTGGCCTTGCCCATCACGCGCTTGCCGAGCAGTCGCCCTGCCACACGCACGCGCCGCGCCTGCGTGGCCAACGTGGCCGCATCCACGCCTTCAGTCAGCTTCTGCAAATCACTGGCAAAAGCGTCGGGATGAAAATCGTTCGGGAACGCGACGCCACGCTCGCGTACAGCGCGCAATTTTTCGCGGCGTTCGGCGATCAGTTTGTTCTCGTCGAGTGGCGAGGAATGATCCGGCTGGTCGTTCATGGACGATAGATTAGTGGAGAATCGCGCAAGCGCTCACGATGCATCGGCGCGTTTCGCGCCCGCTTCCAGCCCCATCTTCAAACTGGCCTCGACGAATTCATCCAGATCGCCATCCAGCACGCGCTGGGTGTCGGAGCGTTCGACGCCGGTGCGCAGGTCCTTGATGCGCGATTGATCGAGCACGTAGTTGCGGATCTGGCTGCCCCAGCCGACATCGGATTTGGTCGCTTCCAACGCCGCTTTCTCGGCGTTGCGCTTCTGCAATTCCAGTTCGTACAGCTTGGCGCGCAGCATCTTCATCGCGCGGTCGCGGTTGGCGTGCTGCGAACGTTCGGTCTGACACGCGACCACGATGCCGCTCGGCACATGCGTGATGCGCACCGCCGATTCGGTCTTGTTGACGTGCTGACCGCCGGCGCCGGACGAGCGATAGACATCCGTCTTCAGATCGGCCGGATTGATTTCGATGTCGATGTCGTCGTCCACTTCCGGCGACACGAACACCGATGCGAAACTGGTGTGACGGCGATTGTCGGAATCGAACGGCGACTTGCGCACCAGCCGGTGCACGCCGATCTCGGTCTTCAGCCAGCCGTAGGCGTAATCGCCCTCGACACGGAAGCTCGCCGACTTGATGCCGGCCACTTCGCCCGCGCTCGCTTCCAGCAGTTCGGCCTTCCATCCCTTGTTCTCGGCCCAGCGCAGATACATGCGCAAGAGCATCTCCGCCCAGTCCTGCGCCTCGGTGCCGCCGGCACCGGCCTGGATGTCCACGAACGCGTTGTGCGCGTCCATTTCGCCGGAAAACATGCGTTGGAATTCGAGTTTCTCCACACGCGCGGCGAGCGCATCGACATCGTGCGCGATGGTATGCACGGAAGCTTCATCGTTTTCGCCGGCTGCGAGTTCCAGCAGTTCGCTTGCGTCGCTCAAACCGGAACCGATCTGATCCAGTCCCTCGACGACCTGCTGCAGCCGCGCGCGTTCGCGGCCCAGCTCCTGCGCGCTTTGCGGATCGTCCCAGACATTCGGGTTTTCCAGTTCGCGGCTGACTTCTTCCAGGCGCTCGCGCTTACCTGGGTAGTCAAAGATACCCCCGTAGCGATTCGACGCGTTCCTGCAAATCCGCAATGCGCGCTTGGATCGGATTGGTCTCGAGCATGATCGTGAGTGATGTCGAAAGGTGCGCGATGGTAGCAAAGTCCGCGCTGATTCGATAAGCGTGGTTGCTAGGCGCGCGCGTCCTGCGCTTGCCAAGCAACCCCGCCCTCAGCATCCTGCTTCGGGCGTTCGCCAGTTCAGCTGATGCCATTCAAGGCCTCGGTTGAGCAAACTGGCTCACCCACTCCTCAAACCGATCCACGAACTTCTGCAGGAACTCGCGCGTGCTGCCCACGGTGACGCTGCCATCGTCGGCCACCAAGCCTTCCTTGAACTGCACGAAAGCTTCCGGCGCATCGAGCAGGTGCACGTCAAGATAGGCGCAGATATTGCGCAAATGCTGCTGCGCCAACGCGGTGCCGATCGCGCCGCCGGATGCGCCGATCACCGCACCCGGCTTGCCTGCGAACGCACTTTCGCCGTAAGGCCGCGAAGCGATGTCGATCGCGTTCTTCAGCACGCCGGGAATCGAACGATTGTATTCCGGTGTCACGAACAAGACGCCATCCGCGGAGGCGATTTGCTCCTTCAACTTCTTCGCGGCGGGCGGGTAGTCGCGCTCATGATCTTGGTTGAACAGCGGCAAGTCGCCGATGTCGACGTATTCGAACGTCAACTTGTTCGCGGCCAGCCTCTCCAACGCGTGCGCCAGCTTCTTGTTGATCGATTCCTTGCGAAGGCTGCCCACGAGTACTGCAATTTTCCAGGTCATAGAAGCCTCTCAGAGTCGCGATCGTCCTTGATCGCAAAAGGCAAAAGCGGCCATCCTTGGCCGCACTTTTGGAGTGAAGCAGGAAATCTCAAGGCTTCACGAACTTCAACGTCATCCGATCCGATTCGCCGATCGCCTTCATCTTCGCATGCTCCGACTCCGGACCGGACAGATCCGGTGGCAAATGATGCACGTTGATGTCTTCAGGATCGTTCGGATTGGCATTGATCTCCGATGCGCCGGCCAGCCGGAAGCCATTGCGCAAGCCGACTTCGATCATGTAGTCCTCGGGTATGCGATGCAACGCCTTGGAGCTTTGTAGCGCATCGGCGAACGGCTTGGCGCGGTGATCGGTGAAGCCCAGCACGCCGCCGGGTTTCAGCACCTTGTACGCAGCCTTGAATACCGCATCCAGCGTTTGCGGACTGTCGTTCAACCAGTCGTGCGCGTTGCGGAAGGTCAGCACCATGTCGGCCGAATTGTCCGGACCGAGATTCACCTGGTCCGGCGGCGAAAACGGAATAACTTTCGTGACATGACCGTACACCTTGGGATCGGCTTTCAACTTCTGCTCGAATTTGCTCGGACCGCCGTTTCGCGGCGGCGAAGCCGCCTCGATCAGATGACCGTTCGCATAGAGGAACGGCGCGAGAATCTCCGTGTACCAGCCGCCGCCCGGGTCGAGTTCGACCACAGTCATGTCGGGCTTGATGCCGAAGAACGTCAGCGTTTCGACCGGATGCCGATACTTGTCGCGCGCCTTGTTGGCATCCGAACGCCAACTACCGGCGATTGCCTCCTGCAATAACGTGGCCGTGTCGCCGGATGATGCGATCGGTCCGCTATCGGCCGCCTGGGCAATGCCCCCCGCGCACAACGCACCGGCGAACGCACAAGCAATCACTTTCAAACCCATCCGCTGCAACATGGCGAGTCCTCCTGACTTTGGAAAACGCAAGATTACGCCGATTGTCGGATTCTGGCGTACATTGCTAATCCCGCCCCGGAAGACCCGCATGTCGCGCCGTACCATCGATCTCGACGACACGCTGTACGACTATCTGCTGGCGCATTCGCTGCGCGAGCACCCGGAACAGACTGCGCTGCGCGAAGCGACGCGCGTGCACCCGCGTGCGCAGATGCAGATCTCGCCCGAGCAAGGCCAGTTCATGGCGTTGCTGGTGAAATTGCTCGGCGCGCGGCGTTGCATCGAGATCGGCGTGTTTACCGGTTACAGCGCGCTGAGCGTCGCGCTGGCGCTGCCGGCAGAGGGCAAGATCCTCGCCTGCGACATCAGCGACGAATACACCTCGATCGGCAAACCATACTGGCAACGCGCGGGCGTGGCAGACAAGATCGAATTAAAACTGGCGCCGGCGATCGAAACGCTGGACGCGCGATTGAATGCCGGCGAAGCGGGCACGTACGACTTCGCCTTCATCGACGCCGACAAGACCGGCTACGACGCGTATTACGAATGCTGTCTGCAACTGCTGCGTGGCGGCGGACTGATCGCGATCGACAATGTGCTGTGGAGCGGCGACGTGGCGCGGCCGGCGACAGATGAGGACACGCGTGCATTGCAGGCGCTCAACGATAAATTGCATCGCGATGAGCGCATCGATCTGGCCATGCTGCCGATCGGGGACGGGTTGACCTTGGCGCGCAAACGGTAGGGCGCGTCTTGATCCGCCATGCAGATTGATCTCCTCGATGCGGTGGGTTGAAACCGGCCCTACTGCAGATACTTCTTCATCCACCCCACCCAACGCTTGTACACATCCGTGGTGCGTACGATGTCGTGCGGGAAATGGCTGTCGACGGGGTACGCGTAGAATTCCACCGGCACGCCGGCGTCGCGCAACGCGTGGAACCACTCGTACGAATTGATCAGCGGCACGTTGGGATCACCGACGTCGCCCAGGATCAGCGTCGGCGCCTTGACGTTCTGCGCGTATTGGATCGGCGACTGCTCGCGCCAGATGTCGTGGTACTGCTTCGTCCACGGCGAGCCGCCGAAGAAATACACATCGCCTTTCTGGTAGTACGACACCGTGTAATCCATCACCCAGTCGGTCAGCGCTGCACCCGCGACCGCGGCTTTCCAGGTGTCGTAATGTCCGGTCAACCAAGTGGTCATGTAACCGCCGTACGACCAGCCGGACACGCCAATGCGCCTCTCATCCACGATGCCCAGCTTCGCGACCGCGGCCAGTCCCGCCATCACGTCCTTGCCAGGCCCGTCGCCGGTGTCGCGGAAGATCGCGTGCTGGTATTTATCGCCGAGATTGGTGCTGCCGCGGTAGTTCGGCTGGAAAACGAGAAAGCCGTTTGCAGCCAGTAACTGGACCAGCGGCGAGAAACCTAAATCGGACGAAGCTTCCGGTCCGCCGTGGATCGCCAGCACCAGCGGGTACTTCCTGCCCTTGCGGTAATCGGCCGGATAAGTGAGCACGCCGTCCTCGTCGAAACCGTCCGCGCTGCGCCATTGCACGGCTTCGCTGCGGCCAAGCCTCAGTTGATCCGCGAACGAATTGAGCGATGTGAGCCTGCGCGGTTTGCCATTCGGCGAATCCATCACATAGAGTTCCGCCGGATGCGCGGACGTCACGCCGATGAAAGCGATTCGGCCGTCGTTCGAGACACTCAATTCGCGCGCGACTTGAATGTCCCCGAGATCCAGCTCGCGTGCGTTACCGTCCAGTGGCTGCACCCAGAACACGTGGTGCGTGCCATCGGCGCCCGCCAACAGCAGCGACTTGCCGTCCGGCAACCACTTGTATTCATCGATGTTGCGCGCCAGCGCAGCGGTGACATCGCGCGCAGCGCCCTGCCCGTCGCCGACGTACACGGCATTGCCGTTGTTCTGGTCGCCGTTTCGCGCGCGCATGAACGCGTATGTATCGCCAGCGGGCGCGTAGTGGAAATCGAACGCGCCCTTGTCAGATACCAGATCACGCGTCGTGCCGCCGTCCGCGTCGACCTGATCGATGACGGATTGGAACGAGGGTCCCCACCACGGTCCCGGAAAGCGCGTGAAGGCGATGCTGTGACCGTCGCGGCTCCACTCCGGTACGGGCGCAGAATCCTGCTGATCGGTTTGCAGGCTGAAATCGCCTTCGGTCAAGCGTTTCGCTTCACCACCGTCGCTCGGCACCACCCACAGGTGATCGGGCGTCAGCGCGGCGCGTACCAGAAAATTGTTGTCGGTGACCTGAAACGCATCGTCGTGCGCCTTGATCTCTTTAGCGTTCTGGGCCTCGTCCGCGGTGATGAAGGCGATGCGTGTGCCGTCCGGGCTCCACGAAAATTCGTCCACGCCTTGCTTGACGTGCGTGATGCGCATCGCATCTCCGCCATCCATCGGCATCACGAAGATCTGCGCCTTTTTGTCGTCGTCGCCCTTGCCGGAATCATCATCATTTTCTTTCGAATCGGATCCGTCCTGCGCGCCGTTGTCATCGGCGAGAAAGGCGAGTCGTGTGCCGTCGGGTGACCAGTGCAGTGAACCCAGACCCGTGCGCTTCCAAGTCAGCGCACGTTTGTTGCCATTGGCCACGTCGATCAGGTCGATTTCTTCGCGGCGCTTGTCGGATTTCCAGTCGGGCGTGGCGACGACCACCGCGATCTTCGTGCCGTCGGGCGAAATCTTGGGCTCGCTCAGGGACACCAGCTTGCGCAGGTCTTCGAGCTGGAACGTTTTCGCATCGTCGGCGTGGGCGGAGGACGCGGCGATGACCAGCACGCCAGTGGCGGCACAGAACGATGAAAATCTGCGAAAACGCATGGCGGTTCCCTTTGGACGACCGCGGGAGGGTACGACAATCCGGACCGCAGCGGCAGCGGTGCAAGTCATGTCGCCAGTCAGGCCGCTTCGATATGCCGCACCAGCAAGCGTAGCGTTTCCACACCTTGCCAGTCGTCGATTGCCAGTTCATAGGCCAGTCGCACCCGGGGCGCGACAGGTGGTTCGGCCTGGGCGTTGAACTGCAACGCGGTATGCACGCGGCGGTCGCGCGGATCGCGAAGGTTGATGCGCAGGTGCCGCCCCTCGCCACCGACACGGCGCCAGCCGAGGCACTCGAATATGTTGTCGAACAACGGCGGCGGAAACCCTTGCCCCCACGGCCCGGCCGCGCGCAACTGCCGCGCCAGCTCCAGATCGAAATCCCCGCAATCCAGTTCGCCGTCGCTGTGCAGCAATGGTTGCAGTGATTCCGGAGCGATGCGCTCGCGTGCGATCGCGTCGAAACATAGCTTGAAGCGCTCGTAGTGCTCCGCGCGCAGAGTCAAGCCCGCCGCCATTGCGTGACCGCCGAAACGTTCGATCAATCCGGGTTCGCGCACATCGAGTTCGGCCAGTGCATCTCGGATATGAAACCCGGGAATGGAACGTGCAGAACCCCTGAGAACATCAAAGCCCCTGCGCGCTTCCTGTGTGCGACGATCAAAATGCGCGCCTCCCGGCGTGCACTTCTCATTTGCTCCTGGTTGTCCTTCGCATACCGGAGCGAAGGCGATCACCGGCCGGTGCAACCGTTCCTTGATCTTCGACGCGACCAGACCGATCACGCCGGGATGCCACACGGGATCGAACAGGCTGACCCCGCAGGCATGGGTATCGATGCGCGACAGCATCGCTTCCGCTTCCGCAACCATCGATTCCTGCAAGCCACGGCGCTCGCCGTTGATGCCGTGCAGGATCGCCGCAAATTCGCGCGCACGTGCGGCATTTTCGGTAAGCAGACACTCGACGCCGAGCGTCATGTCCTCCAGCCGGCCCGCGGCGTTGATGCGCGGCGCCAGCGCATAGCCGAAATCGAACGCATCGAACCGGCGTGGATCGCATCCGGCGATTTCGATCAGCGCAGCGATGCCGGCGCAAGCGCGGCCAGCACGGATGCGCCGCAAACCGGCTTCCACCAGGATGCGGTTGTTGCGATCCAGCGGCACCAGATCGGCGACGGTGGCGAGCGCGACGAGATCGAGTAGCGATGAGAGCTCGGGTGCTTGCGTACCGGAGAACACCCCGCGCTCGCGCAACCTGGCGCGCAACGCGAGCAGTAAATAGAACGCGACACCCGCGCCGCAAAGGTTTTTCGAGAGCGCCTCGGAACCCAGTTGCGGGTTCACGATGGCATCCGCATCCGGGAGCGTGGCGCCGGGCAAATGATGATCGGTGACGATCACGGCGCAGCCGCGCGCCTTGGCCGCCGCCACGCCAGCATTGGAGGCGATGCCATTGTCCACCGTGAGGATCAAACCCGGCGCAGGTTGCAGCGTTTCGATCAGCGCAGGCGAAAGGCCATAGCCGTGCACCATTCGATTGGGCACGACATAATCGACATGCTGCGCGCCGAGCGCACGCAAACCACGCACCGCGATGGCTGCACCACAGGCACCATCGCAGTCGAAATCCGCCGCGATCACGATGCGCTTTTGCCGCGCAATCACGTCGATCAGCAATTCCACCGCGGTATCGATGCCGTGAATTGCGTTTGGCGGCAGCAATCCGGACAAACGCGTTTCCGCATCCTGCGGGCACAGCACGCCACGCGCGGCATACACGCGCTGCAGCACCGGATGCACGTGATCGGGCCAGCCGCGCGGTTCGCCGGTAAAAGTGCGGCGGACGATATTCAATGCGCGCGGTGGAGGTGCGGACATGTGGCCAGGATGCGGGAGTTAGCGCACTGCGACAAGCGCCCTTCGGCGCGAATCCGTGTCGGAAATCACCTCCCCTCAAGGCGCGAACTGCTCGTCCAGAATTCTCTGCGCCAGATTGTGCTCAGGATCGAACAGCAGGGTGACGGCGTGTTCGCGCGCTTCGCGCACGATCACTTCCAGCGCGTGGCGCACCTCGATGAAGTCGGCCGTGGCGCTGAGCGGGCGATGCTCCGGTTCCAGCGTGCGCAGGCGCACTTCAGTGGATGAGGGCAGCAGCGCGCCGCGCCAGCGGCGCGGGCGGAACGGGCTGATCGGCGTCAGCGCCAGCACGTTGGCGTCGAGCGGAAGGATCGGGCCGTACGCCGACAGGTTGTATGCGGTGGACCCGGCGGGTGTCGCCACCAGCACGCCGTCACAGATCAGGTTTTCCAGCTTCACCGTGCCGTTCAACGCGACTTCGATGTGCGCGGCCTGATTGGTCTGGCGCAGCAGCGAAATCTCGTTGAACGCCAGTGCGTTCGTTTCGCTGCCATCCGAACGCAGCACACGCATTTCCAGCGGATGCAGCACGGCCGGATGCGCCGCGGCCAGACGCTGTTCCAGCGAATCGGCTTCGAACTGATTCATCAGAAAACCGACGCGGCCCAATTTCATGCCGTAAACGGGCAAGCCGCGATCGCGATGCTCGTGGAGAGTCCGCAGCATGAAACCGTCGCCGCCCAGCGCGACGATCAAGTCGGCCTCGTCCAGCGGCGCGTCGCCATAGCGCGCGCTCAGCGCGCGCGCCGCCTCGCGCGCCTTGAGCGACGGCGAAGCGACGAAGGCGATGCGCGGTTTGTCTGAAAGCTGCGGCATGGGCGGAGTGTGCCGCAAGTGGTGAGCAGTGAATAGTGAGCGGTGAGCGGCAAAAGCACGATGTCCGAGCTCCTCCCGCTGACCGCAGATCTACATCGCTGACCGTTCAGCGCTACACCGCTCCCGGCAACTGTGCCAATTGCGCCAGCCGGCGCAGCGCGACGGAGGCGATCGGGTAATCGACGTTCTGCGTGCGGATTTCATCCAGCATCGAGCGGGTGAATTTCAGCGCGGGATCGTCGCGGTCGAGCCATGCCGCTACCGCGCTTTCGCCGCCGCGCGGCTTGCTCGCCAACACCTGGTTCGCCAGTGCGCGTTGTTGTGACGCCAGTTCGTCACGCAATGAACCGCGCGCCTGCGCGTGCCAGCCGCTTTCCACAGGCAGCGCCTCGATCTGGCTGCGCAGCCATTCGATGTCGAGCGCCTCGCCCAGTTCGAAGAACACGCGCGCCACCTTTTCGATCGGCTGACCCGATTCGCGTGCGGTTTCGATGATGTCCAGCGCCGCCGACAGCACCGGCACTTCGGCGAGATCCTCCGCTAGTTGATCCGGAAAGCCGAGCCCCTGCCACTTTTCCATGTCCACGTCGAACGAGGCGCGGCCCGTCGGCGTCAGGGCCGCCGGCAGCGCGGCGCGCAGCGATTCCATGCCAGGATGGTAGCGCTCTACCAGGCCCGCGATGTCCAGCACGGTGCCGGGTTTGTTCAACAGCCAGCGCGTCATGTGCCGCAAAAGCGCCCAGATTTTCAGCAGCGCATCGACCTGCGTACCTTCGGCGACTTGCCCGTCCAGCGCCTCGATGCGCGCCCACAATTCGCGTGCGCCGAGGATTTCGCGTGCGGCGTTGTAGGCCTTGGCCACCGCCGCCGGCGTTTGCCCGGTGTCTTCCTGCATGCGCAACATGAAAGTCGCGCCCATGCGGTTGACTATCGAGTTGGTCACCGCGGTCGCGATGATCTCGCGCTTCAACCGGTGGCGCTGCATGTTGGCCGAATACCTTTCACGCAGCGGTTCGGGGAAGTAGCGCTCCAGTTCGTGCGACAGCCACGGGTCTTCCGGCACATCGGAATCCAGCAACTGCTGGTACAGCACGATCTTGGCGTAGGAGAGCAGGATGCACAGCTCCGGCCGCGTCAGACCGAGATGCCGCGCTTTGCGTTCGGCCAGTTCCGCATCCGAAGGCAGTGATTCGATCTGGCGGTCGAGTTGCCCGTGCGCTTCCAGCGTGCGGATGAAATGCGCCTTGGAACCCAGGCGACTCACCGACATGTGTTCCATCAACGACAACGCCACGTTCTGCCGGTAGTTGTCCCACAGCACCAGCTTCTCGACTTCGTCGGTCATGGAAGCCAATAGCGCGTTGCGCTGCTCCATGCTGAGTTCACCGCGCGTCACCGCATCGTTCAGCAGGATCTTGATGTTGACCTCGTGGTCCGAGGTGTCCACGCCCGCGGAGTTGTCGATGAAGTCGGTGTTGAGCAGCACGCCGTGCTGCGCGGCCTCGATGCGCCCTTTCTGCGTGAAGCCAAGGTTGCCGCCCTCGCCTACGATCTTGCAGCGCAATTCATGCCCGTCGATGCGCAGCGCATTGTTGGCGCGATCGCCCGCATCCGCGTTGGTTTCGGTGATGGCCTTGACATAGGTGCCGATGCCGCCGTTGAACAGCAGATCGACCGGCGCTTTCAGGATCGCGCGCATCAGCTCGACCGGCGTCATCTGGTCGACCTCACCCGCGATGCCCAGTGCCGCGCGCACCTCCTTCGATACCGGAACCGATTTCAGCGTGCGTGCATAGACGCCGCCACCCGCGCTGATCTTCGATTTGTCATAGTCGTCCCAGCTCGAGCGCGGCAGCTTGAACATGCGCTCGCGCTCGGCAAAAGAAGATGCTGCATCGGGATTCGGGTCGAGGAAAATGTGGCGATGATCGAATGCGGCCAGCAGCCGCGTGTGCTTCGATAACAGCATGCCGTTGCCGAAAACGTCGCCCGACATGTCGCCTATGCCGACGCAAGTGAAATCCTGTGTCTGACAATCGCGACTCAGGGCGCGGAAGTGCCGCTTGACTGATTCCCAGGCGCCCTTGGCGGTGATGCCCATCGCCTTGTGGTCGTAACCGGCCGAGCCGCCGGAAGCGAATGCGTCCCCCAGCCAGAAACCGTGCTCGATCGCGATGCCGTTGGCGATGTCGGAGAACGTGGCCGTTCCCTTGTCGGCCGCGACTACCAAATAAGGATCGTCGCCGTCGTGGCGCACCACGCTCTCGGGATGCGTGACCTTGCCGTCGACGATGTTGTCGGTGATGTCGAGCAGGCCGTTGATGAAGATCTTGTAGCAGGCGATGCCTTCAGCCTGGATCGCGTCGCGGTCGCCGCCCTGCGGCGATTTCTTGACGAAGAAACCGCCCTTGGAACCGACCGGCACGATCACCGTGTTCTTCACCATCTGCGCCTTGACCAGGCCCAGCACCTCGGTGCGGAAGTCCTCGCGACGATCCGACCAGCGCAGGCCGCCGCGCGCGACGGGACCGAAACGCAGGTGCACGCCTTCCACGCGCGGCGCGTACACCCAGATCTCACGATAGGGAACCGGCTTGGGAATATCCGGCACCTGGTGCGAATCGAACTTGAAACTCAGATATTCGGCCGGCTTGCCGTCGCGTGTCTGGAAGTAATTGGTGCGAAGGGTCGCGCGGATCAATTGCATGAAGCCGCGCAGGATGCGGTCTTCATCCAGGCTGGAAACGTTCTCCAGCAGGGTCTTGATGGTGACAATCAGTCCTTCGATCTGCTGCTCGCGCGGCAGCGTGCGCAGAGCACTCACCTGTTGCGCGAAATCAGCTTCCTTCGCGCGCACCGATTCGGGCAGCAGCGCGTCGAGCTCGCGTTCCAGCCGTTTGCGCGCGGCTTCCTGCCCAGTCTTGCTCTCGAGCTCACGCGCAGGATCGAAGCGCGCCTCGAACAATTCGATCAACAAGCCCGCGATCAACGGATATCCGTTGAGCGTTTCCTCCATGTACGCCTGCGAGAACGTGGTGCCGACCTGCTGCTGGTACTTGCAATACGCACGCAGCACCGCAACCTGCCGCCACGACAGCTTGGCTTGCAGCAGTAGCTTGTTGAAACCGTCATTCTCGGCGCGGCCGCGCCAGATCGCCTCGAACGCCGATTCGAAATTCTCGTGCAGCTCGTCGATATCGAAGCACAACGGCCTCGCGGCCTGGACCGTAAAGTCCTGGATGCACAGCTCCGCTTCTTTCACATCCAGCGTGTAGACCTGCTCGGTCAGCACCTTCAGGCCTGCGTTTTCCAGCAGCGGCAGCACTTCCGACAGCGCGATGTCCGGACCGCTGCGGAAGATCTTGAAGTGCAGTTCGTCGCGATTCTGCGAGCGATACAGACGCAGTCGGATGTCATTTTCGCTGGACAATTCCGAAAGCGTTTCGACATCTTCGGCGGCACGTTGCGGCGTGACTTCCTCGATGTAGCCGGCCGAGAGTGCGCGGCCGTAACGCGACAGCAGGCGCGCACCGCGCTCGCTGCCGACCCGCTCGATCAACGCGTCACGCAGGTCGTCGTGCCAGTTGCGCACGATCCTCGCGAGCTTCGCTTCCATCGCCGCGAGGTCGTAATCCGGATGTTCGCCCACGCGCGGGCGCACCACGGCGTGCAGCCGCGCCAGCGGCGATTCACCGATCTCGATGGCGGAATCGACGCGCTCGCCGCGCAAGCTATCCTTCAGCAACGCCTCGACCTTCTCGCGCATGCCGCGGTTTAAGTGATCGCGCGGAATGAACACCAGACACGAGAAGAAACGGCCATACGCATCCCGGCGCACGAACAGCCGCGTCCGCGCGCGTTCCTTCAAGTCGAAAATGCCGTGGGCGAGCGCGAACAGCTCGTCAGTCGAACATTGCAACAGCTCGTCGCGCGGCAATGTTTCGAGAATGTGCCGCATTGCCTTGCCCGAATGCGAGTCGCGACGCAGGCCGGAGCGCTGCATCACCGCCTCGACCTTCTGCCGCACCAGGGGAACATCCTGCGGCCGGCGCATATAGGCGGTGGAAGTGAAGAGGCCGAGGAAGCGCTGTTCACCGACCGGCTTGCCCTTGTCGTCGAAGCAGAGCACGCCGATGTAATCCATGTAACCGGGACGGTGCACGCGCGCACGCGCGTTGGTCTTGGTCAGGATGATCGCATCCATCGAACCCGACACCGGCAGCTTGCTGGCGGCCAGACTTTTTAGCGAACGTGGCGCCACCGCCAGATCCACGCTGCGCAAGATCCCGAGACCCGAATGTGGCTTGGCTTTCAGCAGTTCATCGCCGTCGGCGGCCACTACCGCGTATTCGCGGTAGCCGAGAAAGGTGAAGTGGTCATCGGCCGCCCAGCGCAGAAACGCCTGCGCCTCGGCCACTTCTTCCGCATTGAACGGCATGCGCCGCTGCGGCAGGGCGTCTGCGATCTCCAGCATCCTGTCGCGCATCGCGCGCCAGTCTTCGACCGCCGCACGCACGTCGTTGAACGCGACCTCGATCGAGTGCTGCAATTCGCGCAGCTCTTCTTCGGAAACGCGATCGACTTCAATATGCATCACCGATTCGCGCCGGTCGCCGCGACACTCCTCGTCGATGCCCGTCAATTCGCCGCGCGCATCGCGCTCCACGCATAGCACGGGATGTATCAACCGGTGCGTCTGCAGGCGCGCAGCTTGCACCGCCATGCCGACCGTATCCACCAGAAACGGCATGTCGTCGGTGGCGATTTCCACCACCGAACAGGCTCCTTCCCAGCCGTTGACGGCCAACGTGGGGTTGAAGGCGCGCACCTGCGTACGGCCCGGCGAACGCGCCTTCATGAACATGAACAAATCACCGAACAGCGCGGCCCACGCCGTTGCGCTACGCTCCGCCCACTCCTCTGGGGCAAGCTCAGCACCGCATGCCTTGACAAATTTTTGCGCAAGAACGAAAGAACTGGCCGGGAACTTGCTCCTTGCCTGATCGAGCACGGCAGCAAGGTCGACCGCCCCGTGCGGGGCGCGAGAGTCATTCATGGCGGAAGTTGCTGACAATCCGGGCGGGATGAAGACGCAAAGCATAGCGCCCGCGCTGCCGCTGAATCCAGCGCCGTTGACGGTGCGCGAACGCTATTGGAGCTACACGCGGCCGCTGATCGTCAAGTTCTCGGCCGGTGCGCTGTTGATCCTGGTGCTGGCCGCCGCCGGCCTCTTCAGCGCGCGCGAATACACCAATTATCAGGACTGGACCGTACACACCTACCAGGTGCGCGAACGCATCGTCATGGTGTTGAACGACTTGCGTCTGGCGGAAATGCAGGCGCGAAGCTACGGCCTGGCCGGACGTGACGAGTCCGCAATCGCCTATTACCGCGCGATCGCCGACACCGAACACGAAATCGATGTCATAGACGAACTGACCGTCGACGACCCCGTGCAGGTCGCCAACGTCGCGCGCCTGCGCGCACTGGTCGCCGCCCGCCGCAAGCTCTACGAGACGATCATCAGCGATTATCGCGAGCGCGGGCCGGCTGTCGCGCACAACGACGTGCTGGCATTGATCGACCAGCCGAACCATCCGATCCGCGATCTCACTGACGCGATGCGTGCCGAGCAAACGCATCTGCTGGCGAGGCGGCAGGCAAGACGCGACCGCAGCGCGGTGTACGTGGGCATCATCGCCGCTTCGGCAACGTTGCTGGTGCTGGCGCTGATGCTGTGGGCATTCTTCACCATTACTTCCGAACATCGCCAGCGCCTGCGCACCGAACGCAATCTCGAGCAGGGCGCGTGGGAATTGCAGAGCGCGCTGAGCGACGCACGGCAATTGGCGGAAACCCTGAGGCGGATTTCCGGGCTGGGCGAGATGCTGCAAAGCTGCCGCGAACCGGACGAGGCGATCGCGGTGATCGAACGCGCGCTGCCGCCGCTGCTGCCGGAGATGTCCGGTTGCCTCGCGCTGATCAATCCATCGCACAACCTGGTCGAGCCGCGCACACAGTGGGGCACGCGCGGCGCGGATCTTGCCGAAGGCGTGTTCGCTCCCGACGATTGCTGGGCGTTGCGTCGCAGCCAGGCGCATCCGAGCTTCGGTGAAATCACGGCGCCCTCATGTCCGCATCTGGTGTACGCAGGCGTCACGGCCGGACACATGCTCTGCCTGCCGCTGTCGGCGCAGGGGCAGATGCTGGGCGTGTTGAGTCTGGTGGCCGAGCGCGCTTTCGATGCGCATTTGCGCGAGCTGTTGCAAACCGTGAGCGATCAGCTCGCGCTGGCCCTGGCCAACCTGCGCTTGCAGCAATCCTTGCGCGAACAATCGATCCGTGATCCGTTGACGGGCTTGTTCAATCGCAGATATCTCGAAGCCTCGCTGCCGCGCGAACTGGCGCGCGCGGAGCGGCGCAAGTCCGGCCTTGCACTGTTGATGCTCGATCTGGATCACTTCAAGCAATACAACGACAGCCACGGCCACGACGCCGGCGATGCATTGCTCTCGCAATTCGGCGCGATGCTCAATCAGCTCTGCCGCGGCGAGGACATTCCCTGCCGCTACGGCGGCGAGGAATTCACCGTGGTGCTGACCGACATCGATGCACGGCACGCGCACGAACGCGCCGAGGCGATCCGCCGCGCGACCACGCAGATCGAACTGCGCCATCGTGGCCAGCGCCTTCCCGCACCGTCGGTGTCGATCGGCATCGCGATCTATCCTGATGACGGCAGTACGCCGGAAGAATTGAAACGCGTCGCCGATCAGGCGCTGTATCGCGCCAAGCGCGAAGGACGCGACCGCGTGATCGTGCACGCAGTGGCGTGAAATGTCAGCGATCAGTGGTTCGCGAAAAGAGCAAGCCTCTACTGCTCACTGGCTTCACACCCCAACAATTCCCCGCTCACTGCTCAGTGCTTCGCTGCTCACCGCGTCGCTTTACCCTTCTTTACGCATGACCCTTGGCCTACGGACGCGGTGCGGCCGAATCATCGATAATTACCAGTCTGTCCGGTTGAGTAAGTGTCGATGCTGCCACATTTGTTGCGCTGCGCCTGCCTGCTTACGCTCGCGTTGACGCTCGCCGCTTGCGGCCGTTCCGAACAACCCCCGCCACCGCCACCGCCGCAGGTCGGCGTATTGAGCGTGCGCACGCAGACGGTCCCGTTGGTACGGGATTTCGTCGGCCGTTTGAGCTCGACGCGCACCGCGCAAGTGCGCGCGCGCGTGACCGGCATCGTGTTGAAACGCGTCTACACCGAGGGCACGGACGTCAAGTCCGGCGACGTGCTGTTTCGCATCGATCCCGCGCCTCTGCAGGCGACGCTGCGTTCGCAGGAGGGCCTGCTGGCGCAGGCACAAGCCACCGCGGAGGACGCGCAGTTGAAAGCGCGCCGCACGCAGGAACTGGGACAGCGCGGTTTGATCGCCAAGCAGGAAGTTGATGACGCCGTCGCCGCGGCGAAGGAGGCGCAAGCCGCGGTGAAGGCCGCCGAAGCGAACGTCGAAAACGCGCGCATCAATCTCGGTTATGCCACCGTCACCGCGCCGATCGACGGCCGCGCGGGCATGGCCAACGTCACCGAGGGCGCGCTGGTTTCGCCCACAGACACCAATCCGTTGACGACCGTGCAGCAGCTCGATCCGATCTACGTCGAGTTCAGCCAGCCCATGGCGGAAGTGGAACAACTGCGCCGCGCGCAGGCGAACGGCGATCTGCAGCTCGCCGCTCCGAATCAGGCGCGCGTGCTGGTCGTGCTGCCCGATGGCAGCGTGTATCCGCATACTGGCACGCTGGACTTTCGCGACATGGCGGTCGACCCGACCACCGGCGCAGTGTCGCTGCGCGCGATCGTGCCCAATCCCGACCGCGCACTGTTGCCCGGCATGTTCGTGAAATTGCGTTTGACGCTGGGTCTGCGCCATCACGCCATCGAAGTGCCGCAGGCGGCGGTGCAGCGCGACGAAAACGGCGCCTACCTACTCACCATCGATGCGAATGATGTCGTGCACAGCAAGCGGATCACGCTGGACGGCCAGCACGGTTCGCAATGGGTGGTCGAAAGCGGCTTGAATGACGGCGATCGCGTGATCGTCTCCGGTGTGCAGAAGGCACAGCCTGGCGCGAAGGTGCAGCCGGTAGCGACAGAAACCGGAGCGAGTGTTGAGTAGTGAGGGTGCTTTCAACTGTAAGGCAGTCGTAACTTCCAGGTCTCTCAATGAATGTTCCGATCTACTTCGGCGATCCGATTTTTGCGTTCTCGCTACTCGCCCCTAGCCCCAGCTGGCGAGACTGAACGCATCCCGTAACCAGCACCCGATCTCAATGCCCCAATTCTTCATCGACCGTCCCGTCTTCGCCTGGGTGATCGCCATCCTGATCACCCTCGGCGGCACGATCGCGATCTTGAATCTGCCGATCGAGGCGTATCCGCAGATCGCTCCGCCCAGCGTGCAGATCAACGCCAGCTATCCGGGCGCGAACGCGCAGGTGATCCAGAGCACGGTCACGCAGGTGATCGAACAGAACCTCTCTGGAATAGACAACCTGCTCTATTTCACCTCGTCGTCCAGCTCCACCGGCTCGGCCAACATCACGCTGTATTTCACCAACGGCACCGATCTGGACACCGCCGCAGTGCAGACACAGAACGCGGTCAGCGCCGCCGAGCCACGTCTGCCAGCCGAGGTGAACTCGCTGGGCGTGACGGTGCGCAAGTCCACCACCGGCTTCCTGGAGGTGATCGCGCTACAGTCCAGCGGTGCCACTGACACCGCACAGCTCAACAATCTGATTGCCTCGCAACTACTCGATCCGATCTCGCGTGTGGAGGGGGTGGGCTCGGTCAACCAGTTCGGTTCCGAATACGCGATGCGCATCTGGCTCGATCCGCTGAAATTGCAAGGTTACGGGCTGACCTCCACCGATGCGCTCAACGCGGTGCGCGCCCAGAACGTGATGTTCTCCGCCGGCTCGATCGGCGCGCAACCGACGGTGCCGGGCCAGGGCATCACTGCCACGGTAACTGCCGAGTCGAGCTTCACCAGCCCCGAACAGTTCCGCAACATCATCCTGCGCGCGAACCCCGACGGCAGCATGGTGCGACTGGGCGACGTGGCGCGGGTGGAACTGGGCTCCTACAACTACGGCAATTTTTCGCGCTTGAACGGCAAGCCGGTGGCAGCGTTCGGCATTTCGCTGCTGCCGGGCGCCAACGCGCTGACGGTCGCCAAGGCGGTGGCGGCCAAGATGGATCAACTCTCCAAGAACTTCCCGTCGGATGTCACGTGGTCGATTCCGGTGGACACCACTGGCTTCGTCAAGGTGTCGATCATCGAAGTGGTGAAGACACTCGGCGAGGCGATCGTGCTGGTCTTCATAGTGATGCTGCTGTTCCTGCAGAACTTGCGCGCCACGCTGATTCCCACGCTGGTCGTGCCGGTGGCGCTGACCGGCGCGTTCGTCGGCATGTACGTGTTCGGATTTTCGATCAACGTGCTCAGCCTGTTCGGTCTGGTGCTGGCGATCGGCATCGTGGTGGACGACGCGATCGTGGTGGTGGAGAACGTGGAGCGCCTGATGCGCGAGGAAGGCCTCTCGCCCAAGGACGCCACGCGCAAGGGTATGACGCAGATCACCGGCGCGGTGATCGCAGTGACCACCGTGTTGGCCTCGGTGTTCATCCCGGCCGCGCTGATGCCCGGCAGTGTCGGCGCCATTTACAAGCAGTTCGCGGTGACCATCGCGGTGTCGATGGCCCTGTCGGCTTTGATGGCGCTGTCGTTCACGCCCGCGCTGTGCGCAAGCCTGCTGCGTCCGGAACACGAACACAGCAACTGGTTCCTGCGCAAGTTCAACAACAGCTACGAACGCATGGCCGGCGCCTATCTCGCGCGCTTGCGCAAGGCGATCCACCATACGCCACGCTGGATGCTGGGTTATTTCGTCGCGGTGTTGCTCGCGGCACTGCTGCTGTGGAGGCTGCCTTCCAGTTTCGTGCCGGAAGAGGACCAGGGCGAGGTGTTCGTCACGGTGCAGTTGCCGCCGGGTGCCACCATGAACCGCACAAGCGATGTGATGCGGGAGGTCGAGAAGACCGTGGTCGGTGATCCGGATGTCGCCAACGCCTTCACCGTCGGCGGCTTCAGCTTCCTCGGCAATGGCGACAACGTCGGCATGGCGTTCGTGCACCTGAAGGACTGGGACGCCCGCCAGCACACCGCCGATGAGCTGATCTCGCTGCTCAATCACAAGTTCTCGAAAATCCGCGACGCGCAGGTGGTGGCGCTGAATCGCCCCGTGATCCGCGGCTTGGGCCAATTCGCCGGTTTCGATTTCCGGCTCGAAGACCGCTCGGGGATGGGCCACGACGCCTTGATCGCCGCGCGCGACAAGCTGATCGCGGCGGCGGCGAAAGACAAGCGCCTACAGAACGTGCGCACCAACGGACTTGAGGATGCGCCCACTCTGGACATGAAAGTGGATCGCGTGCAGGCGCAGTCGATGGGGCTGTCGGTCAGCGACGTGTACAACGCGATCCAGTTGATGCTCTCGCCGGTGTACGCCAACGATTTCTATTACCAGGGCCGCGTGCTGCGCGTGGAAATGCAGGCCGATGCGCCCTATCGCATGGCGCCGGAGGACATCGGCGACTTCTACACGCAGTCTTCCAGCGGGGCGATGGTGCCGCTTTCCAGCGTGGTCTCGACGAAATGGACGACCGCCCCGCCAGAACTGGACCGCTACAACGGCTTCGGTTCGATCTCGCTTACCGGCACGCCCGGCCCGGGCTACAGCTCGGGTGACGCGATCACCGCAATGGAGGAACTGGTGGCGAAATACCTGCCGCACAGCTTCGGTTACGAATGGTCGGGCCAGTCATTGCAGGAACTGATCTCGGGGGCGCAGGCGCCGATGCTGTTCGGCCTGTCGATCATCGTGGTGTTCCTGTGCCTCGCCGCTTTGTACGAAAGCTGGTCGATTCCGGTGGCTGTATTGCTGGTGGTACCGCTGGGCGTGCTGGGCGCGGCGCTGCTCACCTTCGCGCGCGGCCTGCAGGATGACGTGTATTTCAAGATCGGCCTGATCGCGATCATCGGCCTGTCGGCCAAGAATGCGATCCTGATCGTGGCCTTCGCGGTCGACATGCAGAAGGAAGGCATGGGGTTGCTGAAGGCGACGCTAGAAGCCTGCCGAATAAGATTGCGGCCGATCCTGATGACTTCGATCGCTTTCATTCTGGGCGTAGTGCCGCTGGCGATTTCCACCGGCGCCGGCGCCAATAGCCGTCATGCCATCGGCACCGGCGTGATCGGCGGCATGCTCGGCGCCACCGTCCTGGGCCTGTTGCTGGTGCCGGTGTTTTATGTCGTGGTGCGGAGGTTGTTGGGCGATCGGTCGGATGGAACGGAAGGCGATTCCGTTACCTGATCGCGATTCGTACGGTTACACAATCCCCAACTCCAGCGCCTTCAGCACCGCGCGGGTGCGGTCGCGCACGCCGAGTTTGGAGAGGATGTTGGAGACGTGGTTTTTCACCGTGCCTTCGGCGACGCCGAGCGAGTTGGCGATTTCCTTGTTGCTGTAGCCGCCGGACATCAGGCGCAGGATTTCGGTTTCGCGCTCGGTCAGTGGGTCTGGTTGTTCGAGGCTGGTGAACTGGTTCTGCATGCGGCCGATGCCGGCCAATAATCTCTGCGTGACCATCGGCGCGATCAGCGAGCCGCCGGCGGCGACGGTCTTCACCGCTTCCACCAGTTGTTCCAGCGAGACGTCCTTCAGCAGGTAACCGCGTGCGCCGGCTTTCAGGCCGGCGAGCACCAGTTGATCGTCGTCGAAGGTCGTGAGGATGATCGTCGGCGGCACTTCGCCTTTGGCGGCGAAGGCGTTGAGCACATCCAGCCCGCTCTTGCCGGGCATGCGCATGTCCAGTAGCACCACGTCGGGATCGACCTTCGGGATCGTCTCCAATGCCTGCGTGCCGTCCACGCATTCGGCGACCACGCGGATATCCGGAGACAGTTCGAGCAGCGATCTGATTCCCTGCCGCACCAAATTCTGGTCGTCAACGAGACACACCGAAATCATTCGACACTCCCCATGCAACGATTGCTCAAGCCGCGTTGTCGATCGGCATCGACGCTTCCAAAGTAAACCCGCGATCGCGCGCGGTGTCGATCACCAGTCGGCCGCCCACTTCGGCCAAGCGCTCGCGCATGCCGCTCAAACCATTGCCAGGTTTGATCTCGGCTGCGCCGCGGCCGTCGTCGTGCGCCTTCAGCGCCAGCATACCGTCGGCGGTGCGCTCGAAGCGCAGCCAAAGGTGTTTCGCACCGGCATGACGTACAGCGTTGGTGACGATCTCCTGCGCGCAGCGCAGCAGCACCTGCGCGCGGTGCGGATCGTCCACCGAGAAACGCGGTGGCAGATCCAGATGCACGTCCAGCCCCGGCACGCCCTCGGTGATGTTGCGCAGCGCGTCGGTCAAATCGATCGCGTCGTCGTCGCGCAATTCGCTTACCACTTCGCGCACGTCGGCGAGCAACTGCTTGGCGGTGGTCTGCGCCTTCTCGACGTGTTCGGCGGCGGGTTCGTTGACGAGGTGGCTTGCCACTTCCAGATTCAAACTCAACGCGGTCAAATGATGTCCGACCAGATCGTGCAGCTCGCGCGCAATGCGCATGCGCTCGGAGATGCGGCTGGACTCGGCCAGCAGCGCGCGCGTGGCGCGCAGCTCGGAATTCAGACGCCGCTGTTCCTCGCGCGCCTCCGCCTGCTGGCTGGCGACCATCGAGGCGATGAAGGTGATCACGGAAAAACTGAAATACAGGCTTACCTGCAACACGGCCTTGGGCAGATCGAACCCGGGAAAGCTGGCGAACACCGGCACCAGCGCGAGGTTCTGCACGATCGCCCATGTCACTCCGAGTGGCAATGGCAGCACCCAGGGCAGCACCACGCACACCACCATCAGCAGTAGCGCGGAGAGACCGCTCTGCGAGAACCAACCGATCGCGATGGCGGTGCCGGTCAACGCCAGCAGGCCGAGCAGCTTGACCGTCCAGTGCCGGCGCGAACCAAGATCGCGCGTCAGCAGCCAGTACACCACCCCGAAGATCACGTAGCAGACGGCCCACAGCAGCACGTCGGTGTGCGAGCGCACTTGCTGCTGCAACTGGTTGAACTGGTCCTGCATCTGCGCTTCGCCCAGACGCGAGAGCATCCAATCGCGGCTGATCAGCGGCACGCCCACACAGGCGTAGGTGAATAGACCCGCGTAGCGCAGCAGGCGGGTGTGGTTGAGAGCGCGGCGTGGCAACACGTCAATGCTTGGCTCGGCGGACCCCGCGATCATAAGACAACCGGTCCGCGCGCGCTTTGCGGCCGCGCGCAAAAGTCAAGCGGAACTCGGCCGTTCGTGTCCGGTCACACTGCCGTCACGCCACGCGCGGAGCATGACCTCTCGCCGTTCGCATGTAATAATCCCAAGATGCGCGTGCGCCATTGGCGCGGATCGAGCGCTCAGGAAGTCCCAATGAAGCTTCGTGATGTCCGCGAGCACGATCTGGATGCCGTTCTCGCCCTCAACAACAGCGCCGGTTCCGCGATCCTGCCCCTCGATGCCGCACATCTGCGGCATTTTTTCGAGCGTGCGGATTACTTTCGCGTGGCGGAGATCGATGGGCAGATCGCGGGTTTCCTGATCGCCGTACGCGAAACCGGCGATCACGCCAGTTCCAATTTTCGCTGGTTCCGCGAGCGCTATGCGCGTTTCGTCTACATCGACCGCGTGGTGATCGGCGGGACTTTTCGCGGCCACGGCCTGGGCCGAGTGTTCTACAGCGACGTGCAGAGCTACGCCGAAGCGCGCGCGCCAGTACTGGCGTGCGAAGTTTTTCTCGAACCCCGCGACGATGTTTCCATGCTGTTTCACGGCACGCGCGGTTTCAACGAGGTCGGCCAGCAACTGATGCCGGAAAACGGCCGGCGCGTGTGCCTGCTCGCCAAACAGCTCGAATGCTACGCGTTCGTCTGCGAGGCCTATCCACGCGGCCTGCCCGCATTACCCTGGCTGATCGATCGCGCGCGCATCGAATGGCCGCACATGGCGACAGGTGGCGCGTGAGCGTGGCGGCAGGCGCGCGCAGCGAAAACGCTGACGCGGTGGAATTGAAGTTCGGGCAAGTGGGCATCGCCCAAGTACGCGTGCGCCGCAACGACGCGGCAGCGCTGCATGCGGAACTGGAGCGTCGCGTGCGCGCTGCGCCGCACTTGTTCGAACGCGCCGCGGTGGTGATGGATCTTTCGCATCTTGCCAAGCAACCCGAGGACGGCGAAGTCGATGCGCTGCTGGAAGCGGTGCGCGCCGCCGGCATGCTGCCGGTGGGGCTCGCATACGGTACCTCGGAAACCGATGTGCTGGCACGGCGATTGGGATTGCCGCTGATCGCGAAATTTCGCGCGCAGTACGAGCGCCATGCGGAACCGCCGCGTGTGGAAAGCGCCGCATCCTCAAACGCGTCATCAGAACAAGGCCCGGCGCCCGCCAGACACGCCGAAATCACAACGTTGAAAGCGGATGCACCGGTGTTCGCGCAGCATCACACGCAACCGGTGCGCACGGGTCAGCAGGTGTACGCACGCGGCCGCGATCTGATCGTTGTCGCGCCGGTCGCCAATGGTGCGGAAGTGCTGGCCGACGGCAACATCCACGTCTATGGCGCATTACGCGGTCGCGTGTTTGCCGGTGCGCTGGGCGACGAGCGCGCGCGTATTTATTGCAGCGAATTCCGCGCGGAGCTGGTGTCCATCGCCGGGCACTATCGCGTGTTCGAGGAAATTCCTGCGCAATACGACGGCAGGTCCGTACAGATTTCACTGGAAGGCGGAAAGTTGAAGATTGCAAATTTGTAAAAGCGTGAGTAGTGAGTGGTGAGTTGAAAAGCTTCACTCGGCTACTCACAACTCACAACTCACCTACACGTAATTCCTGGAGATTCCCACCTTGACCGAAATCATCGTCGTCACTTCCGGCAAGGGCGGTGTGGGCAAGACCACCACGTCCGCCTCGCTCGCCACCGGACTCGCCAAACGCGGTCACAAGGTCGCGGTTATCGACTTCGACGTCGGCCTGCGCAACCTAGATCTCATCATGGGTTGCGAGCGGCGCGTGGTATACGACTTCGTCAACGTGATCCACAACGAAGCCACGTTGAAACAGGCGCTGATCCGCGACAAGCGGCTCGACAATCTGTATGTGCTCGCCGCCTCGCAGACGCGCGACAAGGACGCGCTGACGCAGGAAGGCGTGGGCCGTGTGCTGGATGAACTCGCCGCCGACGGTTTCGATTTCGTGATCTGCGATTCGCCGGCCGGCATCGAGAAAGGTGCGCACCTCGCGATGTATTTCGCCGACCGCGCGGTGGTGGTCGTGAATCCGGAGGTATCGAGCGTGCGCGATTCGGATCGCATCCTCGGGTTGCTGGCATCGAAAACGCGCCATGCGGAACGCGGTGACGGCCCGATGAAGCAGCACCTGTTGTTGACGCGCTACAACCCGGTGCGCGTGGAAGCGGGCGAAATGATGAGCGTGAAAGACGTTGAGGAGATCCTCGGCATCCCGGTGCTCGGTGTGATTCCCGAATCCGAACAGGTGTTGGCCGCGTCCAATTCCGGTGTGCCGGTGATCCACGATGCCAGCTCGATCGCAGGCCAGGCCTACGGCGATGCGGTCGCGCGTCTGGACGGCGAAGAAATCGAATTGCGCTTCATCGACGCGCCGAGGAAAGGTTTTTTCAAGCGCATGTTCGGGACCTGAGGAGCGTGCAATGAAACTCCTGGACTTCCTGCGCGCACGCCCGAAGAACACCGCCGATATCGCGCGCGAACGCCTGCGCATCATCGTGGCGCAGGAACGGGCCACGCGCGGCGGCCCCGATTACCTGCCGCTGCTGCGCGGCGAACTGCTGGCGGTGATCCGCAAATACGTCAACGTCGATCCCGATGCGGTGCAGGTCAACGTCGAACGCGACGGCCAACACGAAGTGCTGGAGCTGTCGGTGGCGTTGCCGGAACAAAAATTGGCGGTGAGCGGTGAGCGGTGAGCGGAAACAGCGCGAACCGAGTGTTGCTCGCATCGCGGATATCGGCTTCGATGCATGCGAAGCATTGCTCGCGCGACACGACCTGCAACTGACCCGCATCGAAGACGGCGCGTCGATTCCCGGCAGCTACTGGGGCGAGCCGGAAGCCGGCGTGATCGGCAGCAACGTGTATGCACGCGCCGACACGCCGCTGCATTCGTTGTTGCACGAGGCCTGTCACCTGCTGATTGCCGACCCACAACGGCGTGCGCGTATCCATACTGACGCCAGCGATTCGCAGATCGAGGAAGACGCGGCCTGCTATCTGCAGATCGTGCTTGCCGACGCCCTGCCCGGCTTCGGCCGCGAACGCGCCTTTGCCGACATGGATGCGTGGGGCTATTCGTTCCGGCTCGGTTCCGCGCGTGCCTGGTTCCAACACGACGCGGAAGACGCGCGCGCGTTCCTGGTTTCGCGCGGACTGTTGCACAGCACGGCGTAAGCGCGCCAACTCAAATAGCCGACCAGCACGAACGCCGCCGAACCGATTGCCAGTGTCAACGCGCTGCCATACAAGAGCGGGGCGATGGCGCCGGCCATCACAGCATTGAACATCAGGCTGACGAAACTCTGCACCGCGGAGGCCGAACCGCGCTGTCCGGGAAAGCGGTCGAGCAGCAGTAAGGTCAAAGTCGAGAACGCCAGCCCGACGCCCAGACCCTGCACGAACATCGGCATCACCGACCACGGCACCCGCGGATGCAAGAGCAACACGGCAAGCACCAGATTCGCGATTGCCGCAGTCAGCATCAGCGTATAGCCGATGCCGACCGTCCTCGCCGCTGACCAGCGTCCTGCCTTGTGTCCAGACACCCACGAACCCAACGTCATTCCGCCAATGATCGGCACAAACAGCCACGGAAATCCCTGCTGCGATCGATGCAGCAGATCTAGCACGAACACCGGTGCGGAAACGATGTAGAGAAACAGCGAGGAAAAGTTCAGCGTGCCGGAAACCGCCAGCGGCCAGAACGGCGCGTCGCCGACGATGCGGCGGTAGGTGTCGAACACGCCGCGCAATCGCAACGGCGTGCGCCTGTCCGCTGGATGCGATTCGCGCATCGCAAACAGCGTGATCGCCATCAATGCAGCCGCGAACCAGGCCAGTGCCCAGAAGATGCCGCGCCAGCCGTCGATGCCCAGCAACCAAGCGCCTACGATGGGCGCCACCGCGGGCGCAATACCGAACACCATCATCATCGCCGACATCAGTTTCTGCGCCTGCGGGCCATCGTAAAGATCGCGCACCATCGCGCGCGCGACCACGATTCCGGCCGGCGCGCTCAAACCTTGCAAGGCGCGCCAGCCGAGCAGCAAAGGCAATGAAGTCGCGAGCGCCGCGCCGACAGAGGCAAGCGCGTACAGGATCAATCCGCCCACGATCACCGGCTTGCGTCCCAGTGCATCCGACAGCGGTCCGTGCAACAAGCTCATCGCCGCATAGGTGAGGAGGTACACGCTCACCGTCTGCTGCATGGCGTCGGCCGATGCATGGAACACGCTCGCGATGTCGGGGAACCCCGGAAAGATAGTGTCGATCGAGAACGGGCCGAGCATCGTCAGCGCGCCCAGCAGAATCGCGAGGCCCACGTGGCCGCGCGCGGGTTGGTTGCGCGTTGTTCGATCCGGCTTCGTCATTCGTCCAGCCTGTAGCGCCGCTCTCGTTCGCTAAGCTAACATCGCCGCATACGGGAGATGGCATGCCTCCCCGAACCGCCGGAAGTTTCGGCTGATGATGCCTGCGAACCGGGAAACCGGGCGGTCATCATTGCACGCGGTGCCGCGCGCGGTTCCCTTGAACCAAGAATCAAACAAGGAACCGGACGATGTTCTACGCCTTGCTCGCCACCGGCTGCGGCGCATTCCTCGGCGCGTGTCTGCGCTACGTGTTGGGGCTTGCATTGAATCCCATCTTTCCCACGATTCCGCTCGGCACGCTCGCGGCCAACCTACTCGGCGGCTTGATCATGGGCCTGACGATGGGCGCGTTCGCGCAGTTCCAGACGCTCTCGCCGGAGATGCGATTGTTCGTCACGACCGGATTTCTCGGCGGGCTCACGACCTTTTCGACATTCTCCGGTGAAACGGTGACGCTGCTGCTGCGCCAGGAATACGCGTGGTCGCTCGCGCTGATCGGCTTGCACCTGATCGGCTCGCTCGCGATGACGTTGCTGGGTTTTGTGATCGCGCAAGGCGTGAGGAATGCGGCATGAGTACTTCAACACTAGGCGTATATCTGCGTTTCTTCATGCACGAGAACCGCCGTCATCATGGCGTGCTGTTATACGAGTGGTTGCTGCGCGAAGCCAAGAAGCTCGGTATCGCCGGCGGCACGGCGTTCCGCTCGATTGCCGGCTATGGCCGGCACGGCGTGATGCACGAAGCGCATTTTCTGGAACTCGCTGGGCAGGAAACCGTGCGTGTGGATTTCATCGTCACGGCGGAAGAGGCCGAAAAGATGATGCAGCGCGTGGTCGAAGAGAAATTGCAATTGTTCTACGCAAAACTGCCGGCTGAATTCGGCGTGCTGGATTGCGCGAAGGACTGAGCCATGACGAACGCGCGCGACAAGGATGTCGCACACAAGGCGCTCACATTCGTCGTTCTGATCGGCGTCGTCAGCTTGTTCGCCGATATGACCTACGAGGGGTCGCGCTCGATCACGGGACCTTTTCTCGGCGCGCTCGGCGCAACGGGTTTCACCGTCGCGGTGGTTGCGGGGGCGGGGGAACTACTCGGCTACGTGCTGCGCTTCGGCACCGGCCTGCTGGCCGATCGCACTGGTCGCTATTGGGCGATCACGATCCTCGGCTACGCGATCAACCTGTTCGCGGTGCCGGCCCTGGCGCTGGCCGGCAACTGGCCGGTGGCGGCGGGTCTGATCATCCTGGAGCGCAGCGGCAAGGCACTGCGCACGCCGGCACGCGACGCGATGCTCTCGCACGCGGCGAAAGACATGGGCGGCGCAGGCTGGGCCTTCGGCCTGCACGAGGCGCTGGATTCCACCGGCGCCGTGCTCGGACCGCTGATCGCATCATTGGTGTTGTTCCTACACGGCGGCTATCGCCATGCATTCGCGTGGCTGTTGCTGCCGGCCTTGGCGGCAATGGCGACGTTACTCATCGCGCGCGTGCGCTATCCGCAGCCGCAGGCGATGGATACGCAAGGGGCGATTCCGCCGCAGGATGCGAACGCGATCCGCGAACTGAAAATCTTTCTGATCGCGACCGCCCTGATCGCAGCCGGCTACGCCGACTTCGCGCTGATCGCCTTCCACTTCAGCACCGATCATATATTGCCGAACGACGCGATCCCGATTCTCTACTCGCTCGCCAGCCTCGCCGGCGGCGGCGCCGCGTTGATCCTTGGCAAGCTGTTCGACCAGCGCGGACTTTCCGTGTTGCTGTGGACGACAGTAATCCCCGCGCTGTATGCACCGTTGGTGTTCCTCGGTGGACCATTGGCGGCGGTGGTTGGCATGGCCTTGTGGGGCGCGGGCTTTGGCGCTCATGATTCGTTGCTGCGCGCGGCCGTCGCGCAACGCATCGCGCGCGAAAAGCGCGCCACCGTGATGGGTGTGTTCAACGCAATCTATGGCCTTGCGTGGTTCGGCGGCAGCGCAGCGCTCGGCGTGTTGTACGATGTAAAGCCGCTCTACGCGGTGATCGCGGCGCTGGCCTTACAATTTGCCGCTTGCCCACTTCTCTGGCGATTGCGTATCAAAACGGCTTGATTTCTGCATTGAAAAGTGCCGCCACGGAGCTTTTCGCCACGGATGGCGGCTTTGGCCGCTCTCACGCGCAGGCATGCGCATGAAGGCGCGTGTCCCCTGCTCTATGGATTGCGCAAAGGAACACACGGATGAACGATCTGTCAGGAGATTTTGCGAAATCAGAAACCGCACATCACGGCTCGCGCCTGCGCGAACGCGCTGAACACCTGTTGGCGCTTGCCGACGTCAAGATCGACGGCGATCGGCCGTGGGATCTGCGCGTGCACGACGAACACGTATTCGCACGCGCCTTCGCGCATGGCTCGCTCGGTTTGGGCGAGGCGTACATGGACGGCTGGTGGGACGCCGACGATCTGGATGGTTTCTTCTTCCGCGTGCTAGACGCGCATCTCGACGAGCACCTGAAGAACTTCGACACGCTACGCGCGCACCTGCGCGCGCGCTTCATCAACCTGCAACGCGGCCGGCGTGCGTTCAAGATCGGCAAGGCGCATTACGACCTCGGCAACGACCTGTTCTCGGCGATGCTGGGCAAACGACTGGTGTATTCCTGCGGTTACTGGGCACAAGCGGACAATCTGGATGACGCACAAGCCGCCAAGCTCGATCTGGTCTGTCGCAAGTTGCAACTGAAACCGGGCATGCGCGTGCTGGACATCGGCTGCGGCTGGGGCGAGGCGCTGAAATACTCGGCGGAGAAATACGGCGTGTCGGGCGTGGGCGTCACCGTGTCGGAGCAACAGGCGCAATTCGCGCGGGAGTTGTGCAAGGGTTTGCCGATTGAAATCCGCCTGCAGGATTACCGCGAGCTGGAGGAGAAATTCGACGCGGTCTACTCAATCGGGATGTTCGAGCACGTCGGCTGGAAGAACTACCGCACCTATTTTGAAGTCTGCAAACGCTGCCTGAAAGAAGACGGCCTGAATCTTCTGCATTGCATCGGCGTCAACAGCGAGCCCAGCCGGCCCGATCCCTGGATCGAGAAATACATCTTCCCCAATTCGATGGTGCCGGCGGCCTCGCAGGTTGCAACGGCGCTGGAAGGGCTGTTCGTGGTCGAGGACTGGCACAACTTCGGCGCCGATTACGACAAGACCTTAATGGCCTGGCGCGCCAATTTTGACGCAGCATGGCCGGAGCTTTCGAAGAACCCGCGTTACGACGAACGCTTTCGCCGCATGTGGCGCTATTACTTGTCGGCTTCGGCGGCGACCTTCCGCGCCCGCCGGGACCAGCTCTGGCAGATCACCATGAGTCCGCGCGGCGTGCGCGGTGGCTATCGCGTGCCGCGCTGAGGCTTGTCCATACGTACGTCTTCACGCTGGTCTATCAATCCTCAAAGCAGAAAAGACCTTCCAAGTGCTGCGCATGCGGACGCATTATGAATAGCCATGTCTCGATCGCGGCATCGATGCGACTGCTGCTGTTCGCAGCGGCGCTGCTGCTTGCTGATGCCGCTTGCGCCGATCCCGCGTTATGGAAAATCCAACGCAATGGCGCGACGGTGTATCTGTTCGGCACGGTGCACGTGCTCCCGGCGAATGCGCAGTGGCGTTATCCGCAATTCGATGAAGCGTTGAAGTCCAGCGATGTGCTGTACCTGGAAATTGCCGATGACGATCCGGCGACGATGCAGGCTCTGGTGACGCAATATGGCATCGACGCGGCGCATCCGCTTTCCACCGAACTGGATGCCGCGGACGAGGCCCGCGTGCAAGCGGCCGCGCAAACCGCGGGTTTGCCGCCGCAAGCGCTCGATGTCATGAAGCCGTGGCTGGCGGCGTTGACGCTCACTGTCGCTCCATTGTTGAAGGCGGGCTACGACCCACAATCGGGCGTGGACAAGTCGCTGCAAAACGAATTCGCCGCTCAGGGCAAGCCGGTGCGTGGACTGGAAACTTCGCAGCAGCAGATCGAATTGCTGGCCGATCTACCGCAACCGCTGGCGATCGCCTTCCTGCGCAGCACGCTTGACGATTATTCCAACGCGGTGACGTTGATCAACGCACTGGTGAAGGAATGGGAAACCGGGGACGTGGTGGCGATCGCGAAACTCGAAAATGGTGAGATTCAGGACAAGTATCCGCAGCTCTACCGGGAACTGCTGGTGCAACGCAATCAGCACTGGGCGCTACAAATCGCGCAATTGCTGGATCGACATCAAACCGCATTCATCGCGGTCGGCGCCGCGCATCTGGCCGGCTCGGATGATGTACAGGCGCAGTTGCAGAAGCTCGGCATCGAAACCGCGCGCGTGCATTGACGTGCACCCGCACGCGCAATTCAATCAAAATGGATTCCGGCTCTCGCTGGGATGATGGAAAAGATGACCTCCCTGCAATCCAACTTCGAACAAATCCCATTGCGCGAATACGCCGAACGCGCGTATCTCGATTATTCGATGTACGTGGTGCTGGACCGTGCCCTGCCCTTCATCGGCGACGGACTGAAGCCCGTGCAGCGGCGGATTGTCTACGCGATGAGCGAGCTGGGCCTGGCGGCCACCGCCAAGCCGAAGAAATCCGCGCGCACAGTAGGCGATGTGATCGGCAAGTTCCATCCGCATGGAGATACGGCCTGTTACGAAGCGCTGGTGTTGATGGCGCAGCCGTTCTCGTACCGCTATCCGCTGATCGATGGCCAGGGCAATTTCGGCTCGCCCGACGATCCCAAGTCCTTCGCGGCGATGCGCTATACCGAATCGCGGCTGACGCCGATCGCCGAAGTGCTGCTGGGCGAACTCGCGCAAGGCACGGTGGAATGGGTACCGAATTTCGATGGCACCTTGAAGGAACCGTCTTGGCTGCCCGCACGCCTGCCGCACGTGCTATTGAACGGTTCCACCGGCATCGCGGTCGGCATGGCCACCGACATCCCGCCGCACAATCTGCGCGAAGTTGCGGCGGCTTGCATCCATCTGCTGGACGAACCGGAAGCCAGCATCGCCGCATTGTGCGAACACGTGCGCGGCCCGGATTTTCCAACGCAGGCGGAAATCATCACGCCGCGCGACGAACTGCTTGCGTTGTACGCGACCGGCAACGGCTCGGTGCGCTGCCGCGCGATTTACAAGGAGGAGCGCGGCAATGTGGTCGTGACCGCACTGCCGCACCAGGTTTCGCCCGCGCGCGTGATCGAGCAGATCGCTCAGCAGATGCGCGCGAAGAAACTGCCGATGCTGGAAGACCTGCGCGACGAATCCGACCACGAGAATCCGGTGCGGCTGGTGCTGATTCCGCGCAGCAACCGCGTGGACGCGAACGCGATGATGCAGCACCTGTTCGCGACCACCGATCTGGAAAAGAGCTATCGCGTCAATCTCAACGTGATCGGGCTGGACGGCCGGCCGCAGGTCAAGACGCTGAAGCAGATCCTGGAAGAGTGGCTGCGCTTCCGCGCCAGCACGGTCACGCGGCGGTTGCAGTTCCGGCTGGAGAAGGTCGAACGCAGATTGCACCTGCTGGAAGGCCTGCGCATCGCGTTCCTCAATCTCGATGAAGTGATTCGGATCGTGCGCACGGAGGACGAGCCGAAGCCGGTGTTGATCAAACGCTTCAAGCTCTCCGATGAACAAGCCGATTACATCCTGGAAACGCGATTGCGGCAACTGGCGCGGCTGGAGGAGATGAAACTCAATGCCGAACGCGACGAGTTGGAGGAGGAACGCGCCAAGATCGAAGTCACGCTGAAATCGAAGCAGCGTCTGAAAACCCTGATCAAGCAGGAACTGAAAGCCGACGCCGATAAATACGGTGACGCACGCCGCTCGCCGCTGGTCACGCGTGCCGCGGCGCAGGCGCTGAATGAGAGCGAGCTGGTCGTGTCGGAACCTGTGACGATCGTGCTCTCGCAGAAAGGCTGGGCGCGCGCGGCGAAAGGACACGATGTCGATGCGCGCGAGTTGTCCTATCGCGAGGGCGATGCGTTTCTCGCCGCCGTGCGTGGCCGCAGCGCGCAGCAGGTCGCATTCATGGACAACACAGGCCGCAGTTATTCGACGCCCGCGCACACCTTACCTTCCGCGCGTGGCAACGGCGAACCACTGACGGGCCGCTTCACGCCGCCGCCCGGCGCGCGCTTCGATGCGGTGGCGATCGGTGACAGCGACACGCGGCTGGCGCTGGCGACCGATACGGGCTACGGCTTCGTCACGCGCTTCGAGGCACTGCTCGCCAACAAGAAGGCCGGCAAGCAAGTGATGAACGTGGACGACGGTGCGCGCGTGCTGGCGCCCGCTTACGTCAACGATCCCGCGCGCGACCGCATCGTGGTCGTCAGCACCGAAGGACATCTGCTGATGTTCTCCGTCGCAGATCTGCCCGAACTGGAACGCGGCCGCGGCAACAAACTGATCGAGATTCCGAAGGCGAAACTGCAATCCGGGGAGGAACGTGTGGCCGGCATCGCTTGCGTGTCGGAAGGTTCCGGCGAAGTCACGTTGTATGCCGGCGCGCGCAAGCTGATCCTGAAATGGTCCGATCTCGTTGAGTACGGCGGCAGCCGCGCGCAACGCGGCGGCCTGCTGCCGCGCGGATTGCGGCACGTCGAACGGATCGAAACCACCGGATGACGCGAATCCTTCGCTGGCTTGCGCGCATTCTCGCGGCGATCTTGCTGCTGATCGCGTTCGCATGCTTGGCATGCTGGTTGCTGATGCGCGGCGGCATGCCGCAATTGAACGGCGCGGTCACGGTGCGCGGACTATCGGCGCCGGTGGAAATCACGCGCGATGCACGCGGCATCCCGACGATCACGGCGCGCAGCCACGAAGACCTCGCCTACGCGCTCGGCTTCCTGCACGGGCAGGAACGCTTCTTCCAGATGGATCTCCTGCGCCGCAACGCCGCAGGCGAGTTGTCGGAACTGGTCGGCGCGGGCGCGTTGAAGATCGATGAGAACCATCGCCGGCACCGCTTCCGTGCGCTGGCAGCCACGGAGCTGTCGCAGTTGCCCGTGGACGAACGCGTGCTGCTCGACGATTACGCGCGCGGTGTCAATGCCGGATTGAACGCCCTGTCGGCACGCCCGTGGGAATACCTGTTGCTGCGCTCGACACCCGCGCCGTGGCGGGCAGAGGACTCCATCCTTGCGATCGATTCGATGTTTCTCGACCTCAATCAGGATGGCGAGAATGCACGAGAGTTGAACATCGCACGCTTGCGTGCCGTGTTGCCTAGAACACTCGCGGATTTCCTGCTCGCGTCCGATCCCCGCTGGGAAGCGCCGCTACAAGGCGCGCCGTCGCAAGCGGTGCCGATGCCGGGCGCCGGTGTATTCGATTTGCGCAGATTCGGACACGCAAATATCGCGCAAGGCGTCGCTGCGATCATCGCGATGGATCGCGCCGACAGCGGCATCGGCAGCAATGGCTTTGCCGTTGCCGGCGCGCTCACTGGCGGCGGCGCGCTGCTCGCCAACGATCCTCATCTCGGATTGCGCGTGCCGGACATCTGGTATCGGGCTCGGATGCGATTTCCCGACCCGACCGATCCGCAACACCTGCTGGACTTGAACGGAGTCACCCTGCCCGGCGCGCCGGCGCTGGTGATCGGCAGCAATGGGCATATCGCATGGGGCTTCACCAATTCCGAAGGCGACTGGATGGATTGGGTGCGGGTGCTCCGCGATCCGAAAAATCCATCGCGCTACAAGACCGCGAACGGCTGGGCTACCATCGAACGCCACGATGAGATCATCCGCGTGCACGGCGCAGCCGATCGTCATCTGATCGTCGAAGACACGATCTTCGGACCGATCATGGGCAAGGACGTCGACGGCACGCCGCTGGCGCTGGCGTGGATTGCGCATCTGCCGCGCGCGTTGAATTTCAATCTGATCAAACTCGAGACCGCGCAAAGCGTAGAGGACGCGCTGGGTTGGGCCCCGGAGATCGGCATCCCGCCGCAGAATCTCGTCGTTGCGGATGCGCAAGGTCACATTGGCTGGAGCATCGCCGGGAGCGCGATTCCGCTTCGCAGCGGTTTCGATCCATCGATGCCTTCGGACTGGAGCAAGCCGAATACCGGCTGGATCGGTTTCGCCGCGCCCGCGCAGGATCCGCATGTGCTCGATCCGCAGAACGGACGGCTGTGGACCGCCAATCAGCGTCTGACGGAGGGCGATGCGCTGCAATTGCTCGGCAACGGCGGCTACGACCAGGGCGCGCGCGCGCAGCAGATCCGCGACGATCTCGCCGCACGCAGCCGTTTCGCTCCGCACGACATGCTGGATATCCAGCTCGACAATCGCGCGGTGTTTTTGGCGCGCTGGCAGAAGGTGCTATCGGATGTGCTTGCGACTACGCACGATCCGGCACTGATCGCATTGAAGCCTCTCGTTAAAAATTGGCAGGCACGCGCCGCGGGCGACAGCGTGGGCTATCGCATCGTGCGCATGTTCCATGATCGCGTGCGCGAGGATGCGCTGGCGCCGTTCGCGGCACTGGTGAAAAAGAAAAGCGCGGACTTCGACTGGCCCAGCCGCGAGGTCGGCGAATACGCGGTTTGGCAGATGGTCACGCAAAAGCCCGCGTGGCTGCTCGATCCACAATACAAGAATTGGAATGCGCTGCTTGTCCACAGCGCGGACGAAGTCGCCCAGGAACTCGCGAAAAAGCCGGGCCCGCTTTCAGCCCAGACCTGGGGCACGTTCAACCGCGCGAAGATCGATCATCCAATGGCGCTGGCGCTGCCGGCGTTCCTCGCGCGCGCGATCGACATGCCGGCCGATCCGCTGCCGGGCGACCGTGACATGCCGCGCGTGCTGCATCCGAGCTTCGGCGCATCGATGCGGCTGGACGTCACGCCGGGCGACGAAGCACATGGCATTCTCGAAATGCCCGCGGGCCAGGCGGACAACCCGTTGACGCCGTACTTCGGCTCAGGCCACGGGGAGTGGGTGCGCGGCGCGCCGACACCACTGCTGCCCGGTGAGACCAAATACCGGATGAGCTTGCTACCCGCCGCGGATTGAGCGTCGCACACCGGTGAGACCAAATACCGGATGAGCTTGCTACCCGCCGCGGATTGAGCGTCGCACAGCGGCGTCAATGTCCGACAGGCGGCTGCCCGAGTTCGAGCTTGTTGCCCTCGGGGAGCGAGCACCCAGCCGCACTTGCCGATTTCGGCATCGTCGGTTTTCTCGAGCACGTTGCAACCCTCATCGCACCTACCTGAGGCAGCGAATCCAGATCCGCCAGGCGGTAGTTCACCATGGAATGGCGCGGGGCTAGGCGCGAAGTGATGGATGTCCGCCAAACCTACCGACCAGAAGGTCATGCCACAGACCTGATTTTCGGCCTCATCCCCAGCAACGGCTCAATTCGAGAGCAACCGCTCCGCGATCGTCAGATACAACTCCGGCAGCCGTTCCAGTTCGTTCAGTGCGATGTGCTCGTCGATCTTGTGGATGCTGGCGTTCACCGGACCGATCTCAACCACTTCCGCGCCGAGTGGCGCAATGAAGCGGCCGTCCGAGGTGCCGCCGCCGGTGCTGAGCTCGGGTTCGAGGCCGGCGTACTCGCGGCATACCTCCAATGCGATGCGGCGCAATTTGCCGTCGGAGGTCAGGAAGGGATCGCCGCTCAGCGTCCATTCGATCACGTAATCGACGTCGTGCTTGCGCAGGATCTCCTCCACGCGCTTGCGCAGCGACAGCGCGCTGCTCGCGGTGCCAAAGCGGAAATTGAATTGCGCCGTGAGTTCGCCAGGAATCACGTTCAACGCGCCGGTACCGGCGTGGAGGTTGGAAATCTGAAACGAAGTCGGCGGGAAATGTTCGTTGCCTTCGTCCCAACGCGTGGCCGCCAGTTCCGCCAGCGCCGGCGCGAGCGCATGGATCGGGTTGCGGGCCAGTTGCGGATAGGCGACGTGCCCCTGCACGCCACGCACCGTCAACTTTCCGGACAGTGAGCCGCGGCGACCGACGCGGATCAGGTCTCCCAGATGATCGCGCGACGAGGGCTCGCCGACCACGCACCAGTCGATGCGCTGACCGGTTTCGCGGAAGTGTTCGACCACGCGGCGCACGCCGTACAAATTCAGGGGGCCTTCCTCGTCACTGGTCAACAGCAGTGCGACTGTACCGTGATGCTGCGGACGCGCGGCGACGAAACGTTCCAGCGCGATCGTCATTGCCGCTACGCCAGACTTCATGTCCGCCGCACCGCGGCCATAAAGACGTCCGTCCTTGATCTTGGGTTCGAACGGCGGCGACTGCCAGCTTCCCTCCGGCCCACTCGGCACCACGTCGGTGTGGCCGAGGAACACCAGCACCGGCGCGTCTGCGCCATGTGTCGCCCACAGATTGCTGACTTCGCGATGATCCAGATGCTCGCAACGGAAACCGGCGCGTTGCAGCCGCTGAGCGATCAGCTTCTGGCAGCCGGCGTCGTCGGGCGTCACCGAAGGGCGGCGGATCAGTTCGCAGACAAGGTCACGCACTTCGCTCATGACTTGTCGAACAGCTTCTTGAAACCGTTGTCGCTGAAGCCGACGTGCACGCGGCCGTCATCCAGCACGACTACCGGGCGGCGGATCAGCGCCGGATATTCCCTCAGCAGCAGCGTCCATTCCGGATCGCTCTGCGGGTTCTTCCTCTGCGGCAGCAGATTGCGCCAAGTCGTCGAAGATTTGTTGACGAGTTTCTCCCAGCCACCGAGTTTGTCCACCCATTCCTCCAAAGTCGCTGCGGGAACGGGATCGGCGCGGTAATCCATGAACGTGTGCGCCACACCGAACCGATCCAGCCAGTTGCGCGCCTTTCGGCAGGTGTCGCAGGCGGGCAGGCCGTAGACGATCATCATGCCGCCGCTCCACAGCCTCGTGCGGCATCCACTCGTTTCAACAAATCCTCCGCGATGGCGTTGCGTGCGAAGGGATTTAACTGGAACGTCGGCTGCTTCAGGATGAACGTAATCTCGTCGCCGAGTTCACAAGGTCTGCGAAGGCGCAGAGTCAATCGTCTTGGATTGGTGAACTGGCTCACGCTTACGTTCATCACGTTCGTCAGCAGCACACGCTGCTCCACGGAGCCCTTGCGTACCAGGAGATAACTGCCGCCGTCACGCACTTCATCGGCGAGATTCCAGACCAGTTTGCGGAACAGGATATAGCCGAAGGCCATCATGACCAGCGGCTGGATAAGGAATATCGGTATTGGCCGCTTCCATTCATCGCCGAGGGCTCCGACAATCAGGAAAAGGCTGAGAAACCCAAACCAGGATGCGGGGAAAACCACCTTGAGGAAAAAGGTGCCTCCGCGAGAAATCCTCTCCATCTTCGTATCCCTCAAGAGACCGCCGGTCATCCCTCGCTCCGCAGCAGTTCGTTGATGCTCGTCTTCGCGCGCGTCTTCTCGTCCACGCGCTTGACGATCACCGCCGCGTACAGGCTGTGCGATCCGTCCTGCGCAGGCAGTGAACCTGCGACCACCACGCTGCCTGCGGGCACGCGGCCGTACGAAATCGTCTTCGTCGCTCGGTCGTAGATGCGTGTGCTCTGGCCGAGGAACACGCCCATGCCGATCACGCTGCCGTGTTCGACGATAACGCCCTCGACGACTTCCGAACGCGCCCCTACAAAACAATCGTCCTCGATGATGGTGGGATTGGCCTGAAGTGGCTCCAGCACGCCGCCGATACCGACGCCGCCAGAAAGATGCACGCGTGCGCCGATCTGCGCGCAGGAGCCGACCGTGGCCCAGGTGTCCACCATGGTGCCTTCTCCGACGTGCGCGCCGATGTTGACGTAACTGGGCATCAGCACCGCGCTGCGCGCGATGTAAGCGCCGCGGCGCACCAGCGCGCCCGGCACGATGCGCGCGCCGACATGATGGAACACCGATTCGTCGGTGTCGGCGAATCGCAGCGGCACCTTGTCATAGGCGCGCATCGGCCCCCCATCCATCGGCCGGCTGGCAGCGATGCGGAAATACAGCAGCACCGCCTTCTTCAACCATTGATTTACGCGCCACCCGCTGACGCCATCTGGTTCGGCGACGCGCAGCGCTCCACTTTCCAGACCATCCAGCACGCGCTCAAGTTGCGCGCGCAGGCGCATTGTTTCTTCCGCTTCGAGCGTAGCGCGCCGTTCCCATGCATCGTCGATGATCGATTCAAGCTCTTGCATGATGGTGTCCCCCGAGTTCGCTTGTTTCCGCGCCCAGACGCCGCAACAGTGCCACGCGCAACGATTCCTGCATCGACGGGCTCAATGGCAGATCGTGCCGGTCGGTCAACTCGAAGAAATCCTCGACGCGCTCGCCGAAGGTCGCGATGCGCGCATCATGCACGCGCACGCTGGTTTCGAGGAAGCCCTGCGCCACTCTTGCCAGCAGGCCCGGCTGGTCGCTGCACACCAGTGCGAGCCGCGTGCGCGCGACTTCGCTCGCTTGGACGAAATCGATCTGCGGCGGACGCTGGAAATGCTTCAACCGGCGCGCCAGTCCGCGCTGCGCAAGGCGCGTCGGTTGCGCATCCGGCGATAGCGCGCGCAGCAGGCTCGCGCGCAGCTCGTGGGTGCGAGCGAGATTCAACGGCGCAGCGCTGTCTGCATCGAGCACGGAGAAGGTGTCCAGCGCGCGGCCGCTGCGCGTGCCCAACACGCGTGCTTCCATCACGCTGCAATGCGCCCGGTCCAGCGCCGCGACCACCGCCGCGAACACGCCGTCGCGATCGGGTGCGCATACGAACACTTCGGTCCCGCCGCGAGAATGCGGATGCACCGCGACCACGGTCGCACTGTCTGCTGCATCCAGTAATACACCCGCCTGCCATGCCAGTTGCTCGTCGCGCTGACGCAGAAACGCATCGTCAGGAAAGTCGTCCAGCGTACGCTGCACGGCTTGTGGATCGCGATCGCGCAGTAAGGCCGCAACGCGTTTGCGCGAGTTTTGTGCGCGTGCGGCGGCTTCGGGCGGCCGTGCCAAGCCGCCGCGCAGCATGTAACGCGCGGCGACATACAGATCAGCGAGCAGACGATCCTTCCATGCATTCCACAGTTTCGGACTGGTGCCGGCGATGTCGGCGATCGTCAGGAGATAGAGATTATCCAGCCGCTGCCAGTCCCCAGCCTGCACGGCGAAGGCGTGCACCACTTCGTCGTCGCTGATGTCCTGCCGCTGCGCGGTCACGCTCATCAGCAGGTGCCAGCGCACCAGCCACGCAACTAGCGCAATGTCGTCCTCGCTCAGGCCGAGTTTGCCGCAGAACGCGCGCGCTTCGGCTTCGCCGAGTTCCGAATGGTCGCCGCCGCGGCCCTTGGCGATGTCGTGGAACAGCGCGGCGAGCAGCAGCAATTCGGGTTTCTCCAGCCGCACGAAGGCTTCGCAGGCCAGCGGAAATTCCGCGCGCGATTGCGGGTCGGCGAAGCGCGCGACGTTGCGCAACACGCGCAACGTGTGTTCGTCCACCGTGTAGATATGGAACAGGTCGTATTGCATGCGGCCGACGACGCGCGCGAATGCCGGCAGGATCGCGGCAAGTACGCCGTGGCGATTCATCGCTTCCAGCGCATGCACCGCGGACGCACCCCGCCGCAACAGCTCCAGGAAGGCGGACAATGCGCGTGGATCCTCCGCGAGCCCTGCTCCGAGTTGCACCAACGCTTGCTGCAAAGCGCGCGTTGTTGCCGCGGTGAACCCGGTCAGCTCGGGATGATCGAGCAAGCAGGCGAACGCGTCGAGGATCGAGTCCGGTTGGCGCGCGAACAAATCTTTTTCCCGCAAATCGAGCCGCGAACCGCGCGCGGCAAAGCGCTGATCGAGGATACGCGGCGGCGGAAGCGGATGCAGATGCTCGTCGAAACGTTCCAACAGTTGCGACAGCAGTCGTTCCACCGTTCCGGCCGCGCGAAAGAACGTCTGCATGAACTGCTCGACCGCCAGATTGCGATCGTCGTCTGCGTAGTTCAGGCGCGCGGCCAGCGCGCGCTGCCAGTCGAACAGCAATTTTTCTTCGGCACGCCCTGCTTCCAGATGCAGCGCGTAACGGCAACGCTGCAATGCGCGCTCGGCGTCGAACAAGGCATCGCGCTCGGCGGATTCCAGCAATCGCTTCGAGACGAGTTCGTCCAGATCGCGCACGCCCGCGATCCGCTTCCCCAGCCAGCGGACCAGATCGAGACTTCGTAATCCGCCGGGGCCATCTTTCAAATCCGGTTCGAGGTTGTGCGTGGTGTCATCGTGTTTCGCGTGCCGGGCGTCGCGGTCGGCACGCTTGGCGGCGAGATATTCATCCGGTGGCCACAGCGTTCGGTCTTCGACGATTTCCCGCAACACTTCTTCGAATTGCAGCGCGCCGGCGATTCGCCGCGCATCCAGCAAGCTGGTGAACACGCTGACGTCGTGGGTGGCGATCTCGCGGCATTGTGCGCTCGTGCGCACCGCGTGGCCAGGTTTCAAACCGATGTCCCACAGGCAACCAAAGAACGCTTCGAGCGCACGCATGAGTTGCGGCGCATGCGCGTCGTGGGTCAGCACCAGCAGGTCCACATCCGAATGCGGAAACAGCGCGCCGCGCCCGAAGCCACCGACCGCGAACAGCGCGGCGGAATCGGTTTCGCCCAGATATGCCATCCAGCAATGGCTCAGCACCCGTTCGACCGCTTGCGCACGCAGACGCGCGAGATCGCTCGCTTCCGCGCCGCCGCGAAACGCCGAAGCCAGTGCGCGCGCCTGATCAGCCAGCAACTGCTTCAGCGCGATGCGGGCATCCGCCGAGACACCTGCGCGCGGCAACGCGGCGGGAAGACGCGGAAGGCTTGGAAGTGCGGGAAAGTCGACGTCCACTGGCGAAGGGTCAACCGTCAGACGCGAGCCGTCAACCGGGGGCTCGCAGTCCACGGTTCACGCATTTGGCCACGGCGTCAGGATTTCGAACCCGTCGTCCGTGACCGCGACGGTGTGTTCCCATTGCGCTGAGAGCGAATGATCCTTCGTCACGACCGTCCAGCCGTCCGGCAGCACCTTTGTATTCGGTTTGCCGGCATTGATCATCGGCTCGACTGTGAACACCATGCCCTTCTCGATTTTCATGCCGGTGCCGGGTTTGCCGTAATGTAGTACCTGCGGATCTTCGTGATAAACGCGGCCGATGCCGTGCCCGCAATAATCCTTGACGATCGAATAGCCCGCCTTCTCCGCGTGTTGCTGGATCGCATGACCGATGTCGCCCAACGATGCGCCCGGACGCACCTGCTCGATGCCGCGCATCATCGCTTCATAAGTGGTATCCACCAGTCGCTTGGCCAGCACCGAAGGCTTGCCGACGAAATACATGCGCGAGGTGTCGCCGTGCCAGCCATCCTTGATCACGGTGACGTCGATGTTGATGATGTCGCCGTCCTTCAGCACCTTGCCGGGTGAAGGGATGCCGTGGCAGATCACGTGGTTGACCGAGGTGCATAGCGTTTTGGGGAAGCCGCGGTAGCCGACATTGGCCGGAATCGCCTTCTGCACGTTGACGATGTGATCGTGCGCGATGCGGTCCAATTCCTCGGTGGTGATGCCCGGTTTGACGTGTTCGGTCATCAACGCGAGCACTTCGGCCGCAAGCCGGCCGGCTTCGCGCATCTTCGCAATGTCCTGCGGGGTTTTGATCGTGACGGGCATCGGACGTTCGAATGGATAGGTGCGCCGCAAAGCGATGTCGACTTCAATGAACCGGCCAATTATCCGCCATCGCGCGGCGGATTTCAGGTTTGCGCATCGATATATGGGCGCGGCGGCATTCCCGCAACGCGACCATATCGCGGGGTCACCGCTGTTCGAGGTCGATCAAGGCCAGCAACGTCGCGCGCGTGTGCGCCAGCCGTTCGCGACCGACATGTTTCAGCAAGGCGGCATCGATCCTTTCCACCGTCGCGCGTGAAACCTGTGCCGCGGCACGACCGCGTTCGCTCAAGGTGATGGTGAGGCGGCGACGGTCCTGCTCATCCACCTCGCGATCGAGATAGCCGCGCGCCACCAGCGTGTCCACCAGTTGCCCCGCGGCCTGCTTGGACATGCCGAGGTGCTGGATGATCCCGCGCAGCGGCGCGCCGCTGCGGGCGACGGCGCCGAGGACGAAAATGCCGTTCTTGGGAATATCGTCGTAACCGGCTTTGACGAGCGCGGTGCGAATGGCGCCGCCATACACTTTGCGTGCGGCCCGCAGCAGGGCCGGCAGGACGATTTCTTCGTACTCGTGTTCGTACATATGTGAACAATATAGTCAAATTATTTGACAGTCAATAATTCGAGTCTATGCCAACTGCGCTTGTCCGTGCCCCGGCCTGCCGTTACAATTCCGCGGCTTTGCACGAGCAAACCGCCTACGCCGGGCGTCACCGGCGAATACACACGCAGATCCATAACCGGCACCGGGGTCCTTCTCGACAAAGGTCGTTGCCGCGGGATCTGCGGAGGCCCAACCCCGGAATCACGTTTGCCGGAACAATCCGTCATCCGCCGATCATTGCGGATCACGAAGGCAAAAGTGGTTCCCCATCAGGAGATACACACAATGCCTTCTGTCACCATGCGGCAAATGCTGGAAGCCGGCGTGCACTTCGGCCATCAGACGCGCTACTGGAACCCGCGCATGGCGCCTTTCATCTTCGGCGCGCGCGGCAAGATCCACATCATCAATCTGGAGAAGACGCTGCCGCTCTTCTCCGATGCCATGAATTATCTGTCTGGTCTCGCGCAGAAGCGCGGCACGGTGCTGTTCGTCGGCACCAAGCGCAGCGCGCGCGAAGCCATCGGCGAGGAAGCTGTTCGTTGCGGCATGCCCTACGTCAACCAGCGCTGGCTGGGTGGCATGCTCACCAATTTCCGCACGGTGAAGCAGTCGGTCGCACGTCTGAAGGAACTCGAGGCGATGGAGACCGATGGCAGCTTCGACAAGCTGGTCAAGCATGAAGTGCTCAGCTTGCGCCGCGAGCGCGAGAAGCTCGAGAAATCGCTGGGCGGCATCAAGGACATGAACCGCCTGCCCGATGCGCTGTTCGTGATCGACATCGGGCACGAAGACATCGCGGTCAAGGAAGCCAAGAAACTCGGCATTCCGGTGGTCGCGGTGGTCGACACCAATTACGACCCGGCGCTGGTGGATTACGCCATTCCAGGCAACGATGACGCAATCCGCGCGGTGCAGTTGTACGCGCGCGCCGCGGCGGATGCAATCCTGGAAGGCAAGGCCGCCGCTCCGGCGGCCGCGCGCGGCGATGCCAACGAATTCGTCGAATTGGATTCGCAAGGCAACCCGGTCGCGCGCGTGGATCGTGAGCGCGACGACCGCCGCGGCAAGAACGCGCCGCGCGGCCGCAACGCCGGCAAGAAGCCCGCGCCACAACGGCAACGCCGTAGTGCTGCGCCGGCCAAGCAGGACGACGCCGAAGGTCTCGAGCGTGCCGAAGCGGAAGTCGCCGAAAACGAGGCGGTGGACGAGGCAGCCGCGAAGTAGCTGGTTCGTCGAAAGCGGCGCGGTTGTGCGATCGCGCCGCTGTCCCCACATTAGTTTTATCACGCCATGATGTCCGCGCTGTGATCGTCGGCGATCACACCGCGGATCATGGCTTGCAATATTCGAGAGGAAATGACGATGGAAATCACCGCCGCGATGGTCAAGGAACTGCGCGAGCGCTCCGGCGCCGGCATGATGGAATGCAAGAAGGCGCTCACCGAAAACGCGGGCAATCTGGACGCGTCGATCGAGTGGCTGCGCAAGCAGGGCCTGGCCAAGGCCGACAAGAAAGCCAGCCGCGTCGCCGCCGAAGGCCGGATCGCGCTGGCGGAGCGCGAAGGCAAGGCCGTGCTGATTGAGGTCAACTCCGAAACCGATTTCGTCGCCAAGGACGAGAACTTCGCCAAGTTCGCCGAAGAGGCTGCGAAGGCCGCGTTGAACGGCGACGTGCACAACATCGAATCACTCAAGGCTGCAAATACTTCCCAAGGCCCGACGGTCGAGGAAAGCCGCCAATGGCTGGTGACCAAGGTGGGCGAAAACGTGCAGTTGCGTCGCATGGCCGTGATCGAAAGCGTCAACACCATTGGCGCCTACGTGCACGGCGGCCGCATCGGCGTGCTCCTTGAAATGACCGGCGGCGACGCCGAGCTCGCGCGCGGCATCGCGATGCACATCGCGGCGATGAATCCGTCCTACATTTCGCCCGACAACGTGCCGGCGGAATTCGTCGCCAAGGAAAAGGAAATCGCGCTGGCGCAGATGTCGGAGAAGGACAGGCACAAGCCCGCCGAAATCCAGGAGAAGATGATCTCAGGCAAACTGCGCAAGACACTTTCGGAAATGTCGCTCACCGGGCAACCGTACGTGATGGATACCAACTCGAGCGTCGGCGATGTGCTGGACAAGGCAAAAGCCAAAGTGCTCCAGTTCCATCGCTTGGTGGTCGGCGAAGGCATCGAGAAAAAGGAAGACGACTTCGCCGCCGAAGTCATGAAGCAGGCGGGATTGGCCTGAGCGCCCTTGCAATATGTTTTGGAAAAAGCCGCGGCTTGCCCGCGGCTTTTTTGTTTCACTGCTCCGCTACAATCGTTTTGTTCAGCCATGGGAGCGAAGCGATGCCGACCAAGCCCAGATACCAGCGCATTCTGCTGAAGCTCTCCGGCGAAGCGCTGATGGGCGATGAGGATTACGGCATCGATCCTAAGGTGATCGGCCGGCTGGCGCACGAAATCCTGGAAGTGCGCGCGCTGGGCGTGCAGGTCGGCGTAGTCATCGGCGGAGGAAATATCTTCCGAGGCGCGGGACTCGCGGCCGCAGGCATGGACCGCGTCACCGGCGACCACATGGGCATGCTCGCCACGGTGATGAACGCATTGGCGATGCAGGACGCGGTGGAAAAACTCGGTGGCTTCGCGCGCGTGATGAGCGCGATTCCGATCCACGACGTGTGCGAGGATTTCATCCGCCGTCGCGCGATTCGGCATCTGGAAAAAGGCCGCATCGTGCTCTTCGCGGGCGGCACCGGCAACCCCTTCTTCACCACCGATTCCGCCGCGGCCTTGCGCGCGGTGGAAGTCTGCGCCGATCTGTTGCTGAAGGCGACGAAGGTCGATGGAGTGTACAGCGCCGATCCAAAGAAGAAGAAGGACGCGCACCGTTTCGAGCACGTCAGCTACGAGGACGTGATCGCGCGCAACCTGCAGGTCATGGATACCGCCGCGATCGCACTCTGCCGCGATCACAACATGCCGCTTCGCATCTACGACATGACCCGACCGGGAAATCTGATGCGCATCATGAAGGGCGAGGCGGTGGGAACTTTGGTAGACGCGGGATAGCGCCCGGCAAGATGCCGTGTATGGCATCTTGCGTCGGCGAGCGCCCGCACAAGGATGTACGGGCCGGCAGACAGTTCATGGACGACTACTTGCGCTCTCGCAGCTATACTTCCCGGTCGAACTTTTGAAGCGGAACCGTCCATGCTCAACGACATCAAAAAAGATGCGCAAGCCCGCATGGGCAAAAGCGTCGAGGCGCTGCGGCACGAGTTGTCGCGGCTGCGCACTGGGCGCGCCAGCACCGCGCTGGTGGAAGGCATCAAGGTGAATTACTACGGCTCGGATGTGCCGATCAACCAGGTCGCCGGCGTCGCCGTCACCGATGCTCGCACGCTCACCATCACGCCTTACGAAAAGCAGATGGTCGGACCGATCGAAAAGGCGATCCAGGGCTCCGACATCGGCGTCACGCCAAATACCGCTGGCACCACGATTCGGTTGAACTTGCCGCCGCTCACCGAAGAGCGCCGCAGGGAACTGGCCAAGCATGTCAGCCACGAAGGCGAGAATGCGAAAGTCGCAATCCGCAACATCCGCCGCGACGCGATGCAACACGTGAAAGATTTGCTGAAGGACAAGAAGATCACCGAAGACGAGGAACGCCGCGCCGAGGACGAGGTGCAAAAGCTCACCGACAAGTTCATCAAGGAAGTGGACGGTGTGGTGAAAACGAAAGAAGACGAGCTGATGTCCCTGTAATTGGGGGCGATTCCTAAGCCACGATCACTTTCGGACCATGCGAATTCAGGAAGCCCGAGCCGCACGGCACCCACCTCCCCTCTCCCGCTTGCTGGAGAGGGGAACGGGTGAGGGCGAATTGCATGGCCCCTGCATACTGCAATGACAACCGACCCGCGCATCCCCCGCCACGTCGCTATCGTGATGGACGGTAACGGCCGTTGGGCGCGCCGACGCGGCCAGCCGCGCAATTTCGGCCATCGCGCGGGACAGAAGGCCGTGCGCGAGGCGGTGGAATTCTGCCTGCGCCGCAAGATCGAAACGCTGACCCTGTTCGCGTTCTCTTCGGAGAACTGGAAGCGGCCGAGCGACGAAGTCGGCGCGCTGATGGATCTGTTCCTGCGGGCGCTGGACAAGGAAGTCGATGAACTCCACAGCAACGAAGTGCGTGTGCGCTTCATCGGCGGATTGTCCGTTTTCAACGAGGCGCTGCGCACACGCATGTTGTCGGCGATGGAGAAAACGCGCGGCAACAGTGCTCTCGATCTCAACGTCTGCGTCAATTACGGTGGGCGCTGGGACATCGCGCAAGCGGCGCGGCAAGCCGTCGAAGCCGTGCAGCGCGGCGAACTCGATCCGCGATCGCTGGACGAAACCACGCTGGCGCCGTTCATGTGTCTGGCCGATCAGCCGCCGGTGGATCTGCTGATACGCACGGGCGGCGAACACCGCATCAGCAATTTCCTGCTGTGGCAGATCGCCTATGCGGAACTGTATTTCACGGACACCCTGTGGCCGGATGTCGATCAGGACGAATTGGCGCGCGCGCTGGAGAATTACGCGCGTCGCGAGCGTCGCTTCGGCCGAACCGACGCGCAAATCGCGAAGGCCTCCTGAGATACCGCCAATGCTGAAGCAGCGCGTGCTGACCGCTCTCGTGCTCGCGCCGCTGATCGTCGCGCTGGTCTTTCTCACCAACACCTTGCTTTTTGCGATCCTGATCGGCGCGATCTTTCTCGCCGGCCTGTGGGAATGGACGCGCATGTCGGGGATGCGCAATCGTCCGCTGCGCGCTGGTTTGTTGATCGGCTATGCGGTCGCCATGGTGTTGCTGTGGCGCGTGGTGCGTTCGTCGTGGTGGTGGCTGCCCGCCCTTGCCGGCGTGGTCTGGTGGTTGGGCGCGGCACTGTGGTTGCGCAAGGCACGTTTCGGTGCCGCGACCACGCGCGCGCACACCGCGCTGAAACTCGTCGCCGGATTGCTGGCCGTGATTCCCGCGTGGTGCGCGGTGGTCGCGTTGCACGGCGGCCCGGTGGCGCATGCGCCGCCGCATTCGGCGTGGTGGGTGATCTTCTTCGCCGGCATCGTATCGGCAGCCGACATCGGCGCGTACTTCGCCGGCAGCCGCTTCGGCGGCAGGAAGCTCGCGCCTTCGATCAGTCCCGGCAAGACCTGGGCGGGCGTGTACGGCGCGCTCACCTGTACCGCGCTGATCGGCCTCGCGGGCGGCTGGATCGCACATGCGCCGGCGGCATTGATTCCCGGTGTGATCGTGCTGGCGCTGGTGACGGTCGTCTTCTCGATCGTGGGCGATCTGTTTGAAAGTTTGATCAAGCGCCATGCCGGCGTGAAGGATTCCGGTGCGCTGTTTCCCGGGCATGGCGGATTGTTCGATCGCATGGATTCGATCGTCGCGGCTTTGCCGGTGTTCGTGCTTGGCAAGGCGCTGCTCGGTCTATGAAATCCGTCGCGCTCTTCGGCGCCACCGGCTCGATCGGCGGCAGCGCGCTGGATGTACTCGAGCGCCACCGCGATCGTTTCCGCGTGGGCGTATTGAGCGCTCACCGCAACGTGGAAGCGCTGGCGGATCTGTGTGCGAAGCACGAACCCGACGTGGCGATCATCGCCGATCGCACATTGCGAGATGCGCTCGCCGCTGCGCTGCGGTCACGTGGATTGAAAACGCAAGCAGAGGCCGGCGGGGAGGCGCTAGAGCAGGCCGCACAAGACTCGAGCAACGACATCGTGATCGCCGCGATCGTCGGCGCAGCGGGTTTGCATTCGACGCTCGCCGCGGCGCGTGCAGGCAAGCGCCTGCTGCTCGCCAACAAAGAATCGGCGGTGATGGCCGGCCCCTTGTTGCGTGCGGCGTTGCGCAAAGGCGGTGGCGAATTGATCCCGATCGACTCCGAACACAACGCGCTGTTCCAGTGTCTGCCGCCGTGCTGTGACGATTTCGCGGCACATGGCGGTGTGCGCAAGCTGTGGCTCACGGCTTCGGGCGGCCCGTTTCGCGGCCGCACGCGCGAAGAACTGCAACACATCACGCCCGATCAGGCATGCGCGCATCCCAACTGGCGCATGGGCCGCAAGATTTCCGTCGATTCGGCCACTTTGATGAACAAGGGCCTGGAAGTGATCGAAGCGCAGGTGTTGTTCGGCATCGACGCCAATGCGATCGACGTGGTCGTGCACCCGCAAAGCATGATCCATTCGCTGGTCGAATATGTGGACGGTTCGTTTCTGTCGCAGCTCGGCCAGCCCGACATGCGCACCGCGATCGCGCACGCGTTGGCGTGGCCCGAGCGCATCGAGGCGGGCGTGCCGCGGCTCGATCCGCGCACGCTGTCGTTGCAATTCGAGGCGCCGGATGAAGAAACCTTCCGCTGCCTTGCGCTGGCGCGCGCGGCACTGCGCGCGAGCGGCGATGCGCCGGCGCTGCTGAACGCGGCCAACGAAGTAGCGGTGGCGGCATTTCTGGAAAACTCCCTGCCCTTCCTCGGCATCCCGGATGTGATCGAGGCCGTGCTGAATGAACTGCCATCGCAGCCCGTGGTCGACGTGGAAACCCTGCTGCAACGCGATTTAACGGCGCGTTCGGCGGCGCAACGTATCATTCGGGAGCGGGTATCGGGTTAGTGGTTATCGGCTATCGTTGGAAGTAAGAACTGAAGCCGCGACTCCTTCCCAAAACCCATCACCCATCACCCATAACCCACCTGTCCCTCATGCCCCATCTCTCCGACATCGCCGGCTCGCTGTGGTGGATGATCGTCACGCTCGGGCTGCTCGTGACCTTCCACGAATATGGCCACTTCGTCGTCGCGCGCGCGTGCGGCGTGAAAGTAGTGCGTTTCTCCGTGGGTTTCGGCCGCGCGTTGTGGTCGCGCTTCGGTAAAAGCGGCACGGAATACATGATCGCCGCGATCCCGCTCGGCGGTTACGTCAAGATGCTGGATGCGCGCGAAGGCGACGTGCCCGACGACGAGCGCGCGCAGGAATTCACCGGTAAGCCGGTGTGGCAGCGCATCGCAATCGTGATTGCGGGCCCGGCGTTCAATCTGATTTTCGCGGTGACGGCTTTCTGGGCGATGCTGGTGATCGGCAAGCCCGATTACCAGCCACTGATCGGGCATGTTTCCGGCCTCGCCGCACAAGCGCAACTCCAACACGGAGATCGCGTGCTGAGCATCGATGGCAAGCCGATTTCCAACTGGACCGATTTGGGCCTGGCGCTGGCCGACGCCGCGCAGGCGCGCAAGCCCGCGCCGCTCACTGTGCGCGAGCCCGATGGCGCAGTGCGCACGCGCATTCTGCACTTCGAACAACTGCCGCCGCATCTGAACGAAGGCGCGCAGCTCGATCGCATCGGTCTGACGCCGGCACAACGCTCGCTGCCGCCGGTGGTGGGCGAGATCGAAAAAGGCGGCGCAGCCGCGGCCGCAGGCCTGCAACCCGGTGATCGCGTGCTCGCCATCGGCAATGCGCCGGTGCATTACTGGGACGACATTTCCGACGCGATCAAGAACCAAGCGCCGAACGGACAATCGCTGACGCTGCGCGTCCAGCGCGGAGGACGGACGCTCGCCTTCCGTTTGCAGCCAAAGATGACAACGTTTCCGGATCATCACCGCGGTTACGCCATCGGCATTGGCGCAAAGGTGGTCGATGCGAAATACGATACTGTGCTGCGGCGCGGCCCGCTTGCGGCGATCCCCGCCGCGTTCGCGCAGACTTGGGATCTCACTTCGCGCACCGTGCAGATGCTTGGGCAGATGATCGCCGGCGACGCTTCGCTGAAGAACATCTCCGGGCCGATCTCGATCGCGCAGTACGCGAGTCAATCTGCAGACATGGGGCCGGCGTGGTTCCTTTATTTCCTCGGCATCGTCTCGCTCAGCCTCGGAATCATGAATCTGCTGCCCATCCCGATCTTGGACGGCGGACACCTGCTTTATTATCTGATCGAACTGGTGAAGGGCAGCCCTTTGTCCGAGCGCGCCATGGCCGCCGGCCAGTATCTCGGCATGGGGCTGCTGGCCGCGCTGATGGGACTGGCGTTCTACAACGACATTTTGAGGCTGGTTTCCTGACGTCCACCAAATCCGCTGAACTCCGGCCGTTGCCAGGCATCAAAGAGCAGCGGTTCGGCGAGAGCCGTTCGCCGTGGATGATGCGAACGGCTTTCTTCGAGCCCCCGCAGAGCGCGGCAGGGCGAGCTTTCACACGCAAACTGTGGCAGGATGCCCGGCTTTGCAGCCCATCTTTCACCCGGAATCGACGATGAAACGAATCGCCGCCCTGATCCTGCTTGCCAGCCTTGCTACGCAGGCCTACGCCTTCGAGCCATTCACCGTGCGCGACATTCGCGTGGAAGGCTTGCAGCGCATTGCCGCTGGCACGGTGTTCAGCTATCTGCCGGTTGAGATCGGGCAGACGATGGACGATGCCAAGGCGCAACAGGCGGTTCGCGCGCTATTCAAGACCGGCTTCTTCTCCGACGTGCAGATCGAACGGCAGGGCGACATCCTCGTGGTGAAGGTCACGGAGCGGCCGTCGATCGCCACGCTCACCATCCACGGCAACAAGGACATCAAAACCGATCAGCTCGAAAAGGGCTTGAAGGATGCCGGGCTCTCCGCTGGCGACACCTTCGACCGGCAGACGCTGGATGAGGTGAGGCAGGAACTGGTCCGCCAGTACAACAATCGCGGCAAGTACAACGTCTCGATCGAACCGCACGTGGTCAACCTCGACCGCAACCGCGTGGCGATCGACATCGAAATCCGCGAAGGCAAGGCGGCCAAGGTGCAGTGGATCAATATCGTGGGCAACCACGCTTACACCGACAAGCAGATTCTCGACAACTGGGAAACTGGCACGCCCAACTTGTTCTCGTTCTTCTCGAACAACGATCAGTATTCGCGCGAGAAGCTCTCGGGCGATCTGGAGAAGCTTTCCTCGTATTACCTCGATCGCGGCTACGCGGATTTCGCGGTCGACTCGGCGCAGGTCACGATCAGCCCGAACAAGCAGAACATCTACATCGCCGCGGCTATCAAGGAAGGCGACATTTACTCCATCTCCGGCGTGCATTTGCTGGGCGATCTGATCCTGCCGGAATCCTCCGTGCGCAACCTGCTGCGGGTGCACGAGGGCGACATCTTCAACCGCCACAACATCGAATTGTCCTCTGACGCGATCACGAGTGTGCTTGCCAACATCGGCTATGCCTTCGCGAAAGTGACGCCGGTGCCGAAGATCGACAAGGAGCACCGCACCGTCGATCTGTCGTTCTACGTCGAGCCCGGCCAGCGCGTGTACGTGCGCCGCATCAACTTCAAGGGCAACACGCGTACCGAGGACGAAGTGCTGCGGCGCGAGATGCGCCAGTACGAAGGCGCGTGGTATTCGCAGGCCGCAATCGACCGCTCCAAGGTGCGCTTGCAGCGGTTGGGTTATTTCAAGTCGGTGAAAATCGATACCGCCAAGGTCGCGGGCACCACCGATCAGGTCGATCTCAACATCAGCGTGGAAGAGGAATCCTCCGGCTCGCTGGTGTTCGGTGTGGGTTACTCGCAGGTGTCGGGCGTGATCCTCTCGACTTCGGTTTCCGAGAACAACTTCCTCGGCACTGGCGACAAGGTCTCGGCTTCGTTCGAGAAGAGCTCGTTCCTGAAGCAGTATCAGGTGTCGTATGTCAATCCGTATTTCACTGACAGCGGCATCAGCCTCGGCTACAACCTGAGCTATCTGGAACTGAATCAGGAGCAGGCCAACATCGCGAGCTATCTGTCCAACGATGCGGCGTTCTCCACCACGATGGGCATTCCGATCAGCGAAACCGACACGATCAATGTCGGCCTCGGCTACAGCAAGAACCAATTGCAGATCCTGCCGGGTTACACGCCACAGGCCTTTATCGACCAGTTGAACGAAATCGGCCACTACACGATGCGCGAGAGTACGTTGAACGTGTCGTGGGGCCACGACACCCTCAACAAGTATTTCAAGCCTACCGCCGGCGGTATCCAGACCTTCGGCGCGGAAGTGGCGCTACCGGGTGGCACCGTGGAGTATTACAAGCTGACGGCCAGCTCGCGCGACTACTTCCAGTTGCCAAAGGGTTTCGTCGGCCTGCTGAGCGGCACGATCGGTTACGGCAAGACGTACGGCAACAGCAGCAATCTGAATGTGCCGTTCGCCGACAGCACCGGACAAATTCGTAACCTCACCTTCCCGTTCTTCGAGAATTTCTATGCGGGCGGCGTGCGCGACGTGCGCGGCTTCCAGGACAATACGCTGGGACCGCGCATCTGTTCCGGCACGATCACCAACGGCAAGGCCGATCCCACCGCGATTGCGGTCGGAGGACAGTGCACCAGCGGCGCGTTCTACAACCCGCAGCCTCTGGGCGGTTCTTTCAAGGTTCTGGGCACCGCCGAGTTGCGGCTGCCATTCTTCCAGGACAATGATAAGGCCGCGATTTCGCTCTTCACCGATGTCGGCAATGTTTTCACCAATTACCAGGACTTCAAGGCCAGCGATCTGCGCGTCTCGTCCGGTATTTCTTTGCAATGGCAGGCGCCCGTCGGTCCGATCGTGATCAACCTGGCCTTCCCGGTGCGGGACAAACCTGAAGACAAGCCGTTCATAGAGCATCTGCAGTTCGCGTTCGGCACGACGTTCTGATCGCGGCGCTCACAGGCGGACGTCCCGCCCGCCGCGGATCATCATCCGTTCGTGGTAAGTGAGGTATCGAGCCACGAACGGACAATCCAGACATTTGCGTTCGCCCTTCGATACCTCGGGGCGAAGGGCCGGGGGCATCACGCGCTCGATCATGTCCGGTAATCTCGCCAACCTCGGCCATCGCCTCGACGAACTCGCGCAGCGCTTCGGCCTGCAATTGCATGGCGACGGAAATGCGATGATCCGCGGCGTCGCTACGCTCGCGGCCGCGCAAGCCGATCAACTTGCCTTCCTCGCCAATCCGCGCTATCTCGGCGCGTTGCGCGGCACACGCGCTGGCGCGGTGGTACTGGGCGCAGAACACGCGAATGAAAGCCCCGTGCCGGCGTTGATCGCCAACGATCCCTATCTCGCCTACGCCCGGATCGCCGCGCTGTTCGATACGGTGCCTGCGGTGCAGGCCGGCGTACATGCGAGCGCGGTGGTCGAGCAGGGCGCGCGTGTGAGCGAAAGCGCCGGCATCGGCGCGTTCTGTCACGTCGCGGCTGACGCAGTGATCGAAGACGGCGCGGTGCTCGGTCCGCATTGCGTCGTCGGTCCGGGTTGCACGGTCGGCGCACAATCGAGACTGGTCGCGCGCGTGACGCTGGTGACGCGCGTGAGGCTCGGCAGGCGCGTGCTGATCCATCCCGGCGCGGTGCTGGGCGCGGACGGTTTCGGCATCGCCAACGATCGCGGCGTTTGGGTGAAAGTGCCGCAGCTCGGCGGCGTGCGAGTGGGCGACGATTGCGAGATCGGCGCCAACACCACCATCGACCGCGGCGCGCTGGAAGACACAGTGCTGGAAGAGGACGTGCGGCTGGACAATCAGATCCAGATCGCGCACAACGTCTTCGTCGGCGCGCACACCGCGATGGCCGGCTGCTCGGCCGTGGCCGGCAGCGCGCACATCGGTCGGCACTGTCTCATCGGCGGTGGTGCGGGCGTGCTGGGGCATCTCAAAATCGCCGATCGCGTTACCATCACCGCGATGAGCCTGGTCACCCATTCAATCCACGAGCCCGGAGAGTATTCCTCGGGCACGCCGCTGCAGGACAATCGCGCCTGGCGCAGGAACGCCGCGCGCTTCAAACATCTGGATGAAATCGCGCGTCGGCTGGCCGTACTGGAAAAACGCCTCGCGCCACTCAAGGAAAAACAATGAACGAGTCCGCAGCACCTGTCGTCCTGCCGGTCGACGCCGAACGCATCGCGGCGATCCTGCCGCACCGCTATCCGTTCCTGCTGGTCGACCGCGTGATCGAACTGGAGCCGAACAAGCGGCTGGTCGCATTCAAGAACGTCACCTTCAACGAGCCGTTCTTCCAGGGGCACTTTCCCGGTCATCCAGTGATGCCTGGCGTGCTGATCGTGGAAGCGCTGGCGCAGGCGTCGGGTCTGCTGATCGGCCTGTCCGGCGCGAGCGCCCCCCAGGGCGAAAAGCTGTTCTATCTCGCCAAAGTGGACAACGCGCGTTTCAACCGGCCCGTGTTTCCAGGCGACCAATTGCGGCTGGAAGTACAACTGAAACGCCTGATCCGCAGCATGGGCATCTTCACCGCGCGCGCCGTGGTCGACGGTCACGAAGTCGCGAGCTGCGAACTGATGTGCGCGGAACGCGGCGCGTGAGTATCCACCCGACAGCCATCATTGATTCTTCCGCGCGTCTGGCCGCGGACGTCAGCATCGGGCCCTACAGCGTGATCGGCGCGGAAGTGGAAATCGGTGAGGGGTCGAGTGTCGGTGCGCACGCGCTGATCGAAGGCCCGACGCGCATCGGCCGCAACAACCGCATTGGCGCGTACGCCGCGATCGGCGGCGATCCGCAGGACAAGAAATATCACGGCGAGCGCAGCGAACTCGTGATCGGTGACGGCAACACTATCCGCGAGTTCGTCACCATCAACCGCGGGACCGGCGAGGGCGGCGGCGTCACGCGCATCGGCGACGACAACTGGATGATGGCTTACGTGCACGTCGCGCACGACTGCACGATCGGCAACTGTACCGTCCTCGCCAACAACGCTACGCTCGCCGGCCACGTGGAGATTGGCGACCACGTGGTGCTTGGCGGTTTCTGCGGCGTGCACCAGTTCTGCAAGATCGGCGCGCACGCGTTCGCCGCGATGTTCGCCGCGATCAACCGCGACGTGCCGCCATTTGTGTATGCCGCCGGGCAGTTCGCACAGCCGCGCGGCGTGAATGCGGAAGGCCTGAAGCGGCGCGGCTTCTCGGCCGAACGCATTGCCGCGATCAAACGCGCCTACCGCACGCTCTACATGTCGGGCAAGACGCTCGCCGAGGCGCGTGTGGAACTCGAACGGCAGGCGCAATCCAGCGAGGACGTGCGCGCATTCGTCGAATTCATGGATCGCAGCGAACGCGCGCTGGTGAGATGAACGACCGCGGTCCCGTCTTCGCCCTGCTCGCCGGCGAGGACTCCGGCGACCAGCTCGGTGCCGAATTGATCGCGGCATTGCGCGCGATCCACCCACAGGCGCGTTTCGTCGGCGTGGGTGGCCCCCGCATGCGCGCGGTCGGTTTCGAGTCTTGGCACGACATTTCCGAACTGTCGGTCATGGGGCTGACGGAAGTGCTGCGCCATCTGCCACGGCTGTTGCGATTGCGGGCATCGCTGGCTAAACGCCTGATCGCATCGAACCCGGACGTGTTCATCGGCATCGACGCACCGGACTTCAATCTCGGCCTCGAGAAGAAACTCAAAACGGCCGGTATTCGCACCGCGCACTACGTCAGCCCATCCATCTGGGCGTGGAGGGAGAAACGCGCGACGAAAATCGGCGAGTCCGCCGATCGCGTTCTGTGCCTCTTTCCGATGGAGCCGGCGATCTACGCGAAGTACGGCGTGGACGCGCGCTTCGTCGGCCACCCGCTCGCCGACCGTTTCCCCTTGGTGAGCGACCGGGAGACTGCGCGCGCCGAATTGAACCTGGCGCAGGACGCGCCGGTATTGGCCGTATTGCCCGGCAGCCGACGTTCGGAAATTCAGCGGCTCGGTGCGATCTTCCTGGACGCTGCCGCGCGCGCGCGCGCGGAAATCCCGCAGTTGCAGATCGTGATTCCGGCGGCGAATGAGCGGTGTCGTTGCGAGATCGAGAAGCTGCTGGAAGCGGGTGCGATGGGCCGGGCATGGGCGGCGGGTGCACAAAAATCGAACGTGGGCGCCAGCCTGAAAAACCACGACAACGCAACGCGAGAAGAAAGCATCCATGCGGAGCGCCCCAGTCCGCAATCCCCAATCCCCAATCCACTGCTTCTTTCCGGCCACTCGCACCGCGCGATGACCGCGGCAGACGTGGTGCTGCTCGCATCAGGCAACGCCGCGCTGGAGGCGATGCTCGCGAAGCGGCCGATGGTGGTGGCGTACCGCATTTCCCCGCTCACTTACCGCATGGTGCGCGCGCTGAAATTGCTGAAGACCGATGTGTATTCGCTGCCGAACATTCTCGCCGCTCACCGTCTGGTGCCGGAACTGATGCAGGAGGATTGCACTGCGGAGAACCTCGCGGCCGAATTGCTGCGTCTGCTGCGCGAACCAGGCCGGCGCGCCTTGATGGTCAATGCCTTCGAGCGGATGCACCTGTCGCTGCACGCCGGTGGCGGCGCCGCTTCGGCAGCCGCGCGCGCGGTGAGCGAACTGGTGCCTGTCCGCTGAACGATCGCGCCCGCGCCACTTGACGCATCGACCCGCGGTATCCAGCATCCGCGCGTGCAACTGCCCTCCTTTCTCGATCCGCGCGTGCGTTATCCGCTGTTGCTGTGCTTCGGCCTGGCGCTGTTCCTCTGCACGTTCGTCAACGGCCCGGCGACCGAAGGCACCCACAGCGAGTCCGCATTCGCGGCGGTGATCCTGTGCGCGCTGGTGTTGGCGGCGATTGCGCTGTCCGGCCGCATCGCCTTCGGCTTGATCGCCGGCAGTGCGCCGATGCTCCTGCTGGAAATCGCTGCCAACCTTAAATTCAAATATCTCGCTACGCCGTTGTTAGCGCCGGATCTCTTCTACTACGTCAATCGCGAGCTGCTGATCACGCTGCTGAACTATCCGTTCCTGACTGGCGCGATCCTGCTCGCACTGATTATTGTTCCATTGCTGATTGCCGCCGCCTGGCGCAGCGACTTGAAACCGCAACCTCACTGGCACACGCGTGGTGCGCGAGCGATCGGCATCGTCGCGGCTGTCGTTGCATTCATCGTTGCGATGGATCCCTCCGGCCCGTTCGCGCAAGTGCATGCGAAAGGCATGTGGCTGGCGATGAACGACGACAGCTTCGTGTCGGATTTCCTGATCTCGTTCCGCAACACGCGCATCGCCATGCCGGCTTTCAACGTCACCGACGCGCGCCGTTATGACTGGCGTGACGATCCACAAGCTGCCGCTGCGGCGCAAACGAAACCCGACATCGTCGCGGTGCTGGAAGAAAGCACATTCGATCCGCGCATGCTCGCCGCTTGCACGCTGCCGAGCGTGTGCGACTACCGCATGTTCCACCCTGATGCGAACACGCTGGCGCACGGTTGGCTGGAAGTGCACACCTGGGGCGGAGGCACTTGGACGACCGAATTCGCTTTTCTCACCGGCTTGCCTCACGACGTGTTCGGCCCCGCCGGCATTTACGCGCCCTTCAATCTCGCGCCGCGCATTCGTTACACGCTCGCGCGCGCGTTGCACGAGAACGGCTACCACACCGTCGCGATCTATCCCACCGATGGCGATTTCCTCAATGGCCGCGCGGCCTATGCCGATTACGGCTTCGACACGTTCTACGGCGGCGAACAGTTGGGCCTGGGCTGGCACTCCACCGACGCCGATGTGATGCGCGTCTTCCAGCGCGTGTTCGCCGCGGAAAAACAAAAGGCGCAGGGCAAACCCGTGTTCCTATTCATGCTGACCCTGCATCAGCACGGGCCGCACATGACGCCGCTGTCACAGTTGCCGGCGCCGTACGACAAACCCTTGTTCCCCGGCAAGCTCGCTTCGGACAAATTGCTGGACGACTGGTTGAATCTCAATCTGATGAATTATTTGCAACGCCTGTCGATGTCGGACGCGGCGATGACGAAACTGGAATCGATGCTGCGCGCGGACGATCGCCCCGCGCTGCTGCTGCATTTCGGCGATCATCAGCCTTCGTTCGACGGCGCTATCAATGTTCTGACGAGAAAAACACAGCCGGAGATCAGCGATTCAAAGTTCGTGACGTATTACATGCTGAAAGGTTTCAAGCTGAAATCGCCTCCCCATTTCGACTATCCGATGCTGGACATCGCTTTCGCCGGTTCATTGCTGCTGGACGCGGCCGATCTGCACAAGGACGGCTTTTTCACCGCGAACGCCTTGCTGCGAGAGCGGTGCAAGGGACAATATGAAGACTGCCGCGATCTCGCGGTGCTGAATTCGTATCGTGCCGACGTGTTCGGACCCCTGCATGACCTTGCCGATTGACGATCCTTCCATCTTCGCCACGCTGCCGCGGCGCAAACTGGCGTTGTGGCCGAGCGCGTCAGATCTGGCCGGCGTGGACGAGGCGGGTTGTGCGCCGTTGGCGGGACCGGTGGTGGTCGCGGCGGTGATCCTCGATCCCGCGCGTCGTATCAACGGGCTCGATGATTCGAAAATCCTCAACGAACCCACGCGCGAGAAACTCTACGCGCGCATCGTCGAACGCGCGCGGGCGTGGAGCGTGGTCGCGGTGGACGTGGACGAGATCGACCGCATCAACATCTTCCATGCGCGCATGATCGGCATGACGCGCGCGCTGGCGATGCTGAACTGCGCGCCGGCGTTTGCGTTGATCGACGGCAATCATCTGCCGAAGGCGCTGCCCTGTCCCGCGCGCGCGGTGGTCGATGGCGATGCGATCGCACCGTCGATCAGCGCGGCGTCCATCATTGCCAAGGTCACCCGCGATCGGCTGATGCGAGAGATGGACGCGCGCTTTCCCGGATACGGTTTCGCGCGCCACAAGGGGTATGGGGTGCCCGAACATCTGGATGCGTTGCGCCGTCTCGGTCCCTGCCCGCTGCACCGCCGCAGCTTCGCGCCGGTTCGCGAGTTATACACTCCGGCCGAGACTATTCCCTTGCAGGCCGCCTTGGGCGTCTGAATCGCCGCTGTCAAGCTTGCCGCTCCCGTACCGCACGACTACGCTTGTGCGGACATGCCGATCCGCCATATTCACCCGCGCCTGCACAGCGAATATTCTTTGTGCGATTCGCTGATCCGCTTGCCGGAAAAGCCGGAATACGGCGATCCGGCCAAGGCGCCGCGACCGAACCTAATTTCGCGCGCGGTGGAATTGCAGATGCCGGCGCTGGCGCTGACAGACGACTCCAACCTGTTCGCGCTGATCAAGTTCTACCGCGCCGCCGAATACGCCGGCATCAAGCCGATTGCCGGCTGCGATTTGTGGATCCCCGATCCGACCGACATGCAGCGGCCGCACCGGCTGACTGTGTTGTGTGAAAACCGCGCCGGGTATCTCAATCTTTCCCGTTTGATCTCGCGCGCATGGCGCGAAGGTCAGCGCGGCGGACGCGCGTTGATCGAACCGCGCTGGCTGGAATCCGCGCATCATGGATTGATCGCGTTGGCCGGGCGCGAGAGCGAAATCGGGCATCTCTTGCTCGCCGGCCGCGACGAAAACGCGCGCACGGCGTTGGATCGGCTGTGCGCATTGTTCGACCAACGCCTGTATCTTGAACTGACGCGCACGCACCGCGAAGGTGAGGAAATCTTCAATGTCCAGGCGCTGCGGCTCGCCGCCGATTTCGGTTTGCCGGTGATCGCCAGCAATGACGTGCGCTTTCTGGAAGCAGAGGATTTCGAAGCGCACGAGGCGCGCGTCTGCATCCAGCAGGGCCAGCAATTGTCCGATCCGCGCCGCGTGCGCGAGTACTCGCCGGAGCAATGGTTGAAGCCCGCCGACGCGATGTGCGAGCTGTTCGCCGATATTCCCGAGGCACTGGAGAACAGCGTCGAACTCGCCAAGCGCTGCAATCTCGAACTGCAATTCGGCAAGTACTATCTGCCTGCCTTTCCCGTGCCGGCACAGCACACGCTGGAGTCGTGGATTCGCGAAAGTGCGCGCGAAGGTTTGCGCAAGCGATTGGAAGAGTACGGCTTGTCGCCGGGCTTCACGCAAAGCGATTACGACAAGCGGCTGGACACCGAACTCGAAACCATCGTACGGATGGGATTCGCCGGTTACTTCCTGATCGTGGCGGACTTCATCGGCTGGGCAAAACGGCACGACATTCCGGTCGGCCCCGGACGCGGCTCCGGTGCGGGTTCGGTGGTGGCATGGGCGCTCGGCATCACCGATCTCGATCCGCTGCGCTTCGATCTGCTATTCGAGCGATTTCTCAATCCCGAACGCGTGTCGATGCCGGATTTCGACATCGACTTCTGCATGGAAGGCCGTGACCGCGTGATCGAATACGTGGCCGCGACTTACGGCCGCGATCAGGTCAGCCAGATCATCACCTACGGCACGATGGCGGCGAAAGCCGTGCTGCGCGACTGCGGCCGCGTGCTCGGCATGCCCTACGGCCAGGTCGACGGCATCGCCAAACTGATTCCGAAGATGCCGCTGGATCTGACGCTGGAAGATGCGCTCGGTCGCAGCGCCAAATCGCGCAAGGAACCCGAACGCGTCGTGCGCGAGTTCTGCGAGCTGTACGAACGCGACGAGGAGGCGCGCACGCTGATCGATCTCGCGTTGAAGCTGGAAGGCCTGACGCGCAACGCCGGCAAGCATGCCGGCGGCGTGGTGATCGCGCCGAGCGCGCTCACCGATTTCGCGCCGCTCTACTGCGAAACCGGCGGCGGCGGCGTGGTCACCCAGTTCGACAAGGACGACGTGGAGGCGGTCGGGCTCGTGAAGTTCGACTTTCTCGGCTTGCGCACGCTCACGATCATCGACTGGACGGTGAAGGCGATCAATGCCAAACGCGCCGCGGACGAACCGCTGGATATCGCTGCCATCCCGCTGGACGATCCGAAAGTTTTCGAGCTCTTTCGAGAGGCGCGCACCGTCGCGATTTTCCAATTCGAAGGCGGCGGCATGCAGCGGCTGCTGAAGGACGCCAAACCGGATCGCTTCGAGGACCTGATCGCGCTGAACTCGCTGTTCCGCCCGGGGCCGATGGAGCTGATTCCCAACTATGTCGCCCGCAAGCACGGCCGCGAAGCGGTGGAATACCCCGATGCGCGCGTCGAGCCGATCCTGAAGGAGACCTACGGCATCATGGTCTATCAGGAGCAGGTGATGCAGATGGCGCAGATCGTGGGCGGTTACTCGCTCGGCGGCGCTGATCTGCTGCGCCGCGCGATGGGCAAGAAGATTCCGGCGGAGATGGCCAAACATCGCGCGATCTTTCGCAACGGCGCGATCGCCAACGGGGTAGACGCGCGCCGCGCTGATGCGATCTTCGACCAGATGGAAAAGTTCGCTGGTTACGGTTTCAACAAGTCGCACGCAGCGGCCTATTCGCTGGTCGCATATCAGACCGCGTGGCTGAAGGCACACTACCCCGCCGAATTCATGGCCGCCACGCTGTCCGCGGAAATGGATAACACCGACAAGATGGTGCAGTTCCTCAACGACGCACGCGCGCACGGCATCACGATCCAGCCGCCGGACGTCCAAGCCTCGGACTACAAGTTCCTCGCCATCGACGAACGCACCATCCGCTACGGCCTCGGCGCGATCAAGGGCGTGGGCCGTTCGGTGTGCGAAGCGATCGTGACTGAACGCGAGCGCGGCGGGCCCTACCGCGATCTCGCCGACTTCTGTTCTCGCATCGATCCAAGCAAGCTCAACAAGCGCGTGCTGGAAGCGCTGATCAATTCCGGCGCGGCCGATGCACTCGCCGCCAATCGCGCCACGCTGATGGCGCAACTGCCGGAAGCTGCGCGCGCGGCCGAGCAGCACCTGCGCGACCGCGCGGCCGGCCAGAATGACATGTTCGGCGCGATCGTTGCGGTCGAAACGCAGGCGATCCATATTCCCGAACAGCCCGACTGGACGTTGGAACGCAAGCTCGCCGGCGAACGCGCCACGCTCGGCCATTATCTTTCCGGACACCCGACAGATCCGTGGCGCGAGGTGCTCGCGCAACTTTCCAATTGTCCGATCGGCGAAATCTCGCAGCGCTGGCAACCGCCCAAACGCGAGGACGAGGCTGCGCGCTTCCGGCGCGAAACGCCCTGGACGATCGCCGGCATGGTCACGCTTCAACGCCGCCGCGGCGACAACGGCGCATTCGTGCGCTTCGAGGATTGGAGCGGCACGATCGAGGTGAGCTTCTTCCGTGAGGTCTTCGCCGACTACGCCAACTTGCTGGTGCGCGACGCGATTCTGCTCGTCGAAGGCGGTCTGATGCTGGACGATTTCAGCGGCGAATTACAACTGCGCGCGCGCCGTGTGTGGACGCTGGATGACGCCTGCGCCCAGCAGGCGCGCGCGGTGCGTTTGCGCGTCAACGGAATCGGCGCGGACTTCGCATCCACCCTGAAGCGCGCATTGGCAGGTCATGCAGGCCCCACGCCGCTACTGCTCACCGGTTTCCGCAACGCGCGCGGCAGCGCCGATTTCGAACTGGGCGAGGACTGGCGCGTGCGCGTCACCACCGCACTGCTGCGCACCCTCAACGCCCTGCCCGGCGTGCTGAGTGTCAGTCCGACGCTGGTGCGGCCGGGCGGGACGGTATAATCGTGCCTTTGTCCCGACACCCAGCCGCATGAATCCCAATTTCCTCGATTTCGAACAGCCGATCGCGGAGCTGGATGCGCGCATCCGCGAGCTGATGCAAGCGGGTCGGGGCTCGGCCGTCGATATCGACGAGGAGGTCGGCAGGTTGCGCGACAAGCTGCGCGCGAAAACCGCCGACATCTTCAAGAATCTTTCGCCGTGGCAAGTGACGCAGTTGTCACGGCATCCGGCACGGCCCTACACCAGCGATTACATCGAAACGATCTGCGACGAGTTCCACGAACTCGCCGGCGACCGCATGTACGCGGACGATCCGGCGATCGTAGGAGGACTGGCGCGCATCAACGGCCGCGGCGTGATGATCATAGGTCACCAGAAGGGTCGCGACATCAAATCGAAGGTGCGCCGCAATTTCGGCATGCCGCGGCCGGAAGGCTATCGCAAGGCGCTTCGGTTGATGAAGATGGCCGAACGTTTCCAGTTGCCGCTGTTGACCTTCATCGATACGCCCGGCGCGTATCCGGGCGTGGGCGCAGAAGAACGCGGCCAGTCCGAAGCCATCGCCCGCAATCTGGAGGAAATGGCGACGTTGCGGGTGCCGATCCTCTGTACCGTGATCGGTGAAGGCGGGTCCGGCGGCGCACTGGCGATCGGCGTCGGCGACCGCACCATCATGTTGCAGTATTCGACCTATTCGGTGATCTCGCCGGAAGGCTGTGCCTCGATCCTGTGGAAGAATGCGGACAAGGCGCGGGATGCCGCCGAAGCACTGAGCCTCACCGCACCGCGCTTGAAGGAGTTGAATCTGATCGACAAGATCGTGCGCGAACCCACCGGCGGCGCGCACCGCAATTCAACCGCAATGGCGCGAAGATTGAAAGCCGTGCTCTTGAACGAGCTCGATGCCTTACAAGCCTTGCCGATGGAAGAGTTGTTGCAACAGCGCTACCGGCGGTTGCGTGGGCATGGAGCGTTTCTAGAGGGGTAGAGAATTTCCGGTTTGTGGGTAACCGGAGGAATCGGGGGTCGGAGAGCCTAACAATAATCGTCATTCCGGGGATGCACGGAGCGCGGACTGCGAAGGCAAGATTGCCGGAGCGAACGTTGGCGAAGCCGATGGCCCAAAGGGCGAACCGCAGGATGCGTCAAGTAACCTGGAATCCATACGACTTTCGCCCATCAGAAGAACAAATGGATTCCCGCTTTGGCGGGAATGACGTCACCCAATGAACCTGCCCGATTATCTCGCATCCGCATTGCGTGCTTTGACCGCGGATGCGCGGCTGGCTGTCGCATGTTCCGGCGGTGCGGATTCGACCGCGCTGCTGCACGCCCTGGCACAGTTGCGGCAGGCGCGCGAGCGCGGCTTGCGTGCGTTGCACGTCGATCACCAGTTGCACGCCGACAGTTCGCGCTGGGCGGAGCACTGCAAGAAATTTTGCGAAGCGCTGGACGTGCCGATCGAAATCGTTCGCGTGCAAGTCGCCCATGATCGCGGCGAAGGGCTGGAAGCCGCAGCCCGGCGCGCGCGGTATGCTGCATTCGCACAAGCGTTGCAGCCGGGCGAATGGCTCATCGTGGCGCATCATCGCGACGATCAGGTTGAAACCGTGCTGCTCAAGCTGTTGCGTGGCGCAGGCCCGCACGGCTTGGGCGGCATGCGCGAGCGGCGCGCACTTGGTGGAGGCATGTTGTGGCGGCCGTTGCTGGATGTGCCGCGTGCGGTGTTGCGCGACTACGTTGCCCAGAATGGGGTGTCCTTCATCGACGATCCATCCAATGCCGACACGCGCCTCTCGCGCAATTTCCTGCGCGCGGAAGTCATCCCGACGCTGTTGCGGCACTGGCCGCACGCAGCCGATTCGATCGCGCATTCCGCTAAGCTGTGTCGTGAAACTGCAGCGCTCCTGGACGAACGCGCCGAAGCGGCACTGATTCAATTGCGTGACGCGAGCCGCGGCACGCTGGCTGCGCGCGGCTGGAGCGCCTTGCCCGATGCGTTGCGCACGCTGGTTCTGGAGCGCTGGCTGCACGGCCAAGACTTGAGCGCGCCGCCGCCGGCGCGGCAAGTGGAATTGCAACGGCAAATCGAACAGGCGCGCGACGATCGTGAACCTCGCATCGTCTGGCCTGATGGAGAAATCCATTTGTGGCGCGGCGCACTGCACGCGGTGCGGCCGTTGATTGAGATTCCGTGCGACTGGGAAACTCCCTGGAGTGGCGCGCCCTTGCAGTTGCCCGGTGTTGCCGGCGTGCTGACGCTGCGCCCTTCGCGTCCAGCGTATGCCGATGCGTTTGCCACGCTGCCGTCACCCTTGCGCGTGCGCTTCCGCCGCGGCGGCGAGCGGATCAAACCTGCAGGCGACACGCACACGCGCGAGTTGCGTGATCTATTTCAACGCGCCGGTATCCCGCCGTGGCAGCGTGGCCATATTCCGCTGATTTTTGATGGCGATCAGCTGATCGCAGTGGGTGATCTGTGGATCAGCACGATGGGCAAGAAGTTGCTTCATGACATCGCGGCAGGGCTGGTCTGGCAACGCGGCCGCGGGATTGAATCGATCGCCGCGCTGCGCTAGCGTGCGCGCATGAATGAGCCTGCGAAAAACGATATCGAGTCCACTTCCGAAGCGCCGTCCATCGCGCGCTTCGAACAATCGCTGGACGAACTGGAAAAGCTTGTCGCGCGCCTGGAGGGCAGCGAGTTGAGCTTGGACGAATCACTGCGCTCGTTCGAGCGCGGCATCGCGCTGTTCCGCCAATGCCAGTCTGCGCTGGAAGAGGCCGAGCTGCGCGTGAAGCTGCTGCTCGATCCGAACGATCCCGAAAGCGCGCAGCCGTTCGATACCGACTGATCGCAGCCATGCGATCGATGGGGATGGCAATGCACTGGGCCGCGTACGGCAGCGAGAATATCGCCTCGAATCTCCCTCTGTCGACCATCGCTGGACCCGGGTTTGTAGTTTGAAGGCATGCTGCGGAAACATGAAGCCCAGTGGGTTGCGTGGATATATCGATCGCGTGTTGCAATAAAAAAAGCGGGCCACCGGCCCGCTTTTTTATGCTTCGTGAAAGGAGGCGCTAATTGATCAACCGCAGCGCGAACGGATAGCGATAGGTCTCTCCCTTGCTGACCGCGACGGCGGCGAGGATGCAGAACACCAGGTTCAGTATCCACACCAGCCACCACAGCAGTGCGCCGATGATGACGAAGACCAGGATCCAACAGATCACGTAGCCGATCAGGATGGTGATCTGGAAATTCAGTGCTTCCTTCGCCTGCCCCGTGAGCCATGCCTTGTCGGCGCGATCCTTGTTGGTCAGCCAGATGATCAGCGGAACGATGAAGCTCAGGATGATCCCGGACAGATGCGTGATCAGGGCCAGGTTGCGGTCATCGGTGCCGCTACCGGCGGCGGGTGGTGGCGCGGACGGCGGCGGAGTAACGGATTCCGGCGGAACACTCATGTTGTTTTCCCCTACGCGGTGGTGGACGCGAGGCAAACTCTCCGCCGCTCCGCTGCGGCTGTCAAGCGCCGGGGGATGTTCAACATGTTATTTGATTGTTCGGATCTTGCTCATGCCGCCGAATGCGCACGCGTCAGCCCCTCCACCGGCTGCGCCTTGCCGCTGTCGGGGAACACGCGCGACTCCAGCACGGAATCGCTCACTTTCAAGTGTTCGGCGAGTACGCCCTTGAACACCGAACGCAAATCCGTCGTCGCATGCAAGTCGCGGTTCTGATAGAGCTCGCTTCGGCCGATGCCAGGCCACTGCCCCGCCACGCGGCCACCGCGCAGCGCGCCGCCGGCAAGGAACATCGCTCCACCGGTGCCGTGATCGGTGCCGCCTGTGCCGTTGACCGCTGCGGTGCGGCCGAATTCGGTGACGACGACCACGATGGTGCGGTTCCATGCGTCGCCCATGGCTTCGCGGTAGGCTTTCAAGCCGGCGTCCAGTTCGGAAAGTTTGCGGTTGAGGATCGCCGCTTCATTCGCGTGCGTATCCCAGCCGTTGTCTTCGACGAAACCGACGCGCGGTCCGTCCAGCTTGGCCATGAATCCACCAGCCGCGCCCATCAGCACCGGCAATTGGCCGAGGTTGGCTTTCTTCTTGCCGATGCCGACGCCCTGCATGGTCGCACCCTGTGCGGCGACTGGCTCGTTCTGCTGGCTGTCGATCGCGCGCGCGAAGAACGGCGAGAGCCGCGTGTCGGCGGCATATAGAGGCTGCAGGCGCTGGAGAAGGATCGGATTTACCTGAGTCGGCAGCGGCGGCGACCACGAGGTGACGTTGCCCGGCCCGCGCATCGTCAGCGGCATCACCGTCGCCACCGCAAGACCTTCAACACCCGGCATCGCAGCGACGCAGCGGTTCAACCAGCCGGTCTGCGCGCCGTGCGGCTCATTGGTGCCGTTCTCCACGCAGTCCTGTGCATCGAAATGCGAGCGGCCCCAGTAAGGCGGCGCCGCCGCGACCAGCGGCATGAATTGCCCCTGCGCATACAACTGCGAGGCGTAATCGAGCGAAGGATGCAACGCGAACACGTTGTCGAGCTTGTGCGCGGGCGGCACGTTCGGCTGATTGGAACCCTGCGGCGACAACGCCAGCGCACCGCGAATTTGCTGATAGCCCGGATCGCCATAGGGCGGCACGGCTTCCAGACCATCCAGACCGCCGCGCAACAGCACCATCAGGAAGCGCGTGTCGGAACCAGTCGCGGCGAAAGTCAGCTTCGGCCACAGCACAAGCGCGCCCGCCGCGGCCAGCGTGCCTCCGAGAAATTGCCGGCGACTGATTCTGCCTTGGATCGATGTGGCCATTTCAAACTCTCCATTGGAACGCGGGCGAGGCGAACAGCGTCGCCACCGCCACCTGCATGGATTCCGCGCGCTTGATCGCGGTGGCGGTTTCGCTGTCGAGATGCGGGCCGAGTACGCCCTGCGCCAGATCAAGCGGCTGGATGTTGGTCAATGCGACGCGTTGCGACAGCGCTTCGGCCGCCTGCACGCGCTTCCACAGCGCATCGGCATCGATCCAGTTGGACGCGATGTCGGGGAAACCCGCGGGCGAGCGCGGCGTGAACATCGGCTCGCCCAAGGTGTTGAGCAGGCCGAGCAACGGCTTTGGATTGTCGCCGACGTCGATTTGCCCCGCGCGCAGGCTGGAGATCAGGAAATCCTGCGGTGTCTTGAATTTGCGCGCGCCCTCGCCCCACGCTTCCGGACTCATCACCAGCGTGCGATAGACCGCCGCAAGATCGGTGTCGTGTTCGAGATAACTCCGCGTCATGCGATCGACCAGCGACTGCGGCGGATCGTCGGAAACGAAGTGCCGCGCCAACTTCAGCGAAATGTGTTTCGCGGTCGCCGGATGACGCGCGAGATCAAGCAGGATTGCCTTGCCCTGCTCGAATCCGCCTTCAGCATAGGTACGGCCCATGACCTTGCGCGCGCCGGGTTCGTGCGCATTGGCACGAAACACGAACGCAGAAGTCGGTGGTAGCGTGGCGATCTGCTGGTTGTAATAGAAAGCGCGCGGACGGAACCTGCCCATGCCGCCGCGCGCGTCGGGATCGAAATCCCGCGGCACCGGCGTGCTCCAACCGGTGATCGCACGCGAGAGTTCAGTGACGTCGGCTTGCGTGTAACCGCCGTTCACACCCAGCGTGTGCAGCTCCAGGATCTCCCGGCCGAGATTCTCGTTCAGTCCGCCGGCCTTGCCCTTGTTGTCGTCGCCCTTCTGCGCCAGCCGCGCGCTGACGCGCTCGCCCACGAACGAATCCGGACCGATGGATTGCACGTTATCTAGATAACGCAGCATTGCCGGATGCGTTTCCACCGCCAGCAGCATGTCGGCGAAGCGGCCGTTGACATGCGGGCGGATCGCCTCGCGCTCCATCGGCGCGGCGAACAATCGCGCCGGGCCCTTGTCCAGCGACACCGCGAAATGGTTCGACCAGAAATACACTAGCCGTTCCATGAAAGGCGTAGACGTCGTCGCTGCAAGACGGAATCGCGCCGCAGCTTCGGCGAACACGTCGTCGCGCAGCTCTGCCTGGATGTCGCGCACTTCCGGCGGCAGCGCGTCGTTCTTGCGCGTTTCGGCCGCGGCGACTGTGGCATTGGGCACACCGGATTTCATCGCGTCGCCGCCAAACAGCGCGCGCCGCTGCGGATTGTCGGCTTGCTTGAATTCACGCCGTTCCAGCTTGTACTGGCTTTCGCGCTTGAGGTAATCCAGGCTGGAGGGCAGCGCGGCGAACAACTGCGCACCGTCGGCGCCGGAGGAAATCTGTGCGCCTAGCCAGCCGGGCCCATCGTGCACCTCGCCTAGTTCGCCGGGTTTGGCGCCCAGACCGAAACGATTGACGGCCGCAACGGCGCTTTCTGCAGTGTTCATGCGGACCTCGCGTATTCACCCGACAAACGCATGATGCGCCTCGCGCGTTGACAGGCGCGTGCGGGTGCGCAGACTGGTCGTGGCGCACGAGATGGGGTATCGGCACTATCGCCACCTGCTGCGTCTGATCTTGCGCGGCTCGGGCGTGGCGATCGTGGGCTCCGTGCTGATCGACGAAGTCAGCGGCGGCACGATCGCGGCAACGATTCCCGCCTCCCAGCTCAACGCGCGCTATTCGCGTCAGTTCGAAGCCCAACCCGACGATTTCGCGCTGGACGCGCTGATGCACGCAGATGTTTCACCCGCCGTCTACGTGCGCATGATGCAGGCGCCGGAGAACGCGCATCCGAAGCTGCGCGACGCTGCTGATACGCGCTACTCTCCTCGCACCCGGTAACGCGCGAGCGCATCGGACGCGGAAACCGCGGCGCGAGAGTTCAAATGCTTCTACACGGCTACTCGCCCGCGACCGTCATTCGATCGATCAGGATCGACCCGGTGAGGAAAGACGAACGGCGATCGACATCGCTGCCGATGGCGAGAACTCGCGCGAACATCTCGCGCAGGTTGCCGGCGACGGTGATTTCGTGCACCGGATATGCGATCTCGCCATTCTCGACCCAAAAACCGGCCGCGCCGCGCGAGTAATCGCCGGTGACGATTGAGACGCCGTGGCCGATGAGTTCCGTCACCAGCAAGCCGGTACCCATGCGCCGCAGCAGCCCATAGAAACCATCCGCGCCGTTGTCGATCGAGCCGGCTTCGACGCGCAGGTTGTGCACGCCGCCAGCGTTGGCGGTGGTTTTCAATCCGAGCTTGCGCGCGGAGTAGCTGCCGAGCACGTAGCGTTGCAAGATGCCGTTTTCGATCAATGACGACTCGCGCGTGGCGACCCCTTCCGCGTCGAAGGGAGTCGAAGCATGGCCACGCTGCAGCAGCGGCGTTTCTGTGATCCGCACAAACTGCGGCAGGATCTGCTTGCCCGCATGATCCAGCAGGAAACTGGCACGGCGATAGAGCGAACCACCACTCACCGCGGCAATCAGATGCCCGATGAGAGAACGCGCCATTTCCGGCGCAAACAGCACCGGGCATTCGCGCGTGGACAACTTGCGCGCACCTAATCTCGACGCCGCGCGCCGCGCCGCGGTTTCGCCGATGCTCTCATACTCCGGAAAGTCGGAAACTGCGCGCACGCTGTCGTACCAGTAGTCGCGCTGCATCGAGTCGTTCGAACCCGCGATCAACGAACACACGATGGAATGCGAGGTGCCGCGCTCGCGTCCCACGAATCCATGCGAATTGGCATACACGCCGAGCGACGCGCCGCTCTGTACCGTCGCACCTTCGCTGTTCCCGATGTGCGGTTGCGCGCGGCCCGCGGCTTCCACACGCTTGCCGATCTCGATCGCCTGCGAAACATCCAACTCCCACGGATGCCACAGGTCGAGATCAGGGAAATTTTGGGCCATCAGCTCCGCATCTGCGAGTCCTGCGCAGGGATCTTCCTCGGTGTAGCGCGCGATTGCGCAAGCCTGCGCGAGAGTCGCTTCGATCGATTCGGGCTTCAGGTCGGCGGTCGACGCACTGCCCTTGCGTTGGCCGAAATAGACCGTCAGGCCGAACCCGCGGTCGCGCGTACGCTCGACCGTTTCCGTCTCACCCAGCCGCACCGTCACCGACAGGCCGGTTTCAACACTGGCCGATACCTCCGCCTGCGACGCGCCGGCCGCGCGTGCGCGTCGAATCACGTCTTCGCTCAACTGTGCGAGACGATCGAGTTCAGCGAGGCTGGTGTCGATTTGCGACATCGTTGCTGCAATATTCAAGTGCGGCTCCAATAAACCGTTCGTTTTGAGCGTAGCGGCCGAAGGCCGCGGAGTCGAAAGCAGACCAGGTATTGTGCTTCGACTCCGATCGCCGCGCGAGCTACGCTCGGCACGAACGCATGTGAAAACCTCAATATGGTGTCCAAAGATTCAATTGAAAATTCACATGATCAACCCAGCCGCAGCGCGCGTCGGCGCGAGGCGCTGGACGTGCTGGCGTTCGCGAAGCAGCTGGTCGACCTGCCGCCTTCACGTGTGGCGCAGCTCGAGTTGCCCGACGACGTGCGCGATGAAATTTCCAATGTGCGGCGGATCCCCTCACACATCGCGCGCAAGCGCCAGCTCGGCCATCTTGCTAAATTGATGCGCGCCCACGAGGAAGGGACGTTTGCCGCCGCGCGCGCGGCACTGGCCAATGATCGCCAACGCGGCGCCCGCGAAGCCGCGGCGCTGCACCGGATCGAGACGCTGCGCGAGCGTCTGCTGACCGAAGGCGATGCCGCGCTCACCGAACTGATTGCCGAACATCCAGATCTGGACCGCCAGCGCCTGCGCGCGCTGATCCGGCAGGCGCGACAGGAACGCGAATCGAACAAGCCGTTGCATGCGTATCGGCAGCTGTTTCTGGTGTTGCGGGCAATGCAAGAAACAGGGATCGGAAGCGGGTAACGAGGGCGCAAGATCAAGCGCCATAGCGATCTTCACGTCTTGAAGCGATTCGGACACGCGTCCACGCTAACCAATTGCACCCGCTTGCGTTCCGCCCACCGTCATTCCGTCAATTCTCAGCGTTGGTTGGCCCACGCCCACCGGCACGCTCTGACCGTCCTTGCCGCACACACCCACGCCCTCGTCGAGTTTCAGGTCGTTGCCGATCATCGACACGCGCGTCAGCACATCAGGGCCGGAACCGATCAACGTCGCGCCTTTCACCGGTCGCGTGACCTTGCCGTCCTCGATCAGATAGGCCTCGCTGGCGGAGAACACGAACTTGCCGGAAGTGATGTCCACCTGCCCGCCACCGAAGTTCACCGCGTACAAGCCGCGCTTCACCGAGGCGATGATTTCGGCCGGGTCGCGCTCACCGGGCAACATGTAGGTGTTGGTCATGCGCGGCATCGGCAGGTGCGCGAAGGATTCGCGCCGGCCGTTGCCGGTGGGCGCCATGCCCATCAGCCGTGCATTGTGAGTGTCCTGCATGTAGCCGCATAGACGTCCATTTTCGATCAGCGTGGTGCAATGCGTGGGCGTGCCCTCGTCGTCGATGCTGAGCGAACCGCGCCGGCCGGCCAGCGTACCGTCGTCCACGATCGTCACGCCGGTGGCCGCGACCTTCTCGCCCATGCGGTGCGAAAACGCGGACGTGCCTTTGCGGTTGAAATCGCCTTCTAGTCCGTGTCCGATCGCCTCGTGCAGCAGCACGCCGGGCCAACCCGGGCCAAGCACTACGTCCATCGTGCCCGCCGGTGCATCTACGGCCTCCAGATTCACCAGCGCCTGCCGTACGGCTTCGCGCGCCCACGCATGCGCGCGACCGGAATCGATCAGCTCGCGATAGCTGCAACGTCCGCCGCCACCCGAATGCCCCTGCTCGCACCGGCCATTGTCTTCCGCGATCACTTGCACACTGACGCGCGTGAGCGGTCGCACGTCGGCGGTCAGGGTGCCGTCGCTGACGGCAACCATTATCGTTTCATGCTGACCGGACAGACTGACGATCACCTGCTTCACGCGCGGATCGAGGCTGCGCGCGAGCGCGTCGAGTTCGCGCAATAGCGCGAGTTTGTCCGCATTTTTCAGCGCATTGATCGGATCGTCGGCCGGATACAACGCGCGCGTGCCGCGAACGCTGAGAGGTTTGCCTTCCCCATTACCTTCGCGCGCGATCGCGCGCGCGGCGTTGGCCGCTTCCAGCAACTGCGGCAGCACGATGTCGTCGGAATAGGCGAATCCGGTCTTCTCGCCGGAGATCGCGCGCACACCCACGCCCTGCTCGATCGAGTGGCTGCCGTCGCGCACGATCCCATCCTCCAGTACCCACGACTCGCTCCGTGCGTGCTGGAAATACAGATCGGCCGCGTCGATCGACGGCCCCATCACTTTCGCGAACACGCGCTCGAGATCGGCGGCATTCATGCCGCCGGGTGTCAGCAGGTTGCGTTGGGCAAGGGCAAGAGGAGAATCCATCGAGGCGATTTCGAGACTGCTAACCCTTCAAAGTAAGGGCGCAGGGTCCGAATCGCAAGCTCGGAGCAGCTTCAAGGACTGTGCATAACCCCGCGCGGCATCGGGTGCAATTCATAGCGGAACCCATATTCGGTCCGGCTGATTGCGGGATCGTTGTGCCCCAGCTCGTGCGCTGCTGCTTCGGTTTCGACTTCGATTACGGCGATGCCGAAGACACCTTTCGGATCGCCGACAGGACCGAGCGCGAATACCTTCAAACCGTCGTCGATCAGTCCTTTCCAGTACGCCACGTGCTGGCCCATAACCGCGGCCTCTTCCGGAGTCATGTCAACAGCGAAAGTAGCGCGTGGCGGAAGGAGCTTGTAGAAAAAATGCATGACACCCTCCGGTTCGCCGGCGCAAGCGTAGCAGTGTCAGCCGCCCGAACCCGCCTTGCCCGGCTGCGCAGCGCCGGATTGCGCAGCCGCGGGTGGCGCTTCCTTAGACACGGTTTTCGAAATCGTCGTGATCACTGGTTTGGTCCAGCTCCCGGTGATGCTGTAACGCGCATGTGCGGCGCTGTTGACGCCCTTGCTCAGCGCCAGTCCGGCTGCAGCGCCGATCGGGCCGCCCACCACAGCGCCCACCACAGCGAGGGCGCCGCCGGTGTGCGGGGTGACATCGACGATCTGATCATAATCGTGTGCGCGCAGACCGGTGCGGCCGCGCATGCGGATGTCGGCGGCCGGACCCTTGATTTCCAGATCGTCGGTGTTGGCGTTGCCTTCGGCGAGTTTGAACGTGCCGCTGATGGAATTAAAACCGAAGCCGGACTTGTAGACGTCGCCGAAATCCAGCGTCAGCCGTCGCGGCAATTGCGTGAGCGAGAACAATCCGATCAGGCGGCCCATGCCCGGCTGCACGTCGAGAATGCGGCCTTCGCCCACTCTCACTTTCATGGTGCCGTCTAGATTGGCGAGCGAAAACGCGCTCGGTGCGCGGGGCCATGAGCCGGCGATTACCGCGTGCGTGTTTTGTCCGCCGGAAATCAGTCCGCCATAACCAAATGCATCGAGCATTCGGCCGAGATTGTCGGAGGCGAGATCGATCGTGAATTGCGAGCGGCTGGCTTGCGCGGTGCCGTTCCAGTCGCCCTGCGCACGGATGCGCACGTCCTTCGATTGCATGTCCATGCGCGACACGCGCATGCCGGCGGATGTCGGCGTGCTTTCGAAATGTGCTTCGCCCAACCGGGAATTCCCCAGCCGCAAATCGGCCACAGCAAGATGCAACGGCGGCAACGACGAGGGCGCGATGCCGCTCAACGCATCTGGCTGCGGAGCGCCTTGCGTTTGCGTTTCATTCTTTGGCGGCGGCGATTCGGGCCAGTACAGGCGTTGCAATTGTGCAGTGATACCGCGTTGCACCAAGTTGGCCGTCGGCAAATCGAGCGTGCCCGCGAGCGTGGTGCCGTCAAACGTGATCCGACGCGCGTCGGCTTGCGTCGCAAGATGCAGCGACATCGCGCCGAGATGATTCCCGAACGCCAGGGCATCATCCGTGCTGACTTGCGCATCGTTCAACGTGGGCAATCCGCTCACCGCCGCGGCCGCGCCGGATTGCGCCGCGTTCGATCCGCTTGTGGCGAGTTGCGCCCAGCCGGCGAGGTCGAGAGTCGCCGCGTGTCCGCCGACGATCATGCCGCTGGTGGGAATCGTTGCGGGCATCACGCTTCCAAATGCAACCGTCAACGAGGCCGGTTTGCGCGCAGCCGCATCCGGCAGGCGCCCTCGCGCGCGCAGCACGTCGCCCAGCGCGAGATCGATTTCCGCACCTTCGAAAGGCATGCCCAGCTGCAGATCCATCGGCAACGCCGCGGCAGCCGGCTTGTCCAGCGGCGCCGGCAAGTCCAGCGAGACGCCGCGCAGATCGGATTGCACGCGCAAAGTCTTGGGCGCGTTCGAGGCGCTGCCTTGCGCAGCGATATCGAAACCGATGCGGAAATTCGCCGTGCCGCGCGCGATCTTCGCCAGTGCTGCAAGATCGGGATAATCGGAAAGCATCGCCTGCGGCGTGAATGTGCCGGACAATGCGGCGCTCAATTGCTTCGACGGATCGCCGACGTCCGCGCCCAGCGCGATCGACAACGTCGCGGGCGCGTCGTGCCACTTCGTTTTCAAATCCGGTGCGCGAAAACCTTTCTGATCGAACAGCAGCGCGCCAGTGACACCCTGCAGCGCGAGATTCCACTGCTTCGCCACCACGTTGGCATCGCTCAATTGCAGATTGCCGGCCAGGCTGAAGTTCTGCGGTTTGTCGAACGGCAGTACCAGCGTGAAGGCGAGCTTGCCGTTGCCGCCGACTTTCAGCGCGGAAAGCGTGGATGCAAGGTCGTGCCCGACCGGACTGCCCCGCACGAAATCCAGCAGCGAAGTTCCGGTGCCCGCGCCTTGCGCAGCCAATGTCAACACGCCATTGCCGAGATCGGGAATGGTCGCTACCGCTTGCGTCACAGTATTGTCCAACGTCTGCGCGTGCGTCGCTTCCACGATCATCGAGTTGTCGACGAACTCCGCGGTCGCATCGATCTGTTCCGCTTGCGGCCATTCGGGGCCGTAATCGAGCACAGCGTCGCTCACCTGCCCCATCGCATCGAAACGGCCCTTGTGATTGACGAATGGCCAGTCGGCGAGATCGCCGCGTAGCGCGAGACGGCCCCAGTTCAATTGGCCAGACACCAATCCGCGATCCAGCCATTGCATGGTCGGAGGCGGAATCGTCAGCGGCAGAAAGAGTTTCGTCGCCGAAACTTTGCCGTGCGTGGCGACCGCATAGATATCGAGAAACGGTTTGCCGCCGCCATCGGGCAGTACCACTTCGCCACGGCCTTCGCCGCCAACTTCATCGTTGTCGAAAACGATGCCGTCGGTGCCCACGTGGCGACCGACTTCGTCGCGCCACACCACCAGCGTTCCCCCGAAACGCTTCAGAACAAATGGCCAGCGGAACACGCGCGGCATCCGCAGCGTGAATGCCTGCTGCGGGATCTCGATCGACAAGGCCTCGTCGTCGCCGCGCACGATCGCATCGAAGGGATCGGCGCCGGGCATGTCCGCTTCGGGCGCCGCGCCGATTCCCTGCAGACGCGCTGCCAGCGCGTATTTGCCGCCGCTGTCCCAACGTACCGCGGCGGATTCTATGCGCCCGTGCGGACGCGCAGCGGAGATCCATTTGCCGAGCGCGGGGGGCGTTTGCGGAAGCATCGCCACCAATGAGAGCACCGGCACGAGATCGATATCGCGCGCTGCCAGGGTGATGCTGCGCAGGCCGCCCGACTGCACGCGCAGCCGCAGCAACGCGCCCCCGGCACCGTCTATGTCGGCGTGGGATTTGCCCGCTGTGCGGTAGTGCAATTCATAACCGTCGGCGATGCGATGCAAACCGAGCACGCCGGAAAACGTGGGCAACTGCATGTGCGGTCCGCCCGGCGCGGTCGCGTCCAGCCCGCTCAGATCGAACTTCGCCGCGGCGCTTTCGAGACGATTGCCGCGCCAGCTGCCCCACAACTCCAGATCGCCGCGGCCGCTGCGCACGAAATAACCTTGCAGATCGACATCCCGTGCCATCGCGGCGAAATCCAATTCGTGCCCTGCGATGTAGAGGTCGGCATCCTGCTTTTGCGGATCGAAACGGCCGATCACCGTGATCGGCTGCGGCGCCCCCTGCCGCACCACGTTGCCCGCGAAACGCAGTGCGCCGCCGCTGTTGACCACACGTAAATGCGGCGTCGAAAGCACGTAGGTGCGCTGGTTCGGCACATCCACGATCGTCACCTGCAGCGCATGCAGATCCAGATCGACGGGCAAGGATTGCAGCGGTGCCTGCTGCTTGTCGTTCGGATTGGAAAGACCGAGCACGCGCCAGCCATTCGCATCGTGCTCCATCCGCAGTTCGACGCCGGTGAGCCGCAACGTCACCCAGCGATGCGCGGGCTTCAGCCACGCGCCGAGATCGAATTTAATCGCTGCTTTGGGCAAACTCAGCGTCTCGCCACCGGGATAGGCAGCGCCCAGCGTCAGCCCGTGCACGGAGAGCAGCGGACCAGAGGGTTGCCATTGCCCCTGCACTGATTCGAAATGCACGGGCCGGTGCAGACGTTCGGAAAGAATCGCGGCCAGCCGATCCGGATATCGTGCCGCCAGCGGCAGCAGCAATTGCATCAATCCCATCGCCACCGCCGCGGCGATCAGCGCACCTGCGATCAGCGCGCCGATGAAGAAGCGTGCGCGGCGCAGGCGGTGGCGCCAGGAGTTCATGCCTCGATTACTCCCTCTCTCCCGCTTGCGGGAGAGAGTGCTTCACCACTTGAGTTCGCCCGGCCATTCAATCCGCTTGTCACTTGCAAACTCAAGTGATCGTGGCGCGGCAAAGCTTTTCTACACTCGCTTTCGGCACCTCCCCCCGCAAGCGGGGGAAATGGAAAGCTCGTTGCGTTGTAAGGATCACAACAACACAACATCAAACTGCTCCTGCGCGTACTGCTCCTCCGGCTGAAAGCGGATGGTCTTGCCGATGAAGGCTTCCAATTCGCTGACCGCGGCGGAATCTTCTTCCAGAATGCGCGCGACTACACGGGGGTTCGCCAGCACCAACAACTTCTCCGCTTCGAATTGCCGCACCGCACGCGTGATCTCGCGGAAGATTTCGTACGACACGGTTTCCGTCGTCTTGATCTTGCCGCGACCCGCGCACGCCGGGCAGGGTTCGCACAACTGCCGCTCCAGACTCTCGGTGGTGCGCTTGCGTGTCATCTCGACCAGCCCCAGCGGCGACATCTCATAAACCGTGGTGCGCGCGTGATCCTTGGCCAGCGATTTCTCCAGCGTGCGCAGGACCTGGCGACGATGCTCCGCGTCCAGCATGTCGATGAAGTCGATGATGATGATGCCGCCGAGGTTGCGCAGCCGCAGTTGCCGCGCCGCGGCCTGCGCGGCTTCCAGATTGGTGCGGAACACCGTCTCCTCGAGATTGCGCGTGCCGAGATACGCGCCAGTGTTGACGTCAATGGTGGTCATCGCCTCGGTTTGGTCGATCACCAGGTGCCCGCCGGATTTCAGCGGCACTTCCTTGCGCAACGCCTTTCCGATCTCGTCCTCGACGCTGTAAAGATCGAAGATCGGCCGCTCGCCGGAATAATGCTCGATGCGATCGGAAAGATGCGGCATGAAACGCTGCGCGAATTCCAGTGTGCGCTGATACGTCTCGCGCGAATCCACTCGCACCTTCTCTATGTCGTCGTGCATCAGATCGCGCAGCACGCGCAAGGGCAACGACGGCTCCTCGTACACGCATGTGCCGGGCTCCGCGTGCACGATGCTCTCCTGCACCGCCGCCCAGACCTTGCGCACGTAGGCGATGTCCTCGGCCAGTGCGCCTTCATCCTCGCCCTCGGCATTGGTGCGAGCGATGTAGCCGCAGGCGTCGCCACCGGACAAGCGCACCAGCAATTCCTTGAGACGCACACGCTCGGCTTCGTCTTCGATGCGGATGGAGACACCGTAGAGTTGCGTGTGCGGCAACAACACTAGATAGCGCGAGGGAATCGACAGCTGCGCTGACAGCCGAGCGCCCTTGCCGCCGATCGGATCCTTGATCACCTGCACGATGATGCGTTGCCCTTCATGCACCAGTTCGCCGATCGGCGGAGTGTGGGGGACGGCGCCGCCGTTTGCCGGCACACCATTGCCGTTGAGCGATGCGCCGTTCGCCTCGCTTTCTTCCGCTGTGAGAACCGGCGGCGCTCGCACGATGTCGGAGGCGTGCAGGAACGCCGCGCGACCCAGGCCGATCTCGACGAACGCGGCTTGCATGCCCGGCATCACTCGCTGCACACGGCCGCAATAGATATTTCCCACGTAACCGCGCCGGCCAGCCCGCTCCACGTGCACTTCCTGCAACATGCCGTTCTCGACCACACCCACGCGGGTTTCACGCGGCGTGACGTTGATCAGGATTTCCTCGCTCATGCGCAGGCCGGCCGCCAAGTCAGAGACGCGTTATAGCCCGCCGCGGCTGAACCTGTCGATGTTCGAATTGAGAGGAGCCTCCCTGATCGCCGCGCATTCATCGATGCGCAGCTTCACAAGCTTTTCTGTGATCAGCCGAAGCAGGCCAAGGAACTCCCGGTCACGGAGCTCTTTGCGAACGATGGCGACTTCGGCTGCACGTGCAAATCAAGCCCCGAATTGCCGCAACAGCTGTGCTGTCTCGAACAGCGGCAAACCCATCACGCCGGAGTAGCTGCCGGAGAGATGCTCGACGAAAGCCGCGCCGCGGCCCTGTATCGCATACGCGCCGGCCTTGCCTGACGGCTCGCCTGTAACGACGTAATTTTCGACTTCGCGATTGGACAATATCGCGAAACGCACTTCGGAAATGCTGCGCGCCGAGGCCTCCTTGCGCCCGCTTGCCACGCACCACACGACCGAGATCACGCGATGCGTGCGTCCCGACAGTGCACGCAACATTTCCATAGCGTCTTCGATATCGCGCGGCTTGCCGAACACGCGATCGTCGAGCACCACTTCCGTGTCGGCGCCGAGCACGAGCGCATTCGGATCGCGCGCGCGGATCGAATCCAGACCCGCCATCGCCTTCGCCCGCGCGACACGATTGACGTAGTCCTCTGGCGTTTCACCCGCCGCACGGACCTCCGGCACCCCAACGTGCAACAGCTCGAACGCCACGCCGAGTTGTTCCAGCAATTGTTTTCTGCGCGGCGATTGCGAGGCCAAGTACAACATCGCGCGATTATCCCTCAGCCAACTTCCCTGCAATCGCGACCAAGACCCCGCCCTGCGCGCGCAAGCGAATCAAATGTGAAGTTGTGTAACCGGACTGAATATCAAACCGGTTTTCGTGACGTGCGTCGCACTTTGGTACGCGTTTTGCTGAGGGTCCATCGGCGGGTAATCCCCCAACGAATCCTGCGCGAACGGCCACGCCGCTCGACGGCAGCGTGCGGCCTTTTTTCGGAGATGATAATGAACAAGATCTACAGCCTGGTTTGGAATCGTTCGCGCAATCAGATCGAAGTCGCGTCTGAATTGGCGCGCAGTCATGGCGGCGGAGGTGCCGGCTGGCACGGTACGGGCACTCCGTTGGCGCTGAAAGGATTGGTTTCGGCGATGTTGTTGTGCGGCACGGGTTGGGCGCCGCACGTGTTTGCGCAAACCGCAAACTGCACCTACACGAACACCGCGACCGGCACGATCCTGTGCGGCTTCAACGCGAGCGCCACCGGCAATGGCGCAATCGCGATCGGCGACAACTCCATCTCAAACGGCACCGGTGCGATTGCCGAAGGCAATGCCGCATCGTCCTACGGTAACCAGGCCACCGCACTGGGCGGCGGCGCGCAGGCTGGCAAGACGGGCGGCATCACCAACCAGTCGGTCGCAATCGGCGCGTTTGTCGGAGCCACCGGCGATCAGTCAACCGCCATGGGCAATAACGCGCAAGCGGCCGGGAATTCGGCCATCGCGATCGGTGGCGATGACCTCGACAAGGTGGCGAACGCTACTTACACCGCGATCATCAATGGAACATCGGTAACCGCGACCGGCGCGCAGCTGTATACCGATCTGACGGGCAGCACGGCCATCGCTGCCGGCGTTTACCACACGCCCGTGGCCGGCGACGGCTCGGTCGCATTCGGTCCTCAGGCAATGGCTGGCGGTACATTCAACGGCGCCAACCCGACCGGAACGTTCACGCCGAACGGTGTCTTCGACGTCGCCATTGGCGCACAAGCCAATGCAACCGGCTTCTCTTCGATCGCACTGGGTACCGGCGCGGCGGCGACCGCAGACACCGCCTTTGCGATTGGCCCGAACTCGCGCGCCTCGGCGCCGACGACGATCGCCTTCGGCATTTCGGCATTGGCAAACCAGACCAACGCTGTCGCTATCGGCACCGGCGGTACTAGCACAGCCACTTACACACAAGCGACCGGTGCTGGCGCGACGGCGCTGGGCGGCAACGCCACCGCAGGCGCCAATGCCTCGGGCGCGAACGCCATAGCCATTGGCGGTCAAAGCGTGGCCTCCGGTACGTCCGCCATTGCGTTAGGCCGCGGCGCGACGGCCGGCAAGAACTTTGGCGTCGCCATCGGCGACGGCGCAACGGCGGGAGCGACCGCCGACGATGTGGCGCTTGGCGCAAGCAGCAGCACTCGCGCGGCGTCCACGGGCCCGTACACGATCAATGGCGGCACAATTGCCGCGACCAGCGACACCAACGGCGTGGTCTCTGTCGGCGCAGCCGGAAAGGAACGTCAGATCCAGAACGTCGCCGCCGGCACGATTTCGCAGACCAGCACCGACGCGGTCAACGGCTCGCAGTTGTACGCGGTCGGCACGCAGGTCAATACGAATACCGCGAACATTGCGACCAACACCACCGCGATCAACAATCTCGACACGCAGACGGACAATCTCGGCACATCCGTCGCTTCCACATTGGGCGATGGCACAACTTACAACTCCGCCACCGGCACGATCAGCGGCTTCAGCGCGCCGATCAATACCGTGAGTGTGGTCGGCGCGGTCAGCGGCCCGACGAATGAGACTACGGTCGGCGCGGCGCTGTCACAGTTGAACAGCAACATCGACAACACGGCCAACGTCGCGGTGAAGTATGACGCAGCGGGCGGCAACAAGATCACCCTGGGCGCAACCGGAGGCGCCGGCGCGGGTGCGCCGGTGACGATCACCAATGTGGCGCCGGGCGCCGTCAGCGCCACCAGCACCGACGCGGTGAATGGCAGCCAGCTCTATGGCGTGCAACAACTGGCCGGTGAAGGTTGGAACCTGACCACCAGCGCCACCGGTAGCGGCATCGCCAACGGCAGCAGCGTGGCGAATGTCGCACCCGGCGCCACCGCGACGATCACCGCCGACAACAACATCATCACCACGCAGAACGGCACGCAGGTCGC
>JAJPID010000067.1 GCA_021324945.1 Lysobacterales bacterium | reverse complement strand
CTGTCGCCGAAATTGACCGGCGGCGACCAGCAGATGTCGTACACCGAATTCGTGCAGCAGGTGAAGAACGACAACGTCTCTTCCATTTCGGTCAGTCCGAGCCTGCCGGCCGTGATCACCGGCAAGTTGAAAGACGGCAGCTCGCTGCACACGGTAATGCCGGTGTTCGGCACGGACAACGGTGACTTGCAGCAGTTGCTCGACCAGCATCGCGTGAAGGTGACGCAGGAGCCCGGCGACAATGGCTTCTCGCTGATGCGCGTGCTGATCGAATACCTGCCATTCCTCTTCATCTTCGGCTTGCTGTTCTATTTCGTGCGGCAGATGCAGGCTGGCGCCGGCGGGCGCGGCGCGATGTCGTTCGGCCGCTCGCGCGCGAAACTGCAGGGTGAGGATCAGGTGAAGGTCACCTTTGCCGATGTCGCCGGCTGCGAGGAAGCCAAAGAGGAAGTGGGCGAGCTGGTCGAGTTCCTGCGTGACCCCTCGCGCTTCACCAAGCTCGGCGGCAAGATTCCGCGCGGCGTGCTGATGGTCGGTTCGCCCGGCACCGGCAAGACGCTGCTGGCGAAGGCCATTGCCGGCGAAGCGAAGGTGCCGTTCTTCTCGATCTCCGGTTCGGATTTCGTCGAGATGTTCGTTGGTGTGGGTGCGGCGCGTGTGCGCGACATGTTCGAGCAGGCCAAGAAACATGCGCCGTGCATCATTTTCATCGATGAGATCGACGCGGTGGGCCGCCATCGCGGCGCGGGCTTGGGCGGTGGTCACGACGAGCGCGAGCAGACATTGAACCAGTTGCTGGTCGAAATGGATGGCTTCGAGGGCAATGAGGGCATCATCGTGATCGCCGCGACCAACCGGCCCGACGTGCTCGATCCGGCGCTGCTGCGGCCGGGCCGTTTCGATCGTCAAGTGGTCGTGCCGCTGCCGGACTTGCGGGGCCGCGAGCAGATCCTGAAAGTGCATATGCGTAAGGTGCCGATCAGCGCCGACGTGGATGCGATGGTCATCGCGCGCGGCACGCCGGGATTTTCCGGCGCCGATCTCGCCAATCTGGTCAACGAGGCTGCGCTGTTCGCCGCGCGCAGCAACTCGCGCGACGTGGACATGGCGGATTTCGAACGCGCCAAGGATAAGATCATGATGGGCGCCGAGCGGCGCTCGATGATCATGAGCGAGGACGAGAAGAAGCTCACCGCTTATCACGAAGCCGGTCACGCGATCGTCGGCCTGTCGGTGCCCGAGCACGATCCGGTGCACAAAGTCACGATCATTCCCCGCGGCCGCGCGCTTGGTGTCACCATGTTCCTGCCCGAGCAGGACCGCTACAGCCACAGCAAGCTGTCGCTGCATTCGCGGCTCGCCAGCCTGTACGGCGGGCGCGTGGCCGAGGAACTGATCTTCGGCGAGGACAAGGTCACCACCGGCGCGTCCAACGACATCCAGCGCGCGACGCAACTGGCGCGCGACATGGTCACCAAGTACGGCCTGTCGGATGACTTGGGGCCGATGACCTACAGCGACGAAGAGGATGAAGTGTTCCTCGGCCGCTCGGTGACGCAGCACAAGAACGTCTCGGATGAAACCGCGCGCAAGATCGACGTGGCCGTACGCAGCGTGATCGACGGCGCATACAATCGCGCCAGGCAGATCCTGACCGACAACATGGAAAAGCTGCACGCGATGGCACGCGCGCTCTTGCAGTACGAAACCATAGACAGGGAACAGATCGCCGCGATCATGGATGGCCGCGAGCCCGGTCCGCCGCGCGACTGGCGCATGCCTTCCGGCAGTCCGCCCGACAGCGGCGGCGGCAAACCTGCGTCGATGCGCGACCCGGCCAAGGTGGGGCAACCGGCGAGCCAGCATTGATCGAATAAGCATTCATCTGACAGAAGTAAAGGCCGCAAGGCGGCCTTTTCGCTTCACGCGATCTTCGCCGATCCCGCTGAACCGCGGAGCGAATCGCCGCATGTAACATGCGGGCAGCGCTTTGTGCGGCGGCAGGGAGGGAGACGATCGGTGCGCGACTGGACTGGATCGCTGAGACAATCCTTCGCGGAATTCCGCCGCCGGCGCGTGTTCCGCGTGGCGGCGGTGTACGTAGTGGCGGGCTGGATCCTCATCCAATTGGCCAGTGCCACCTTCGAACCGCTCGGATTTCCATCCTGGTCGATGCGGCTGTTGCTGGTGCTGCTGGCGCTGGGTTTCGTATTGACTCTCGTGCTGGCGTGGGTGTACGACATCAATCCGCGTGGCATCGAGCGCACCGCTCCGTTGCCTGAGTACGAAACACCGCTTGCGTCGCAAGCCGCGCGCGTCCCGGACGCTTCGGTTGCGATCCTGCCGTTTGCCGACCTGAGCGAAGCGAAAGACCAGGATTATTTCTGCGACGGCCTGGCGGAAGAAATTCTCAATGCGCTGGCGTCCGTCCGCGACCTCCGCGTGGCTTCGCGCACCTCTTCGTTCCGGTTTCGCGACAGCGGCGCCGACGCGCGAGAAATCGGCCGCGCGCTCAACGTCGCGGCGATCATGGAAGGCAGCGTTCGCAAGGCCGGCGATCGCGTGCGCGTCACTGCGCAGTTGGTCGACGCAGACAACGGCTATCACCTCTGGTCGGAGAATTTCGACCGCAAGCTGGAAGACATCTTCGCCATCCAGGAGGAAATCGCGCGAAGCGTGACGCATGCATTGCGCGTATCGTTGCAGGGCGCAGCGGAACTCGACATCAGCCGCAACGCGCCGCGCGACATTCGCGCATACGAGTTCTATCTGCGCGGCCGGCAGATTCAATCCTTGAAGAGCAGTGACAACTGGACCAAGGCGCCGGAGATGTTCCGGCGCGCGATCGCGCTCGATCCAGATTACGCGCAGGCGCACGCGGGTCTGGCCGACTCGCTGGCGCAGTTACTGATCTGGCGAATCCTGCAACCGGCGGAGGTACTGGAAGAAGCGCTCGCTGCGGCGAAACGCGCGCTGGAACTCGCGCCCGATCTTGCCGAAGCCCACGTCGCGCGCGGCAACACTTTGTCGCTGGCCGGCGACAGCGAAGGCGCGACCGCAGCATTCCGCCGCGCAATCGAATTGAATCCGGAACTCTACGAAGCGCATTACTACTTCGGCCGCCATTGCTTCGGGCATGGACAGAACGCGCTGGCGATCGGAGAATTCGAGGCGGCGCATCGCGTGCGTCCCGACGAATTCCAGGCGCTGTCACTCGCAGCCAACGCCGCCGATGCGTTGAACGATCCGGCGCGTGGAGACGCTTTGGCACGCATCGCCTTGCCCGCCGCGTTGGCTGAAATCGCAGCCGACCCGGAAAACGGCCGCGCCTTGTATCTCGCCGCGGGCATGCAGGTGCGGCTGGGCGATCCCAATGGCGCACGTCGTAATATCGAGGCGGCACTCCGCTTGCAGCCGGAGGACTTCGGCACGCTCTACAACGCAGCGTGCACTTACACTTGTCTTGGTGAGAACGACCGCGCGCTCGATCTGCTTGAGCGGGCGGTCGCCGCGGGGCAGGGCTTCCGCGAATGGATCGAACGCGATCCGGATCTCGCGGCGTTGCATTCGTTGCCTCGTTTCAGGGAGATACTGACGCGGCTGGACGATTCGAATTCGCAGGCATCCTGATGTTCGATACGGTTCCCACACTCGATTGCGCGGGTCGCATTCTGAAACTTGACCGTCCGCGCATCTGCGGCGTGCTGAACCTCACCGACGATTCATTTTCAGGCGACGGTCTGGGCGGTGACGTGCGCGCGACGGTGGGCCGCGGGCTGGAAATGGTGGAGCAGGGCGCGGACATGCTGGATGTCGGCGCCGAATCCACGCGACCCGGTGCAGAACCGGTCGATGCGCAGACGGAAATCTCGCGCGTGGTGCCGGTGATCGAAACGCTGGTACGCGAATGCGGTGTGCCGGTCAGCGTCGATACCTCCAAACCGGAAGTGATGCGCGCGGCGGTGCAGGCCGGCGCGGGCCTAATCAATGATGTGTACGCCTTGCAGCGCGAAGGCGCGTTAGATGCCGCCGCAGATCTGAAAGTGCCGGTATGCCTGATGCACATGCAGGGCGAGCCGCGCACGATGCAGGAGAATCCGCAGTACGACGATGTTGTCGGCGAAGTGCACCGCTTTCTTGCCGAGCGCGTATTCGCCTGCGAGATGGCAGGCATCGACAAGCGCAGCGTGCTGGTCGATCCGGGTTTTGGTTTCGGCAAGACGCTGCAACACAATCTCGAATTGCTGCGTTCGCTCGAACGCTTCCGCGATCTCGCCGCCGGTGTGTTCGTCGGGCTGTCGCGGAAATCGATGATCGGCAAGTTGACCGGTCGCGCGGGCGGTGTCGAACGCGCGGCGGGTTCTGCAGCCGCGGCGCTGATCGCGGTGCAACGCGGCGCGATGATCGTGCGCGTGCATGATGTTTCGCAAACGCGCGATGCGGTGGCGGTGTGGCAGGCCGTGCATGAGGACGACGTGAAGCCCCAGGCGCCATCACGGCCGTTTGGCTCCATGCGTTTTGGCGACGATTGAAAGAGTTCCATCGCGAATCTGAATTGCGTTTCATCTTCGCCTTTGCGTTTCGACGCAAAACGCGCTCACAATGATTCGGCTTGCGCGTCAATCTTCCGCTCATTACTCATTGCTCACGATGTCCGACTCCCGCAAATATTTCGGTACCGACGGCATCCGCGGCCGCGTCGGCCAATGGCCGATCACCGCCGAATTCATGCTGAAGCTGGGTCGTGCGGCGGGCGCCGCGTTGCGCGGCGGGGAACGCGCTTCGGTGGTGATCGGCAAGGACACACGCGTGTCCGGTTACATGTTCGAATCCGCCCTGGAGGCGGGGCTGGTCGCGGCCGGCGCGGATGTGCTGCTGCTGGGGCCGATGCCGACGCCCGGTGTTGCGCAACTGACGCGCGAGCTGGGCGCCAGCGCGGGCATCGTGATCAGCGCTTCGCACAATCCGCATTACGACAATGGCATCAAGTTCTTTTCCGCCGACGGCGAGAAGCTCGATGACGAACGCGAGCACGCGATCGAGCGCGAAGTGGATGCGCCGTTCGGCACCGTTCCGCCGGAGAAACTCGGCAAGGCGCGTCGCATCAATGACGCCGCCGAACGCTACATTGCGTTCTGTCTCGGTACCTTGCGCGCTCCGCTGGATCTGCGCGGCTGGAACATCGTTCTGGATTGCGCGCACGGCGCGACATATCAAGTGGCACCGCGCGTGATGGAAGCGCTGGGTGCGCAGGTGTACTGCATCGGCTGTGCGCCCGACGGTTTCAACATCAATCATCATGTCGGCACGATGCATCCGCAGGCCCTGATTGCGGCGGTGTGCGAGCGCGGCGCGGATCTCGGCATCGCCTTCGACGGCGACGGCGACCGCGTGCAGATGGTGGATTCGCGCGGGCAACTGGTCGACGGTGACGATCTGCTCTACATCCTCGCGCGCGATGCACGCGCACGCGGCGCGCTGCGCGGACCGGTGGTCGGCACGCTCATGAGCAACTTCGGTCTGGAGCGGCGGCTGCGCGAACTGGAGATCGAATTTCTGCGCGCCAATGTCGGCGATCGTTACGTTTTGCAGGCGCTGAAGCAGCACGACGGCGTGCTGGGCGGCGAAGCTTCCGGCCACATCCTGCATTTGGATCGCGTCAGCACCGGCGACGGCATCGTTGCTGCGCTCGCCGTGCTGGAAGCGTTGAAGGAAAGCGGGCAGACGCTGGATTCGCTGCGCAAGGAACTGCAACGCCTGCCGCAGACCACGATCAACCTGCGCGTGGAAGGCGGCAACTCGCTGGTGCAATCGCCCGCCGTGCAGGAAGCATTGCAACATGCGCGCGCGAGCTTGGGCGAGCGCGGCCGCATCGTGCTGCGCGCTTCGGGCACCGAACCGGTGGTGCGCGTTACGGTGGAGGCGGAGGACGAAAAGGAAGTCCAGGCGTTGGTGAAGCAATTGGCCGAAGCCGTGCAAGCCGCGGCGCGCGAACCGACGGCGGTTCGCTGAAAAGTTGGGTCGGGCGTCAGCGGCCAGCGTGGCCGTATCCCGCGAGGCGGCAATCCTGTTCTTCGCTCTTCATGCCAGAGCCGCTAGAGCCGGTTTTTTGCGCGGATGACGATCCCGCGGAATGATGTGTCATGATTTCGGACAGTTTCCCGCTCCAGATTCCGCAATGCCCCACGTTCCCGCGCTCGACATCCGCCGCTACGACACCGACCGCAACGCGTTCGTCGCCGAACTCGGCACGGCCTATCGCGAATTCGGTTTCTGCGGCATCACCGGGCACGGCATCGATCCGGAACTGATCGACGGCGCATACGAAGTGTTCCGGAAGTTCTTCGCGTTGCCGCTGGAAACCAAGATGAAGTACCACGTGCCGGGCACGGGCGGCTCGCGCGGCTACACGCCGTACAAAGTCGAAACGGCGAAGGACAGCGTTCATCCGGACTTGAAAGAGTTCTGGCATATCGGCCGAGAGCTGCCGGACGATTCACCGTATCGCGCGTTGATGCCGCCCAACCTGTGGCCGGACGAAATACCGGGCTTCCGCGAATACGGCTACGGCTTGTATCGGGCGCTGGATGAACTTGGCATGCGCGTGCTGCGCGCGCTTGCCTTGCACATCGGTTTGCCGGAACGTTTCTTCGATGACAAGACGAATACGGGCAATTCGATCCTGCGGCCGATACATTACCCACCCATCGAAAGCGCGGAAATTCCCAATGTACGCGCCGGCGCGCACGAGGACATCAACTTCATCACGCTGCTGGTCGGCGCATCGGCGGCAGGTTTGGAACTGCTGACGCGCGAAGGCGAGTGGCTGCCGATCACGACGACCGGCGACACCATCGTGGTCAATATCGGCGACATGCTGCAACGCCTGACCAACCACGTGTACCCCTCGACCACGCACCGCGTGGTGAATCCTACCGGCGAGGAAGCGCGAAAGGCCCGCTATTCGATTCCGTTCTTCCTGCACCCCAATCCGGACGTGGTGCTCGATCCGCTGCCTTCATGCATCACGCGCGAAAATCCGCGCCGCTACGACAGGCCGATCACCGCGCATGAGTATCTGCAAGAGCGTTTGCGCGAGATTCGATTGATCTGATGCCGCGCGCAGCCCACATCGAAAAACACTTCGGCGCATCCGACCTGCTGCGCGACATCGTGATCGGCATGGCCGACGGACTGACCGTGCCGTTCGCGCTGGCGGCGGGGTTGAGCGGCGCGGTCGCGGCGTCGGGTTTGGTCGTCACCGCAGGCGTGGCGGAAATCGCCGCTGGCGCGATCGCAATGGGCCTGGGCGGTTATCTCGCCGCGCGCGGCGATGTCGAGCACTACGCAAAGGAACGCAATCGCGAGCGCTACGAAGTCAAGGCGCTGCCACGCGAAGAGGAAGAGGAAATCGTCGCGATCCTCGCGCGCTATGGACTGACGCGCGAGCAATGCGCGCCTATCCTCGCCGCGTTCCACAGGGATCACGAGGCGTGGGTCGACTTCATGATGCGCTACGAACTGGGCCTCGAGCGCCCGGTGCCGGGCCGCGCATTGCGCAGCGCGTGCACCATCGGCGGCGCCTACGTGGTCGGCGGCCTGGTGCCACTACTTCCATACATGCTGATCGCGCAGCCGCGCACCGCGTTGTGGATCTCCGCCATCGCCACGTTGATCGCCTTGGCGTTGTTCGGCGCGATCAAGGGTCGCTATGCCGGTACGGGCCCGCAGCGTGGCGCGTGGCAGACCGTGATCGTCGGCGGCATCGCGGCCTGCGCGGCATTTTTCCTGGCGAGATTGGTGGCGGGATGACCGTCATGTATTCGTCATGCTCCGCTGCGAACATCAACGTGGGAGTTTTCGCGTGAATCTCATTCGTTCTTCTTTCGCCTGTGCGATCGCGGCGTCCGCGCTGGCGCTCGCTGCCTGCACCGTGCCGGCCACGCGCGAAGCAAGCGTGCTGCACAAATCCGGAGTGCGACATGTTTTCGTGATCATGCTGGAGAATGAACCGTTCGAGGTCACCTTCGGCGCGCAATCTCCGGCGCCTTATCTGGCGCACGAATTGCCGAAACAGGGCGCACTGCTGCCCAACTATTACGGTATCGGCCATTACAGCCTCGACAATTACATCGCGATGATCAGCGGGCAAGCGCCAAATGTCGCGACACAGGACGACTGCAAGGTCTTCAGGGAATTCGTACGCAGCAAGCCCGGCCTGGATGCGAACGGGCAGGCGTTGGGCGAAGGCTGCGTGTATCCGGCCGATGTGAAGACGTTGGCAGATCAACTCGAAGCCGCAGGATTCACATGGAAAGGCTACATGGAAGACATGGGCGCCGATCCCGCGCGCGAAGCCAACGCATGCGGGCACGTGCCGATCAGCGCGGTGGACGTCACCAATCGCGCGAGCGAAAAGGATCAGTATGCCGACAAGCATGACCCATTCGTATATTTCCATTCAATCATCGACGATCCCGCGCGTTGCACCGCACACGTGGTCAATCTGGATGTGCTGAAGAATGATTTGCAGCGCGTGGATGCCACGCCGAATTTCTCTTACATCACGCCCAACCTCTGTCACGACGGTCACGATGCGCCGTGCAGGAACGGCGAGCCGGGCGGATTGATTTCCGCCGACAAGTTCCTGCGCGAATGGGTACCGCGGATCCTCGCTTCACCCGCGTTCAAACAGGACGGTTTGTTGATCATCACCTTCGACGAAGGCACCGATGCGGCGGCTTGTTGCGGCGAGCGGCCTCTGCCTGGCGGCCCGCAACCGGGGCAGTTCGGACCGGGCGGTGGACGCATCGGCGCGGTGCTGATCTCGCCGACGATCGTTCCGGGCACGGTTTCAAACGTTGAATACAACCACTACTCGTTCCTTCGCAGCATGGAAGACATCTTCGGTCTGCCGCATCTGGGTTACGCGAACGCGCCGCAGTTGCGGAGTTTCGGGAAAGACGTCTTTACGGCTGAGCACCGATAAGCCGTCATTCCGGGCCGTTCGCTGGGCGACGGAACCCGGAATCTCTTCGTAGCGAAGGACAGCAGATTTCGGGTTCATCGCCGATGCTCGGCGATGCCGCGAAATGACGAAGCTGCAATTTGACGGCTTACTTCTCTACCCTGAAATTCCTCGCCCTGCGCTCGATCACTTTCAGCGCCAATCGATCCGGCAAGAGTTTGAATAATGCTTTGATCATGCGATTGATGCGCCCGGTGACGTACACGATACGGCCACGTTCGACCGCATCCAGTCCCAGATGCACGACTTCGTCGGCGCGCATCCACAGCCAGCCGGGCATCTTGGATACCTTCTCCCGCGCGCCGGTGACATCGTGGAATTCCGAATATGTGAAACCCGGGCACAGGGCGCACACATTCACGCCGCGCTTGCGGTTTTCCAGCGCCAGAGATTCGGAGAATTTCACCAAATACGATTTCGCCGCGGCGTACAAGGTGTGGCCGGGCGTGCCCGGAACCAGCCCGGCGAGCGAGGCGACGTTGACGATGAGGCCGTAACCGCGCCCGCGCATCGCCGGTAAAAGGCGGTGGCACAGCTCGGTCGGCGCGATCATCAGCACGCGGATGAAATCGGTGTGCGTTTGCCAGTCGCTGTCGAGAAAACCGCCCGGCACGCCGTAACCGGCATTGTTGATCAAAATATCGATGTGCAATCCGCGGCGCACGAGTTCTTTCACGATTTGCTGCGGCGCATCGGCAAGCGAAAGATCGGCCGCGACCACTTGCGCATCGACGCCTTGTTTCGCATGCAGTTCGCCCGCTAGCGCGCGCAGGCGTTCCTCGCGCCGCGCGGTCAGCACCAGGTCGCAACCACGCGCCGCCAGTTGCCGCGCGAACTCCTCGCCGATGCCGCTTGAAGCACCGGTGACCAACGCGCGCGGTCTGCCGCCATCGGGTGTTCGCATCATCGCGCCGCTCTCGTTATTCTTTGCAACCTGCAATCATAAGGCCTGCACATGCGCCGCAAACTGGTCGCCGGAAACTGGAAGATGCACGGCACGCGCGAAAGCGCGGAGAAACTGGTCGCCGCGATCGTCGCCGATTTCCCCACGCATTGCGACGTCGCGGTGTTCCCCCCGTTTCCCTATCTCGTTCCGCTGATCGAGCAACACGGCGCGAAACTCGCCTTCGGCGCGCAGGATTGCAGCGAGCACGACGACGGCGCCTACACCGGCGACGTCTCCGCGTCGATGCTCAAGGACACCGGTTGCCGGTACGTGCTGGCAGGGCATTCCGAGCGCCGGCAATATCATCATGAAACGGATGCGCTGATCGCATGCAAGGTCGTCAAGGCGCTCGAACATGGCCTCACGCCGATCCTGTGCGTCGGCGAAAGCCTGGAAGAGCACGACGCCGGCCGCACCGTGGACGTGGTGCAGCGACAGCTCGGCAAAGTGATCGAGCATTGCGGCATCGCGGTGTTCGAGCGCGTGATCGTCGCCTACGAGCCGGTGTGGGCGATCGGCACCGGCCGCACCGCCAGCCCCGAAAAAGCCCAGTCCGTGCACGCCCTCTTGCGTAGCCAATTGGCGCAGGCCGATGCTAAAATCGCCAATTCGACCCGCATCCTGTATGGCGGCAGCGTCAAACCCGACAATGCGGCCGAGCTGTTCGCGGAAAACGATATCGATGGCGGGCTGATCGGCGGCGCTTCCTTGAAAGCGCCCGATTTTCTCGCCATCTGTGCAGCGGCGCACTGAGCGCCGCGGGAAATCTTGATGCTCTTCACCATCTTCAGCGTTTTCTATGTATTGATCGCCGCGGCGATGATCGTGTTGATCCTCTTGCAGCGCGGCGCCGGCGCGGATGCGGGCTCGGGCTTCGGCGGCGGCGCATCGGCCACCGTGTTCGGTGCGCGCGGATCGGCGAGCTTTCTCACGCGCGCCACAGCGGTGCTCGCGGGCTTGTTCTTCGTGCTGAGCCTCGCGATGGGTATTTATCTCAGCCGCGTGGGCATGCAGAAACCGCAGGCGGATCTCGGCGTGATGTCTGGCGTGGTGACGCCGACTCCAGCCTCGTCCGCCGCCGCGCAGACTTCGCCCAGCGTGCATCCGCTGGCCAATCCGCCTCAGCAGGCCGTGCCGCAAGCCACGCCTCCGGCGCAGACGAATTCGTCGAACAACAGCGAAGTGCCGCAGGCGACCGCGCCGGCGAAACCGAAACCGGCGAGCACCGGCGGACATTGAGGTTGGTTGAGCGAGCTTTTTTGAAAGTCCGCTGCATGGATGTAGCGGGCGTGTCGCACGGATGCGCATCATGCCCAGGTGGCGGAATTGGTAGACGCACTACCTTGAGGTGGTAGCGGGTAACTCCGTGGGGGTTCGAGTCCCCCCTTGGGCACCAGTTACTTTAAATTCGACCCCGCGCTTGCGCGGGGCTTTTTGTGCGCGAGTGGAAGATCGCAATTGCCGCCGCGCGCGTTGGCGTGCGAAAATCCCACGGATTCCCGGGACGGATACACGCACGTGCTGACGCAGTATTGGCCCATCCTGCTGTTCCTGATCGTCGCCGGCGGCATCGGCATCGCGCTGCTGATCATCGGCTGGCTGTTCGGGCCGCGCCGGGCGAATGCCGAGAAGGAGTCGCCTTACGAGTGTGGCTTCGAGGCGTTCGAGGATGCTCGTCTGAAATTCGACGTGCGCTACTACTTGATCGCGATCCTGTTCATCATCTTCGATCTGGAAATCGCGTTCCTGTTTCCGTGGGCAACGGTGTTCGACAAGATCGGCGTGACCGCGCTGATCGAGATGGGCATGTTTCTGCTGTTGCTGGTCGTCGGGTTCGTGTACGTGTGGAAGAAGGGCGCACTCGAATGGGACTGATGCAATGGGACTGATCCAGACCGTCAGCCGCGTAATGCACAACCCGCTCCCGGAAGGGAAGGTGGACGACATCCTGCGCCCGGCTTCTGACAACCCGGTGATCCAGCGCGGCTTCGCCACGACGACGGTGGATGCGCTGCTGAACTGGGCGCGCACGGGATCGATGTGGCCGATGACATTCGGCCTGGCGTGTTGCGCTGTGGAGATGATGCACGCAGGCGCCGCGCGGCTGGACCTCGACCGCTACGGCGTGATCTTCCGCCCGTCTCCACGGCAATCGGACGTGATGATCGTGGCCGGCACGCTGGTCAACAAGATGGCGCCGGCGCTGCGCAAGGTCTATGACCAGATGCCCGATCCGAAATGGGTGATCTCGATGGGCTCCTGCGCCAACGGCGGGGGCTATTACCACTATTCGTATGCGGTGGTGCGTGGCTGCGACCGCATCGTGCCGGTGGACATCTACGTACCGGGTTGCCCGCCCACTGCCGAAGCGCTGGTGTACGGCATCCTGCAATTGCAGAAGAAGATCCGCCGCACGCAGACGATCGCGAAATAATTTGCATGGCCGACGAGAACAAAAATTCCCTCGCCGACGAGCTGCGCGCGCATTTCGGCGACCGCATCAGCAACGTGGTCGAATATGTCGGCCAGACCACGATCGAAGTGCAGCCGATCCACTGGCTGGAGATCGCGCGCGAGCTGCGCGACCTGCCGCAATTCCGCTTCGAACAGCTGATCGACCTGTGCGGTGTGGACTATCTCGCCTACGGCGAGGACGAATGGGCGACTTCGGAAGAGGCGACCTCGCGCGGGTTCTCGCGCGGCGTGGAAGGCGCGGCCGGTCCGGGGCGTTTCAGTTGGAGCACGCGGCCAAGGCATGAGCAATGGCAGCGGCGCTTCGCTTCTGTCACGCATCTGTTGTCGCTATCCAACAACCAGCGCCTACGCGTGCGCGTGTTCGCGCCGGAAGACGCGCTGCCCGTCGTTCCGAGCGTCACGAGCGTTTGGCCGGTGGCGGACTGGTTCGAGCGCGAGGCATTCGACCTCTTCGGCATCGTGTACGAAGGCCACCCGGACTTGCGCCGCATCCTCACCGACTACGGCTTCGTCGGACATCCGTTCCGCAAGGATTTTCCGCTGATTGGCAACGTGGAAGTGCGTTACGACCCCGAGGCCAAGCGCGTGATCTACGAACCCGTGACTTCGGTCAGTCCGCGCGTGCTGGTCGCACGCGTGGTGCGCGAGGATTCGCGCTGGAAGACCGCGCGCGATGAAGCGGCGGACGACTGGAAGGACAACTGATCTCGTGGCGACCGAAATCCGCAACTACACGATGAACTTCGGCCCGCAGCACCCGGCCGCGCACGGCGTGCTGCGCCTGGTGCTGGAGATGGACGGCGAAACCGTGGTGCGCGCCGATCCGCACGTGGGCCTGCTACACCGCGCGACCGAGAAGCTGGCCGAATCCAAGCCTTACAACCAGTCGATCGGCTACATGGATCGGCTGGATTACGTTTCGATGATGTGCAACGAGCACGCCTATGTGCGCGCGATCGAGACGCTGATGGGAATCACTGCGCCGGATCGCGCGCAGTGGATCCGCACGATGTTCGATGAGATCACGCGGATCTTGAATCACCTGATGTGGATCGGTTCCAACGCGCTCGATCTCGGCGCGATGGCGGTGTTCCTCTACGCCTTCCGGGAGCGCGAGGAACTGATGGACGTCTATGAGGCCGTTTCCGGCGCGCGCATGCACGCGACGTATTACCGGCCCGGCGGCGTCTATCGCGACCTGCCCGCGCAGATGCCCAAGTACAAGGAATCGCGCTGGCACAAGGGCAAGGACCTGGAAGCCTTCAACAAGGCGCGCCAGGGTTCGATGCTGGATTACCTCGATGCGTTCTGCGAAGTCTTTCCCAAGCGCGTCGACGAATACGAAGAGCTGCTCACCGAAAATCGCATCTGGAAACAGCGCACGGTCGGCATCGGCATCGTGCCGCGTGAGCAGGCGATCCAGTGGGGCATGACCGGCCCGATGCTGCGCGGTTCCGGCGTGGAGTGGGATCTGCGCAAGAAACAGCCGTACGCGAAATACGCCGAGGTGGATTTCGACATCCCGGTCGGCGCCAATGGCGATTGCTACGACCGTTATCTCGTGCGCGTCGAAGAGATGCGCCAGGCCAACCGCATCATCAAGCAATGCGTGAACTGGCTGCGCGCCAATCCGGGCCCGGTGATGATCGAGAACTACAAGGTCGCGCCGCCCAAACGCGAAGAGATGAAGGAGGACATGGAAGCCCTGATCCACCACTTCAAATTGTTCACCGAGGGCTACACCGTGCCCGCGGGCGAGGCCTACGCGGCGGTGGAAGCGCCCAAGGGCGAGTTCGGCGTGTACATGATCTCCGACGGCGCCAACAAGCCGTTCCGCGTGAAATGCCGCGCGCCCAGCTTCGCGCACCTGTCCTCGATGGATTCCATCATCCGCGGCTACATGCTGGCCGACGTGGTGGCGATGGTGGGCACGTACGACCTCGTGTTCGGTGAGGTGGATCGATGAGAGCCACCGGCAATTTCGAGAAAGTGAAGGACGTCGACCCGAACGTCGCGCTGACGGCGGAGACGCGCGCGCACATCGACCACTGGGCCGCGAAGTTTCCGTCGGATCGCAAGCGCTCGGCGGTGATCCAGGGGCTGATGGCCGCGCAGGAACAGAACGGCGGTTGGCTGACGGACGAGCTGATCGCGGCGGTGGCGAAATATCTGACCATTCCGCCGGTCTGGGCGTACGAAGTCGCGACGTTCTATTCGATGTTCGCGCTGCACCCGGTCGGCAAACACAACGTGGCGATTTGTACCAACATCTCGTGTTGGTTGAATGGCGCCGAGGAAATCGTTCGCCATTGCGAGAAGAAATACGGCATCAAATTGGGCGAAAGCTCTAAAGACGGCAGAATTTATCTGAAATGCGAAGAGGAATGCCTGGCCGCCTGTGCCGGCGCGCCGATGATGGTGGTGGACGGGCATTACCACGAGAACCTCACAATGGAGAAGGTGGATGAGATTCTCGACAAGCTCGATTGAGAAAATTGAAAGTGCAGCACGGAGCTCCTGGCCATGGATGACGGCTGTTTGATCTTCGCGATCAGGGAAGATCGCAAAGACGATTCGATGAGATTCTGGATGGTTTGAAATGATCACGCAGGAGCTCGCTTGCAAGCGACCGCGTGTCGCACTTTTTTGCGACGTGCCCCCATTTGATATGGCCATCGCCTGCAATCAGATTCCTACAGCGAACGACGAATAGATAAACATGCCCTACGGCCCCGCTCCAAAGGATTACCAGGTCGTCTACACCACGCTGCATTTCGATCAGCCGTGGACGCTGGAGAACTACCGCAAGGTGGACGGCTGGAAGGCGTGGGAGAAAATCCTCGCCGAGAAGCCCGATCCGCAGACGATCGTGGACGAATTGAAGAAGTCCGCGCTGCGCGGGCGCGGCGGCGCGGGTTTTCCGACCGGCACCAAGTGGTCGTTCATGCCGCGCAATGCGCCGGGTCAGAAATACATCCTGTGCAACTCCGACGAATCGGAACCGGGCACCTGCAAGGATCGCGATATCCTGCGATTCAACCCGCACGCGGTATTGGAAGGCATGGCGATCGCGTGCTATGCCACGGGCGCGACCGTCGCCTATAACTACCTGCGCGGCGAATTCCACCACGAGCCGTTCGAGCGCATGGAGCAGGCATTGAAAGAGGCCTATGACGCCGGCCTCCTCGGCAAGAACATCCAAGGTTCCGGCATCGATGTCGATATTTACAACGCGCTGGGCGCGGGCGCCTACATCTGCGGCGAAGAAACCGCGCTGATGGAATCGCTGGAAGGCAAGAAGGGCCAGCCGCGCTTCAAGCCGCCATTTCCTGCGGGTTTCGGTCTGTATGGCCGCCCGACCACCATCAACAACACCGAAACCTTCGCATCGGCACCGGCCATTCTGCGCAAAGGCGCAGATTGGTTTCTCAATCTCGGCAAGCCCAATAACGGCGGCCCGAAAATCTTTTCCGTCACTGGCCACGTCAACAAGCCGGGCAATTTCGAGATCCCGCTCGGCACGCCGTTCTCGGAATTGCTGGAAATGGCTGGCGGCGTGCGCAATGGCCATAAACTGAAAGGCGTGATCCCGGGCGGCTCGTCAATGCCGGTATTGCCGGCGGAAACGATGATGGGCATCACGATGGACTACGACGCGCTGCAGAAGGCCGGGTCCGGCCTGGGCTCCGGCGCTGTGATCGTGATGGATGAAACCACGTGCATGGTGCGTGCTTGCACGCGCATCGCGCGTTTCTATTTCGCCGAATCCTGCGGCCAGTGCACGCCTTGCCGCGAAGGCACGGGCTGGATGTATCGCGTATTGAAGGGCATCGTCGCGGGCAAAGGCACGGAAGACGACCTGCATCGATTGAAAGCGATCGCGGGCCAGATCGAAGGCCACACCATCTGCGCCTTCGGCGAAGCCGCGGCGTGGCCCGTGCAGGGCTTCCTACGCCACTACTGGCACGAGTTCGAATACTTCGTGCAGAACGGTCGCAGCATCGTCGATGAAAAACTCGGGGTGGCGGCATGAGCGCACAACCAAACGCCGCCACAGCGCCCGACCTGGTCGAGTTCGAGATCGACGGCAAGTCCGTCAAGGCGCCGAAAGGCTCGATGATCATCCAGGCGGCGGATGCGGCCGGCATTCCGATTCCGCGCTTCTGCTATCACAAGAAACTCGCGATCGCGGCGAATTGCCGGCAGTGCCTGGTCGAGATCGAGAAGATGGGCAAGCCCGCGCCGGCATGCGCCACGCCGATCGCACCGGGCATGAAGGTGTTCACGCGTTCGGACAAGGCGGTGAAGGCCCAGCGCAGCGTGATGGAATTCCTGCTGATCAACCACCCGCTCGATTGCCCCATCTGCGACCAGGGCGGCGAGTGCGAACTGCAGGACGTGTCGATGGGCTATGGCCGCTCGGTCTCGCGCTACACCGAGCGCAAGCGCACCATCGCTGACGAGAATCTCGGGCCGCTGGTCGCCACCGAGATGACGCGCTGCATCCAGTGCACGCGCTGTGTGCGGTTCACCGCGGAGATCGCCGGCACCTACGAACTCGGCGGCATGGGCCGCGGCGAGATGCTTGAGATCGGCACCTACATCGGCAAGGCGCTGGAAACGGAATTGTCCGGCAACGTGATCGACGTCTGTCCCGTCGGCGCGCTGACCAACAAACCATTCATGTTCCGCGCGCGCGCCTGGGAGCTGATTGCGCGGCCGTCGATCGGGTATCACGACGCGCTCGGTTCCAACCTGTGGCTGCACACGCGCCTGGGAAAAGTGCTGCGCACCGTGCCGCGCGACAACGAGAGCATCAACGAATGCTGGCTGTCCGATCGCGACCGCTACAGCTGCGAAGGCCTGTACGCCAGCGACCGGGCGCTGAAACCCGCGATCAAGCGCGACGGCGCGTGGATTGACGTGGAATGGAGCGATGCGCTCGATTTTGTCGCGGCGAAATTGAAGGCGATCGATGGCAACGACATCGGCACGCTGGTGCATCCGGCAACGAGCTGCGAGGAAGGCGCGCTGCTGAAGAAGATCGTGCAGGCGCTCGGCAGCGGCAATATCGATCATCGCCTGCGCACGCTGGATCTGTCCGATCGCGTGGGGGCGGTTCCGTTCGAAATGCCGCTGGCGGAACTCGAACACGCTAAGGCGGTGCTGCTGGTCGGCTGCAATCCGCGTCACGAAGCGCCGCTGCTGAACCACCGCCTGCGCACCGCGGTCAAGCGCGGTGCCAGGATCCACGCCATCAACCCGGCGCACTTCGATTTCAACTATCCGCTGGCCGGCGAGAAGATCTTTCCACCGCAGGATCTGGTTGCCGCGCTGATTTGTACCGCCAAGGGCGCGGACGTGCGGAGCGAGCATCGCGCATTGGCCGAGCGAATTGCCGCGGAAAGGGATCATCAGGATGCGCGTGCGTGGGCGGCCGCCTTGCGCGAAGGCAATGCAGTGGTGATCTTCGGTCACGCCGCCGCCCAGCATCCGCAAGCCTCGACCCTGCGCGCGCTGGCGCGGGGGATCGCGACAGCGACGGGCGCGGCATTCGACGAGATTCCGGACGGCGCCAATGCGATTGGCCTCACGCAGATGGGCGTGCTGCCTGATGGCACTGGACTGGATGCGCGCGCGATGCTGCAACAGCCGCGTAAAGCCTACATCCTTTATGGCTGCGAACCGCCGCTGGATTTCGCCGACGGCGCGCAGACCATGCGCGCATTGAACGAAGCCGAATGCGTCGTCGCATTTTCCGCGTTCGCTTCCCAAGCATTGCGGGAGGTCGCCGACGTGATCCTTCCGATCGGCTTGTCGCCGGAGATCGACGGCACGCTGGTGAATGTGGACGGCAAAGTGCAGCCGTGCAGCGCCGGCGCGACGATGCCCGGAGACGCGCGCGCGGGCTGGCGGGTGCTGCGCGCACTGGGCGGCATGCTGGAGGTGCCGGGTTTCGATTTCACCGAAATCACGCAAGTGCGCACGGCGGTGTTGCCGGAAGCGGCACAGCAGCCGCCTTCGCTGCGCGGTGCGCCGGGCGACTGGGAGCCCTTCACCGCGAAATTGCCGCGCCACGTCGAAGCGCCATCCTCGCCCGAGCAGGCGCAGACCCAGACCGATTATGGTCGGCATCCGCTGGGCATGCCGCAATCCAATGTCGATGCATCGCAGCGTGGCTCGCAACAACTGGTGCGGCTTGTCACGATTCCGATCTATCGCGTCGATGCGGTCGTCCGCCGCGCCTCGCCTTTGCAGCAACATCCGTTGAATCGCGCGCCGGCGCTGCGGCTCAATGCCGATGATGCTGACGCGTTGCAGTTGAGCAATGGCGCACGCGCGACCATCAACGGCGTCGAGCTGCCGGTCGTAATCGACAATGCGGTACCGCGCAGCTGCGCCTGGATCGAAGCCGCGCACGAAGCCACTGCGATGCTGCCGCCGTATGGTTCGGCGCTGAACATCACCAAGGCGACCGTGGCATGAGCGCGACATCCGACATGTGGCTGCTGCTCGTCACGCTGGCGAAGATTCTCGTCATCGCCATTCCGCTGATCATCGCGGTGGCGATGTACGTGTGGTGGGAGCGCAAGGTGATCGGCTGGATGCACGTGCGCATCGGGCCCAACAAAATCGGCCCGTTCGGCCTGCTGCAGGCCTTCGCCGACGTGTTCAAGCTGCTGCTGAAGGAAATCATCACGCCCAGCAACGCCAATCTGTTTTTGTATTTCCTGGCGCCGCTGCTCGCGGTGATCCCCGCGTTCGCGGTGTGGGCGGTGATCCCGTTCGACGACAGGGTGGTGCTGTCGAACATCAACGCCGGACTGCTGTACCTGCTGGCGATGACCTCACTCGGCGTGTACGGAATCATTCTCGCCGGCTGGTCGTCGAACTCGCGCTACGCACTGCTCGGCGCGATGCGCTCGGCCGCGCAGGTGATCTCTTACGAAATCGCGATGGGCATGGCGCTGGTGTGCGTGCTGATTCTCGCCGGCAGCTTGAACCTCACCGCGATCGTCAACGCCCAGGCGGGCCCGAAAGGTTTATTCGAATGGTTCTGGCTGCCGCTGCTGCCGATGTTCCTGATCTACTACATCTCCGGCGTGGCGGAAACCAACCGCGCGCCGTTCGACGTGGCCGAGGGCGAATCGGAAATCGTCGCCGGGTTCCACGTCGAGTATTCGGGCTCGGCGTTCGCGATTTTTTTCCTGGCCGAATACGCCAACATGATCCTGGTGTCGTTCCTGGCGCCGATCCTGTTCTTGGGCGGCTGGCTCAGTCCGTTTCCGCAATCGTGGGGCGCGATCGGCGCGCCCGGCTGGTGGTGGCTGGTGGTCAAGGCTTTCGTGTTCGCTACCGCGTTCCTGTGGCTGCGCGCCACCTTCCCGCGCTACCGCTACGACCAGATCATGCGTCTGGGCTGGAAGGTGTTCATTCCGATTTCGATCGTGTGGATTTTCGTGGCCGGCATCTTCAAGTATTTCCACGTGGTGACGATAGGTGGTTGAGCAGATGAAAAAGATCGTCGACTACTTCAAGAGCCTGCTGCTGCTGGAACTCTTCGCGGGTCTGGGCGTGACGCTGAGGTACCTGTTCAAGCCCAAATACACCATGCACTACCCGATGGAGAAGATCCCGCAGTCCAACCGTTTCCGCGGGCTGCACGCGCTGCGCCGCTATCCCAACGGTGAGGAGCGCTGCATCGCCTGCAAGCTGTGCGAGGCGGTATGCCCGGCGCTCGCGATCACCATCGACTCGGCGCCTCGCGCGGATGGCACACGCCGCACCACGCGCTATGACATCGACCTGTTCAAGTGCATCTACTGCGGCTTCTGCGAGGAGAGCTGCCCGGTGGATTCGATCGTGGAAACCAACATCCACGAATACCATTTCGAGCAGCGCGGGCAGAACGTGATCACCAAACCGCAACTGCTGGCGATCGGCGACCGCTTCGAGCCGCAGATCGCCGCTGCGCGCGCGCAGGACGCGGCATACAGGTAACGTCCATGCATTCGATCTTCCCACTCGTCTGCTTCTGGGCGTTCGCGATCGTCGCGACGGGCGCCGCACTCGCCGTGATCACGCTGCGCAACTCGGTGCACGCGGTACTGGCGCTGGTGCTGACGTTCTTTTCCACCGCCTGCATCTGGCTGCTGTTGCAGGCTGAATTCCTGGCGATCGCGCTGGTGGTGGTGTATGTCGGCGCGGTGATGGTGCTGTTCCTGTTCGTGGTGATGATGCTGGACATCAAGATGGAGCCGCTGCGCGAGCGCTTCATCAAGTACGCGCCGCTTGGGCTAGTGGTCGCCGCGATCATGCTGATCGAGATGCTGGGCATCATCGGTGTGCGCACGATGGACGTGCGCCCGGGGCCCAATCCGGCCGGTGTATCGAACACCGCGTGGCTCGGGCAGGCGTTGTTCACGCGTTTCCTGTTGCCGTTCGAGATCGCCGCGTTGATCCTGACGGTCGGCCTGGTCGCGGCCGTGGTGCTGGCCGCGCGCACGCGCACGGACAAGAAACACCAGAACCCCTCGCAGCAGGTGAGGGTGACCGCGGCGCAACGCGTGCGGCTGGTGAAGATGCGCGCGGAAACCGGCGCCGAGACGCCACTGCCGAGAGAGCCGCAAGCATGATTCCCCTGGCGTACTACATCGTCTTCGCCACGGTGCTGTTCTGCATCGCGGTGACCGGCATGTTCCTGAACCGCAAAAACGTGATCGTACTGCTGATGTGCATCGAACTGATGCTGCTGGCGGTAAACACCAATTTCGTGGCGTTCTCGCGCTTCATCGGCGATCCGGCGGGGCAGGTGTTCGTGTTCTTCATCCTGACCGTGGCGGCGGCGGAATCGGCGATCGGCTTGGCGATTCTGGTGCTGCTGTTCCGCAACCGCGGAACGGTGAATGTGGCCGAGATTGATTCGCTCAAGGATTGATGATCGTGATCAGCGAAACCATTCTTCTCGCCATCGTGCTCGCGCCGCTCGCCGGCGCGTTGCTCGCCGGGCTGCTGCGCAACCAGATCGGCCGCGCCGGTGCATCCACCGTGACAATCCTGGGCGTGGCGGTTTCCTGCGGGCTGTCGTGCTGGGTACTGTATCAACTGGTCTGGGGCGGCGCGCCGAACTTCAATGCCGACGTGTACACGTGGTTCACCGTCGGCAAGCTGTCGCTGCACGTCGGTTTTCTGGTCGATCGCCTGACCGCGATGATGCTGGTCGTCGTCACATTCGTCTCGCTGATGGTGCACATCTACACCATCGGCTACATGGCCGACGATCCAGGTTATCAGCGCTTCTTCAGCTACATCGCGCTGTTCACCTTCTCGATGCTGATGTTGGTGATGGCCAACAACTTCCTGCAGTTGTTCTTCGGCTGGGAAGCGGTGGGCCTGGTGTCGTATCTGCTGATCGGTTTCTGGTTCGAGCGTCCGACCGCCACGTTCGCGGCACTGAAGGCGTTTCTGGTCAACCGCGTCGGCGACTTCGGTTTCGTGCTCGGCATTGCGGCCGTGCTCTATGGCTTCGGCACGCTGGATTACGGCAGCGTGTTCGCGCAGGCCGGCACGCTGGACGGCACGACCATCGAGGTGATCGGCGGGCATCCGTGGTCGCTCGCCACCGTGATCTGCGTGCTGCTGTTCGTCGGCGCGATGGGCAAGTCCGCGCAGGTGCCGCTGCATGTGTGGCTGCCCGATTCGATGGAAGGCCCGACGCCCATCTCCGCACTGATCCACGCGGCGACGATGGTCACCGCAGGCATCTTCATGGTCGCGCGCATGTCGCCGCTGTTCGAACATTCGGAAACCGCACTGTCGCTGGTGCTGATCGTCGGCGCCACCACCGCGTTCTTCACCGGCCTGATCGGCATCGTGCAGAACGACATCAAGCGCGTCATCGCGTATTCCACGCTGTCACAACTCGGCTACATGTGCGCGGCGCTGGGCGCATCGGCGTATGCCGCCGGCGTGTATCACCTGATGACGCACGCGTTCTTCAAGGCGCTGCTGTTCCTCGGTGCCGGTTCGGTGATCGTGGCGATGCACCACGAGCAGGATATGCGCCGCATGGGCGGGTTGCGCAAGTACATGCCGATCACCTACATCACGATGTGGATCGGCTCTCTGGCGTTGGCCGGTGCGCCCGGTTTCGCCGGATTCTTCTCGAAGGACGCAATCATCGAGGCGATCGGCGAATCGCACCGCACCGGCCATCTGTACGCGTACATCTGTGTGCTGGCGGGCGTGTTCGTCACCGCGCTTTACAGCTTCCGCCTGCTCTACATGACGTTCCACGGCAAGGAGCGCTTCACCGTGGTGGGTCACGGGCAGGGCCGCACGCACGCGAAGACGACCTCGGACGAGCCGCATCACGCGCATCATCCGGGCGAACTGGAACACCCGCCGCACGAATCGCCGTGGGTGATCACCGTGCCGCTGATCCTGCTGGCAATTCCGTCCGTGGTCATCGGCTGGCCGACCGTCGCGCCGATGTTGTACGGTGGCTGGTTCGGTTCGTCCATCCATGTCGCGCAGGCGAACGACGTGCTCGGCGAACTGGCGCGCGAATTCCACGGCCCGCTGGCGATGTTCGCGCAGGGCTTCGTCAGCCCGCCGTTCTGGATCGCGCTGGCAGGCTTCGCAGTCGCGACTTACGTTTACCTGTTCAATCCGAAAATTGCGGAACAATGCGAACGCATATTGCTGCCGGTGTATCGCGCGCTGGTGCGCAAGTACTGGTTCGACGAGCTGTACTACAACCTGTTCGCGCGCGGCGGAGTGAAACTCGGCCGCGCATTCTGGAAGGGCGGCGACGGCGCCTTGCTGGATGGCGTGATGGTGGACGGGTCGGCCGCGTTCGTGGCGCGCAGCGCGCAGATCGTGCGCAGGCTGCAAACGGGTTATCTCTATTCTTACGCGTTCGCGATGATCGTGGGGTTGATCCTGTTGCTCGGCGGATTCTGGTATTGGGGATTGCACTGATGCGCGCGCCAGACTGGGGAGTGAAATGAGCAACTGGCCGCTGCTGAGCCTGCTGATCTGGATTCCGGTCGCGGGTGCGATCCTTGTGCTCTTCTGCGGCAACGCGCGCCCGAACGCCGCGCGCTGGCTGTCGTTGCTGGTGACGTTGATCGTGCTGGCGGTCAGCGCCTTGTTATTGCCGAATTTCGATTACACCAGCGGCGCGATGCAGTTCGGCGAAGCGCATGAATGGCTGCCGGGCATCCATTCCAGCTACAAGCTCGGCGCCGACGGCATTTCGGTCGCACTGATCCTGCTGACCACGTTCACCACGGTGCTGGTGATCGCGGGCGCGTGGGAAGTAATCAAGGACAAGGTGCACCAGTTCATGGCCGCGATGCTGGTGCTGGAAGGCCTGATGATTGGCGTGTTCTGCGCAATGGACGCGCTGCTGTTCTACGTGTTCTTCGAAGCCATGCTGATTCCGATGTTCATCATCATCGGCATCTGGGGCGGACCGCGGCGCATCTACGCCACGCTGAAGTTCTTCATCTTCACCTTCTTCGGCGCGATCTTCATGTTGGTCGCGCTGATCTATCTTTACTTGAAAGCCGGCACGTTCGATCTGGCGACGTTGTGGTCGTTGCACCTGTCCAGACCTGAACAGATCTGGCTGTTCTTCGCCTTTCTGATCGCCTTCGCGGTGAAGGTGCCGATGGTGCCGGTGCACACCTGGCTGCCGGACGCGCACGTGGAAGCACCGACCGGCGGTTCGGTGATCCTGGCCGCGATCATGCTGAAGGTCGGCACTTACGGATTCGTGCGCTTCTCGCTGCCTATTGTTCCGGACGCTTCGCAGCAGCTGGCATGGCTGGTGATCGCGTTGAGCCTGATTGCGATCATCTATATCGGCTATGTCGCACTGGTGCAGGAAGACATGAAGAAGCTGATCGCGTATTCGTCGATCGCGCACATGGGCTTCGTGACGCTCGGTTTGTTCGTCGTTTTCATGCTGGCGCGCGGACTGAACGATCCGCAGACGGCGCAACTCGGCGCGCAGGGCGCGATGGTGCAGATGATTTCGCACGGCCTCGTTTCCGGCGCGATGTTCACGTGCATCGGTGTGATGTACGACCGCCTGCACACGCGCCTGATCAAGGATTACGGCGGGCTGGCGAAAGTGATGCCGTGGTTCGCGGCCTTCATGGTGCTATTCGCGATGGCCAACTGCGGTCTGCCGGGTACCAGCGGATTCGTCGGCGAGTTCATGGTGATCCTGGCGAGTTTCAAGGCCAACCCGTGGGTGTCGCTGGCCGCCGCGTTCACGCTGATCATCGGCGCGGCTTACACGTTGTGGCTGATCAAGCGCGTGATCTTCGGCCAGATCGAAAGCGAAGCGGTGCGCACAATGCCGGACATCAACGCACGCGAAGCTTTCGTGCTGGCCGCGTTCGCCGCGGCGGTGCTGATCGTCGGCGTGTGGCCGTGGCCGCTGACGCACCTGATGGATGCATCGGTTTCGCATTTGGTTTCGCAAGCGCTGGCGACCAAGGTCGGATGAGGTAATTCCGCATGTTCACGCTCAACGACATCCTGGTGATGCTGCCGGAGATCTATATGGCCGGCGCGGCGTGCCTGCTGTTGCTGGTCGACGCCTTCCTGCGCGACGAGCAGCGCGGCGCCACGTACTGGATGGCGATGCTGGCGTTGCTGGCGGCAATCTATTTCGTCGTATACGGCCAGCCGCGTGGGACGGCGACCGCCTTCGACGGCATGTTCGTGCGCGACTCGATGGCGGAAATCCTGAAAGTGTTCGTGCTCGCCGCGACCGCGATCGTGTTCGTGCTGTCGCGGCCGTACCTGCGCGACCGCAATCTGTTGATCGGCGAGTTCTACACGCTGACGATCTTCGCGGTGCTCGGCCTGATGTTGCTGGTATCGGCCGGCAATTTCGTGTCGCTGTATCTGGGCCTAGAGCTTTACAGCCTGTCCGCCTACGCGCTGATCGCGATCAACCGCGATTCGCGCCTGTCTTCGGAAGCGGCGATCAAGTATTTCGTGTTGAGCGCGCTCGCGTCCGGTCTGCTGCTGTACGGCATGTCTATGGTCTACGGCGCGACCGGCACGCTGGCGCTGGATGCGATCCATCGCTCCGCGATGACTACCGCGCACCCGAACCTGCTGAGATTCGGTCTGGTGTTCCTGGTGGTCGGCATCGGCTTCAAGTTCGGCGCCGCGCCGTTCCACATGTGGATTCCCGACGTGTACGAAGGCGCGCCCACACCGGTCGTGGCCTTCATCAGTTCCGCGCCGAAACTCGCTGCGTTCGGCATGGCGTGGCGCCTGTTGCAATCGGGCATGGGCACGATGGTCGGCGATTGGCAGGTGATGTTGGCCACGCTGGCGGTGCTGTCGATGGCGATCGGCAACGTCGCCGCGATTGCGCAGAGCAATCTCAAGCGCATGCTCGGCTATTCGACGATCTCGCACATGGGATTTTTGTTGCTGGGGTTAGTCGGCGGTTCGCCCGGCGGCTATTCCGCGGCGATGTACTACGCAATCAGCTACGCGCTGATGTCCACCGCATCGTTCGGCATCATCCTTCTTCTGGCGCGCGCGGGTTTCGAGTGCGAGATGATCGACGATCTCAAGGGCCTCAACCGCCGCTCGCCCTGGTTCGCCGGCATGATGGCGATTGCGATGTTCTCGCTGGCCGGCGTGCCGCCGCTGTTCGGCTTCTTCGCCAAAGTGCTGGTGTTGAAAGCCGCGATCGACGCGCACATGCTGTGGCTCGCCATCGTCGCGATCGTGTTCTCCATCATCGGCCTGTTCTACTACCTGCGCGTGGTCAAGGTGATGTACTTCGACGCGCCGATGGAAGACGCCCCGCCGCTGCAAGCCAAACCCGACGTCTCCCTGCGCTGGATCCTTTCCGCCAACGCACTCGCGCTGCTGGCGCTGGGGCTGGTTTCGGGGCCGTTGCTGGCGTGGTGTCAGCGCGCGTTTAGTGGATGACGTCTGCGCACCATGCGAGCCAACCGGATGTTGGCTCGACCGTCATGCCGGCGCGATGGCTTTGGCTACTTTCCCCGAAAGGAAAGTAGACCGCTCGCCCGGGAGGCGAGCGGAAAAAAGACATGGATGTCGACACAGCAGAAGCTGGATCGGCAAGCAGTCATCCATGAATCGCTTTCCCGCCCGCACGTCCCTGTGCGTGCGTTCGCTGGCGCGAGATGCCATTCAAGGCATCTCGCGAAAGCCCTGGTTCAGCCTTGCAAAATCAGCATCCTGCCGCTATATTTGACCGTCTGATTGATGCGGGGTGGAGCAGTCTGGCAGCTCGTCGGGCTCATAACCCGAAGGTCGCAGGTTCAAATCCTGCCCCCGCTACCAG
>JAJPID010000043.1 GCA_021324945.1 Lysobacterales bacterium | reverse complement strand
TCGTTGGCGTCTGATTGTTTGCCACGCGGATTAACGAGGAAGGTGACGCCCTCGGCATGCTCCAAGCTGCTTCACAGCCCCCGTCGAAGCCAGGTCGCCCCCGGGGAAGGTCATGATGGGGCTTTACACACTGTAGATCAACCGGCGCGAGAGTCGGCGGACATCGCCGGTCAAACAGCGGATTGCAAAGTCCGTCCATGAACTTTTGCCCTCCATACCCACCCCCGGTTGTCCAGATTCGTTCCAGACGAATTTTTCCGGATCGCCGCTGCGCGGGGCCGGAATGAGGTCAATGTTGCTAGGCTTTTCCGATCCCGATTTCCGATTTCCAATTCCATGGGCAATATTGTTTGGCTAGCGTCGTACCCCAAATCCGGCAACACTTGGTTGCGCGCGTTCCTGGCCAATCTGATTGCCAATTGCGCCGATCCACTCGCGCCCAACAAATTGAAAAATTACGCAGACGACGAGGCGCTGCCGGAGCGGTTTGCGGAGCTCGCCGGCAAGCCCAGTCATGAATTGAGCTTCGAGGAAATCGCCGCGCTGCGTCCGCGCGTGCACGCGCTGATCGCGCAGCGCGCGCAGGGCACGCGGTTGGTGAAATCGCACAACATGACCGGCAGCGTGGACGGACATCCGCTGTACAACTGGCAGGTGACGTCCGGTGCAATCTATGTCGTGCGCAACCCGCTGGACGTGGCGGTGAGCATGACGCATCACTTCGGTTTGAGCATCGATGAGGCGATCGAGCGGCTCGGCAATGAGAATGTCGCCACCGCGAATGACGAATTGTTCGTCACGCAATGGCTGGGCTCGTGGTCGCGGCACGTGGGCGGCTGGGTTGAAGTAGCACAACGCCTGGGCACCAGGGCGCTGGTCTTGCGCTATGAGGACTTGTTGGAAAAACCTGCAAAGCATTTCGCGAAAACTGCGAAGCTGATCGGCGTTCAAGACAAGGCCCGCATCGAGCGCGCCGTCAAGCACGCAGGATTTCAAACCCTCGCTGCGCTGGAAAAACGCGAGGGCTTCATCGAGGCGGTGGACGAACGAACGCGCTTCTTCCGCGTCGGACGTGCGAATCAGTGGCGCGAAGTCTTGAGCCGCGAACAGGTCGCGCGCATCGTGCATGATCATCGCGACCAAATGGCGCGGTTCAAGTATTTGCCGGCGGGATTTTGAAAACTTGCCATTCCGGACGTGGCTCCGGATCAAAAACCGCGCCGCGATCAGGAATGAAGGCAGAGTTGTTACGCTTTCCCGGAGTCTCAAGTCTCGAGCCCCGAGAACTCACGCCGTCCGATTCTTCGCCCGCATCGCGCGTTGTTTCTCGCGCTGCCAGTCGCGTTCCTTCGACGCCGCGCGCTTGTCGTGCAACTGCTTGCCGTGCGCCAGGCCGATCTCCAGTTTCACGCGATTGTTCTTCCAGTACATCGCGGTGGGGATCAGCGTCATGCCCTTGCGTTCAACCGCGCCGATCAGCTTGTCGATTTCGGTGCGATGCAGCAGCAGCTTGCGCGTGCGGCGGTCTTCGGCGATCACGTGCGTGGATGCCGACAGCAACGGCGGAATCGACGCGCCGAACAGATAAATTTCGCCATCTTTCACCAGCGCATAGGCTTCGCTCAGATTGATGCGGCCTTCGCGCAGGCTCTTCACTTCCCAGCCCTGCAGGGCGACACCCGCCTCGAAACGTTCGTCTATGTGGTATTCATGACGCGCGCGCTTGTTGAGCGCGATCGTCGAAGCGCCTTTGCCGTCTTTGTCTTTTTTCTTTGCCATACACGTTGTTTAGAATGACCGCATGACGCATGTCCACCGACAAGCCCTGGTACGTCATACCTGCGAGCAGATGTTCGATCTGGTCAACGACGTGGAAGCATACCCGGAGCGGTTTTCCTGGTGCAGCGGCGCGCGCGTGCGCGAGCGCGAGGGCAATCAACTGGTGGCGCGACTGGATTTGCGCTTCGCGGGGCTGACCCAGCATTTCGTCACGCGCAACACGCTCCACCGGCCGCGCTGTATCGCGATGCGCTTCGTGGAAGGCCCGTTTCGCTCCCTGACGGGTGAATGGAATTTCACGCCGCTGGGCGAGGTGGGCTGCAAGGTGTCGCTCGACCTCGACTTCGAGATTTCCAATCCGCTCACTGGACTGGCGCTCTCATTCGGCTTCCAGAAACTGGCCGACCGCATGGTGGACGATTTCGTGACGGAAGCCAATCGCGCCCATGCCTGAGCGTCCGAGGATCCACGTCACCCTGGTCTTCGCGGCATCGCCGGATCACATGTTTCTGCGCGAATTGGAACTGCCCGATGATGCGAATGTCGGCGACGCGATCGCACTTTCCGGCGTGCAAAAGGCGTTTCCGTCCGTGCAGATCGATGATGCGCACGTCGGTATCTTTTCGCGCAAGGCGACGCTGGATGCAGCATTGCGCGACGGCGATCGCGTGGAAATCTACCGGCCGCTGAAGATCGATCCGAAAGAGGCGAGACGCCGGCGCGCGCAAAACTCCTGATCAGCCACCGCTGTCGCTTCCGCTGCTGCTTCCCTGCTCGGCCTTCTTCTCCAATTCCTCCTGCTCCTGCTTGGTCAGGTTGGACGGATACAGCGGGCCGTACTTCTTGCTTTCCTGCAGCAGTTCCTGCGGCGTTTCCTTCAGGAAATCGCCGTCGGTGCGCACCAGCGTGTCGTTGCTGAAGTACAGCGTCAGCGAGCGCTCCAGGATCTTGCCGCCGCGGCGTTGCATGGTGGCCACGTAGTCCCAGCGGTTCTGTGAGAACGGGCTGGTGACCGATGGCGAACCCAACAGCGCCAGCACCTGCTCCTTGCTCATGCCGGGTTTCAGTTGCTGCACGTTGCGGCCGTCCAGCAGATTGCCCTGCTGCACGTCGGGCTTGTAAACGATGCCGCAGCCGGCGAGCAGTGCGACCGCCAGAGCGGTGATGAGCGGAAGAGGGGTCGTTTTGCGCATGCTCATGAAATTCGGGGGCCATCCAGCAGCGAATGATACACTAGGCCACATCGGCGCTTGTTCAAGGACATCGCGACCGCCTCCGGAGTTCAGCATGGAATCCCAAGAGCTGCGCAAAGCCGGCCTGAAGGTGACCCATCCCCGCATGAGGGTGCTGGAAATCTTGGAGGCTTCGCACAGCCATCTCTCCGCCGAAGACATCTACAAACGCCTGCTCGAACACGAGGAGGACATCGGCCTCGCCACCGTTTACCGCGTGCTGACCCAGTTCGAAGCCGCCGGTCTCGTCAACAAGCACAATTTCGAGGGCGGGCAGGCCGTCTATGAAATCGACCGCGGCAAGCACCACGATCACATGATCGACATCGAAACCGGCAAGGTGATCGAGTTCGTCAACGAGGAAATCGAGAAACTGCAACGCGAGATCGCCGCGCGTCACGGCTATGAACTGGCCGACCACTCGCTGGTGTTGTACGTGAGGGCGAAGAAGAAACCCTGAGACGGGAAGAGTGATGGGGTGAACTCAAACCTACGTTTCCCGTCTCCCGGCTCTTTCCAACATCCTCTTCGCATGCGCGCGCGCTTCGCGATCGATTTCCACGCCGCCAAGCATGCGCGCCAACTCCTCGTTGCGACCCTTCGCATCCAGCGCGGCGATGCGCGTGCGGGTGGCTTTGCCTTCGATCGATTTGGCGACGTGTAAATGCGCGTGACCTTGCGCGGCGACCTGAGGCAGGTGCGTGACGCACAATACTTGATAGCGGCTCCCTAGAGCGCGCAATTTCGCGCCGACGGTTTCCGCCACCGCGCCGCCGATACCCGCATCCACTTCGTCGAACACCATCGTGCCGGTGGCATCGGCGCCGACCGTGGCGACTTCGATCGCCAATCCAATGCGCGACAGCTCGCCTCCGGACGCCACACGCCGCAAGGGCCGCAGCGGCATGCCCGGATTGGCACTGACAGTGAATTCGCAACGCTCGCGTCCTTGTGAATCGGGCTCGTCGCCGGATTGCGGCTGCAACTCGACCGCGAAAGTACCGCCGGCCATCCCGAGTTCGCCCATCAGCTCGGTCACCGCCTTGCCGAGCTTCTTCGCCGCGGCGGTGCGCATTTTCGACAGCGCTTGCGCGGCGATGTCGTAATCGCGCAGCACTTGCGCGCGTTGCGTCGAAAGTTGCTTCAACGCATCGCCGGCGCCTTCGAGCATTCGCAATTCTTCGCGCAAAGATTCGGCTTTCGCGTGCAGTTCCGCGGCGGGCACGCGGTGCCGGCGTGCGAGGTCGTGCAGCGCGGTGAGATGCGCATCCACTTCCGCATAGCGTTGCGGATCGAGATCGAGATCCTGGGCGTAACGCGACAACGCATCGCTCGCTTCGTTCAACTGGATGCCAGCCGTGTCCAACAATTCCAGCGGCTCTCTCAGCGAACGATCGAGTGCCGCGAGTTTTTCCAATTCGTTGCGCGCGCGTGCGAGGCTGCGCGCAGTTGAATATTCCGAATCGCCGTCGAGCAATTCGGCCAAACCTGACGCGCCTTCGGCAAGCCGCCCCGCATTTGCCAACCGCTGGTGTAGCGTTTCAAGTTCCGTCAGCGGATCCGGCGGCAGCGCCCAGCGTTCCAGTTCGGACAATTCATGTCGGAGCAGTTCGATCCGCGCCTGAGCGTCTTCGCCGCCGGACAAGGCGCGCTCGCGCGTGATGATTTCGCGATAACGCGCGGCCAGTTCGCGCGCTTGCAATGCTTGATCCCGGATGCCGCCGAAAGCGTCCAGCAACTGCAACTGCTGCGCGCGTTCCAGCAATGCCTGGTGTTCGTGCTGGCCGTGGATCTCGACCAGCGTGGAGGCCAGTTCCGACAACTGATTCAGGCTCACCGTCTGGCCGTTGATCCACGCGCGCGATCCGCCTTCCGCCGCGATCACTCGCCGCAAGGTACAGCCGCCCTCGTCATCGTCGAGAGCCTGGTCGACCAGCCATGCCCGCGCGGCGGCGGCATTGGCCAGGTCGAATTCCGCCGCCAGTTCGGCGCGCTCGCAGCCCGCACGCACCAAACCTGCATCCGCACGCGTGCCAGAAAGTAACAGCAATGCGTCAACCAGCAGCGACTTGCCCGCGCCCGTTTCGCCGGTCACCACGGTCAGACCCTTGCCGAACTCGATCTCGGCGGCTTCGACCACGGCGAAGTTGCGGACGGAGAGGCGGGTGAGCATGTGAAGAATTGTATGCGAGTCTCGCAAATTCCAATCGTCATTCGCGGACGCGGCGTAGCCGCGATCCGGAATCTGCTCCTTCGATACCGAGAGAAAGCAGATTGCAAAGCTCTTCCATGGACTTTGCTCTTCGGGCAACCTTCGCTTGTCCGAATTCGTTCCAGATGAATTTGTCCGGGTTCCGCCGCTATGGAACTTCGGCGGCCCCGGAATGACGTAGTATTCATTTGCATGGCGAGTCAAGCCCCACACCTCGATGCCCGTTCCCGCCAGCTGCTGCGCGCGCTGATCGCGCGCTATCTGGAAGAGGGCGAGCCGGTCGGCTCGCGCACGCTGTCGCGCGCATCGGGTCTGGACGTCAGCCCCGCAACGATCCGCAACATCATGTCGGATCTGGAGGAGCTGGGGTTGATCTCTTCGCCGCATACGTCCGCCGGGCGCGTTCCGACGGTGCAGGGGCTGCGGTTGTTCGTGGACAGCCTGCTTGAAATCAAGCCGCTGCCGCGCGATGCGGTCGAGCAGTTGCAGCGCGAATTGCCGCGCGCATCTTCGACCACGCGCGATCTGCTTGGAAATGCGTCATCGCTGCTATCCGCGATGACGCATTTCGTCGGCGTGGTCACCGTGCCGGGCGGTTCGGAAATGCCGTTGAAGCAGATCGAATTCGTGGCACTGGATACTGGCCGCGTGCTGGCGATTCTGGTGTTCGCGGATGGCCAGGTGCAGAACCGCGTACTGAACCTGCACCAGAAACTCGATGCGCGCGCGCTGGAGCAGGCTTCCAATTTCTTGAACGAACACTACGCCGGCCTGCGGCTGGACGAGATCCGCCTGCGCGTGCTGGCGGAATTGCGTGCGGCGGGTTCCGAGCTGAACCGCCGGCTGGAAGCGGCAGTGGAAGTCGCCGCTCAAACCTTCGCCCCCGAACCCGAAGCCGACATGCTGGTTTCTGGTCAGACCAATTTGATGGGCGACGACGCCTGGCAGATGGATCGCCTGCGCGAATTGTTCGAAGCTTTTCAGCGCAAACGCGATCTGCTGGCGCTGCTGGAGAGCTGCGCGCGCGCGCCGGGGGTGCGGCTGTTCATCGGCGAGGAGGCCGGCTTCGCGCCGCTGGAAGGCTTCAGCTTGATCAGTGCGCCATACCACGCCGGCGACCGCGTACTCGGTGCGCTGGGCGTGATCGGACCTACACGCATGGCCTATGATCGCGTGATCCCGGTGGTGCAGGCGACCGCGCGCATGCTTTCCGATGCCTTGAATCCGGGCACTTGAAGCCTCGCGCGAAGGCCGCATAACACAGGGTTTGGAATCCGCAGCGGTGCGGTTCGCGCCGCACACTTGGGTTGCGAGGAAGAACGAGTGATGACTGAAAAGGACAGGCTCGAGGAGGCCGGCAAGGCCGCGGCCGCGGAGAATGCGGCCGAGAACGGTGGCGAGGAACGCGACAATCTGGCGCGGCAACTGGCAGAAGCCGAGACCACGATCGCCGGCTTGCGCGAGGCGATCCTGCGCGAGCGCGCGGAGATCGAGAACCAGCGCAAACGCATGCAGCGCGATCTCGAGCAGACGCTGAAATTTGCCAACGAGAAACTACTGCGCGAATTGCTCCCGGTTTACGACGGCATCGAGCATGGTCTCGCCGCCGACACCGGCAATGCCGAAGCGCTGCGCGAAGGCATGCAACTGACCCTGAAGGCGCTGCACAAGCTGGGCGAGTCCTATGGGTTGGTCGAGGTGAATCCGATCGGCGAGCCCTTCAATTCCGAAACCCAGCAGGCGATGAATACGGTTCCCAGCAGCGAACACGCGCCCGGGACCGTGACGATGGTGATGCAGAAGGGCTACGTGTTGAACGGCCGGTTACTGCGGCCGGCACTGGTGAGCGTGGCGAAAGAACCGGAATGAGCCCGAACCAGCTTGAATCCAGACGCTTAACCCCCAGATATCCAAGTAATTGCGGCTGAGGCCGCCCGAATTTAGACAAGTTTTCAGGAGCGAACGAAATGGCCAAGATCATCGGCATCGACCTCGGCACCACCAACTCGTGCGTCGCCGTCATGGAAGGCGCCAATGCGCGCGTGATCGAGAATTCCGAGGGCGACCGCACCACGCCGTCCATCGTCGCCTTCAGCAAGGATGGCGAAGTGCTGGTCGGCGCGCCGGCCAAGCGTCAGGCCGTCACCAACCCGAAGAACACCTTCTACGCGGTGAAGCGGCTGATCGGCCGCAAGTTCACCGACGCGGAAGTGCAGAAAGACATCAATCTCGTGCCGTACAAGATCATTCAGCACGACAACGGTGATGCTTGGCTGGAGACGTCCGACGGCAAGAAGATGGCACCGCCTGAGATCTCCGCGAAGGTGCTGATGAAGATGAAGAAGACCGCGGAGGACTTCCTCGGCGAGCCGGTCACTGAAGCAGTGATCACGGTGCCCGCATATTTCAACGACTCGCAACGTCAGGCTACCAAGGACGCCGGCAAGATCGCGGGACTGGAAGTCAAGCGCATCATCAACGAACCGACCGCCGCTGCGCTGGCCTACGGGCTCGACAAATCCGGCGGCGACCGCAAGATCGCGGTGTACGACCTCGGCGGGGGCACCTTCGACATCTCCATCATCGAGATCGCCAACGTCGATGGTGAAAAACAGTTCGAGGTGCTGGCCACCAACGGCGACACCTTCCTCGGCGGCGAGGATTTCGACAAGCGCGTGATCGATTATCTGATCGAGGAATTCAAGAAGGATCAGGGCATCGACCTGCGCAACGATCCGCTCGCCCTGCAGCGCCTGAAGGACGCGGCCGAACGCGCCAAGATCGAGCTTTCCTCCGCGCACCAGACCGAAGTGAACCTGCCGTACGTCACGGCGGATGCTTCCGGTCCCAAGCATCTCAACATCAAGCTGACGCGCGCGAAACTCGAAGCGCTGGTCGAGGACCTGATCAAGAAGACCATCGAGCCCTGCCGCATCGCCTTGAACGATGCCGGCCTGCGCGTTTCCGACATCGGCGAGGTGATCCTCGTCGGCGGGCAGACGCGCATGCCGAAAGTCCAGGAAGCCGTAAAGGATTTCTTCGGCAAGGAACCGCGCAAGGACGTGAATCCTGACGAAGCGGTCGCAGTGGGTGCGGCGATCCAAGGCGGTGTACTGGGCGGCACAGTGAAAGACGTGCTGCTGCTCGATGTGACTCCATTGAGTCTCGGCATCGAAACGCTGGGCGGTGTGATGACCAAACTGATCGAGAAAAACACCACGATCCCGACCAAGGCCACGCAGGTGTTCTCGACCGCCGACGACAATCAGACCGCGGTGACCGTGCACGTGCTGCAGGGCGAACGCGAACAGGCGCGCTTCAACAAGTCGCTGGCGCGTTTCGACCTGGCCGGCATCGAGCCCGCGCCGCGCGGGATGCCGCAGATCGAAGTCACCTTCGATATCGACGCCAACGGCATCCTGCACGTCAGCGCCAAGGACAAGAAGACCGGCAAGGAGCAGCGCATCGAGATCAAGGCCGGTTCCGGTCTGTCGGACGAAGAGATCAAGCGCATGGTCGCCGACGCGGAAACGCACCGCGAGGAAGACCGCAAGTTCCAGGAATTGGTCTCCACGCGCAACAAGGCCGATCAACTGGTGCACGCCACGCGCAGTGCGATTAAGGAACATGGCGGTAAGGTCGGCGGCGAAGTGATCGGCCGCGTCGAGGAAGCGCTCTCGGATCTGGAAAAGGTGATGAAGGGCGACGACAAGGACGCGATCGAATCGCGCATCACCAAGCTCGAGGAAGCCGGGCAGTCGCTGTATGCGGCCGCCGCGGCCGGCCAGCAGCCCGGCGCCGAAGCCGGCGGTTCGCAGGCGTCCTCGCAAGGTGCCTCGAACGAAGACGTCGTCGATGCGGAATTCACCGAGGTGAAGGACGACAAAAAATAGTGATCCATCGACGCTTCGCGTCGACGGATCAACTGTCCGCATTGAGCTTCGCTGAGACGCGCGAAGCTCAATGCGGACGACTCGAGCGGAATATGCTGAGGCGAGTACATGAGCAAGGGGAGGCTCGAAGCGTTCACCGACGGCGTGCTCGCCGTGGTCATCACGATCATGGTGCTCGAGCTCAAGCCGCCGCATGAAGCGACCTGGCAGGCGTTACTCGGCAACTGGCCGGTGTTCCTGAGCTACGTGATGAGCTTCATCTACGTTGGCATCTACTGGAACAACCATCATCACCTCATGCATCCGGTCAAGTACATCAATGGCAAGGTGATGTGGGCGAACCTTCACGTGTTGTTCTGGCTATCGCTGTTCCCGTTCACGACCGCATGGCTGAACGAAACGCGCGGGGCGTACGGCGAATTTCCCGCGCCTTTGCCGACGCTGGTGTACGGCATCGTGCTGCTGATGACGGCACTGGCGTGGATCCCGCTGGTGTACCTGCTGATTCAGAGCAACGGCGGCAGCGGAGGCCCGCTGGCGCGCGCGCTGGCCGGCGGCTGGAAGGAGAAAATCTCGCCTGTCGTTTATCTCTCTGCCATTGTGCTCGCGTTTTTCGCGCCCATCGTGTCGTGCGTGCTATACGGAATCGTGGCCTTGATCTGGCTCGTGCCGGACACGCGCATTGAAACCCAGGTGAAGGTCAGTCAGTGACTCCATTGACACGTCCATGACCAAGCGTTGCTACTACGAAGTGCTCGGCGTCTCGCGCAAGGCGAGCGATGAAGAGCTGAAGAAAGCCTTTCGCCGGCTGGCGATGAAGTATCACCCGGACCGCTGCCCGGACGATCCGCACGCGCAGGAGAAATTCAAGGAAGCCAAGGAAGCATACGATGTCTTGGGCGATCCGCAGCGACGCGCGCAGTACGACCGCTATGGCCACGCCGCCTTCGAACACGGCATGGGCGGGCGGAGCGGCAACGGCTTCGCGGATGTCGGCGACATCTTCGGAGATATTTTCTCCGATATCTTCGGCGGAGGTTCTCGCCGCGCGCGAGGTGCCGACCTGCGCTATGTGATGGAACTTGATCTGGAAGAGGCCGTCGTCGGCGTCGAAAAGCAGATCGAGATCCCCACGCTTGTCAACTGTCATCACTGCAATGGCAGCGGCTCCGCCGACGACCAGACCGTCGCCTGCGCCACCTGCCGTGGCATGGGCCGCGTGCGCATGCAGAACGGCATCTTCTCGATCCAGCAGACCTGCCCGCACTGCGGCGGCGCCGGTCGCGTGATCCAGAATCCGTGCAAGGCCTGCCATGGCGAAGGACGCCTGCAGGACGAACGCACGCTGTCGGTGCGCATCCCCGCCGGCGTGGACAACGGCGATCGCATCCGTCTGGCAGGACAGGGCGAGGCCGGTCCAGCCGGCAGCACGCCCGGCGATCTCTATGTCGAAGTGCGCGTGCGCGAGCATCCGATCTTCCAGCGCGACGGGGACGATCTGCACTGCGAGGTGCCGATCCGCTTCGCGCAGGCGGCGCTCGGGGCGCACGTCGAAGTGCCGACGCTGCAAGGTGCGACGACGACGATCAACATCCCACCGGAAACGCAGAGCGGACATGTGTTCCGATTGCGCGGGCAGGGTGTGAAATCCGTACGCAGCGGACGCACCGGAGATCTGTTGTGTCGCGTGGTGGTGGAAACGCCGGTGCGTCTCACCAAGCAACAACGCGAATTGCTGGAGCAGTTCGAAAGCACTTTCGCTGATGCCGAAGAAGCTGCCAGACACTCGCCGCGCAGCAGCGGATTTGTGCAAAACGTGAAGCAGTTCTGGGCGAGGATGACTTCGTAGGACGGGAAGAGGGAAAACGGGAAACGGGAAAGAGAAAACGTGTAAGCTCCTTCCATCTTCCGTCTTCCGTCTTCCGTTTCCTGTATGACAGCTCTCCGCCTCGCCATTAACGGCGCCAACGGACGCATGGGCCGTGCCTTGCAGTCATTGCTTCGTGACGATGCGCGTTTCGAATTGGTCGCGCGGATCGGGTCATCGAACGACTGGAAAGATGCGCCACCCCTGGACGTCGTGATCGATTTCAGCACACGCGACGGATTCGACGCGGCGCTCGCACATTGCCGCGCGACCAGGATCGCCTTGGTCGCCGGCACTACCGGGCTCGATGCAAGCCAGTGCGAGCAGTTGCAACAAGCCGCGCACGAAATCCCGCTCCTCTACGCCGCCAACTTCAGTCTCGGCATCGCGGTGCTTATGAGGCTGTTGCGCGAAGCCGCGAGTGCATTGCCGGACTGGGATCTCGAAATCATCGAAGCCCACCATGCTCGCAAGGTAGATGCACCGTCCGGCACCGCGCTGGCGCTGGGCCGCACCGCAGCGACCGCGCGCGGGCAGCGTTTTGAAACCGTAGCGTCATTCGCGCGTCACGGCCACACCGGCGCGCGGCCGGCAAACGCGATCGGGTTTTCCTCGATCCGCGCGGGCGAAATCGTCGGCGAACACACCGCGTTGCTCGCGACCAAAGACGAACGCATCGAACTGACGCATCGCGCCTACGACAACACGATCTTCGCGCGCGGCGCACTGCAGGCCGCGGCATGGTTGGTCGGCAAGCCGCCGCGGATGTATTCGATCGAAGATGTGCTCGGTCCGCGGTAGCAACCTGCGTGCAGGTGGCTTGCAGCATCGGCTGCGAGCACGTTCATTCCTGCTACATCAATCCCGATGCGCCGCATTGCGGTCGCGCCGCGCCCCGAGCTTCTTGTCCAATCCGCCCGCAAGTCTCTTGAACAGGCGTGACAACTTCCCGCGCTGCGTCTTGCGCAGTTTTTCTTCTTCGCTGGTCAACCAAGCGACCTGGATGACGCGCCGCTCGCCTTCATACGGCAAATGCCCGTGAAAGGAATTATCAGCGCGCTTGAAGATGGCGAATTCGCCATACAGCGGTTTCACTTCCGGAGCGGCGAGATCGTCGATGTTGTCCACGCTCTTCAGGAAACGCAGGCAGCCGTCGCTGGTATCCGGCCATTGATTGTTGAGGTAGAGCAGGGCGGTTGCCACTTTTGATTTGCTGTCGGTGTGGATGGTGCCGTGGCGTTTGTTGAGCGAACGGCACAAGGTCACCAAGGTCGGATACTGACCGAGATCGTCGATGCCGAGCCGCGCACCGACCGCGCTGGCGAACGCCGGCGCCGTCAGCGCGCGCACCAGCTCGTTGACCGCCGGGCCGCAATCCTTTTCGTCGTATGGAAAAAAGCCGGCACCGGCGTACTTCGGGAAATCGCGTTCCAGCGCGTCACGCGCTTCATCAGGCAACTGCCCGTGCGCCAGCATGTACGGAAACGGTTCGTGCCGCACCAGCGTGTCGGGACGTTGCAGGCGGGCAGGATCGAGCAGGGCGGCGGGCATGTTCGTCATCCGTGTGTCGCGCAATTGTAGCTCGCGCCACAACATCGCCACTGAACGCGCGTGGTTCTGCTATCATGCCGCCTCGCCCGATCACCCAACCCACAGACCCGCTGCTGCGCGTCCTGCGGGTGTACTTGCACCCGGACGAAGCCTCGATGACAACCCCAGCTCTGCTCGCACTCGCCGACGGAACGGTCTTCCACGGCGAATCCGTTGGCGCGAACGGAGCGAGCGCAGGCGAGGTGGTGTTCAACACCGCGATCACGGGTTACCAGGAAATCCTGACCGATCCGTCGTATGCGCGGCAGATCGTCACGTTGACCCATCCGCACATCGGCAATACCGGCTGCAATGCGGCCGATCAAGAATCCTCGCGCGTGCATGCGGCAGGTCTGGTGGTGCGCGACGTGCCGCGGCGCGCATCGAATTGGCGTTGCGAAGAAACGCTGCCCGATTATCTGCGTCGTCAGAACATCGTCGCCATTGCCGGCATCGATACGCGCAAGCTGACGCGCATCCTGCGCGATACCGGTGCGCAGAATGGTTGTCTCGCGGCGGGCGAAAACATTTCGGTCGATGACACGCTGGCGCAGGCGCGCGCGTGGCCCGGCTTGAACGGCATGGATCTGGCGAAAGTCGTGAGTGTTGCCGAGTCGTACGCGTGGCGCGAAGGAACTTACGATCTCGATACGCGTGCATCGCGGCATACGCAACCGCGTTGTAAAGTCGTCGCCTACGATTTCGGCATCAAGCGCAACATCCTGCGCCTGCTGGTCGATTGCGGTTGTGATGTCATCGTGGTGCCCGCACAGACACCCGCGCACGACGTGTTGGCGATGAAACCGGAGGGGGTGCTGTTGGGCAACGGTCCCGGCGACCCCGCCGCCTGCGACTACGCGATTCGATCCGCACGCGAGTTGCTCGACGCGCGTATTCCCTTGTTCGGCATCTGTCTCGGTCATCAGTTGATGGGCCTGGCGGTCGGCGCGAAGACGCGCAAGATGCCATTCGGCCATCACGGCGCCAATCACCCGGTGAAAGATCTCGACACGGGCCGCGTGCTGATCACTTCGCAGAACCACGGCTTTTCGGTCGATCCCGACACGCTGCCGGCCAACACGCGCGTCACGCATGTCTCATTGTTCGACGGCTCGCTGCAAGGCTTCGCGCTCACCGACCGCCCGGCCTTCTGTTTCCAGGGGCATCCGGAAGCGTCTCCGGGACCGCGCGATGTTTCGTACTTGTTCGAGCGGTTTGCTCGCACGATGCGGGAAGTGCACTGATGCCCAAACGCACCGACCTCCACACCATCCTGATCATTGGCGCGGGACCGATCGTGATCGGCCAGGCCTGCGAGTTCGACTATTCCGGCGCGCAGGCATGCAAGGCGCTGCGCGAGGAAGGTTATCGCGTGGTACTGGTGAATTCGAACCCGGCCACGATCATGACCGATCCAGAGATGGCCGACCGCGTCTACATCGAGCCGATCAACTGGCAGACGGTCGAGAGGATCATAGAAAAGGAAAAACCCGACGCGCTGCTGCCGACGATGGGCGGGCAGACCGCACTGAACTGCGCGCTGGATCTGGCCGATCACGGCGTGCTGGAAAAACATGGCGTGGAACTGATCGGCGCCTCGCGCGACGCCATTCGCATGGCGGAAGACCGTCAGCTGTTTCGCGATGCGATGGACGAGATCGGCTTGGAGTCGCCGAAATCAGAAGTCGCCCGCTCGCTTGATGAAGCGCGCGTTGCACAAGGAAAAGTCGGCTTCCCGACCATCATCCGTCCGAGCTTCACACTGGGCGGCAGTGGCGGCGGCATCGCCTACAACGTCGAGGAGTTTGAGGAGATCGTCGCGCGCGGACTGGAGCTTTCGCCCGTGCACGAAGTGCTGGTCGAGGAATCGGTGCTGGGCTGGAAGGAATTCGAGATGGAAGTGGTCCGCGACAAGGCGGACAACTGCATCATCGTCTGCTCGATCGAGAATCTCGACCCGATGGGCGTGCACACCGGTGATTCGATCACGGTGGCGCCGGCGCAGACGTTGACCGACAAGGAATACCAGCGTCTGCGTGATGCGAGCATTGCGGTGTTGCGCAAGATCGGCGTGGACACCGGCGGGTCGAACGTGCAGTTCGGCGTGAACCCGGAAAACGGCCGCGTGGTCATCATCGAGATGAACCCGCGCGTGTCGCGTTCCAGCGCCTTGGCATCGAAAGCGACCGGATTCCCGATCGCGAAAGTGGCGGCGAAACTCGCGGTCGGTTACACACTCGACGAACTGAAGAACGAAATCACCGGCGGCAAGACGCCCGCTTCGTTCGAGCCGAGCATCGACTACATCGTCACCAAGATCCCGCGCTTCGCTTTCGAGAAATTTCCGGCGGCCGATGCGCGACTCACCACGCAGATGAAATCGGTGGGCGAGGTAATGGCGATCGGCCGCACCTTCCATGAGTCACTGCAGAAAGCGCTGCGCGGGCTGGAAACCGGCCGCACCGGTTTCAATCCCGGCGGCATCGATTATTCCAACGACGAAGGCATGGAAGCACTGAAGCGCGAACTGCGCCAGCCCGGGCCGGATCGGCTGTTCCACGTCGGTGACGCTTTCCGCGCTGGCCTCTCGCTGGAAGACGTGTACGAACTGACGAAGATCGATCCGTGGTTCCTGGCCGCTATCGAGGACATCATCGCCGCTGAAAACGACGTGCGCATCGGCGGCATCGCCAAACTCGACTCGGCCCGCATGCGCGCGTTGAAGCGCATGGGCTTCTCGGATGCGCGGCTGGCGCAGTTGCTGTCCTCGGACGAACGGGCGGTGCGCCACCTGCGCCACACGCTGGGCGTGCGTCCTGTGTACAAGCGCGTGGATTCCTGCGCGGCGGAATTCGCGACGACGACGGCTTACATGTATTCGACCTACGAGGACGAGTGCGAAGCCAACCCTTCAGACAAGAAGAAGATCATCGTGCTGGGCGGTGGGCCCAACCGCATCGGCCAGGGCATCGAATTCGATTACTGCTGCGTGCACGCCGCGCTCAGCTTACGCGAAGATGGTTTCGAAACCATCATGATCAATTGCAATCCGGAAACAGTGTCCACCGACTACGACACTTCGGATCGCCTCTACTTCGAGCCACTGACACTGGAAGACGTGCTCGAAATCGTCAATGTCGAAAAACCGCAAGGCGTTATCGTGCAGTACGGCGGGCAGACGCCGCTGAAACTGGCGCGCGCGCTCGAAGCCGCGGGCGTGCCGATCATCGGTACTTCGCCCGACTCGATCGATCTCGCCGAAGACCGCGAGCGCTTCCAGCAACTGATCGAACGGCTGCGCCTGAAGCAGCCACCCAACCGCATCGCGCGCAATGCGGACGAAGCGCTGGCGCTGGCCCGAGAGATCGGCTATCCGCTGGTGGTGCGGCCAAGTTACGTGCTCGGTGGCCGCGCGATGGAAGTGGTGCACGCGGATGCGGACCTGTCGCGCTACATCCGCGATGCGGTGCGCGTGTCGGAATCATCGCCGGTGCTGCTCGACCGTTTCCTCGATCACGCGGTCGAAGTGGACGTGGACATCATCGCCGATCGCGAAGGCAACGTGCTGATCGGCGGCATCATGGAGCATATTGAGGAAGCCGGCGTGCACTCGGGCGATTCCTCGTGCTCGCTGCCGCCGTATTCGCTGTCGAAAGAAACGCAGAATGAATTGCGGCGGCAGGTGACGCTTATCGCGCGCGAACTGAGAGTTATCGGCTTGATGAACACGCAGTTCGCGATCCAGAGCGATGACAACGGCAGGGACGAAGTATTCATCCTGGAAGTGAATCCGCGCGCATCGCGCACGGTGCCGTTCGTCTCCAAGGCGATCGGACGACCGCTGGCCAAGATCGCGGCACGCTGCATGGCCGGCAAGACATTGGCCGAACAAAATGCGACGCAGGAGCTGATTCCCGATTATTTCTCGGTGAAAGAGGCCATTTTCCCGTTCCTGAAATTCCAGAATGTGGATCCGATTTTGGGTCCGGAAATGCGTTCCACGGGCGAGGTGATGGGCGTGGGCCGAAATTTCGGCGAGGCCTTCGCGCGCGGGCACGAAGCGGCGCATATCGCCGCGCCCAGGCCGGGCAAGGCGTTCCTCTCGGTGCGCGACGCCGACAAGCAGCGCCTGCTGCCGGTTGCACGCGAACTGCGCAAGCGTGGCTTTTCGTTGATCGCCACCGGCGGCACCGCAGCGTTCCTGCGCGAGCACCGCATCGAATGCGAGCGCATCAACAAGGTGCTTGAAGGACGGCCGCACATCGTGGACGCGATCAAGAACGGCGAGATCGTGTATATCGTCAACACCACCGAAGGCCGCCGCGCGATCGCCGACTCGTTTTCGATCCGGCGCCAGGCCTTGCAGCAGCACGTCACCTATTCGACCACCGTCGCGGGTGCGCGTGCGCTGCTGCATTCGCTGGATTACCGCGGACGCGGCGAAGTGGTGAGCTTGCAAGAATTGCATGAAACGATGGGTGAGCGGTCAATGGTGAGCGGTGAGCGTTACAAGCTTTGAGCTCTCTACGACCGTCGAACTTTCCAGTCTTCAAGATGTGACAATCAAAAAAACATGAAACGTGCACCCATGACCAAAGCCGGCGCCGAGCGGCTGCGCGCCGAGCTGGAGCGGCTGAAATCCGTCGAGCGTCCGCGCATCATCGCGGCCATCGCGGAAGCGCGCGCGCACGGCGACTTGAGCGAAAACGCCGAGTATCACGCCGCGCGCGAACAGCAGAGTTTCCTGGAGGGCCGCATCAAGGAACTGGAGTCCGGCCTCTCGCACGCCGAGATCATCGACGTCTCGCGGCTCAACCCGGGCGGGCGCGTGGTGTTCGGCGCCACGGTCGAACTGGAAGACGAGAACGGCGGCGATGGCATCGTCTACCAGATCGTCGGCGACCTGGAAGCCGACATCAAGCACGGCCGCATCGCGGTCTCGTCGCCGATCGCGCGCGCGTTGATCGGCAAGTCCGAAGGCGATTCGTTCGAATTCGACGCTCCCGGCGGCAAACGCTGCTACGACATCGTAGGCGTGCGATACGACGCGTGATCCTGCAGCGAACGCGATTCACGCAACGCAAACCAGGATGCAGGCGTTGCGTTGCTATGCAACGTAAGCCATTACCTTTTCGGGCTCTCTCAAGAAATTTCCCTGCACGAAGTGCACGCCGGCGGAGAATAGGATGGTCATGCTGGCGGCGTCCTCCACCCATTCGGCAATGGTGTGTTTGCCGGCAGCGTCGGCCTGCGAACAGATCTCGCGCACCTTCAACTGATTTTCGTCGTGCAGGGGTAGGTCGCGGGTGAAACTGCGATCGATCTTCAGATAATCGACATCGATGTGCTTCAGCAACTGGAACGAGTTCAGCCCGGAGCCGAACTGTTCAAGCGCGAAGGCGCAACCGAGTTGCCTCAATTGTCCGATCAGTTCGCGCGCGGGTTTCAGGCTGGTGACGACCTTGCTCTCGGGCATCTCGAACACGATCGCGGAACCGGGTACGCCGGCGGCTTGCAGGCGTTCGCCGGTCCACTTGGCCAGATCCCCGTCCTGCAGCGAATCGGCGCTGAGCTTGACGAACAGCGTGGTTGCAACGGGGCGGTTCTGTCTTTCCGCAAGCACTTCGATCGCGCGCCCAATCACCCAGTGGTCGATCGCTGGCAGGCGGCCGTGCCGTTCGGCGATCGGGAAGAAATACGCCGGCAGCACTTCGCCCGACGGACCCTGCATGCGCAACAGAACTTCGTAGTACTCGCCTTCGTTGCCGTGCAGGCTGATTACAGGCTGGTAATACAGCACGAAACCGTTGTTGGCGAGCGCACCGTCGATCAGTTCCAGCCATTGACGTTCCTTCGCCGCTTCCGCCTTGTCGGTGGCGGCGGGGTCGTGGATGTCGCAGCGGTTGCCGCCTTGCGACTGCGCACTGTGCAGCGCATGGCTGGCCTGCGCCAGCAAGGTCTGCGTGTTGGCGTTCTTCTCACCGAGCAGACTGCCGCCGATGCTGGCGGTGAGGCTGACAGAGCGCCCGGCCGCTTCCACGATCTGCGCCTCGATGTTGGCGCGGATCGCTTCGGCCACTCGCTGCACTTCGTCGTGCGGGCGCGGACCGAGCAGCACGCCGAAAGCGTGCTCTCCGATGCGGCCGGCATGATCGTCCTCGCGCAATATTGCTGCGATCGCTGCGGCCATCGACTTCAGCAGTGCGTCTATGCCGGCGATGCCAACCGCCTCGTTGACACTCTGGAAATTGTCCGGCTCGATCAGCAGCAGCGATTGATCCTTGCCGCCGTCCACTGTGGCCTTCACCGCCTCGTCCACCAGCACGAGGAAATGCGCGCGGTTGTACAGGCTGGTGAGCGGATCTCGCGATTTCATTTCCTCCAGTTGCCGCGCCAGCTCCGGATCGACTTCCTGGCGGCGGAACACGATCTGCAGGCACGGCTCGCCTTCGTAGCTGGCCGGCGAGAATTCCATCACTGCATCGAACGTCGAGCCGTCCGCGCGTTGAGCTGCGAGCTCCAGCCGAGGCGGCGGTTTCTCGCCGCGGGACAACCGCTTCAGCAGATCCTTGAAGTCGGCCGTGTGCGCAGGCGCGATCAGGTCGAGCAGGGTCAGGCCTTCGACGTCCTCGAAATCGTCGAAGCCGAACATTTCCAGGTACGCGCGGTTGGCGCGCACGTGCGTGCCCTCGTGCACGTAGGCGATCGGATCGCGCGAGGAATCCAGCAGCGAATCGCAGCGACGCTCGGATTCACGCAATGAAGCTTCCAGCCGGCGCACGCTCCGACGCATGTTCAAAGCATCCAGCTCGCGCCGCACCACCGCCTGGATCACATCGGGACGTTTGCGCAGCACGATCCCGCGCGTGCCGGTGGAGAACACGCGGCTGATCGTGTCTTCATCGATCTTGTCCAGCAGTGCCAGCAGCGCCATGTCCTTGCCGCTGGCCTCGATGGCGCGGACGACAGTGGTGTAATCCACTTCGCGGGCGGCGGGATTGGCCAGCACAAGATCGGGATTCAGCGATTCCAGGGTGGCGGCGAATTCGTCCTCACTGGTGACGCGCTGCGGCCTTACCGCGATGCCGCCATTGCGCAGCACGCTGACGATCTGTTCGGCGTCTTCGGCTGCGTCCTCGATGATCACGATCCGGGTGACGGGGTCCTGCATCATGGGCGGTCTTCGGCGGCAAAGGGTGAGGTGCGCGATTCCTTGTACCGCATTGTGCCGATCATTGCTACACGCGCGGTCAGGAGCGGCAGTCCGGCGGCCTGCCTCAGAGCGGCGTCTTGGACGCTTCACCCGGGATCTCGCGTACCAGCCGTGGCACGAGATAACCCGGCAATCGTGCGCGTAGCGCATCGATCAATGACAGCGCCTGCGCGTCGGGCATTTCGAAATGTGCCGCGCCCTGCACGCGGTCCAATTGGTGCAGGTAATAGGGCAGCACGCCGCAGTCGAAGAGTCTCTCCGACAGCGCGGCCAGCACATCCGCATCGGCGTTGATCCCGCGCAGCAGGACAGATTGGTTGAGCAGCATGGCACCCGCTTCACGCAGGCGTGCACAGGCCGCTCGGACCGTGTGATCGATCTCGTTCGGATGGTTGACGTGCAGCACTATCACGCGCCGCAATGCCAATCCCGCCAGCCAATCGCAGAATCCATCGTCTATGCGTTCGGGCAATACCACCGGCATGCGCGTATGGATGCGCAGCGTGCGCACGTGCGGAATGTCCGCGAGCGCTTGTCCGAATTCGGCCAGCTTGGCGTTCGACAGCACCAGCGGATCACCGCCGGAGAGGATCGCCTCCCGGATCGATGTGTCTGCACGCAGATGCGCCAGCGCCTCGCGCCAGCCGTTTGCGGCCGCGATTTCTTCCGAATAGGGGAAGTGCCTGCGGAAGCAGTATCGGCAGTTTACTGCGCAACTGCCGGCCGCGATCAGCAATGCGCGTCCGTCATATTTGTGCAGAACACCGTGCGCGACGCGCGCGGACAAATCGTCCACCGCGTCGGTCACGTAATCTGTCGCGCTTTCGCATTCGGCCAGTTGCGGCAACACCTGCAGCAGCAGGGGATCCCACGGATCGCCTTTGCGCATGCGCATCAGGAATCCGCGCGGCACGCGCAGCGCGAAACCGGCATCCTTCGGCGGCAACTTGTCTACCAAGTCGCCGAGGTCGAGCAGCGAGAGGAGTTCGCGTGCGTCGGTGACCGCCTCACGCAAGCTCTGGCGCCAGTCAGGCAGACCACGCGGCTGCGCGGGCAGGGCGGTTGCAGTTATCATTGACGGTCTTGAAACGGGCGCGTCGCGCCCGTGGAATCCGGCGATTTTAATCGATCTGCGATCATGGACGGTCGCAGAAATTTGAGAGTGCGGGCAGGGATGCCCGCTTTTTGATCTTCGCGATCATGGATGATCGCAAGAATAACGGAGCGCACATGGCCACCTACGGACTGAACGACGTCAAAAACGGGCTGAAGATCATCGTCGATGGCGATCCCTACACCATTGTCGATGCGGATTTCATCAAGCCCGGCAAGGGCCAAGCCTTCACCCGCATCAAGATCCGCAATTTGAAGAACGGCCGGGTCACCGAGAAGACGCTGAAGTCCACGGATTCCGTGGAGGGTGCCGACGTAATCGACACCGACATGCAATATCTCTACAACGACGGCGAGTTCTGGCACTTCATGCAGCCGGATACCTACGAGCAGCACACCGCAGACAAGAACGCGGTGGGCGACGCTGCGCAGTGGCTGAAAGGCGAGGAGGAGTGCATCGTCACGTTGTGGAACGGTACGCCGCTGTCGGTGACGCCGCCCAACTTCGTCGAATTGAAAATCGTCGAAACCGATCCGGGCGTGCGCGGCGACACGTCCGGCGGTGGCGGCAAACCGGCCAAGCTGGAAACCGGCGCGGTGGTGCGTGTGCCGCTGTTCGTCAATCAGGACGAAGTGATCAAGGTGGATACCCGCACGGGCGAATACGTCGGCAGGGTGAAGTGATTGATTCGCAGATGATCCGCGTGGCGGATTTCGTCGCGAGTCAATCATCCCGGCGAAAGCCGGGAGCCAGTCTTTTCCGGCAGTGAGTGCGTTCATGCCGCAACCCATCGACCTCCTGCTCCTGGCCCGCTGGCTGATCCCCGTCGAGCCGCATGGCGTGGTGCTGGAAGACCACGCGGTCGCGGTGAACGGCGGTTCGGTCGTCGAGGTCTTGCCGCAAGCGGATGCGCGGGCGAAATACTCGTCGCGCCAGTACGTCGATCTGCCGCAGCACGTGCTGATTCCCGGGTTGGTCAACGCGCACACGCACAGTCCGATGACGCTGATGCGCGGGCTGGCCGACGACATGCCGCTCATGACCTGGCTGCACGAACACATCTGGCCGGCCGAAGCGGCCGTCATGAGCGCAGAGTTCGTGCGTGACGGTTCGGAACTGGCGATCGTGGAGATGCTGCGCGGCGGCACCACCACCTGCAACGAGAACTATTTTTTCCCGGACGCCTTTGCGCAAGCGTGCAAGAGCTTCGGCTTTCGTGCGCGGGTCGGTTTGCCGATCATTGAATTCCCCAGCGCCTGGGCAGCGGATATCGACGAATACTTCGATCGCGCGCTGGCGGTGCACGACGAGTTGAAAGGCGATCCGCTGCTGAGTTGCACATTCGCGCCGCACGCACCCTATACCGTTTCGGATTCGAGTTTCGAGCGCATCCGCACGCTATCGGACCAGCTCGACCTGCCGGTGCACCTGCATTTGCACGAAACCGCGCAGGAAGTGGAGGACGCGAAACACGACCTCGGTGCGCGGCCGTTCGCACGCGTGCAGGGCCTGGGGTTGATCAACGACCGATTGATCGCCGTGCACATGACGCAGTTGACCGATGCAGAAATCGCCGCCTGCGCGGAAGCGGGCGTGTCGGTGGTGCATTGCCCCGAGTCCAATCTCAAGCTGGCATCCGGTTTCTGTCCGGCGGAAAACCTGCGGCGGGCTGGCGTGAACGTCGCCATCGGCACCGACGGCTGCGCTTCCAACAACAATCTGGACATGTTCGGAGAACTGCGCACCGCCGCGCTGCTGGCGAAAGGCGTGGCGAAGGATGCGTCCGCTTTCGACGCGGCGTACGCATTGCGTGCGGCCACGTTGAACGGCGCGCGTGCGCTGGGTTTCAGCGATCTCATTGGTTCGATCCAGGCCGGCAAGCAGGCCGACCTGACTGCCGTGCGGCTCGACCCGCCGGAGACGCAGCCGGTCTATCAGCCGATTTCGCAACTGGTGTACGCCGCATCGCGCCGACAGGTGAGCGACGTGTGGATCGCGGGGAGGCGTAAACTCGCGAACGGCGAATTGGTCGATGTCGACCTCGACGCACTGCTCGCAAAAGCGGCGCGTTGGCGCGAACGCGTCGCGGCGATCCGCTGCTGTCCCGATACAATGGCGGAATGAGTGAAACGGTTCACAACGTCAATGCGGAAGAACTCGCGCGATTCGGCAAGCTCGCCAGCCGTTGGTGGGATCCGGACGGAGAGTCGCGCCCGCTGCACGATCTGAATCCCGCGCGCGTGGCCTGGATCGCCGAACGCGTCGTGTTGCCCGGTGCGCGCGTGGCGGACATCGGTTGCGGTGGGGGGATTCTGTCCGAAGCGCTGGCGCGTGGGGGCGCGCGGGTGACGGCGATCGATCTGGCCGCGCCGTTGATCGATACCGCGCAACTGCATCTGCACGAATCGGGATTGCAGGTCGACTACCGCTTGTGCTCTTCGCATGAACTCGCGATGCGCGAACCCAACGCGTTCGACGCGGTGTGCTGCATGGAACTAATCGAGCACGTGCCCGATCCGGCGGCGCTGATCACCGATCTCGCCGCGCTGGCCAAACCCGGTGGGCGCATCTTTCTCTCCACGCTCAACCGCACGCCGACCGCCTTCGCGCTGGCGATTGTCGGCGCCGAATACGTGACGCGCCTGCTGCCGCGCGGCACGCATCACTATGCACAATTTCTGAAACCCTCCGAGGTTGCCGCCCTGTTGCGGAAAGCCGGACTCGAACTCGAGGAACTTGCAGGTCTGGCCTATAACCCATTGACCCGTAAGGCGTCGATCGTCTCGCGTGTGGACGTGAATTACCTGGTCTGTGCGCGCAAACCCACATGAAACCTCTGCCGCAGCCGCTGGCCGGCATGTTCTTCGATCTGGACGGCACGCTGGTGGACAGCGCGCCGGATCTGCACGATGCGCTGGTTGCGCTGTGCGCGGAGCGCGGGCGCGAACCGCCTCCGTACGAGATCTCGCGCGCGGTCACCTCGCGCGGCGCGCGGGCGATCGTGTCATCCGGGTTCGGAGACCTGGGAGCGGACGCGATCGACGCGCTGCTGCCGCGTTTCATCGAACTCTACACCGACACGCGTACCGCGCGGACGCACCCGTTTCCCGGCATCGAGGAACTGCTGCGCAAGTTGGAAGCGCGCGGCATCAAATGGGGCGTGGTCACCAACAAGGCCGGCTTCATGACCGCGCCGCTGATGGAGCAACTGGGCTACGCCGCACGCGCGGCGGCGGTAGTGAGCGGCGACACACTGCCGGAACGCAAGCCGCATCCGGCGCCGTTGCGGCTGGCCTGCTGGCGCGCCCAGGTGGACGCGAAGCAATGCGTGTTCGTCGGCGACGATCCGCGCGATGTGGAGGCGGGCCGCACGGCCGGCATGTACACCGTCGTGGCGGGCTGGGGCTATCTCGATCCCGAACAGGCGAAGCACTGGGGCGCCGATGCCTACGCCGACAACGCCATGCAGATCGCGAGCTGGCTTGATTGAGGGGTCTCCATGGCGGATTCCGCGCTCGAGAGCTGGTTGGGGGATTTTCGTGCCGCCCATTCACAGCTCGAATTCGCCTGGATTTTTCTGCGCGACGATCCGCGCCATGACGTCTACGGCGCGTTCGAGGTCTTGAAGCAGGAATGGCTGGATGCGGTGTACGCGATTCACGCACCGAACGTCGCCGCGCGCAAACTCCAATGGTGGATGGAGGAACTGCAACTCGCACGCGAGGGTCATGCACGACACCCGCTGACGCAGACGTTGTTCGCCGATCCGAGGATATGCCCGATTCCCGCCGTACGATGGAACGAGTTATTCCACGCCGCATTGCTGCAACTGGAAATGCCGCCGGCATCCGATTTGTCCGCGCAATTGGCGCAGGCCGCGCCTTTGCACGGGGCCATGGCGCGCATCGAAACCATGCTCTGGTTTGGCATGGGCGCCGATCCACGACATGCGCAGGCCATGGCCGCGGCGCAACACCTGATCGCCGCGCTGCGCAGTCTGCCGATGGAAGTGGATTACGGCCGCACGCCACTGCCGATGTCGCTGCTGGCGCGGCACGGCCTGTCGCAGAACGCCTTGATGGAGGACGGGCCCACACGCCGCGCTGCCCTGCGCGACCAAGCTCGCGGCCTGCTGCACGCGCTGAACGAGGCCGCTAAACTGCCGGGTCCCCTGAGCCTGTTTCGCGGCTTGCAGATGCGGCTGGATCGCCGGGCTCTGCGGCGCGCCCGGTACGCGAGTGAACCTTTGGGAGCGATACAGCGACTCACGGGTGGCTTCGGCGCGCTGCTGGACGCTTGGCGTGCGGCGCGCGCTTGGCATTCCGCCCGGCAACCCTGATATCGCAGCTTTGGCGCAACTCCTGCAGGAAATCCGATGACCTCCCGCGACAACATCCAGCGCGACCTGCCCGATATCGCTTCCGTTGCACACCCCGATCACGCTGGCGCGCTGGATTGGGTCGGGATGGAAGGTATCGATCTGCCGATCCGTTACGCCGATTCGCGGGATGCGGTGATGACCGCGTCCGCGCGAGCCTCGGTGCAGGTGGATCTTGCCGACCAGCGTGCGCGCGGCATCCACATGTCGCGCTTGTATCTACTGCTCGAAAACACGCTGGCGACGCAGACCCTGACGCCTTCGCTGCTTTGCAATCTGCTGCATGCGATGCTGGAATCGCACAAGGGTTTGTCGACGTGCGCGCGATTGCGGATCGAATACGCGCATCTCCTGAAACGGCCGGCGCTGGTCAGTGCCAACGCCGGCTGGAAGTCGTATCCGGTGACGATCGAGGCCTCGTTGATCGGTGGACACTTCGCAGTACAGCTCGGCTGCGAAGTGAAGTATTCCTCGACCTGTCCCGCTTCGCTGGCCTTGTCGCGGCAGGCCAACCAGCAGCGGTTTGGGGAGGACTTCACGCGTGCCACGCCGACGCACCATGCGGTGAAAGAGTGGCTCGGTTCGGAGCGCGGCATGGCTGCCGCCCCCCACGCGCAGCGCAGCACCGCGAGCGTGCGCGTAAAACTCACCGCCGGATTCGAACTGCCGGTGTCGGAGCTGATCGATGCGATCGAGCGCGCGCTGGCGACGCCGGTGCAAACCGCGGTCAAGCGCGAGGACGAACAGGCCTTCGCGAAGTTGAATGCAGAGAATGCGATGTTCTGCGAAGACGCCGCGCGCCGCATCCGCGCCGTGCTGGAAACCGATCCGCGCATTGCCGGCTACCACATCGTCGCGTCACACCATGAAAGCCTGCATGCTCACGATGCGGTGGCGGTCGTCAGCAAAAAGTTTTCCGGCTAGCGATCGAACTCCAGCCGCATTCCCGGCTTCGGCTCCAGCAATCGACCGTGCCGTGCGGCGAGGTGACCGTTGACGAAAGTGGCTGCGATGCTGGCGCGGAAGGTGTGGCCTTCGAACGGAGACCAGCCACATTTGGAAAAGACATCCTCCTTGTGCACGGTTTGCGGCGTGTCGGGATCGACCAGCACCAGATCGGCAAAATAACCTTCGCGCACGAAGCCGCGGTCCTTGATGGCAAACAGCGTGGCTGGCGCGTGAGCCACAGCTTCGACGAGGCGCTCCAGTTTCAGCCTGCCCTGGAAGACGTGTTCCAGCGCGCTTTGCAGCGCGTACTGGATCAGCGGGATGCCAGAAGGGCAGCGTGTGTAGGGACGCGCTTTTTCTTCCGGCAGGTGCGGTGCGTGATCGGTGGCCAGCACATCGACGCGGCCGTCGGCCAGGGCCAGCATCAATTCGTCACGGTCGAACGCGGTCTTGATCGCGGGGTTGCATTTGATCTTGCCGCCGTATTCGGCGTAATCGGCATCGGTGAAGCGCAGAAAATGCACGCAGGTTTCCGCGGTAATTTTTTTCGCCGCGATCGGCCCCGCTTGGAACAAGGCCAATTCATCGGCGGTGGAAACGTGCAGCACGTGCAAGCGCGTGCCGTGACGGCGCGCGGTTTCCACCGCCCACTTGGTCGATTCGAAGCACGCCTCGCGCGATCGGATCCGCGGGTGCAGCTGCATCGGGATGTCGTCGCCATACAGCGCTCTGGCGCGATCGAGATTGGCGTGGATGATCGCATCGTCCTCGCAGTGCACTGCCACGGTGACCGGCGAGTCGCGAAACACGCCTTCCAATGCGGCAGGATCGCTGACGCAGAGATTGCCGGTGGATTCGCACAGGAACACCTTAACGCCGGGCACGCGCCGCGGGTCGAGCGCGCGGATCGCTTCAAGGTTGCCGTTGCTGGCGCCGAAATAGAACGCGTAATTGACGACCGAATCGCGCGCGGCGCGCGCGTACTTGTCCTCCAGCAGCTCCTGCGTCAGCGTCGGCGGGTCAGTATTGGGCATGTCGATGAAACTGGTGACGCCGCCCGCCGCCGCCGCCCGAGATTCGGACGCGATGTCGCCCTTGGCGATGTAGCCCGGTTCGCGGAAATGCACGTGGTCGTCGACCATGCCCGGCAATAGCCACAGCCCGGAGGCATCGATCACCTGTTCGCCGGTGCGCGCGCGCAGGCCGTTGCCGATTTCATCGATGCGTTGGCCGCGGATGCGCACGTCCGCGCGGCGATGCGCGCCTTCGTTGATCAGATCGGCGTTCCGGATCAGCCATGCGTCCGCTGTCATTCTTCATTCTTCCTGGTGATGCGGGGAGCGGCAGCCGCGCAGCTCGAAGCGCTCGGGCACCGGATCGATGCCGCCGGCGCACAGGGGTTGACAGCGAAGGATACGCCAAACCGCGAGCACGCTGCCGCGTGACGGACCGAAACGCGCTATCGCTGTGCGTGCATAGGCCGAACAGGTGGGGTGAAAACGGCAGCGGCTGCCCAGCAGCGGACTCAGCAGCCGCTTGTACGCGGCAATCAGGAACAGCAGGATGCGTGTCAAGACTGTGATTCGCAGGATGAAGCGCGCTAAACTGCCCGGCCGAATTCGAATCTGTTGCCGGTGCGCGGCGTCCACGATATAACACGCGACCGCCACATCACAAAGCTTGAACTGCTGAGAGCTACGGACATGGCCAAGGCAAAGGCAAAGGCAAAGAAGGCGAAATCCGGGAGCGGCGCGTCTGTGCGTGCCGTGAAAAAGACCATGGCTGCGGCCAGGAAGGCGAAGCCGAAACATGCAAAGAGGGTGACTCCGATCAAGCAGTCCAGCAAGCCGGCGAAGAAAGCCGCACACAAGCCGGCCAAGCCATCCGCGGCAAAAAGTTCATCCAGCAAACGTCCGCCTGTGAAGCCGGCCAAACCGGCCGCCGCCAAGAAGGCGCTGCCGCAGCAGAGCGTGAGCAGGAAGTCGCCGGCCAAATCCGAGCAACAGCAGGCCTCCAAGGCGGTGACCAAGCCGGCGCGTCACAACGATCGAAGCGCGCACGGCGTGGCCGTGGCCGCGCCCGGCAGCGAACCTACCATCACCAAGGAAGATGGCCGCTATGCATTGCCGGCGACCGTCAACATCGACTTGCCGAAAGGCTACCGTCCTTCTCCGAAAGAGGAGTACATGGGCCCGAAGCAGCTCGCGTATTTCCGCAACAAGCTGCGTGAATGGCGCGAGCAGTTGGTCGAGGAATCCCGGCAGACGATGGAGAACCTGCGCGAGGAAGTGCGCGACGTCGGTGACGACGCCGAACGGGCCACACGCGAAACCGAGAACTCGCTCGAGCTGCGCACGCGCGACCGCTACCGCAAGCTGATTTCCAAGATCGACAAGGCGCTGCGCCGGATCGAGGAAGGCCGCTACGGTTATTGCGAGGAAACCGACGAGGA
>JAJPID010000039.1 GCA_021324945.1 Lysobacterales bacterium | reverse complement strand
GGTTTCGGCGAGCACGCCGGCCTTCTCGCAGGTGCGCTTGAAGCGGCGCAGGGCGATTTCGAAGGGTTCGTTCTCGCGAACCTTGACGCTGGGCATATCGGCTCCACTTGCTAAACTGCCGGGATCGTCCCGGCCGAGCCGTGAAGTATAGCGTGTCCACAAGCGAATTTTCAAAGCCCGTGCTGGGCATCGAGTCCTCCTGCGACGAGACCGGAGTGGCGGTCTATGAGCCCCGCCGCGGGCTGCTGGCGCACGCCTTGTATTCACAAGTGGACTTGCACGCCGAATACGGCGGCGTGGTGCCGGAACTGGCCAGCCGTGATCACGTCCGCAAGCTGCTGCCGCTGCTGCACCAGACCCTGGACGAAGCCGGTTTGAACGTCGGCGATCTGGGCGGCGTGGCCTACACCTCCGGGCCGGGCTTGATCGGTGCGCTGCTGGTCGGCGCCTCGCTGGCGCGCGCACTGGCGTGGGCTTTGGAGATTCCTGCCATCGGCGTGCACCACATGGAGGGGCATCTGCTGGCGCCGCTGCTCGAAGAACCTGCGCCTGGGGCGGAGCCCTTGTCGCCCCCCTTCGTGGCGTTGCTGGTGTCGGGCGGTCATTCGATGCTGGTGGGCGTGGAAGCGATTGGTCGCTACCAAATCTTGGGCGACACGCTGGACGACGCCGCCGGCGAAGCTTTCGACAAGACCGCGAAATTAATGGGCCTGCCGTATCCCGGCGGTCCGCATCTGGCGAAAGCCGCCGAATCCGGCCGGCCCGACGTGTACCAATTCTCGCGGCCGATGACCGACCGACCCGGACTGGATTTCAGTTTCTCCGGCCTCAAGACGCAGGTGCTGCTGGCCTGGCGCGATTCGGACCAGAGCGAACAGACGCGCGCCGATATCGCGCGCGGGTTCGAGGACGCGATCGTCGAAACGCTGGCGATCAAATGCCGCCGCGCGTTGGCGCAAACCGGCTACGACAAGTTGGTGGTCGCCGGCGGCGTGGGCGCCAATCGGAAACTGCGTGCGCAATTGGCGGAAGCGGGAAGGCGCGAAGGTTTCCGCACTTATTTCCCGCGCCTGGTGTTCTGCACCGACAACGGCGCGATGATCGCGCTGGCTGGTGCATTGCGTTTACAGGCGGGACAGATCGAGAGCGCGGAGATTCGGGTCAGGCCGCGGTGGGATCTCGAGAGTCTTGCGGCGATCTGATTGAAAAGGGGATCGAGGGCAGGTAATGGGGTGCGCTGCCGCACCACTGCGCAAGGATGAAACGGTGCGAGAGATCGCCCTTGTTTGGAAGCTTCGACAATTGCGGTGACAATCAGTTTTGCGTCCCGCCACCAGACCGGCCCGGCTCTTATGGACATCGTCTTCATCGAAGGTTTGCAGATCGAAACCACCATCGGCATCTACGACTGGGAGCGCCGCGTGCGGCAACCGGTCAGGCTGGACGTCGAGATGGCGTTCGACACCACCCAACCCGCCGCCAGCGAGCTGATCGAGCATGCGCTGGATTACAAGCAAGTATCCAAGCGCCTGATCGCTTTCGTCGAAGCCTCGCAATTCCAGTTGATCGAAACGCTGGCCGAGCGTTGCGCGCAAATCTTGCGCGAGGAATTCGGCGTGGCGTGGCTGCGCTTGAAATTGTCCAAACCCGGCGCGGTGCGCGGCGCGAAATCGGTGGGCGTGATATTGGAACGCGGGATGCGGCCGGCTTGAGATGCACCGCTTTTATCTCAGCCTGGGGTCCAATCTCGAACCGGAAAGACATCTGCGCGCGGCGCTGCGCGAGTTGCGCGCGCGCTTCGGCGAGTTGCAGGTTTCATCTGCATACGAATCCGCCGCGGTCGGATTCGACGGGCCGCCGTTCTGGAATCTCGCGGTGAGTTTGCGAACGGACTTCAGTGTAGAAGCGTTGAACGACTGGCTGCACGCGCTGGAAGCGCGCGAAGGCCGCGTGCGCGGCGCACGTTACGCCGATCGCACGCTGGATCTCGATATCGTCGCGATCGACGGCGTCGCACTGGAGCGGCCGGAATTGCGTGAAGCGTTCGTGCTGGCGCCGCTCAGTGAAATCGCGCCGGAGATTCGTGTGCAACGGCAGAATTCGACAGTCGGCGAGCTGTGGGCTGGGCTTCAACGCGCGCGTCCAGGCGCGCCCATCAGGAAGCTTGCAATGGAGTTGCTTGAAGATTCTGAATTTCCGCCTTCGCGGAAATGACAATGACGGGCCTTACAACCCCGCCTCCCGCGCCTTCTGGTCCAGCGACACGCGCCGCGCGGGAATCTCCATACTGCGCGGCGCGCTTTCCGTGAACTCGATTTCCTGCGAGAACATTGAGATCGCGGTGCGCGCGACCTGCCGCGTGTCGAACCACGCGTACGCGCCCACGCCCGCGGCGCCGACCAGCGGCAACAAGCGCGAGAGCCCCGCCCCCAACGCGCGTTGCGAGAGTTTCACACCGATCCGCTCGGCGATGGCGCGCAACGCCTGTGCGGTGGCGTGCCGCACGATGAAGCGCTCGCCCGCGCGCACCACCAGATCGCGCACCGCCTGTGCGGCGGTATGCTTGAACAGGCAGTAGAGCATCTGCTCGCGCGTGATCGTCGAGGATTGCCCGTACGCCGCGGCGATGTCGGCCACCATCTTCGCCTGGATTTTCCAGATCGCCACCAGCTCCGGCAACATGGTCACCCAGCCCAGCGGACCCGGCGGCAGGGACAGCGAAGCCGAAGCGATGAACGCGCGCCGGCGCGCGGCAGCGGCGATCGCTTCAGAACGCATGCGCGGCGAAACGGACGGCGGTTCGGCGCTGCGCGGGATCTCGCTGAGAAAATTCAGGATCGCGTGCGCGATGCCGCGCGTATCGGTGGGCGTCAAAGCGATGTTCGATTCGGCATTCATCAGGCTGTTTCACTGGGGGAATCGCAATGCAGAATGGCGGCGCCAAGTTCAAGAAGAGATGAACGCCGCATCAAAGCGTCAATCCGCGTCCGCCATCCACGCGCAAAATCTGACCGGTGACATAAGGCGCATCGCGCAGCAGCCACAGGACGGCGCCGGCAATGTCCTGCGGCGAGCCCTGCCGCTTCAGTGCGGTGCGTTCTACGAGCGTTACCATCGTCTCGGCCTTGATCGGCTGCTCCGACCACAGCACGTTGCCCGGCGACACGCCATTGACCCGCACCTCTGGCCCGAGTTCCTGCGCCAGCGCGAGCGTAGCCATCGCCAGTGCGGCCTTGCTCATGCAATAGGCCATGTAATGGGGCAGCGGATGTTGCGCGTAGATGTCGATGATGTTGACGATGGCGCCACACGATCGTCGCAAGTGTGCGGCGGCGGCTTGCGAGAGCAGCAGGGGCGCGCGTGCATTGACCGCGAAGAAATCGTCGCACTGCTGCGAAGTGATCGAACCGAACGAGGTCGGCGAAAACGTGGCGGCGTTGTTGACCAGTGCATCGAGCCTGCCGAAGCGTGCGATCGCGTTTTCGATCAACTGCGGCAAACACGCGCTATCGGTGAGATCGGCCTGCAATGCCAGCGTCGAGCCCGCACGCGTCGACTCCAGTTCGGCGATCAGCGCCTCCAGTTCCGCGCGCGAATGGCGGCAATGCAGCGCGACGTCGTAGCCCGCGCCGTGCAGCGTGCGTGCGATCTGCGCGCCGATGCGACGCGCGGCACCGGTGATCAACGCGACGGAATTTTGCGATTGCGCGGGCATGCCTGCGCGCTATGCTGCGGGATTCACCCACCTGCTGCAATCACCCGATCTTGAACACGCAATTGCCCGCGCCGTCGCCGGATGAACTGGCCTATTCGCAAAGGCTCATCGCGCTGATCCGCGAGGAAATCGCGAGCAGCGGGCCGATGCCGTTTTCACGTTTCATGGAGCGTTGCCTCTACGCGCCCGGCTTGGGCTACTACAGCGCGGGATGTTTGAAATTCGGCAAGGCCGGGGATTTCGTCACCGCGCCGGAACTGGGTGCGCTGTTCGCGCGCTGTAACGCGCAGGCGCTCGCGCCCGCGCTGCGCGCCTGCGGCGAAGACGCGGCGTTTTTTGAACTCGGCGGCGGCAGCGGCACTTTCGCGCGCGATTGTCTATTGCAATTGCAGAAGCTGGGTGCGCTGCCAAAACACTATTGGCTGCTGGAACCTAGCGCCGATTTGCGCGAACGCCAGCGCGCATTCCTGCGCGATGCGCTTGCGCCCGAATTGTTCGTGCGCGTCGAATGGCTGGATCGTCCGCCACAGACAGAGTGGTCGGGCGTGCTGTTCGCCAACGAAGTGCTGGATGCGTTGCCGGTGACACGCTTTTCGATCGACGACGGCGAAATCTTCGAGGAACACGTGGTGCTGGATGCGCAGGAGAATTTCACGCGCATCGACCGGCCCGCCGACGCGCTGGTCGCGGGCGCGGTTCGGCATGTGCAAGATCAGCTCGGCAGGTTCTCCGATGGTTATCGTTCGGAGGCGTTGCCGCAATTGCCGTGGTGGATCGAGGCGATCACGCAGAGCATGAGGCGCGGCGCGGCGCTGTTTCTCGATTACGGTTATCCGCGTCGCGAGTTCTATCTGCCCGAGCGATCCGACGGTACGCTGGTGTGCCATTACCGCCATCGCGCGCACGGCGATCCGCTGTTGCATCCGGGTTTGCAGGACATCACCGCGTTCGTGGATTTCACTGCGCTGGCCGAGGCGGGCGATGCCTGCGGATTTGAGCGTGTCAGCTATGCCACGCAGGCGGCGTTCCTGATCGCCGCAGGTCTGGAGACCGCGTTCGCCGAGGCTTATGCCGCGTCGAATGACGCAGTAGCGCGCTACGCGCTGGCGAACGAGGTGAAGCGGTTGACCTTGCCGGGCGAAATGGGCGAGCGTTTTCAGACGATGTTGTTCGCGCGCGGACTCGACGCGCAAGAATTGTTCGCGCCGTTGATCGAGATCGATCGCAGCGAGCGGCTATAACGGCTTCGATACCTTCGCGATCGCCTCGATCCGCGCACGCCGCATTGCGTCGCCGATCTGCGTACCCTGCAAGCCCTGTTCGACGAACGGCGTTGATGTGACCGCGACGGCCGCGTTGCGTGCGGCGCGCAGATAATCGGCCTGAGGATAAGCATCGTTTTCGTGCTGCAAGCGCCCGCGCTTGTCGGCAGTGCAGGTCAGCAGAAACGGTTCCAGACGCGAAGGCCGGCGCAGTGAATCGAAGGCCAGCAGCAGTTCCAGCACCGTCTCCGGTTTCAATTCCAGCGCGCGGTGCGCTTCGAGGTGATGGCGGCAGGTGAGTTCAGCCAGTTGTGCGTGTTCGCCGGGCACGCGCAGGCGTTCCGACAACGTGCGCACCGGCGTGATGCCGCGGTGTTCATGCGCGATGTGACGCGGCAGCACCTCGCTCGGCGTCAGCGCCTTGCCGAGATCGTGCGTCAATGCGCAGTAACCGACCAGATCGTCGCCGGGCGCGAGCTTGGCGGCCTGATCTAGCACCAGCTCCAGATGCACGCCGCAATCGACTTCGGGGTGATGCTGCGGCGATTGCGGCACGCCGTACAGCGCGTCGATTTCCGGAAACAACGCGCCCAACGCGCCGCATGCGCGCAAGGTTTGCAGGAATGCGGAAGGTTGCGGCTCGGTCAACGCCTTGCGCGTTTCGGCCCACACGCGCTCGGGTACCAGGTGTTCCACTTCGCCGTTGGCCACCATCTCGCGCATCAGCGTCAGCGTTTCCTCGGCGACGTGGAAACCCAGCGGCGCGAAACGCGCCATGAAGCGCGCCACGCGCAGCACGCGCACCGGATCTTCGACGAACGCGGGCGTGACGTGCCGCAACACGCGCGCGCGCAAATCCGCTTCGCCGTGATAGGGATCGACCAGCGCGCCGTGTTCGTCGCGCGCCATCGCGTTGATGGTGAGATCGCGCCGCGCCAGATCCTGCTCCAGCGTCACGTCGGGAGAGGCATGCATCTCGAAACCGTGATAGCCCCGGCCCGACTTGCGTTCGGTGCGCGCCAGCGCGTATTCCTCTTTCGTCTGCGGATGCAGGAAAACCGGAAAATCCTTGCCTACCGGCGCATAGCCTAGCGCGAGCATCTCTGATGGCGTCGCGCCGACCACCACGTAATCGCGGTCGCCGTGCGCGCGGCCGAGCAACTCGTCGCGCACCACGCCGCCGACCTCGTAGATCTTCATGCGACGATTCTGACAGCGAAAATGCGTGGCCGCTTCATCGCGGCTTGTCCGTTGCGCTCGCCCGAGTCGCGAGCCCGTCAGTTCACATCCTCATACGCGTGCCGGCCGATGTCCCGCTGGCTGGCGCGCGCCTGGTTCATGCGGCGCTCGCGCGGATCGGGCGAGAGCAAATCCGGCAGCAGCGTCGCGAAACGGCGCGGTGCGATCCGCAGTTCGGCCAGACCATCGCGTGTGCCCACCGCATCGAGCTTCAGCGAATTGAAGTTGTCGCGCGAAAAGGGTTTGCCCGGAATGAGTTCGGCCGCGCAGGCTTGCAGCCAGCCCAGCGCATCGGGTAGCGGCAGCACCGCGCGGCGCAGGTGCGCGGCATCGCGGATCATGCGCACGATTTGCAGCAGCGTGTAGGTGTCCGGTCCGTACAGCTCGTAGATCCGGCCGAGGCTCTGTCGTTCCGCCAAGCACTGCACGATCGCCCCACACACATCGCCCACGTACACCGGCGCGATCTTCGCTTCGGGTCGCGCGAGCGGCAGCACCGGCGAGAGCTTCAGCAGCCTGTGGAAACGCGACACCAGCCCGTCGCCCGCGCCGAAGACGATGGTCGGCCGGAAGATCGTCCAGTCCAGCCCGGAATTCTTCACCAGCGTTTCCGCTTCGCCGCGCGTCTTCAGATATTTCGATGCGTCGCTGCCAGCGTTGATCGAACTCATTTGCAGCAATCGCGCGATGCCGGCCTCGCGGCAGGCAGCGATCGCGGTCGCGGTGAGATCGACATGCGCGCGAGAGAATTTCGTGCCGCCTGTTTCGTTGAGGATGCCGACCAGGTTCAACGCCGCATCGTGACCGGCGAACTCGCGCGCTAGCGCCGCGCGTTCGTACATGTTGACGCTGACTACCCGCACCGACGGAAGCACGAACAGTGCGCGGTGTTTCTCGCGGTTGCGCGAGAGCACGGTCACGCGGCAACCCGCGGCTGCGAGCTTGGGCACCAGGTGGCTGCCGATGAAACCGGTGCCGCCGAGGATGGCGATGCGTTGCAGTTTCATATGCGATTCAATGCAGGTTGTGCGATGTAGCGGCGGTGTCGCCCGGGCCCGTCACCGTGGCCGCGGTGCGAGAAGTCTCGTCATTTTCCAGACGGCACGTCACCTGTTTGCGAGCGCCGCCGCCGAATTGATATGCGCTGCCGATCGCTGGCATGCGCGACGACACCGGCAGCGCGTCGCCGTGCAGGCGCCAATCGTACATCGTGGTGAACGACAGTACGCGGCCGACGTATTCGCGCGTTTCCTGATACGGAATCGTGGCGATGAACGCGTCGGGTTCCAGCTCGCCGCGCGCGTCGACCCACCGCTGCACCGGCACCGGGCCCGCGTTGTAGGCCGCGCTCGCCAGCCACGGACTGCCGTCGAAGCGCATCGCCATTGTGGCGAGATAGCGCGTGCCCAGCGGAATGTTGATGCGCGGATCGTAGAGATCGTTCGCCGCGTCATAGGCGAGCCCGTTTTCGCTCGCGACCTTTGCCGCGGTGCCGGGCAGCAGTTGCATCAGACCGTAGGCGTCCGCGTCCGAACGCGCATCCGTCTGCCAGGCGCTCTCGGCGCGGATGATCGCGAAGGCCCAAGCCGGATCGATGCCGGCGTTGCGCGCAGCGTCGATCACATCGTCCTTGTAAGCCAGCGGGAAGCGCTGTTCATACAGACGCAGGTCGTCGTCGTTTGCGAAGGCGAACACCGCGCGGTCGTACCAGCCGCGTTGCCACGCCAGGTCCGCGGCGGCGCGTTGATCGGCATCCGGCAAGGCATCGTACGCTCGGCTCCATTCGCGTCGGGCGAGTTGCTGCATGCCGAGCGCGAACAATTCGAATGCGCGCATGAAACCGGGCATGGCGAGCACGCGCTGGTCGGCGGCGGGATCGTCGACCAGTTGCTCGGGGCAGATTTGATACGGCACGCCCGCGCGGTCGGCGGCGAGGAACCCGTAGTAAGTCGCCTGTTGCGCCAGCTTCGCGTAATCCGCGTGTGCCTGATCTGCGTGGCCAAGTTTCTCCGCGATGCGCGCGCGCCAGTAACGCCATTCGTCGTGCTGCATTTCATTGGGCGTCAACGCGGCGATCGCCACTTGCGCGGTTTTCCAGTCGCGATTGGCGATCGCCACGCGCACGCGCCACTCGCGCGTGGCGTCGGTCTGCGCGGCCGGCGGCAGCGCCGCGAGTTTTGCCGGTGCATCGGGCGCATAATCCGTGGCGCTGTAGAGCGCGAGCGCATTGAGGATGCGATAGCGCTGTTCAGTGTCGAACGCGAAACGTGCGGACAACTTGTTCCACGCCGCTTGCGCCTGATCGGCGTGACGATGCGCGTAGTGCGCCAAAGCCAATGTCAATGCCTGGCGTGTGCGCGCATCGTCGGGCATCGAATCGGCTTGTGCGAGCAGCGTTGCGGGAGCACGCAACGCGGTGGCCAGCCGGCGCGCGATCGCTTGCTGATCCGCGGGCAGCCACGCCGCCGATTGCTCGATGGTGGATGGCGCGTCCGCTTTCGCGGCGCGGTCGATGCGATCCCAGATGTGCGCAGTCGTGAGCAGACCTTGCGCGGCCGAGGCCTGCAGCACCGGGTCGCACGCGGATGGCAGCTTGGATTGATTCCATAGCGAGGCGAGGTCGCGCTGGAAATCCAGCCGCGCGCCCTGCGCCAGTTGCGCTTGCAGCGCATCGCACGTCAACGCGTCGCCCAGGCCGGGTTTGTAGAAGGAGAGAAAGCCGTTCCAGTCGCGTTGCTGCGCCAGCAATTGCAATTCGTCGCGGCGCAGATCGTCGGCGGGAATCAGATCGGGATACCGCACAAGATACGCCTGCACCTGTGTGCGATCTGCGTGCGCAAGATCGTGCTCCAGCGCCGCGGCTTCGAGATACGGATACAGCGGATAGCTCTCCAGCCCGCGCGCCAGCGCGCGCCAGTTTTGTCCGTTGTAGGCCGCGGTGTAGGCGGCGCGGAATTGCTCGCGCTGCTGTTGCAGGTTCGCGGGTTCCTGCGCGAAGGCGAGGCCGCACATCGCGAACAACGCCGCACAGGTAATCCGGAACGACGGCCGGCTAATCGCGCGCGGCGTGTGGGAATCGGTCGCGATGTCCATTGCTCTACATTGTAGAGCAGTGTTCGCGCATCAAGGCGCGCTGCGTCGGTCATTTGCTCCGGCGTGCAATGAAGCCGGAAAGACCGAGCGCCCAGCTGCGTTCGCTGTGCCGAGCGCGAACGTCCTGTCAGGGACTCGTTCGCGCCGGCGCAGGAAGGGCGTCAATGCCGCCGCTGACGGTCGTGTTTCTGCCGATAGATCGCGCGGCTGTCGCGATTGTCCGCGTGCTGGATGCGGGCGGTCTGCCCCAGCGTGTCGCGGCGCGATTCCATGCGGTCCACGTGCGCCTCGCGACCTTCGAGGTGGCTGGTCTCGCGGTTGGTCAAGGAACCGTTGACGACGCCGTTATGGATACGCTCCTCCTGATTGATGTTGCGCTGCACGTCAGCCTGTTCGAGATTCGATTTCAGCGAATCCGGATTGCCGGTCCGCGCGTTGTGTTTCTGGTTGTAGATCGCGGCGCTCTCGCGGTTCTGCTCGCGCTGGATTTGAGCCTTCTCGGCGGGCGAGAGCGAACCATTGCGCATGTCGCGCGCCTCGGTGCGGTCGATGCGCGATTCGCCGGCTTCCAGCTTGCGCGCCTCGGCGGAAGTCAGCTGCCCGGATTGCAGACCCTGCTCGATGCGCTGTTGTTGATCGACGTCGCGCTCGGTTTCGGTGGCGGCGTTGTGCGGCTTTTGCATCGGGCCGCCCGGATTGACAGCCTGAGTGGAAGTCGTGGGCGCGGTCTGCGCCTGCGCCGCGGCGGCGAAACCACAAGCGAGCGCGATCGCTGCGGTCAGCGCCAGCGGACGAATGATGCGTTGCATGGAAGTCTCCTGTGATCGGCGGTCGATCGCCGCCGGGTGCGCAACACAACGCAACACCATGCAACGCGGTTGACGCGCGGCTTGCTGGGCGCATTCAGCCGCGCGACAGCGGAGATGCCAAACCCGGCAGCGCGGCGGCGCTGGGCGGCAGGCGGAGCTGGGCCGCCAGCGGCAGGTGATCGGAAAATGCATCCGGCAAGGTCCACATGCGTTCGATCGTGATGCTGCGCGAAACCAGAATGTGATCGATCGCGCGCTGCGGCCGCCAACTCGGGAAGGTCGGCGTGGTTTGCAGCGGTTCGGCCAGCGTGGTGCGCGCGAACAGCATGCGTAGTTCGATGCTGTCGGGATCGCAATTCAGATCGCCCATCAGCACCGCGTGCGGATGATTGCTCAACAACTCGGCGATGAACGCCAGCTGCCGCGCGCGCGCTTGTGGCCCGAGCGAGAGATGCGCCACCGCCACAGTCAATGCTTCCGGGCCACTGCCATAACGCGCGATCAGCACGCCGCGCCCGCCGATGCGGCCGGGCAGCGGATAATCCAGCACCTCGGTCGGTTGCATGCGACTGATCAGGCCATTGGCCGAATGCGCCACACGCGACACGCGCCGGTTGGGCTGATGGCTCCAATACGGCAGCCCAGAAGCCTCGGCGAGATATTGCGTCTGGTTGAGAAAACCCGAACGCATGCTGCCGGCGTCGGCTTCCTGCAGGCCTATCACGTCGAATTGCGCGATTTCGCGCGCGAGTCTGTCGAGATTGCTGCGCTTGTGCCGGCCCGGCAGCACCGCACTCCAACTGCGCGTCACGTAATGGTGGTACTGATTGACACGCGCGCCGGCCAGAATGTTGCAGCTCAGCAGGCGAAGGACGGCAGCGTGCTCGGATGAGGGAACGGTAGTCACTCGCGCAAGCGTAGCATCATGCGGGTGAATGCAAATGCGAGAGCCGTTCGCATTCGAGGACACGCGCCGTCATCGCGTCGTTGATTTTCCACACCCGGGACGACGTGGCCGCGACTCAATCCTTCTGCTGCGCTTCGCGCTGTATCAGCCAGCCGCCCAGTTGCGCGAGTTGCTCGTAGCTGTCGACTTCGTTGCTGCGGTAATCCGCGACCACCGGCGCGTCGGGCGAATCGTTCTGCAAACGGCCGACCACCAGCATCGGTGTCGCGTCGATGCCCCAGCCCTGTTCGATCTTGGTGTCCGCCGCCATGGCCGCGTCGGTGTGCGGCGACTTGGCCGCATCCATGAACTTCTGCCTGTCGACGCCGCGGCTGGCGTAGAAATCCGCCAGGTCGTCCAGAGAGTTCAAGGGATAGTGCTCCATCATCGCCTTGAACACTTGGTCGTGCGTGCTCTTCAGCACACCGAGTTCTTTGGCCGCATAGAACGCGCGCGCATACGGCTCCCACGACTCGTTGAACACCGCGGGCATGTAGCGCACCTGCACGTTCGACGGCAACTTGCCGCGCAGCCGGGCAAAGAACGGCGCGAACTCAGCGCAATGCGGACAGGCGTAGGAGAACACCTCTACGATCACCACGGGGCCGGCGGCTTTCTGGCCGGCGTGCGCGATGCGCACGTACTGCTTGCCTTCGGTGAAGCTTCCATTCGCGGCGTTTGATGTGGAGAGCGAAGCGCCGTCGGTGTCGTTGTGCGCCGAGCACGCCGCGGTCAGCAGCAGACCCGCGGCGAGCAAGAACACCGGAACGAAACGGCGCGCGTTCATTTCTTCAAGGCCGCCGCTTCGCGCGCTACCAGATACTTGGTGAGTTCGACCACTTGCTCGGGACCGCCGGCCGAACCCATGTCGTAGCGCCACTTGCCGTTGACCACCATCGTCGGCGTGCCGTCCACGCCGTAGGCCTGCACCAGCGCATCGGCGCGTTTCATCTTGGTGTTGACTGCGAACGAATTGGCGGTCGCGACGAAATCGGCCGGTTTCACACCGTACTGCGCATACCACTTGGCGATGTCGTTGATGTTCGGCAGCGGATTCTTCAGGCGATTGGTGGCGGCGTCGTAAGTGGCCAATTCCCCGCCGGGCGAGTGGATCGCCTTGAACATCGCATCATGCGTCTTGTCTTCCACCCCCAATGCCTGCGCCGCGTAGAACGCGCGCTGGAACACCGGGAAATCCTCGACCGGGTTGAACGACACCGGCAGATAGTCCATGTACGCATCGGCGGGCAGCGACGCTTTGATGCGGTTGGCATACGGCAGGAAGCGCCAGCACACGGGGCACGCATAGGAAAACACTTCGGTCACTTCGATCTTGCCCGGCACCGGCGGCGGTTGTGGCGTGTCGATGCGGAAATAATTCTTGCCTTCCACCCACTGCGTGGTCGAGCCGGGCGTCTGTGCGAGAGCGGCGCCACTCAGCGCAAGTGCGGACAGGAGAAGAATCACGCGTCGGATCATCACGGCTGACCTCGTTGAAATGAAAACCTCAAGTCGCGCAGTTTCAATGCGTGCCGCTGAACCTTTTTCGAAGCATGGTGTGTCGCCGTCATTCCGGCGCAGGTCGAAAATCCGGCGGCGAAGACGCGAATGGCAACGCTTCGTCACAGGATCCCGGCCACCGCCGGTGCGACGCAGTTTCAATGCTTGCTGCTGGCGCTTGCCGGCTGCGCCGCAGTCGACGCCGCTTCCTGTTTGACCGCCGTGCCCGCCGCCGGTTGCACAGAAGACGCCGGCGCCGGCGCCGCTTCGGGCCCGGTCACCGTCTCACCGGGTTGCGCGGTGTGCAGCCCCTCCACGTAACTCGCCACCGCGGCGATGTCGGCTTGCGTCAACCGCTTGGCGATGTCCGGCATGATCTGTGCGTGCGCTTCGTTGCCCCACACCGTGCCATCGTGGAACGCCTGCAACGTCTTCTGCACATAATCGGCGTGCTGACCCGCAAGCTGCGGATACATCGCGCCCGGATTGCCATGACCATCCGGCCCGTGACAGGCCATGCATGCGGGAATGCCGCGGGACGGATCGCCTTCGCGATACAACTTGCCACCGGCCACCGCCAACGTCTGATCGGAGACACCCGGCAGGGATTCCTTGGAAGCGAAATAGGCGCCGATGTCGTGCATGTCCTGCGGCGACAGCGGTGCGGCCATGCCCTGCATGATCGAATTCTGCCGCGTGCCGCTCTTGAAGCTCATCAACTGGTGCACGATGTATTGTTCGCTTTGCCCGGCGAGCTTGGGATATTGCGCGTCGGTGGAATTGCCATCCATGCCATGACAGGCGCCACAGGCTGCCGCCTTGCCTTGGCCGGCGGTGGCATCGCCCGGCTTCACCGGTATCGCTTCCATCTTCGCCATTTCTTCGGTAGCTACCGTGCTTGCTGCGGAAGCCGGCGCGCTGCTGGAAGACGCAGCCGGGGTGCTGGAACTGGCGCTCGTCGGCGTCGTAGCCGGCGTGTTCGCGTGCTGATTGGAACTCTCGGGCACGTTGGGCGTGGTCGCACCCGCGCGGGATGGCGTGGCCGGTTGCGGCGGAGCCTGCTTCTTCGCGGTGGTGAGTTGCGCGGACGCGGCGGCGCTGAGCGCGAGCACGGCGACAAAGGCAAGCGGTTGCCGGAAACGCATACTATTCACTCCCGCAAAGATGGCGAACCGGCCACGGCCGGCCATAAACTGCAGAATTATCCCTGCACGCCGAAAGGCGGTCAAACCTTGTCCCGACCGTGGATTGGCCGGGGAGCCAGACGCAGGGATGTGAGAGCAATTGGGTTGTGACGTCCATTGCCGGAGTCAGATGCAACAAGCACCCGACAATCCCCTGCGCGGCGCGCGCTTCGTGCTGGCCGCGCATGAGCCGCGGCAGTTACCGAAGGATGTCGGTGCGGAGATCGCCTTCGCCGGCATTTCCAACGCCGGCAAATCCAGCGCGCTGAACGCACTGGTCGGGCAGGCCGCGCTGGCGCGCACTTCGAAGACGCCCGGCCGAACGCAGCAGATCGTGGTGTTCGAATTTTCGAACGGTTCGCGGCTGATCGATCTGCCTGGTTACGGCTACGCAAAAGTGCCGGCGAGCATGCGCGAACACTGGCGCGGTGCGATCGACACCTACCTGCACAGGCGCAAATCCCTGCGTGGAGTGGTGCTGATCGCCGATGTGCGGCACGCGCTGAAAGAGTACGACAGGCAGATGCTGCGCTTCTGCGCTGACATCGGATTGCCGTGCATCGTGTTGCTGAGCAAAACAGACAAGCTCTCGCGCGCGCAGGCGTTGGCCGCGCAGGGCAAGGTGCAGACCGAGATCGCGAAGATCGGATCGAGCGGAGAAAAGACGGCGTTGCACGCCAGCGCGATCCTGTTTTCCGCAACAACCGGCACGGGTGTGGAAGAGGCGCGCGCGGCGGTGGTGGAGCTGCTTAGGGTGCCGGAAGCCTGATTGCAAACCGCGTCGGTCAGCCCCATTGTTCTACGTCTGTCCGCCGCAAGGACCTGTGCATGTCCGGCCCCAGCCACGTCGAAAAGACACCGATCGAGCATCGTTCGCAGCTCGTGGACTATCTGGCGAGTGGCGCGAAGCCCGCGCAGCAATGGCGCATCGGCACCGAGCACGAGAAGTTCGTGTTCCGCACCGACGATCTACGGCCGCCGCCGTACGAAGGCGAGCGCGGCATCCGCGCGCTACTCGAAGGCATGGCGCATTGCGGCTGGGAGCTGGTGCGCGAACACGATCTGCCGATCGCGCTCTCGCGCGGGCTGGCTTCCGTGACGCTGGAACCGGCCGGCCAACTGGAACTTTCGGGTGCGCCGGTCGAAACCATCCACGACACCTGCTGCGAAGTGCACGAGCACCTGGAAGACGTGCGCGAGGCGTCGGAACAACTGGGCCTCGGCATCCTCGGCATGGGCTTCCAGCCCAAGTGGCGGCGCGACGAAATGCCGTGGATGCCGAAGGGCCGCTACAAGATCATGCGCGAGTACATGCCGAAGGTCGGAAGCTTGGGCCTCGACATGATGACGCGTACCTGCACGGTGCAGGTCAATCTCGATTTCGCCTCAGAGGCGGACATGGTGAAGAAGTTCCGCGTCTCGCTGGCGCTGCAACCGGTCGCCACCGCGCTGTTCGCCGATTCGCCGTTCAAAGATGGCAAGCCCAACGGGTATCTCTCCTATCGCTCGCACATCTGGGAAGACACCGATCCGGATCGCACCGGCATGCTGGATTTCGTGTTCGACGAAGGTTTCGGCTTCGAGCGCTACGTCGATTATCTGCTGGATGTGCCCATGTATTTCGTCTACCGCAAGGGCGAATACATCGATGCGGCCGGTTTATCGTTCCGCGATTTCCTCGATAGCAAATTATCCGTGCTGCCGGGCGAGAAACCGACGCTGCGCGACTGGTCCGATCACATGACCACTGCGTTTCCGGAAGTGCGCTTGAAGAAATATCTGGAGATGCGCGGCGCCGACGGCGGCCCGTGGAACCGGCTGTGCGCGCTGCCGGCGTTCTGGGTCGGCCTGCTCTACGATCAGACCGCGCTGGATGCCGCGTGGGATCTGGTGAAGGATTTCACGATGGCAGAGCGCCACGCCCTGCGCGACGGAGTGCCGAAACATGCGCTGAAACTTCCCTTCCGCGGCGCAACCGTGCGCGAGCTGGCGTTACAGGCATTGGAAATCGCCGGCCACGGACTCAAGCGCCGCGCCCGCACCAACGTCAGCGGCGCCGACGAAACGATGTTCCTGCAACCGCTGATCGAATTCGCTCAAGCCAATCAGACGCCCGCCGAGCGCAAGCTGGAACTGTTTTATGGGCCATGGAAGGAAAGTGTGGATCCGGTGTTTCGGGAGTTCGCGTATTGATGCAGGAGCCTGCGTGCAGGCGACCGCAAGCTACAGCCGATCAACGCGAAAGCAAACGAAGCAGCCGTTGCACCGGTGTTCTTTCCTTTCGGCGCGTACACCGTCATCGTGGGCTGCGACACGTTGTAAGCGCCGATGACCGTTTGCGATTTCGGATCGAGTTTTCCGTACTCCGGCCCCGGCAGCGGCTGCGCACCCGGTGGCGTGCCCGGTCAGATTGGAATCTGCGTATGGCCGGCGGATGGCTGCCAGACTTGCGCATGCGCGATCATGCACGCGAATAGCAGGGGCAGGAACGCGGCCGCCGCTTTCACGATGACATCATTGGCAGCGGAATTCGATGGTCGCGCGGGCGAGTTTGCCGGGCGCCGCGAGATTGCCTGGTTTGGCATCGTTCTGGCTGGACGCGATCACGACGGCGGATTTGCCGTGTCGCTGACAGTAGTCGTTGGCGTCTTCGACCAAGCGCGCCTTCTCGTCGGTGCCGCTGTGCAAACTGGTGGACGAGCCAGTGATTACAAACGCGCCGTCACGCGTGCGGGTGACGAACGATTCTGTTGCGCAGCCGGCCAACGCGAGCACCATCACGCAAATTGCAAGACGCAAGGACACGATTGTTTCCCCCTCTTTGAATGGATTCTCTAGTTGGAATCCCGAGCACGCAAGGTACACCTGATCGGTTCTTTTGCCATCAGGTATAACCCTGTCGAAAAAAGGTTCGCCGAAGCGGGTCTCCCTCCAAAACGCCTCTACAGCCCCACGGTGCCGAGATTCCGCACGCCGCGATCCATGGCAAGGGCGTTGCGTCGCAGCAGCAGGCCCGTACCCGCGAGCCAGGCGAACCAGGAAACGAACAGCAGGCGCTGCACGATCCCGTAGACGGGTTCTTCCATGCGCCACAGCGCGCCGCCGCGATCAAGCGTGGCGAGGTTCGCGATGATTGCGCACCACACGACGATCGCCATCAACCAGGAAAATGCGACAGTCCTGCGCATCTGCGGCAACCCTCGCCATGTCAACGCAAGCACCCACGGAGCTTGATATCCGATGAGTTCGGACAGGCCGAAATCGTTGTGAAGCGGGTGCGGAAAGGAGAAAATTCCCACACCGGCAACGGAGATCGCCATGCATCCGGTCAGCCATGCGGCGATGCTCGATCTCCCCAATCCGTTCGACACCTCGCGCAGCGCGGATGCAAAAATCAGGATGCAGGCCGCAATGACACAAAGCATTGCCGTGAAGGGCAGGCGGGCGGGCGAGCCGAACTCCCCGATTTCGCTGACGGTTTGAGTGATCGAGTTGTAGCCGGGCAACATCAGCGGCAACAGACCTACGCCGCATCCGAAAATGACGGCGGCGATCAGGCCGAAAAGTAAACGCCTGCGCAAGTTCATTGCAGATCCCATCGAAAACGGATGAGGCCCGCCGAGGCGGGCCTTGTTCTGGCAACAATCGCCTGCGAGGGGAGGAGACGGCGCCGCGCGCCGGCTCCTGCATTCGTCATTTCCCCTTTGGGGTCTCCAATCCACGATCCTTCTTCATCGCGTCGATGTTGGGATCGCGGCCGCGCCACGCCTTGTACATCGCGGCGAGGTCTTCAGTATTGCCGCGCGAGAGCACCATCTCGCGGAAGCGATCGCCGTTGGCGCGGGTCAGGCCGCCGTGTTCTTGGAACCAAGCGAAGGCATCGTCCGCTAGCATCTGCGTCCATAGATACGCATAGTAGCCCGCGGCATAGCCGTTGCCCCAGATGTGCAGGAAATAGCTGGAGCGATAGCGCGGCGGCACGTATGAAAGATCGGTGTGGTTGTCCTTCAAGGCTTTCGCTTCGAACGCGTCCACATCCGTTACCTTCGGATCGCTTGCCTTCAGCGTGTGCCATGACATGTCGAGCAATGCGGCGGACAGCAGTTCGGTCATGTCGTAGCCCTTGTTGAAGAGCTGGGAATTCTTGAGCTTGTCCACCAACGCCTGCGGCATCGGCTCACCCGTCTTGTAGTTTTTCGCGTAATGCGCGAACACCTTCGGGTCCAGCGCCCAATGTTCGTTGAACTGCGAGGGGAATTCCACGAAGTCGCGCTGCGGCACGGTGCCTGAGAGGCTGGGATATTCCGTGTCGGCGAAGAAGCCGTTCAACGCGTGACCGAACTCGTGGAACATCGTGGTCACGTCATCGAAACTCAACAGCGCGGGCTGGCCCGGTGCGGGCTTGGTGAAGTTGGCGACGTTGTAGATGACAGGTTTGGTACCGAGCAATTTCGATTGCCCGACCAGGTTGCTCATCCACGCGCCGCCGCTCTTGTTGTCGCGCTTGAAGTAGTCGCAGTAGAACAGGCCCACCTGCGAGCCGTCCTTGTCATCCACTTCGAACACGCGCACATCCGGGTGCCACACGGGAATGTCGTGGCGTTCCTTGAAGGTCAGCCCGTAAAGCTGATTCGCGGCGTAGAACACGCCGTTCTGCAGCACGTCGTTCAATTCGAAATACGGCTTGATCTGATCCTGATCGAGGTCGTACTTGGCCTTGCGCACCTGCTCGGCGTAGAGATTCCAGTCCCACGGCTCGAGCTTGAAAGTCGGCTGGTGCGCCTTGGCCTGATCGGCGTCGATCACCTTCTGGATGTCGGCTGCTTCGGCCTCTGCGCGCGAGGTGGCGGCGGGCACGAGCGCATCCATGAAGTTCATCACCGCGCCGGGCGTCTTGGCCATCTGGTCTTCCAGCTTCCATTGCGCGAAGGTGTCGAAGCCGAGCAGCTTGGCCTTCTGCGCGCGGATCCAGGCGATCTGCTCGATCGTGGCGCGCGTGTCGTTGGCGTCGTTCTTCTCCGCGCGCGTCCAGGAAGCCTCGAACAGCGCGTGTCGCGTGTCTCGGTCGGTGAGCGAAGTCAGCGCCGGCTGCTGCGTGGTGTTCTGCAGCGGCACCACCCACTGGCCTGTGAGCTTGCGATCCTTCGCAGCCTGCGCCGCGGCATCGACGTCCTCCGCGGACATGCCGGCCAGTTTGGATTTGTCGCTTACCACCAGTGCGCCGGCCTTGGCCGCGCCCAGCAGCTTGTTCTGGAACTGCGCCGAGAGCGTGGCTTCCTGCGCGTTCCACTGTTTCAGCTTGGCCTTGTCGGCGTCGGAAAGTTTCGCGCCGTTGAGCACGAATTCCTTGTAATCCCATTCCAGCAGCCGCTGCGATTCAGGATCGAGCTTCAGCGAGTCGCGTTTGTCGTAGAGCGTCTGTATGCGCGCGAACAGTTTCGGATTGAGATAGATCGCATCCTGATGCGCGGCGAGTTTCGGTGCTTCGATTTCCTGCACCTTCTGCAACGTATCGTCGGTGTTGGCGCCCGCCACTGCGCTGAAGGTGTTCATCACGCGATAGAGCATCTGCCCGCTCTTCTCCATCGCCACGATGGTGTTCTCGAAGGTGGGCGGCTCAGGGTTGTTCGCGATCTTCTCGATCTCAGCCTGCTGCTGGCGCATGCCTTCCTCGATCGCCGGCTGGTAATCGGCATCGTGGATCTTGTCGAACGCCGGCGCCTGGAACGGCAGCGTGCTCGCGTTGTAGAACGGATTGCTCTTGATGTCGGCGTGCGAAGCCGCGGCGGCCTTGTGCGCCGCGGGACTGGCCGCTGCCACGGAAGGGCTCAAACCGGCGGAACCTGCCAGCAGCACGCAGCAGGCAAACGCGAGCGGACGGATGCGGAAGTTGGACATTCGAGAATTCCTCTGCGGGAGGGAAAAAGAAGCGCAGGCACGTCTTACGCTGCGCGCACGTCGCGCAGCTTCCAGCTTGGACCGATCAACAGATTCAAACGATGGCGCAATATCGCATGGGGCAGCGAAGTGACGACTTCGACGTCGGCGTGCAGATCGTCCTGATGCGCCGTGACGCTCGCATTCGGATCGACCGGCGCCAGCGATTCATCGACCTCGTCCGGATCGGGTTGGCGCGCGCGCCAGCGCTGGAACAGCACGTTGGTGCGCAGCGCGGATTGCAGTGCATCCGCGAATGATTGCGGACTGGATCCGTGAAAGGCGAGTTCGGGATCCGAACCGCGCGCCTGGCCGAGATTGTCGACGGTAAGGTAATAGCGCTGTGCGCTCATTGGTGCTCCATGCGGACGACAGAAGATTCGATGGGTGCCGCGCAAACGACTAGATGATGCCGCGAATGCGCAGCGTGCGCCATCCCGTGCCGCAAGTCATGGTCGTTGTTGAATAGCGCGAACGGCGTCCCGCAGGTTGACGGATGCGGAACCCGGATCGCCGCCGTGTCCCAGCACGCCGAGGCAGGGTTCGGGCAGCAGGCGGCGCAGGGTTTCAATATTGTCTTGGCGTCGCTCCATCGCCGGATCGATGGCGTTGCCGATCCAGCCCAGCAGTTCGCAACCATCGTCGAGGATCCCCTGCATTGACAGCCGCGCGTGGTTGATACAGCCCAGCCGCAGACCGACCACCAAGATCACTGGCAAGCTCAGGCGGCGCGGGATGTCGGCGGCTTCCAGCGAATCGGTGAGCGGCACCCTCCAGCCGCCCACACCTTCCACCACCACGCAATCGGCGCGCGTGGCCAAATGCGTGTAGGCCGATTCGATTCGCGAAAAATCGATGTCGCTATTTGCATCCGCTGCGGCGAGGTGCGGTGCGATCGCCGGCTCGAACGCGTAGGGATTGCACATCGCGTAGTCGGGTTGTGGATCGCTCGCTGCAATCAATGCGAGCGCATCCTCGTTGCGCAAACCTTGCGGTGTGCGCTCGCAACCGCTGGCGACCGGCTTCATGCCGATGGCACGCATGCCGGCCGCGCGCAAGGCATGCAGCAGCGCGCACGAAACAAACGTCTTGCCGACGCCGGTGTCGGTGCCGGCGATGAAAACGCCCGGTCGCAGGTAATCATTCATGCGGGCGCGAGGCTGGACGCGGCGACACGACGCTGCTCGTGCCGCCTGATCGCGAACGAGAGCAGAGAAATCGATGCGTAAGCGAGGCCGGGCGAGGTCCACGGCCAGTGTGTCGGCTGTTGGGCGCGGATGCGGAAACCCGCTTCGTCGTGGCGAATGGATTCGGTTATGCGCACGACCGCAGAGTATGCCAGCGGTGGCGCGGCGCTAAAATGCTCGTTTCATGGATGGAGCGCGCGATGTTCACCGCCGCCGCGATCACTGCCGACAACAAATCGGAGCTCTACGCCGAATTGGCGCAACAGGCGCGCGGATTGCTGCACGGCGAAACCAATCTGATCGCCAATGCCGCCAATTTCGCATCACTGGTCTGGCACGCGTTGCCCGACCTCAACTGGTGCGGCTTCTATTTTTACGACGGCAGTGAATTGGTGGTCGGCCCGTTCCAGGGCAAACCGGCGTGCGTGCGCATCGCCATGGGGCGCGGCGTCTGTGGATTGGCCGCGCAGTCACGGCAGACGCAAGTAGTGCGAGACGTCAACGCATTCGCCGATCACATCGCCTGCGACGCCGCTTCGCAGTCGGAAATCGTGGTGCCACTGATCAAGCGCGACGGCTCGCTGCTGGGCGTGTGGGATGTCGATTCACCGCGCCTGGCGCGCTTCGATGGGGAAGACCGCGCGGGGATGGAAGCGTTGTGCGAGGTGTTTATGAACTCGGTCGATCAACGTACCACGGCATAATCCCGCGCGTTCGCATCCCACGCCGGCGCTTGGCGGATCGCCGGCAGCACGTCCCCCGGCTGGGGGACAATCGACCACATCGCTGCGTGCTCGGGATTCATGAAACGCTCCGCGATCATGCGCTCGAGGAAGGTTTGCAGCGTGTCGTAGTAGCCGCGTGTGTTCAACAGCACGATCGGTTTGAAATACAAACCAAGCCGCTTCAGCGTGATTGCCTCGAACAGTTCTTCCAGTGTGCCGCAGCCGCCGGGCAGCGCGACCACCGCGTCGGAATCCGTGAGCAACCGATGCTTACGCTCACGCATGTCTTCAACCAGTTCGAGGTGCGTCAGGCCGGGATGGCCCCATTCGAGATCGGCCATGAACTTCGGCAGGATGCCGATGACCTGACCCCCTTTTGACAGCGCGCCATCCGCCACCGCGCCCATGGACCCCGCTGAACCGCCGCCGTAGACGAGCGTGCACTTCTCTTGAGCGAGCAATTCGCCCAGCCGGAAGGCCGCATCGCGATACGCTGGATCGGTTTGCCCGCTGGAAGCGGCGTAGACGCAGATGCGCATGAAAAATTGGGAACGGGAGACGGGAGGAGCGTAACTCCGGAAAACGGTTCCGTCATTCCGGACGTCTCACTTCTTGCGCCCGAACGCGCTCTTGCTGAATCACCCCGGCGCAAAAGTCTGGAATGACGACGTTGTTTACGCTCTTCGAGTCCCGAGTCCCGAGTCCCGAGTCCCGAGCTACCGCTTCATCGAATTGAAGAACTCGTCGTTGGTCTTGGTGTTCTTCATCTTGTCGAGCATGAATTCCATCGCGGCGAGCTCGTCCATTGGATGCAGCAACTTGCGCAGGATCCAGATCTTGGCCAACAGGTCCGGCGCGATCAGCAGTTCCTCGCGGCGGGTGCCGGAACGGTTGATATTGATGGCCGGATACACGCGCTTCTCGCTGATGCGACGATCCAAATGCACTTCCATGTTGCCAGTGCCCTTGAATTCCTCGTAGATCACCTCGTCCATCTTGCTGCCGGTGTCGATCAGGGCGGTCGCGAGGATGGTCAGCGAACCGCCTTCCTCGACATTGCGCGCCGCGCCGAAGAAACGCTTCGGGCGTTGCAATGCATTCGCATCCACGCCGCCGGTCAGCACCTTGCCGGATGACGGCACCACGGTGTTGTAGGCGCGTGCGAGGCGCGTGATCGAATCGAGCAGGATCACCACGTCGCGCTTGTGTTCCACCAGACGCTTGGCGCGCTCGATCACCATTTCAGCGACCTGCACGTGGCGCACGGCGGGCTCATCGAAGGTGGATGAAACCACTTCCGCCTTGACGCTGCGCTGCATCTCGGTGACTTCTTCCGGACGTTCGTCGATCAGCAGGATGATCAGATGCACGTCGGGATGGTTGTGCACGATCGCCTGCGCGACGTTCTGCAGCATCATGGTCTTGCCGGCTTTGGGCTGCGACACGATCAGTCCGCGCTGGCCGCGGCCGACCGGTGCGATCAGATCGAGAATGCGCCCGGTGATGTCTTCGCTGGAACCGTTGCCGCGCTCCAGATGGAAGGCCTTGCGCGGGAACAACGGCGTCAGGTTTTCGAACAGCAGCTTGTTCTTGGAGGCTTCCGGCGGATCGTTGTTGATCGTCTCGACGCGCAGCAGCGCGAAGTAGCGCTCGCCGTCCTTCGGGTGCCGCACGTGGCCTGTCAAGTAATCGCCGGTGCGGAGGTTGAAACGGCGGATCTGCGAAGGCGAAACATAGATGTCGTCGGGGCCGGCGAGATACGACTCGTCGGCCGAACGCAGGAAACCGAAACCATCCTGCAGGATTTCCAGCACGCCTTCGGCCCAGATGCCGCCGCCGCTGCGCGCGTGCGCTTTCAGGATCGCGAAGATCACGTCCTGTTTGCGCGCGCGGGCCACGCCTTCCTGGATGCCGAGCTCCTCGGCCAGCGCCAGCAGTTGCGGCGCGTTCTTGCGCTTCAGCTCGGTGAGGTTGATCAGGCGATTGGGGTCGCCGGCATCGCCTTCGTCGCCGTTGTCCTGCGGCAAGCCGTTGCCGCGCGTGTCGTTGCGCGGACCGCGATCGTGTCGTCCGCGTCGGCGACGGCCGCGGTCGGGACGGCCGCCGCCATTTTCACGGGCCTGCGGCGTATCGCTGCGTTCGGGGGTTTCGACAGGGGTTTCGTTGGCGGACGCGCGCGCGTCTTCGCCTGGAGGAGTGTTTTGAGTATCGGCCACGGGTTCCGCCTCTTGAGGCGCCGTTGAAAAAACGAAGAGGATGTGGGAAAGGATCGCGGGGCCCTTTCGGCCCGCGGGGCTGCTGAAGTTTCCAGAGTCCCTGTCGCGATGAGCCGGCGCGTTACGCAGCCGGCAGGATCAATCTAGCATTGGAAATGGGGGACCACAAGCGGAATCGCAAGTCGCTCGTGTGATCAGCGGTCGTCGCACCGCAGGCTCACGCGCTCGCGACGCGTCCGGCTTGCCCGATGGTCTTGTCGATGAGTTGCGTCAACTGGCCTTTGCTGATCGCGCCGATCTGCGTGGCCTCGACTTTGCCGCCCTTGAAGATCATCAAGGTCGGAATGCCGCGGATGCCGTAGGCACGCGGCGTCCTCTGGTTCTCGTCGGTGTTGATCTTGGCGATCTTCAGCTTGCCCTGATAGGACTGAGCGATGTCATCCAGCATCGGCGCGATGGCCTTGCACGGCCCGCACCACTCGGCCCAGAAATCCACCAGTACCGGGGTTTCCGATTTCAGCACCTGTGCGTCGAAATCGTCGTCGCTGACGTGGGTGACGTGTTCGCTCATCGCGGCGTCCTGCGGCAAGATGGGAAGGCCAAAACTATGGGGCCGCGGTGGCCGATTGCAAGAGCCGGCGCCGAGCCCGCGGATAGGCTACACTTTCGAGGTTATGCCGCCAGAAGGGCGCGGCATTGCCTTTGCGGTCGTCCCTGATCGCCGCAACACACGGCAGACTGCCTATCCGCAAATCATCATTTGCTCTTCAAGCTCTAAAAGCAGCCATCCATAGCTGCACTTTTTACGAGAGCTCTTTGCTGAAACATGGCCGAACACGTCCTCACTGACACCTTTTTCGAGCAGTTCGAGCTGCATCCTTTGCTGGCGCAAGGCCTGGCGGATTGCGGCTTCACGCGCTGCACGCCGATCCAGGCGCTGACCCTGCCGGTGGCGCTGCAAGGCCGCGATGTCGCGGGCCAGGCGCAAACCGGCACCGGCAAGACCTGCGCGTTTCTGGTCGCGGTGTTCAACCGCTTGTTGATGCAACCGGCGATGCCCGAGCGGCGCGACAACGATCCGCGCGCGCTGATCATCGCGCCGACGCGGGAGTTGGCGATCCAGATCGACAAGGACGCGCGCGCGATCGGTCGGCACACGGGCCTGCGCACGGCCCTGATCTATGGCGGCGTGGACTACGACAAGCAGCGCACGCAACTGCAGGAAGGTTGCGACGTGATCATCGCCACGCCCGGCCGATTGCTGGATTACTACAAGCAGCACGTGTTCTCTTTCCGGGCGGTCGAGGCGTTCGTGATCGACGAGGCCGACCGCATGTTCGATCTCGGTTTCATCAAGGATGTGCGTTACCTGTTGCGGCGGCTGCCGCCGCGGGAACAGCGGCAATGTCTGCTGTTCTCGGCCACGCTTTCGTATCGCGTGCTGGAACTGGCCTACGAGCACATGAACCAGCCGCAGAAGCTGACGGTGGAAACCGAAAGCGTCACCGCGGATCGCGTGCGCCAGCAGGTGTTCTTCCCGTCGAAGGAAGAAAAAATCCCGTTGCTTCTGAACCTGCTGGAACGCACCGATCCCACGCGCAGTATCGTCTTCGTCAATACCAAGGCCGCGGCAGAACGCGTAACGCAGCGGTTGTCGCGGCACGGTTACGTGGTCGGCGCATTGTCGGGCGACGTGCCGCAAAAAAAACGCCAGAAATTGCTGGAGCGTTTCCAGAAAGGCGAAGTGCAGTTACTGGTGGCGACCGATGTCGCCGCGCGCGGACTGCACATTCCCGACGTCTCGCACGTGTTCAATTACGACCTGCCACAGGACGGCGAGGATTACGTTCACCGCATCGGCCGCACCGCACGGCTCGGCGCCGAGGGCGACGCGATCAGTTTCGCGTGTGATCTCTACGCCATGTCGCTGCCGGACATCGAGGCCTACATCGGCCAGAAGATCCCGGTGCGCAGCATCGATGCGGATTTACTGATTTCGCCCAAGCCGCGCGGCAAGGCGTTGCAAGCGGCGCATGAAGGCGATGATGAGGCCGGCGACGGATCCGTTTCATCCGCGAACGCGAGCGAGGCGGATGCAGCGCACGCGCAAAAATCTGGACGCCCGCCGCGCAAGCGCCGTCGTCGCCGCAAACCTGCCGAACGCTCGAGTCCGCACGCGCAGGCATAATCGACTTGCTGGTGTTGACCACGACCAGCGCGCGCGAGGACAAAGCTTGCCACCTTGGCGCATGCCGAGACCGAGTGTCAATGCGGCACAACACCCGTGTTCGCCATTGGATTCCGGCCTGCGCCGGAATGGCGTTATGTTGCTACGCTTGTCCTGTTTTCTGTTCTCCGCCCGTCTCGTGATCCACTTCGACTCCGTCAGCAAGCGCTACGCGAACGGCCATGAAGCGCTGGATGCGCTGTCGTTCCGCATCGGCGCGGGCGAGATGGTGTTCGTCACCGGGCATTCGGGCGCGGGCAAGAGCACGCTTCTGAAACTGATCACGCTGATCGAACGCCCAAGCAATGGTTCAATCCACGTCGGTGGCGACGATCTGCGCAAGGTGCGCGGCCGCCACATCGCGAGATTGCGGCGCGGCATCGGTATGGTGTTCCAGGATCACCGCCTGCTGATGGATCGCAGCGTGGCCGCGAATGTCGAATTGCCGCTGGTGATCGCCGGCGTGCCGAAAGAGGAACGCGCGCGCCGCGTGCGCGCGGCGCTGGACAAGGTCGGTTTGCTCGCCTACGAAAAGCAGCCGCCGATCCATCTTTCCACCGGTGAGCAGCAGCGCGTGGGCATCGCGCGCGCGATCGTTGCGAAACCTTCACTGATCATCGCCGACGAGCCCACCGGCAATCTCGACCCACAGTTGTCGTTCGACATCATGCAATTGTTTGCGCAATTTCAGCAGCTCGGCGCGACCGTGCTGATCGCCAGTCACGACCTGCCTCTGCTGAAACGCCTGAAGAAACGCACGCTGGTGCTCGAGCACGGCAGGCTGATCGCCGACGTCCCGGCTGAGGAAATCGCGTGAGCACTGCGGAAGGAAGAGCGGCCGCGCCGCGTATGCACCGGCGCCCGCGCGTGGCGGTGTGGCGCGAGCAGCACACGTGGTGTCTGCGCGCGGGATTGCGCGCGCTGGCCGCGCGGCCGTTCGGCACCGCGCTTACCGTGCTGGTGCTGGGCTTCGCGCTGGCGCTGCCCTTGTCGTTCTATCTGCTGCTCGCCAATGTGCAGCGACTAGGCGGTGCCTTGAGCCAATCGCAATCGATAAGCGTGTTCCTGAAGTCGAACGCGGATGCGCGCGTGGCGGATGCGCTGGCGGCGCAACTGCGTTCGCGTGTCGAAGTGGCGGAGGTGACGGTGGAGTCCCCTGCGCAAGGACTGTCGGAACTCGGCGCGGTGCAGGGTTTCGGTGACGCGCTGCATGCGCTGCCGGACAATCCACTGCCGTTCGTGCTGCTGGTGCAACCGAAGAATGGGTTGGCTCGCGCGCAAATCGACGCATTGGTCGCCGACTTGCGCACGCTGCCGCAAATCGACCTGGTGCAGGACAACGGCGCCTGGCGCGTGCGGCTCGATGCATTGATCGCGCTCGGCGCGCGCATCACGCTGTTGCTGGCGGCCTTGCTCGCGATCGCCGCATTAGGTGTGGTCGGCAATACGGTGCGGCTGGACATTCGCGCACGCGCGGACGAGATCGCGGTGCAGCGGCTGGTCGGCGCCAGCGCGGCGTTCGTGCGCAGGCCGTATCTTTACGAAGGCGCGTGTTATGGCCTGCTCGCCGGTCTGGTCGCCGTCGCGCTGTTGCTGGCCTTGGAAGCCGGCGTGGCCGCGCCGACGCGCGCGCTGGCGGCGAGCTATTCAGGCCGCATCGTGTTCGGCGGGCTGTCCGCCGCAGTGTTGACACTGGTACCGTTGGCGGCTGCGTTGCTGGGCTGGATGGGTGCATTCCTCGCCAGCACGCGTTATCTGCTTCGTTCGTCCTTCGTCTGATCCGCATGACCAACATCACCCGCCACATTTCCAGCGACAACCCGCGCGTGATGGTGGTGGACGGTTCGAAAGTCGCGCGCAAGCTGATCGCGCAACTACTGGAAAAGGAATTGCCGGGCGTCACCGTGATCGCATGCGAAACCGGCGCCGAGGCGCAACGCGAATTGCAGGCGGGCGTGGTCGATCTGGTCACTACCGCGCTGCGGTTGCCGGACATGGACGGCCTGGAGCTGGCGCACTACGTGCGGGAGCACGCGCCGCAGGCTTACATTCCCATCGTCGCCGTCTCGGGCGATGTTCAGGAACGGCTGGTCAAGCGCGAGATCGGTGGCGACATCACCGATTATTTCGACAAGGCGCAAGGGATCGGCGCGCTGGCGGAATTCATCCGCGGCTACGTTCGCGCGGAAATGAAAGGCTCTGGCAATGTGCTGTATGTCGAAGACAGCCGAGTCGTCGCGCTGGCCACGCGCAGGATGCTTGAGAAATACGGACTGGTCGTTACCCATGTGATCAGCGCCGAGGACGCAGTCGCCTTGCTGGATGGCGCGCGCGAACGCGGCGAGATTGGCACCGATCTGGTGCTGACCGATGTCAATCTGAAAGGCGAACTCTCCGGCGGCGATTTGCTGGCGCGTATCCGCGAGCATTACGGTTATGGCAAGGGCGCATTGCCAGTGCTGGTGATGACCGGCGACGACAATCCCGTCAATCAGGCGGCACTGCTGCGGGCAGGCGCGAATGATCTAGTGCAGAAGCCGATCGAGGAACGCCTGCTGGTAACAAAGCTGCTGTTCCAGTTGCGCGTCGCCCAGAGGCTGCGCGAGCAGAGTCCTGCATCGGCATGAGCGAGGAGCGCCTGAAACTCGAAACGTCATGGAAAGCGCGAGTTGGCGATCATTTCGATCGCCCGGAGATGAAAGCGCTGCGTGAATTCCTCCTGGCGGAAAAGCGTGCGGGCAAACGCATCTATCCGGCGGGTCCCGACATCTTCAACGCCCTGAACACCACGCCGTTCGAGCAGGTCAAGGTGGTGATCCTCGGCCAAGACCCGTATCACGGTCCCGGGCAGGCGCACGGGTTATGTTTTTCGGTGCTGCCGGGGGTGCCGGTGCCGCCATCGCTGGTGAATATTTTTGCCGAGATCGAACGCGATCTCGGCATTCCGCCGCCCGATCATGGCTGCCTGCTTCCTTGGGCGCAGCGCGGCGTGCTGCTGCTGAACGCCGTGCTCACGGTGGAAGCCGGGCAACCGAATTCGCATCAAGGCAGGGGTTGGGAAGGGTTCACCGACCGGGTGATCGATGAATTGAACCGCGACCGGCAAGGCCTGGTCTTTCTGTTGTGGGGTTCGTACGCGCAGGCCAAAGGGCGGCTGATCGACCGAGAGCGGCATCTGGTGCTGAAAGCGCCCCATCCCTCGCCTCTGTCAGCGCATCGCGGGTTTCTGGGCTGCGGGCATTTCTCTACCGCGAACCGGTATCTGGAAGGCGAAGGTCGCAGACCGGTGGACTGGAGGTTGCCGCCCAAGGCCGCGTTGGTACTGTAGGGCGGGTACCCACCCGTCACTCGAGGGCGATCAAGGCCTGCCCCGCCTTGCCTTTTCTGTACGAATCGGTATAATTATTCGCATTGATGGCCTTGATTGAACCTCGAGTCTGTTTTGGCGCACCAAGTGATGAGCGCCAAACAAAATCTTTTCGGAGGGCAGAATGTCCGAAGCTTTGGTGACCAGCAATTTGCCGATTCCCAGCGTGGTCGGCAGCCTCGATGCCTACATCGGCGCGGTGCACCGCATTCCGGTGCTGTCGGCCGAAGAGGAACACGAGTTGGCCGTGCGCTATCGCGACAAGGAAGACCTCGAAGCGGCGCGCAAGCTGGTGATGTCGCACCTGCGTTTCGTGGTCCACGTAGCGCGCGGCTACAACGGCTACGGGCTGCAGATGGGCGACCTGATCCAGGAAGGCAACATCGGCTTGATGAAAGCCGTGAAGCGTTTCGATCCCGATCAAGGCGTGCGCCTGGTCAGCTTCGCCGTGCACTGGATTCGCGCCGAGATGCACGAATTCATCCTGCGCAACTGGCGCATCGTGAAAGTGGCGACGACCAAGGCGCAGCGCAAGCTGTTCTTCAACCTGCGCAAATCGAAGAAACGTCTGGGCTGGTTGAACGCAGAGGAAGTGCGCGCGGTGGCCAAAGACCTCGGCGTGCCGGAAGCGACCGTGCGCGAAATGGAATCGCGCTTGTCCGGTCGCGACATCGGTTTCGATACGCCAGTCGACGAGGACGACGACGCGCCACCCGCGCCCGTCGCTTATCTCGAAGATCACGGTGCCGATCCGTATCTCTCGGTGGCCGAGGCCGACGAGGAAGCCGATCACCTCGACACCCTCGAGCGCGCGCTGGCCAAGCTCGACGAACGCACTCAGGACATCATCCGCCGCCGCTGGCTGGCCGACGACAAAGCCACGCTGCAGGAACTGGCCGATGATTACGGCGTTTCCGCCGAGCGCATTCGCCAGCTCGAGTCCAATGCGATGAAGAAAATGCGGATGGTGTTCGAGGCGTAAGAGCAGGAAATCGGAAACAGGAAATCGAAAATCGAAAGAGCCGCGGAAACGCGGCTCTTTTTATTCCTGCTCCGGTTCTCAATACACGTCCACCGGATCGACATCGATCGACCAGCGCAGTCCGCGCGTTTGGGGCAGTTCGTGCAAGCGCCGCAGCCATGTCGAAAGCACATGGCGCAGGGGCGGGCGCAGGTTCGATTCGACCCACAACTGCGCGCGATGACGGCCGGCGCGCAGCGGCATCGGCGCGGGCAGCGGGCCATTGAGTTGTATTTCAAGCACGGGCGAGGTTGCCAGCACGTTTTGCATCGCGGCTTTCGCCGCATCCATGAACGCATCGAGCGCAGCGCGATCCTTCGCGTCCGCGCGCAGCAAGGCGAGATGCGAGAAGGGCGGTAATTCCGATGCGCGGCGTTCGTCCAGCAGCTCCGTGGCGGCGGCGGGATAGCCACCTTGCAGCAGCGTCGTCAGCAATGGATGTTGCGGTTCGTGCGTTTGCAACCAAACTTGGCCGGGCTTGTCGGCACGGCCGGCACGGCCGGCGACCTGCACGATCAGTTGCGCCAGTTTTTCGCCCGCGCGGAAATCCACGCTGTGCAAGCCTTCATCCACGCCGACGATCGCGACGGTGGTGAGATTCGGCAAATCGTGGCCTTTCGCCAGCATCTGCGTGCCCACCAGAATCGCCGGCTTGCCCTCGGCAAGTTTGTCCAGCAATGTTTCGAACGCGTCGCGCCGTCGCGTGCTCTCGCGATCCACGCGCAGCACGGGTATGGCCGGATAGCGCGCTTGCAGCGCTTCTTCCAGACGCTCGGTGCCGTGGCCCTGCGGAGCGAGCGCCTGCGTGCCGCAGTCGGGGCATTGCCGCGGCCATGGCTGCGCGTAGCCGCAGTGATGGCAAAGCAGACGCGCGCGGCCGCGATGCACGGTCAGCGGCCGTTCGCAGCGTGGACAGCGCGCGTGCCAGCCGCAGGCGTGACACAACAGCACCGGCGCGTAGCCGCGACGGTTCTTGAAAACCAGCGCCTGCTCGCCGCGCGCGATGCAATCGTCCAGTGCGGCGAGCAACGCCGGCGAAAGACCGTGGTGCAATTTCAAGCCGCGCAAATCCAGCACGTGCACTGGCGAGGCCGTCCGCGCGTGTACACGCGCGCGCAAGCATGCATGCATGTAGCGTCCGGCCTGCACGTTGGCGAGCGTTTCCAGCGAAGGGGTGGCCGAGCCCAGCACGATCGGAATGTCGAGCGCCTGCGCACGCATCAGCGCGAAATCGCGCGCGTGGTAACGAAAACTGCCTTCCTGTTGTTTGTACGAGGTGTCGTGTTCCTCGTCGATCACGATCAGGCCCACTTCCGGCAGCGGCGCGAAGGCGGCTGAGCGGGTGCCCAGCACGATTGCGGCCTCACCGCGCAAGGCGGCGAGCCACGCGCGCGAGCGGTCGCCGTCGGCGAGGTTCGAATGCAGCACCGCGACCGGTGCATCGAAACGCGCACGCAGGCGCCGCAGCATCTGCGGAATCAGACCGATCTCGGGTACGAGCACGAGGCTTTGCTTTTCCGCCCGCAGCGCGCGTTCGATCAGCTCCAGGTAGATCTCGGTCTTGCCGCTGCCGGTCACACCTTCCAGCAATACGGGACGAAAACCTTCGCCCAAGGCGAGAATTTGATCCAGCACCTTGCGCTGTGCTTCCGTCAACGATTGCGAACGCGGTTTGGAGTGCCATTCATTTCGTACCGACAGCACGATCGTTTCGATCAGGCCGGCATCGCGCACGCGCCGCGCCGCGGTGCGCCACTCGGGAAGCAATGCGTCTAGTTCATCCGCGCGCAGCGGCGTTTCGGCGAGCGCGGCAAGCAGCGCGAGCGACGAACCGCACCGGCTGCGTGCATCCAGCGCGCTGCGGCCCGCGATCGTCAAAGACCACGCTTCGTCTTCATCGCGCGGGAAAGGTTTGTCCTCGCGCAACCGCGACGGCAACGCGCCGAACAGCACTTCGCCGGCCGCGCCGCACCAGTAATCGGCCGCGCGCAGCAGGCTGCTCAACAATTCCGGTGTGAACAGTGGCGTTTCGTCCAGCACGCGGAGCACGGGCTTCAACTGCTCGCGCGGCCAGTCGGAGTGTTCGGCTGCATCGAGCATGATGCCGATGCGCCGCGCACGCCCGAACGGCACTTCCACGCGTGCCCCGGGCAACGGCTTTGTGCCGTTCTGCGGCATCAGATAATCGAATGTACGCGGCAACGGCACCGGCAGCGCCACGCGTAGGATTTCTCGCGCGTCGCTCATGCGCGGCGCTCACGCATGCGACTTGCGCGCACTTGTTGGTGAGTTCGGCAGGAACGCAGTGCAAGTGCTCACGGGTGCGAAAGTTTCCAGCTTATCCACAGAGCGTGTGGATAACGCTGTGGAAGTGTGTGCGCACAAGCGCACGGAACGGGCGTCGGCGCGCGCCCCGCGACGGCGTGGCGAAATTTTCACCAAACTGAAATGGGCTTTTCCGATCAAGCAGATAGTGTTTCGTTGCCGCGGCGTCGAGTGCGAATGTGCGCCGTTGCGGCCCAGAGAACAAGCGCTTTTTGCCGCTGTGCACAACCGCATGGCGGCGGACCGCGTCCCGTCTTCATTCCAGTGTTTGCATGAGTTGCCGCGATGCGCGCACCCGTTCGCCAAAGCGCGCGCCTGCGGCCCGCATGCGCGGCGCATACTCGCGCAGGTAATCGTCGAATGCGGCGCGTTCGCGCAGGCGATACCGCACGCCGAGATTCACCCGTCCCTCGGGCGACGGCGGTTCGAGTCGCTTGACCAACTCCGCATCGATGAAACCCGGCAGCTTGAGCATTTCCCGCATGTGCGCGCGCAACCAGAGCAGGTATTCTTCCGCGAGGTCCGCGTCCACATCCAGATCCACGACGTAGAGAATCATGCGCGCGCCATGCTCAAGACGAAAGCGCAGGCTATTGCGACGCTGAGCAACAGGGTGTAGCAGATGCCAACGCACAGATACTTGGTGGTGGTGAAGAACCAGCCCTGCGTGTAAACGCGTTTCTGCATCAGGTACAAATACACGAACAACCAGATCCACGCCGCCGCACTCAGCAGAGCCAGCGGTGCCTTCAGCCACGCGGTGGGCGCGAGCGAGCTCAACGCGGAAAGCGCGAATAGCACCAGCAGCGAGAGAAAGATGAAGGCGTGGCTGTGCAGCGCCACGATCAGGTGTTCCATGTACAGCCTGCGCTTGAAGATGTAGAACACCTTCAGGATCACCGCGAACAGCGGCAGCAGCACGAACATCGTCTGCGGCAGCAGCGAAAACAAACCGGCGAACATGCGCTGGATCGCCGCCTTGCGCGAGCGGGAGTTCTTCAGCGCCAGCACGTTGTCGTGCATGTTCTGGCCGGCCTGATTGATCCAGTCGTTGACGAAGCCGGGCAGCCAGCCGATGTGCACCGGATTGCGCGTCAATTCCCAGGTATCGCCGCCGGGAAAATTGAGATCGGTGCTGTGTCGGGCCTCATCGTCGGTCAGTCCGATGGAGCCGGAAACCGCCGGTGTCGAACCGCCCGCGGCGGGCGCGCCTTCGCGCTTCATTTCGACCAGCCGATCCGCCGCTTCGCTCTGCACGCGCTGCTTCGCGGCGATCAGCGCCGCGCGCGCGGTGGCCGGCAGCTCCGGTTTTGACGCGGCGCGGTCGATCTCCGCGAGGGCTTTCTGCTCGTCCGCGCGGACCTGCGCAGGCGTGTGTGCGGAGTCGAACGACGTTCCGCTGTTCCTGCTGCTGCCGAAATTGGAAGTCGCGTTGTCGAAAGCAAGCTGCATCACGAAGAACGCAGCCAGGCACAGGAAGAACATCAGGCGGAATGGCGTGACGTAACGCACGCGGCGGCCGGCGAAGTACTCGCGCGTCAGGAAACCGGGCCTGAAATACAACGCGGGCAGCGTGCGCACCACGCGCGAATCGATGTTGAGCAGCGTGTCGAACACGTCGCCCAGCACGCCGGAGAGATGCCGGATCAAACCTTTTACCGGCTGACCGCATTGATAGCAGTACTCGCCGTACAGAGGCGCGCCACAGTTGGCGCAGACCGCGCCTGATGGCGGCGTAACGGATTCCGGTTTGGTTACCATGCCCTGTCCGGCCCGATGGATTCCGATGCGCATTCTAGCTTTCGACCGCGCGCGTTACGCGCATGAAACCCGCGCCACCGTGAAACTCGCGCTGCCGCTGATCGCCGGGCAGTTGTCTTCGATCGGCATGAACGCGGTGGACGTGGTACTGGCCGGCCATTACAACGCGCACACGCTGGCGGCGGTGGCGGTCGGCGCCAACGTGTGGCTGCTGGCGTTAGTGTGCGCAATCGGCGTGATGATGGCGCTGCCGCCGTCCGTCGCGCATCTGGACGGCGCCGGCACGCGCGGCGAAATCGGTCCGCTGTTCCGGCAGGCCTTGATATTGGCGGGAACACTGGGCGTGTTGTTGTGGTTCGGCGTGCGGCACACCGGTCCGCTGCTGCGCCTGTTGGGAGTCGACGTCGAACTGCTGCCGGATGTGCAGAAGTTCCTGCATGCCTTGAGTTGGGGCGCGCCGGCGGTGTGTTTCTACTACTCATTGCGCGGCTTGTCGGAGGGCATGAGCTGGACGCGGCCGACCATGTTCTTCGGCTTCACCGGCCTGTGTGCTCTGATCCCGCTGGGCTGGATCTTCATTTACGGCAAGATTGGATTGCAAGCGCTGGGTGCGCAAGGCAGCGGCATCGCCAACGCGATCGTGCTGTGGCTGCAGGTGATCGCCTTCACCGCGTATCTGCGGCTGTCGCCGCGTTATCGTCCCTTGCAGCTGTTCGCGCGTTTCGAGAAACCCGATCCGCGCGCGATCTTCGGCCTGCTGCGCATCGGCGTGCCGATGGGCGTGACGTTGTTGATGGAAGCGGGCATGTTCTCGATCGCGGCGCTGCTGATCAGCCGGCTCGGCACCGTGGCGGTGGCCGCGCACCAGATCGCGATCAACGTCGCCTCGATCACCTTCATGGTGCCGCTTGGATTGGCTTTGGCGATCACCGTGCGCGTGGGCAATGCAGTCGGACGCCACGATCCACACGGCGTGCGCTACGCGGGATTCGGTGGGATTTCATTGACCCTGGCGACGCAATGCGTCGCCTCGGGAATGATGCTCGGCCTTCCGCACCTGATCGCCCGTGCCTACACCGATGTGCCGGCGGTGCTGGTGCTGGCCGCGCAATTGCTGAGGCTGGCCGGCGCGTTCCAATTTGCAGATGGAATTCAAGTCGCATCGAACGGCGCGCTGCGCGGATTGAAGGACACGCGCGTGCCGATGTTCATTACCGTGCTGGCGTACTGGGGCATCGGCATGCCGGTTGGATATGCATTGGCCTTCCACGCCGGCTGGCGCACGCCGGGTATGTGGGTCGGATTGAGCGCGGGTCTGTACGTCGCGGCCATCCTGCTGCTGATGCGGTTCGCGCGGTTAGCGAGAAAGGAAACGTGGAAGCGTGCGCAAGCCGCATCCGCGGCTTCGTGACGCCGAACCCAAGCTGCGTTACGCTGATGATTCGCATCGAAGGACGTTCACCATGACGACGCAATCCTCCGGCGGCTTCTGGAACGGCCTGCGCGCCGTCGGCCGCGGCATCAACATCGCGCGGCTGGTGATCATCAACCTCGTCTTCTTTTTCATCCTCGCGCTGATCCTGATCGCAATTGGCCGCAGCACGCCGGAGGTGTCGCCCGACAGCGCACTCCTGCTGAAGCCAGACGGGCAACTGGTGGAGCAATACAGCATCGATCCGGCCAGTCGCGCGCTGGCGCGCATGTCGGGTCAGGAAACCGGACAGGTGCAGGTGCGCGATCTGGTCGGCGTGATCGACGCAGCCGCGCGCGATAACAACATCAAACGCATCCTGCTGGAGCCGGATCAGTTGCAACCCGGCGGCTTCGGCGCGCTGGAAGAAGTCGGCGCCGCGCTGGACCGTTTCCGTGCCGCCGGTAAGCAGGTGTTCGTGTGGAGCGCGGGCATGGATCAGGGCCAGTATCTGCTGGCCGCGCACGCGGACAGGATCCTGCTCGACCCGCAAGGTTCGCTGCTGATCACCGGCTTGTCCAACTACCGCAGCTACTATAAGGATCTACTGGACAAGCTCGGCGTGCAGGCACACCTGTTCCGCGTCGGCCAGTTCAAATCCGCGGCCGAGCCCTTCATCCAGGACGCACCCTCGCCCGCGTCGATCGAAGCGGACAAATTCTGGCTCGGTGGTCTGTGGGATACGTGGCTTGCCGAAGTCGGCAAGCTGCGTGGCATTGACCCGAATGCGCTGCGCAGCGACATCGACAATTTCCCAGCGGAAATCGAAGCTTCCAGCGGCGACACCGCGCAACTCGCATTGAAGCTGCATCTGGTCGATGCGCTCGCCACGCGCGAACAAATGGTCAAGCTGATGCAGAAGCTCGGAGCGCCCGACGACAGCGGCACCGGCTTCCGCGGCATCGACATGGACGGCTATCTGCCGCGCACGCAATCGCTCGAATTCGGCAAGCCGCTGGTCGCGGTAGTGGTGGCCGAGGGCGACATCGTCGCCGGCAAGCAGCCGCCCGGCACCATTGGCGGCGAATCGACTGCCGCGCTCATCCGCGCCGCGCGCGCCGACCGCAACGTGCGCGCGATCGTGCTGCGCGTGAACTCACCCGGCGGCGAAGTGTATGCCGCCGAGGAAATTCGCCGCGAAGTGCAACTCTCCCGCGAAGCCGGCAAGCCGGTGATCGTGTCGATGGGCGACGTCGCCGCCAGCGGCGGTTACTGGATTTCGATGAATGCCGACCGCATTCTCGCCGAGCCCGACACCATCACCGGTTCGATCGGCATCTTCGGCCTGTTCTTCACCGCGCCGGACGGTCTGGCGAAACTCGGCATCCACACCGATGGCGTCGGCACCACGCCCATCGCCGGCGCGTTCGACGTGCGCCGGCCGCTCGATCCCAACGTCGGCGCGATGATCCAGAGCGTGATCGAAAAAGGCTATCGCGATTTCGTCGGCGGCGTGGCGCAAGCGCGTGGCAGGAGTTTCGCCGACATCGATGCGATCGCGCAGGGCCGCGTGTGGAGCGGTGCGCAGGCGCTGCAACGCGGATTGGTCGATCAGCTCGGCGGTCTGCACGATGCGATCAAGCTGGCCGCGGCGCAGGCCAGACTCGGCGAGAACTACGGCGTGCGTTACGTCGAGAAACCGCTCACGCCGTTCCAGCGTTTTCTGCTTAATCTTGGCGAAGGCAACGGCGCGCGCGTGCTCTCCGCGCTTGGCATCCGCCTGCCCGATTTCGTCGCGCAACTGCCGAAGCTCGCGCCGGAACTACAACTGCTGCAACACGCGCAGGCGGGCAAACCGCAGGTTTATGCGTATTGTTTCTGCTCGGTGCGTTGATGGTCATACCGTCATTCCGGGGCCACCGCAGCTTCATCGCGGCGGAACCCGGACTCTGCTCTCGATAAAAGCAGATTCAGGATCGCCGCTGCGCGGCGTCCGGAATGACGATGGGAGTCAATGCGACTGATCATCGATCGTCGAGCTTTGCTTCGCCGCCTGATCGAGGACCGTCTTCTGCACCGCCTTGGCGCGGTCGCGGTCTTTCAGCAACGGGCCGAGCGGTGAGTTCATCACCACGCTGGATTCCGATTGCGGCTTGGGCGCATTGTCCGGCTGCGGTGCCTGCGGATTGTGCGGCGAGCAGGCACAGAGGGCGGCAACGACGATGAGGGCGATCGGGATGCGCATGGCATTCACCTCGAGGTCGAGTCTCGCGCGCGGCGCACCTGCGCGCAAGCTGCGCTAAGCTCACGCGCATGAACGCGCATCTTTCCCGCTGGCGGTTGGACGGCCAGAGCGCGCTGATCACCGGCGCCAGCCGCGGCATCGGCTTGGCCTGCGCGCGCGAGCTGGCGGCGCTCGGCGCCAGCCCGTTGCTGGTCGCGCGCGACGAGGCGCAATTGAACGCCGCATGCGAGGAAATTGCCGAAGACTTTCCCGAGAGCGAACCGCGTTTCTTCGCCGCCGATCTTTCCGAGAGCGAGGAACGCCTCGCGGTGTTCGACTGGGTCGCCGATCTCGGCGCGCCGCTGTCGCTGCTGGTCAACAACGCCGGCGGCAATATCAAGAAGCCGACGCTCGACTACAGCGGCGAAGACCTGCATCAATTGTTCGAACTGAATCTCGTCGCCGCATTCGAACTGTGCAGACTCGCGCATCCGCAACTGGCCCAGCACGCCAACGCCGCGATCGTCAACATCGGTTCGGTTTCCGGCGCCACGCACGTGCGCACCGGCGCGCCTTACGGCATTTCCAAGGCCGCGCTGCACCAGATGACGGTGAATCTCGCATGCGACTGGGCCGAGGACGGCATCCGCGTCAACGCGGTCGCGCCGTGGTACATCCGCACGCAGCGCACGGGGCCGGCCTTGAGCGATCCGGATTACCTGGACGAGGTGTTGCAGCGCACGCCGATGGGCCGCATCGGCGAGCCCGAAGAAGTCGCAGGCGCGGTGGCCTTTTTGTGCCTGCCCGCGTCGAGCTACATCACCGGCAGCGTGATCGCGGTGGATGGCGGATTCCTGCATTACGGTTTTTAGAGTGTCATGACCTTCAAACATCATCCCGGCCCCGGATTGACCGGGATCCAGTGTCAGGGCCGGCAATAATGTTTTTCGATCATTTCGATTCGCCGATCGGCCCGCTGCTGTTGGTCGCGGATGGACAAGGGTTGACCTACATCGGCTTGCCGCGCCGCGGCCTGGCGCAAGAACCGCCGCCGGATGCGCAGCACAAGCCGGCGAAATTGCGTACCGCGCAAAGACAGTTCGAGGAATATTTCGCCGGCACACGGCGCACGTTCGATCTGCCTCTGCATCCGCACGGCACATCGTTTCAACTGGAAGTCTGGGGCGCGCTTCTGACGATTCCCTATGGCGAAACGGCGAGCTACGCGCAGATCGCCCAACGCATCCGGCGGCCGAGCGCAGTACGCGCGGTCGGCGCGGCCAACGGCGCCAATCCGCTGTCGATCATCGTGCCATGCCATCGCGTGATCGGCTCGGATGGCGATCTCACCGGCTATGGCGGCGGCCTGCCGGCCAAACGATGGCTGCTGGCGCATGAACGTACGCACGCGCCGCGCGCGACGCTGGTTTTGGAGCCTTGAAGCGCGCCGGCCTGTTACTGCTGGAGCGAGCGTGTTCGCGACAAAAGAGTTCAAAGCCTTGACCGGCCATCGGTGGCCTGCAAGCGGCTCCTGCAAAGCTCAACATCCCTGCAACTGCGCCTTCAACTCATCCTCGCGCTGCTGAAACGGCGCCTTCTCGCTCGGAAACGCCATGCGAAGTTTCTCGTGATTGGCGTCATACCGGTGGCGCAATTCCTCGCACACCTGCGCGCGCGGCGCTGGCACGCAATGATCCTGCACTTCGATATAGGCGCCGGCGATCAACGGTCCGCCGCGCACGGGCGGTTTGCGCGCTTCCTCCGGCGCGGACATGCCCAATCGATCGGAATAGCCATACGCGCGATCGAGACTCTGGCCCGGATAACCCATCGCGCCCAGTGGCACCGCGTACGGCGCAGTCGGCGTGTCGCTGAGATATTTGCGCTGACCGTCGTAGCGCGTGCACGCATACATGACCGGCAGTGCGGCGGGCGCCGGCGCGGCAACTGGCGCGACGCTCGCAGCGGCTGCAGGCGCGGGACTGGATGCGGCGGGTTCCGGCAGCGACGACACCTCCGGCGCGTCCTGCAAGGACACCGTACTTTGTTTCTGGGGTGCTGGGCACGGCGTGTCCTGATAACTCACCTCGCCATCGCGCGCGGTGCAGCGGTACACCTGCACGGCGTGTGCCATGACGGGCAGCAACAACACAAGGACAAGCGCGGCACGCAGCATGATCCGACTCCGTGGCATAACGATACGCCGCACAAGGCCGCGCAGCCATCGTCGTGCGTTTTACACTCGCGATTCCCAACTGGAAAGGACTTATGCCGATCGATCCACAAGGCGTGCTGGATTTCTGGCGGGCCGCCGGCGCGCAGCGCTGGTTTGCGCGCGACGATGCGTTCGATGCCCAGTGTGCGGAACGATTTCTGCAAGCGCATTACGCCGCTGCCCGGCGCGAATTCGAACACTGGATGGGTGATGAGCAAGGCGCGCTGGCGCTGCTGATCCTGCTGGATCAGATTCCACGCAACATATTTCGCAACAGCGCGCATGCGTACGCGACCGATCCGCTGGCCCGGCACTACGCGCGAAGGGCGATCGAAGCGGGTTTCGACAAGTCGGTCGAGCCCGAGCTGCGCACTTTCTTTTATCTGCCATTCGAACATTCCGAAGATCTGGCGGATCAGGAACGCGCACTGGCGTTGTACCGTGGCATACCCGGCGAAAACGCCGATCGCTGGGCGCGCATCCACTACGACATCATCCACCGCTTCGGCCGATTTCCGCATCGCAATGCCGCGCTGGGCCGAGAGACAACGCCGGACGAACAGGCGTTTCTGGAAAGCGGTGGTTTTGCCGGATGATGCAGGGGCTTTGCCCGCCGATTCGGCGTCGATTGCGGCGGCCGAAATCCGCCCTACGCGCGTGTCGCGTTTTGGCGCCGCAGAATTTCCGCAGCCACAGGCGCGATCGCATCCACCCAGCGCGAATATTGCGCGCCGGAAGGATGTAGCCCATCCGCGACCAGCAGGCTGCGTATCTGCGGGTCGCGAGAGATGCCGGTGACATCGACCCAGTGCGCGCCGCGCGCAGCCGCTTCCGTTTGTGCAATCGCGTTGAATGCATCGATCTGCGCCGCGACCGCTTGCGCATCGCGGCCTTCGCCGCGCGCGAACGGCGTGACGCCCCAGTCGGGAATTGAAATCGCGATCGCGTGCCCGGGCTCACCGCCCGCCAGCGCGACTGCGCGATTCAGCAGCCCGCGAAATTGCTTGCGATATTCATCCAGAGCACGTTCGCGATACTGATTGTTGACGCCAATCAGCAGCGTAACCAGTGCATAGGGCGGTTCGAACTGCGCCGCATCCATCGCCCCCGACAATTCGTCAGTCGTCCAGCCGGTGCGTGCAATGATCTGCAGCTCGTCGATGTCGATTCCACCATCGCGCAAGCGCGCGGCCAGTTGCATTGGCCAGCGTTCGTTCAAGCCCACACCTTCGCCGATGGTGTAGGAATCGCCCAACGCCAAAAACCGGGCGGACACGTTCAGGCCACCCGCCGTGCGCGGATTTGCGCCGTACGCGCGAGCATGCGCTCGATACGAGCGAACACGTCAGAAATAACATCGGCTTGCGGCAGCAGCGTGATGCGGAAATGCCGGCTGTTGTGCAGGTTGAAACTGGATCCCGGCACCACCAGCGCGTGCTCTTCTTCCAGCAGGCGCAACGCGAATTCCGTGTCGTCGAAATCGGGCAACGCATCTGAGCGCACGGCGGGAAACGCATACAGCGCGCCGCGCGGCGCGACCATTTCCAGGAATTCGCTGCGCGCCACGCTTGCGATCGCGGCCTGCCGCGATGCGTGCAGACGGCCGCCCGGCGCGATCAATGCGGAAATCGTGTCAGGGCCATTCAACGCAGGCGCGATCGCCCACTGTGCCGGCACGTTGGCGCACAGCCGCAGCGCCGCCAGCAATTGCAGTGCGTGTTGCAGCGGCGCGACGCGTTTGATAGATCCCGACAGCGACAACCAGCCGGCGCGCCAGCCGCAGACGCGGTGCACCTTTGACAATCCGCCGAACGACAGGCACGGCAACTCGCCCGTCAAACTCGCCAAGGGCGTGAAGCGCGCATCGTCGTAGAGGATGCCGTGGTAGATCTCGTCGCAGAACAGCAGCAGATTGCGGCGTGCGGCGACTTCGACGATCGCCGCGAGCAATTCGCGCGGATACACCGCGCCGGTCGGATTGTTCGGATTGATCAGCACGATTGCGCGCGTACGTGAGTTGCACAGCGTGTCGATCTCGTCCGCATCCGGCAGGTGCGAACGCGCGGCGGGGCAGGCGTAGTAACGCGGTACGCCGCCGTTCAAGATCGTCGCCGCACTCCACAACGGATAATCCGGTGAAGGCAGTAGCACTTCGTCGCCGGGCTCCAGCACCGAGCGCAGCGAAAGGTCGATCAGTTCGCTGACGCCGTTGCCCACGAACACGCGCTCGATGTCCACAACGTGCGCGCCACGCGCGCGCTGCTGCGCGGCGATCGCCTCGCGCGCTTCCTCCAGCCCCTGCTCGTGGCAGTAGCCGTCGCTGTCCGGCAGACGCGAAGAAAACGCATCGAGTAGATGCGCGGGTGCGCGAAAGCCGAAGCGTCCGGGATTGCCGATGTTGAGTTTCAGCACCACGTGGCCGGCCGCCTCGATCTCTCGCGCGCGCTGCGCCAGTGCGCCGCGGATTTCGTAGCGCACCTGCGCCAGCCGGGAACTGGGCAAAATCGGAGCTTGCATCGAAGGCACCGCGAGGAAAAGACCGGCATCGTAGCAGCCTTGCGGCCGCGGATTCGCATAACATCCGCTCCGATGCAGAATGAATTGCAGCCCGATCCCGGCCGCTTCGGTTGGCGCGGCGAGTTGCCCGCGCTCGCCGGAGCGCACTGTCTCGCGCGCGTGACCGCGCAGCATCGCGCCGGTTACGAAGTGCACGACGGTACACGAACGTTCAACGCTCAGCCCGCGCCGCGTTTCCTGAAACGCGGCCTCGATCCGGCTGAGCGTCCGGCAGTGGGCGATTTCGTGATCGTCGAAAGCGGATCGCCGCCGCATATCGTAGAAGTGCTGCCGCGCCGCGGGGCACTGACGCGCGCGGCCGCGGGCGAACGCTATACGCGCCAGATCATCGCCGCGAATATCGACATCGTGTTCGTGTTGATGGGCCTGGACGGCGACTTCAATCCCGCGCGCGCAGAGCGCTATCTCGCGCTGACTGAAGGCAGCGGCGCGCAACCGGTGATCGTGCTGACTAAGCTCGACAAGGTCGAAGCCGCGCACGCGGGGGAGGCGTCTGCGCAACTCGCCGCGCGTTTGCCCGGCGTGCCATTGCACGCGATCAACGGCAAGGACGCAGCGAGCGTTACAGTGCTGGATCGATACCTGCAACCCGGCATCACGGCAGTGCTGGTCGGCTCTTCGGGCGCCGGCAAATCGACGTTGACGAACACATTGCTGGGCGAATCGCGTATGACCACGCGCGAAGTGCGCGCCAGCGATGACCGCGGCCGTCACACCACCACGCATCGCGCGCTGCTGCTGCTGTCCTGCGGCGCCTGCCTGATCGACACGCCCGGCATGCGCGAACTGAAACTCACCGGCGAGGAAGAGCTGGACGTGTTCGCCGACATCGACGCATTGGCCGCGCGCTGCCGCTTCACCGATTGCAATCACGGCAACGAACCCGGCTGCGCAGTGCGCGCCGCGATCGAATCCGGCGAGCTCGATGCAGGCCGCTTCCGCAATTACCTGAAACTGCGCGACGAGCGCGAAGCGCAATCCGACGCGCTGGAAGCGCGTCTGCAACGCAAGGGCGAATCCAAGGCGCTGTCGAAAGGACTGCGGCAGCTTTACCGCGACCGCGAGCGCAAATGAGCGCCGCGTCCTCCGCGGAACTCGCGCACTACGCCGCACTGGACAAGCGGCTTGTCGAAGCGGTGCGCGGCATGCACGTGCTGGGCGCGGTGGCGTGGCCGGCGCGCGTGGAGAGGAAGTTCCTAGAGAACCTCGGCAACGGGCGCGAGGCGCTGCCGAAGATCGAATACGCGTGCCCTGATTTTTCCGCGCAGCGCGCGGAGCTGGATCAGATCGCGAATCTTGCCGATGCCGCGCATCCGCTCGGCGCGTATCTGCAACGCAGCGCGCAGTCGTGGAACCTCGCCGCATCGATGCTGGAAGCGATCGGCAGGCCGGCGTTCACCGCGTGCTCGATCGCGCTTTACGGCAAGCCGGATGACGCACTGCCGGGCGGTTCGCACACCAATCTGGATGCCGCGAAATATTTCCTGTCGATCGCAGAGAAGCTAGGCGATGGTTTGGGCGCGGATGCCGACGATCGCGCGATCTCCGCGCCGCGCTTGCGCGATGAAGTACAGCGCGAAGTCGACGCTTTCTTCGGTGCCGGCGTGGTCAAGGTGGAACTGGACGATCAGTTGACCGCCAAGGCCGCGGCCGGTGCCGCGCGCATTCGCATCCGCGCCTCGACCTCCTTCAACGAATACGACCGCAACCAGTTGCTGGCTCACGAAGCTTTTGTGCACAGCCTGACCGCGTTGAATGGCCGCGCGCAGCCGGTGTTGCAGTCGCTCTCGCGAACTTCGCCCCGGGTCACCGCGACCCAGGAAGGGCTGGCCGTATTTGCCGAACTGATGTCGGGCTCGATCGACATCGCGCGCTTGAAACGCATCAGCTTGCGCATCCTCGCGATCGAGATGGCGTTGCAGGGCGCGGATTTCATCGAAGTGTTCCGCTATTTCCGCGAGCACGGACAAAGCGAGAATGACAGCTTCACTTCCACGCAGCGCGTGTTCCGCGGGGTGCCGCCGGGCGGCGGCGCGGCATTCACCAAGGACAATGTGTATCTCGCCGGATTGCTGACCGTACACACGTTCTTCCGCTGGGCATTCAAGCGCCGGCGGCTGGATCTGCTGCGCAACCTGTTCGCCGGCAAGTTCGCACTGGAAGACGTGATCGCCTTGAAGCCCTGCTTCGCCGACGGTTCGATCATCGCGCCGAAATATGTGCCACCGTGGTTGCAGCAGTCGCACGGGCTGGCGGGCAAGCTGGCGTTCTCGCTGTTCGCGAATCGGATCAGGATGGGACGGATCGGAGATTGGGACAGCGCATGAATCGCTTGACGTGAAGATTGCCGGCGCGGATCAAGCGACCAAAGTGGATTCAAGGCCGTGGTTTCACCGTCGATGGTACGACGTATTCGCTCGGTTACAGCTATACCAACACCGGACAACTGACGGTCTTCCAACTATCCCGACGGCAACAAGGCGAGTTACTCGTATACCTCCGGCTCCATTTCGCAAGTGGCGTTGACGGTGGGGCGCGAACAACTCGAACGCGGCCACTGCGACCACCATGACGCAGACGCTGAGTGACGATGCGCTCAATCCAAAAAAGGGGTGAGGTCCATTTTTCATCAGGTCACCGACGCCCTTGACGGAACGTTGAGCGCGGAGAGCCTTTCCCCGCAAGGCTTTGCGGGGCACGTGGTATATTCGCAAACCGCTTCGCGTTTGCTGCACGCATGCCCCTGCCCGAGGAACTCAAACAAGCTGCGCTCGAATACCACCGGCACGCACCGGCGGGCAAGATTCGCGTCACGCCGACGAAATCCCTGTTGAACGCGCGCGAGTTGTCGCTGGCGTATTCGCCGGGCGTGGCCTACGCCTGCGAAGCCATCGTCGAGGATCCGCGCGCAGCTTCCGAACTCACCGCGCGCGGCAATCTGGTGGGCGTGGTCACCAACGGTACCGCGGTGCTGGGCTTGGGCGACATCGGACCGCTGGCCGGCAAGCCGGTGATGGAAGGCAAGGGCGTGCTGTTCCGCAAGTTCGCCGGCATCGATGTGTTCGACATCGAGATTTCGGAGAAGGATCCGAACAAGCTGGTCGACATCATCGCTTCACTCGAGCCGACCTTTGGCGGCATCAATCTGGAGGACATCAAAGCGCCGGAGTGCTTCATCGTCGAGCGCAAGTTGCGCGAACGGATGAAGATTCCGGTGTTCCACGACGACCAGCATGGCACGGCGATCATCGTCGGCGCGGCGCTGATCAACGCGCTGCGCGTGGTCGGCAAGAAAATCGAGGACGTGCGCATCGCGCACGCCGGCGCGGGCGCGGCGGGCATCGCATGCCTCGACATGCTGGTCGCGCTGGGGGTGAAGCCGGAAAACATTCTGGCGATCGATCGCGATGGTGTGCTCTACAAAGGGCGCGCAGGCATGGATGCCGATCGTGCGCGCTACGCGCGCGACACCAACGCCCGCACGCTGGCGGAAATCGTGCGTGGCGCGGACGTATTTCTCGGCCTTTCCGCCGGCGGCGTACTCAAACCCGAAATGCTGGCGATGATGGCGGACAAACCCATCGTGCTGGCGCTGGCCAATCCCACACCCGAGATCATGCCCGACGAGGCGCTGCGCGTGCGCCCGGATTGCGTGATCGCGACCGGGCGCTCGGATTTTCCCAACCAGGTCAACAACGCGCTGTGTTTTCCGTACATCTTCCGCGGCGCGCTGGATGTGGGCGCGACGGCGATCAACGAGGCGATGAAGGTCGCCTGCGTGCGCGCGATCGCGGAACTGGCGCGGCGTGAGGGGTCCGATATCGCCGCGCGTGCCTACGGGGGCAAGCCGCCGCATTTCGGGCCGGATTACCTGATTCCGCAGCCGTTCGATCCACGGCTGTTGGTGCAACTCGCGCCGGCGGTGGCGAAGGCCGCGATGGAATCGGGCGTTGCCACGCGCCCGATCGCGGATTTGCACGCCTACACCGACAAGCTGATGCAGTTCGTGTTCCGCACCGGGCTGGTCATGAAGCCGGTGTTCGAACGCGCGAAAAACGATCCCAAGCGCGTGGTGTACGCGGAAGGTGAAGAGGAAACCGTGCTGCGCGCCGTGCAGACGGTGGTGGACGAGAAAATCGCACAACCGATTCTGATCGGCCGTCCCGAAGTGATCGCGCGGCGCATCGAACGTATCGGCCTGCGGCTGGAAGCCGGCCGCGATTTTGAGCTGTGCAACATTCATTCCGATCCTCGCTTCGACGCGTATTGGCGGCACTATTACGACTTGATGCAGCGGCGGGGCATCACGCCGGCGTTGGCGAAATCGATCGTGCGCTCGCGCTCAACCGTGATAGCCGCGCTGATGGTGGAACGCGGTGAGGCCGATGCGATGATCTGCGGCACGGTCGGCCGCTATCAAAAGAAGCTCGCTTATTTGCTGGACGTGATCGGGCTGGATCGCGGCCTCGGCGCTCCGGCCTCGATGACGGCGATCGCCAACGAATCGGGCACGTACTTCTTCGTCGACACGCACGTGCAGGACGAGCCGGACGCCGAGCAGATCGCGACCGCCACCCTGCAGGCATCGTTGCGCCTGAAATTGTTCGGCATCGAACCGAAGGTCGCGTTGCTGGCCGCCTCGAACTTCGGCAGCCGCGACAACCCGTCGGCGCGCAAGATGCAGGAAGCGCTGCGGCTGATCCGCCAGCGCGTGCCGAAACTCGAGGTGGAAGGCGAGATGCAGGCCGATCTGGCGCTGGATGCCGCCTTGCGCGAGCGCGTGTTTCCCAATTCGCGCTTGAATGGCCGTGCCAATGTGTTCGTGTTTCCGAATCTGGATGCCGCCAACACCGCCTTCAACATGACGCGTGTGCTGGCCGATGGCGTGGTGATCGGGCCGATCCTGATGGGCGTGGCCAAACCCGCGCACGTGCTGACGCCGCAGGCGACGGTGCGGCGCGTAGTCAACATGACCGCGATCGCCTGCGTGGAGGCGCAGATTCGCGCGGCGACGCAACGCGAATACGATCGCGCGGAAGCGGAACGCGCGCGGCGCGAATGAATCCAACTGCAAGGCGCGCGTTTCGATGCGCGCAAGGAAAGTGCAATGAATGATCTCACCCGCGAACTGCTGGACGCCGATCCGGACCCCATCGAAACCCGCGAATGGATCGAATCCATCGAGGCGGTGATCCAGGCCGAAGGCACGGAGCGCGCGCATCAGTTGCTGGAAAAGATGGTGGACGAGACGCGCCGCGCCGGCGGGCACCTGCCGTTCGACCCCACCACCGAATACATCAACACCATTCCGCCGCATCTGGAAGCGAAGTCGCCGGGCGATGCGGCGATGGAATGGCGCATCCGTTCGATCATCCGCTGGAATGCGATGGCGATGGTGGTACGCGCTAATCGCAGGCCGGGAGAACTTGGCGGTCACATCGCGAGCTTCGCCTCCAGCGCCACGCTGTACGACGTGGGCTTCAATCATTTCTGGCGCGCGCCTTCGCCAGAACATCCCGGCGACCTGATTTTCTATCAGGGCCATTCGTCGCCCGGCATCTACGCGCGTTCGTATCTGGAAGGCCGGCTCACCGAAGACCAGCTTGATCACTTTCGCATGGAAGTCGGCGGCAAGGGTCTGTCTTCCTATCCCCATCCGTGGCTGATGCCCGACTACTGGCAGACGCCGACGGTGTCGATGGGTCTAGGCCCGATCCAGGCGATCTATCAGGCGCAGTTCTGGAAATATCTGGAAAGCCGCGGCCTTTGCCCCAAGACCGACCGCAAGGTGTGGTGCTTCATCGGCGACGGCGAAACCGATGAACCGGAAACCTTGGGCGCGATTTCGCTGGCCGGGCGCGAGAAACTCGACAACCTGATCTTCGTGATCAACTGCAACCTGCAGCGGCTGGACGGCCCCGTGCGCGGCAACGGCAAGATCATCCAGGAACTGGAAGGTGTGTTCCGCGGCGCCGAGTGGAACGTGATCAAGCTGATCTGGGGGTCGTACTGGGATCCGCTGCTGGCGCGCGACACCAAGGGCGTGTTGCGCAAGCTGATGATGGAAACGGTGGACGGTGAATACCAGGCTTGCAAGGCGTTCGGGGGGGCGTACACGCGCGAACATTTCTTCGGCAAATATCCGGAAACCGCGGCGATGGTGGCGTCATTGTCGGACGACGACGTGTGGCGGTTGAACCGCGGCGGTCACGATCCGCACAAGGTCTATGCCGCGTACCACGCGGCGGTGAACACCCAAGGCATGCCGACGGTAATCCTGGCGAAAACCGTCAAGGGCTACGGCATGGGCGCAGCGGGCGAGTCGCAGAACATCACGCACCAGCAGAAGAAGATGCACGAGGAAGCGATCGTCGCCTTCCGTGATCGTTTCAATATTCCGATTCCCGACGAGAAATTGAAGGGCGAGGAAGTCGAATCGGTGCCGTACTTCCACCCTGGCAAGAATTCGCCGGAAGTCGAGTACCTGCACGAACGCCGCAAGGCGCTCGGCGGTTACCTGCCACAGCGCCGGCGCAAGGCTTCGCAACCGCTGCTCGCGCCGGAATTGAAAGCCTTCGAGCAGATCACCAAGGGCACCGGCGACCGTGAGATTTCCACCACCATGGCGCTGGTGCGCGCCATGAACCTCTTGCTGCGCGACAAGCAGATCGGCCCGCGGGTGGTGCCGATCGTCGCCGATGAGGCGCGCACCTTCGGTATGGAAGGCATGTTCCGCCAGATTGGCATCTACGCGCCGTTCGGGCAGAAGTACAAACCGCAGGATGCCGATCAACTGCTGTATTACCGCGAAGACACCAAGGGCCAAGTGTTGCAGGAAGGCATCAGCGAGGCCGGGGGCATGTCGGCATGGATCGCCGGCGCGACCAGCTATTCGGTATCCGATCTGCCGATGCTGCCGTTCTTCATCTATTACTCGATGTTCGGCTTCCAGCGCATCGGCGATCTCGCCTGGGCCGCAGGCGATTCGCGTGCGCGTGGATTTCTGATCGGCGGCACGTCGGGCCGCACCACGCTGAACGGCGAGGGTCTGCAACATGAAGACGGCTCATCGCACTTGTTCGCCGGCGCCATCCCGAATTGCCGCGCGTACGATCCGACCTTCTCCTACGAAGTTGCGGTAATCCTGCAGGATGGCGTGCGCCGCATGCTGGAGAGCCAGGAAGACGTCTATTACTACGTCACCGTGATGAACGAGAACTACGCGCATCCGGACATGCCACAAGGTTGCGAAGAAGGCATCGTGCGCGGCATGTATCTGTTCCGCGACGCCGATCATCCGCTGCCCGTAGGCGCACCGACCGCGGAAGCCAAATTCGACAAGCACGGCGAGTCGCGCGTGCCGGAAATCGACGGGCCGCATCGGCGCGAGACGAGGGTGCACGCGAAAGCGGTGGTATCGAAGAGTCGCAAGACGGCAGACGGGAAACGGGAGACGGAGAAAAACAAAGCCAAGAAGTTGCGCGTGCAATTGCTGGGCTCGGGCACGATCCTGCGCGAGGCCATCGCCGCGGCGGACTTGCTGGAAAAGGAATTCGGCGTGGCGGCGGACATCTGGTCGTGCCCGAGTTTCAGCGAACTGCGCCGCGACGGATTCGATTGCGAGCGTTGGAACCGCTTGCATCCGGAAGCGAAGGAGCAGCGCGTGCCCTATGTGATGCAATGCCTGTCTGATCGCGAAGGCCCTGCGATCGCGGCCACCGATTATGTGCGCGAGTACGCCGACCAGATCCGCGCTTTCATGCCCCAGGGTAAACGCTACATCGCGCTCGGCACCGACGGTTACGGCCGCAGCGACACGCGCGAACACCTGCGCGCGTTCTTCGAAGTGGATCGCCACTGGATCGCGCACGCCGCGCTGACCGCGCTGGCCGACGACGGCGCGATCGACCGCAAGGAAGTGGCACGCGCCATGAAACTCTGGAAGCTCGATCCGGACAAGCCGAATCCGGTGACGGTGTAGTCGGGCGGACTTCGTCCGCTAACGCCACCCATGATGCGGCGGGCAGAGCCCGCCCTGCATCACTCAGCCATGGCGCGCTGGATCGCTTCCAGCGCGTGACCGCGGGTTTCGATGCCGGCGCGGGCGACCATGATTCCGGCGATCGCCATCGGTACGGCGATGACGATGGCGGACAGCGTGAAGTTGCGGAACAAGTCGAGTACACCCAGGCCTGCGCCGAGGATGCCGCCGGCTTTGGAACTGGCCGCGATCACGCCGGAGCCGGTGCCGCGAAGGTGCACAGGATAGATTTCAGCCGAATACGGAATCATCGTTGCGATCACGCCGCTGATGCCGATCAGCAGCGCAACGGTCGCGGCGATGGTGAACACTGCGGATCGCAAGTGCAGCATCTCGATCAGCAGAAAGGCCAGCAATGAAACCGTCGAGAGCGCGATGAACAGCACCAGCGTGCGCACGCTGCTCCAGTATTGATACATGCACACCACCACCGCGATGCCGGGAACCGCCAGCAACGCCGACTTCGCCATCAGTGTACTGGCCGCATGCGCGTTCAACCCCATCCGTTCCAGATTTCCAGGCAGCCACAATAAAAATCCGAAATTCGCCAGGCCCCATGCCAGGCCGCACACCGCCAAGCCCGCGCTGATGCGCGCGTAGCGGCCGCGCAGCAATTCGCGCACTTCCGCCACCGGATGCACGATTTCGAGGATGTGGGTGTCTTCCGACGGATCGGTTACGTCCGCCACCAGATCATTTTTCGATCCCGCGAAGCGCATCAGCACCGCGCGCGCTTCGCGCTGCAATCCGTTGTTGGAGAGAAACCGCGGCGATTCTGGAATGTAGCGATTGAGGAACACGATCAGCGCGCCGGTCGGCAAATTGAGCAGCCACAGCACGCGCCAGGAGAACGTCGGTTCAAGCAGCGTCGCTGCGCCGGATGCGGCGAGATAACCGGCCGACGTGCCGATGCCGCCCAGCGCCACCAGCAGCCAGCCGCGATGCGCGGTCGGAATGGTCTCGGCCATCAGCGTGAACGCGATCGGCAGCATGCCCCCGGCCGCCGCGCCCATCAGGAAACACATCACCAGATTCCAGCCGAACGAAGGCATGGTGCCGCAGATCGCGGTGCCCATGAACAGGATGGCCGAGAGCAGGATCGCCGCGCGCCGTCCGAACAGATCGGCGATGCGTCCCCAGATCACCGAGCCCACCGCGGTGCCCGTCAACGCGGACAGCGCGAGATAGCCGGCGGTGGATTGCGTGATCGAATACTCGTGCACCATGCCGGGCATCACGAAGGCGATCGAAGCGGGCTTCATCACGTCGACCGTCAAAGCGACCGCCAGCACGATCACCAGTTTCCAATGCTCGCCATTGAGCGGCACGCCATCGGCGACGTGAAAATAAAGATGATTGCCGTGGCCGTGCAGGCTTTGATGCAGTTGCGCAAGATGCGGCATCAGCCCGTAGGCAGCGAGCAACACGCCGCAGGGAATCAGCCCCATGCCGATCGACATCGGTGTGTCCATCGCCATGCCGGCCAAGTGGTAGTGCATCGGCGCGGCCATGATGTACATCGGCATGTGCAGACACACGCCGGCCGCGACTGCGAGGCAGCCGAACCAGAATGCCAGCGGATGGTGGAAGGCGATGCCGTCGGATTTCATCATCGATGCGCGCCGGAAACCCGCCAAGCGTAACAGCATCGAATCGGGAAAAAGTTTCAATGAACACCGGCTGAGGCGCGCGCGGCGGATTCACCGGACGTTGAATTGCGTCTGCGCAGAGTGGCCGCAGATTTTCCGCAGGCACACAAGGAGTGATCATGAACAAGCAGGTTCTTCCCTTGCTGATCGGACTGTGCATCGGCGGCGTCGCGATGGCGCAGACCACGACTTCGCAAACCACGCAGACCACTGCCTCGGCCGCGACGCCGGCCGATTCCATCACCACCACCACGACCACGACGAAGACGTGGGGTACGGTGCCGCCCTCCGGCGCGCTCAGTGAGGACGCCATCAAAGGCGACATTGCGCAGGCGGGCTACAAGGAAGTGAAGGGGCTGGAGTTCAAGGACGGCGTGTGGCAGGCCAAGGCGCGCGGCGGCAACAAGAAGTGGTGAAGATCAAGGTGGCGCCGGTCACGGGCAAGGTGTATCAGGCGGATGCGCCGTCCAAACTCAACGAGGACGAAGTCAAGGCCAAGCTCACCGCGCAGGGCTACACCAACATCGGCCACGTGAAATTCGACAATGGCTTGTGGAGCGCCGACGTCCAAGACAAGAGCGGCAAGGCGCTGGACGTGCTGGTCGATCCCGACGATGGCAGCGTAGTCGCCAAGTCGCAGGACTGAGGGCGGGAACATGCAGTTGGAGCGCGGCCAATGGACGGCCGCATCAGGGACGATGGCCGCGTCTTTTGGCGGAGACCGGCACGTGTCCGACAGACCATTGAGAAAGTGGTCTCCCCGGATCAAGCTCGGGGCAGACGCTGCACTTTGACACGCCGAGTCCGGTGCACGCCCGGACTCGGCTTCGGCGGGTCAAGCGCGTGCAGCGCATGATCCGTGTCACACCCTCCGTGGCTGGTGCCAGCAAGGTGGGTTGAACCCTCTGCGGGCGCCGTTTTTTTCGCGTCGATTTCTTGATACGCAAGAATCGGATGGCGGCAGGGTGCACGAATTGCCATGCTTGCGGCAGGTTTTTGACGGAGTCGCAGCCTGAGCTTTCGCATTCAACGAGGGCTGTCGCCGCAACCGTTCGCCGAATTGTTCTCGCTCCCGTATGAAGCGCTCGCCGCGCGCGGCGCGATGCGCGTCATTGCCGACAAGTCGCACGGTTTCCCCTGCCGCATCAGTCTCGGCGATGCGCAAGTCGGCGAAGAAGTGATCCTTACCCACCACGAACATCACAAGGTGGATTCGTCGTTCCGTTCGAGTGACGCGATCTACGTGTGGGAAGACGAGCGGCACTTCGCCGAAGTGGCTGTAGTGCCCCAAATGCTGCGCTCGCGGCTGCTCTCGCTGCGCGCATTCGACCAAGACGGCATGTTGCTAGATGCGGACGGGGTCGACGGCCTCGAAGTAGAAACCCTAATCGAGCGGCTATTCATTGATCCGGCCGTTGCATACATCCACGCGCACTTCGCCAAACCCGTCTGTTACGCCGCGCTGATCGAGGGGGTCTAAGCAGCACGCAGGATCATCGGAATTCTCCTACACGCATCCGAGCAATCCACCGCTGGCGAGCCGCATTCGCGGCTTCGAGCATGCGCATCTGTACGGAGGCATGCTCATGCGCAATCACGCTCAATACCGGATTCGGGCCGCTCTTGCTTATGGCGTTCTCTGCGCGGTTGCGTTGTCGTCTTTACTGGCGGGTTCGGCGCATGCGAGTGCGGTGTTCAAATGTGTCGGCGCTGACGGTGCAATTGCATTCCAGGCGACGCCTTGCACGGCCGGTACGCAGCAGACATCCATCGACATCCGCGAGCAGCCGCCGATCGATCCGAATGCGCCGAACTTCGCGTCGGTCTCATTATCGAAGTCGTCCACTGGCCGGGGACGCGATCATGCATTTGCGGGTGCACGCGCGAACGGACGCATCCGACACAGCACTGCCAAATCCAACAGCGAGCAGCCGGTGTCATACGAATGCCGCGCGGCCGACGGCGAGGTGTTCTATCGGCACGCACGTTGCCCGGGTTCGATTCCAGGCGATGGCATCGCGCGGTTCGGTGTCGAGCCCTCCGGCGTGGGTACGCGCCATGGCGGACGGCGCTCGCACGGTGGCGCCTGGGCCCCAGTGCCGGTCAGCGCGCGCAAGATTTCTCGCGATGAGGCGTGCCGCGCGATCAATGCGACGGCGGCGAGTGGCCGTGACGGCCATGCGCGCGACGAGCAGGTTTCCGTCTATGAACACAACGTCGGACGCGATCCGTGCAGCGGCTATTGATGTGGTAACGCGCGGTGCGTACCGCGGCGTGATTCACGCCGCCAACCGTCGTTTGCGATTGCGCGTAAACGATTTCGCGTGCAGGGCCGTGTGCGGATGCGCGCGAAACGCGGCCGCTTCTTCCATCAGCCACTCGCGAAACGTGACGAAGCCTGCGTGCTCGCGCGAACGTTGCGGATAGACGAGATAGTGTCCGTAGCGCGCCTTCAGCACCTGTGGGAACAGCACCACCAGCAAACCGGCTTCGACCAACGGACGGATCATCGCCGTGCGTCCCAATGCGATGCCGATGCCTTCCACCGCCGCACGCTGGCGTGTTTCCGAATCGCTGAAGGAAGCCGCATAGCGCCTGGGCGGTTTGCCGCCGAAAGCCGTGAACCAATCCAACCACGGGTCTTCCGGACACAGCAGCGGCCACTCGCCCAGTTGATCCAGCCGCGGCGGTTTGCGTCCTTTCAACAATGACGGGCTCGCCACCGGCGTCAGCCATTCGTCGAACAGTGGTTCGGAAACCAGCCCGGGCCATTGCCCGGGACCGTAGCGCAGGCCCGCATCGAAACGGCCATCCGCGAAATCGACCAACTCGATTGAGGAATCCAGATTCAACTCCATTTCCGGGTGCCGCGAGACGAAGCGTGGCAGCCGCGGCAGCAGCCAGCTCGATGCCATCGACGGCACGGCGGAAAGATTCAGCACATTGGTGCGTCGCGCGCACAGCGGACGCATGGCTTGCTCGATCGCCTCGATGTGCGGCGCCACGTTGTCAAGCAGCATCTGGCCTTCAGCGGTGAGTTTCAAACCGCGCGGGCCGCGCACGAACAGCTTGCAACCGACGCGCTCTTCAAGTCCGCGCATTTGATGGCTGAGCGCGCTGACGGTGAGGTTCTGGCGCTGCGCCGCGCGCGTCAGGTTTTGCGCGCGGGCCACCGCCACGAAGTCCTGCAAGGCGTTCAGGGGTGCTCGCGCCATATTCGAAATTCCTCAAGTCAGGTTGGAAAATTAGTCGCTACCGCCGCGCCCGAAGCGTGCATATTGTGTGGCCTGTCGCATGGGATACACAACACGGGAGCGGCAGTCATGTTGAACGAATTTGCAAGAATCGCCGGCGGGATGATGTTCCTGCATGGCCACGTCATGAGCCCGGAAACCGCACGCCTGCTGGAACGCGCTAACGCCGGACACATTCCGCGCAGTCGGCGCGGTGGTCGCCGCGTGAAGGCCAGCGGCGAGCCGCGCGACTGGCGCAGCGCCGCGGTACTGGTGACGCTGGCGGCAATCTGGGGCGGCTCGTTCCTGTTCCAGCGCGTGGCGGCGAAGGATTTCGGCCCTTTGCCGCTGGTGGAAGTGCGCCTGGCGCTGGGCGCGCTGATCCTGCTGCCGTTCCTGCTGCGCGCACGCGCACGGTTCACGCGCTCGCGCTGGCTGCCGATCATCGGCATCGGTGCGATCAACACCACGCTGCCATTCCTGCTGTTCGCTTGGGGCGCCGAACGCGCGCCGGCCGGTATCGGCGCGATCTCCAACAGTATGGCGGTGCCGTTCGCTGCACTGGCCGCATTCGCATTGTTCGGCGAGCGCATCGGCAGGCGTCGCGCCACCGCGCTGCTGGCCGGGCTGGTCGGCGTGATCGTGCTCGCCAGCGGCCATGTAGCTGGCGCAAACATTGGCGCCGCTGTCGGCGCCGGCACGCTGGCCGCGCTGATGTACGGCATCTCCGCGAATCTGCTGAAGCGTTATTTATCCGATCTGCCATCTGCGGCGCTGGCGGCGGCGACATTGGCCAGCGGCGCCGTGCTGCTCGCGCCGTTCGCATGGCTGGCGTGGCCACAGCATGCGCTCTCCGCAGGCGACTGGAGCAGCGTGATCACGCTGGGCGTGCTGTGTACTGGCATCGCCTATGCCATCTATTTCGATCTGATCCGCCGCATCGGCGCCACGCGCGCGGCAATGGTGGTTTACCTCGTGCCGGCATTCGGCGTGACTTGGGGCTGGTTGTTCCTCGGTGAAGCATTGACGCTCAGCATGGCGCTGGGCGGCGCATTGATCTTGGGCGGCATGATCTTCGGCCAGCGTGAGGCGCAGCGCAGAACCCCGCGCCTCATGCCGGTGCACGCCACACGCGCGCGACAGTGCGCGGACTGTGGCGCGGCCTGACGAATTCTCCGAAAGTGCGGACAGGGATGTCCGGCTGACCTTTGGCCAGCAGGAGCACCCGGAGATACTCCGGATGCAGCGATCAAGTACGACGCGTAAACTGGTCACATGAAAATGCGATCGACCCTGTTTGCCGTTGCGTGCCTGGCATTGGCAGCATGTTCGCAAGATGGCAGTTCTTCCGCGCAGAATCCGGCTGCCGACCAGCAGAACGCGCACGCACAGGAAGCGGCCCAGAAACTCGCGCTGTATCAGCAGATGCTGGGCAGCCATCGCGACGATCTGGCCGCGCCGATCGGCGAGGAGGTCGTCAACGACTTCGGCGACACGCCTGCCGCGGCGGAAGTGCGCAAGACGCTGCCCGGCATCGAGCGCCAAGCCAAGGCACAAGCCGAGCATGATCGATTGACGGCGCTGTGGAGTTATCAGACCGGCGTGCAATCCGGAGGCAAACAGATCTCCGCCAGCATCAGCAGCAGCAAGCCCACGGGCGATGCCACGGTGCGGCTGATCCTGCGCCGGCATTCGAAATGGGGGCAGAGCGTCTATCTGTTCGGCAGCGGGCACGGATTCGTCTGCAAGGATCAATGCAGCGTGCCGATGCGTTTCAACGGCAAGCCGGAAACCTGGAAAGCGTATCTGCCGAAGACCGGCGAACCCGCGCTCTTCATCAAGGACGATGCGCGCTTCATCAGGGCGATGAGCAATGCGAAAACCGTCGAGATGGACGTAACGACGAAGGATCAGGGCAGGGAGACGCTGGTCTTCGAGGTTGGCGGTTACGATCCGGCAAAGTTTCCGGAATTGAAGAAATGACCGCGCGGCATTGAACCGGCGCGCGCTTGCGCGCATGCTGCGCGGCGCATCCGCCCATCGCGTCGTGCTCTGACAAATCCCGGATGGATTTGTTCAGAGCTTTCCTGAGGGGACTCGCCATGGAAGAGAAGATCCTGGTTTTCGACGACGTCTACAACGAGACGTCCGCGCGAGCGCAAGCCGAACATGAGAAGACCGCGGCGTTCGGCATGCTGGCGAAGTTGAAATTGTGGGATAGGCCGAAAGAGGCTGACATCGCGCTCGCGGCCACCGAAAAACGCTACGAACCGTTCTGGCTGGCGAAAGCCACGCGCCGCACGCTATACAAGCGCAAAGTCGCCTACAAGGTGCGCATCGAGCATGCGCACGCGATTTCTGTGGAGCTGCTCGGCCAGCAACTGAAGATCGGCCCGTCGCGCGAATTGAGCCTGTCCGCGCTGGAGGATTGCGAGCGCGTGATGGCGCTGTCGGAATATTTCGATGGTCTGCATCGGCAATCGCCGGAGAAGATGCTGGCCGACTTCGCGGGCAATTACACCTCGCGCGAGTTCACCGACATCGGCGATCCGCACTTCATCGCGCCCACCGTCACCGCGGCTTCGGTGGTGCAGCAGGTGAAGGCGCGCCTCACCACGCCGATCGAAGCCGATGAAATCGTCTCCGACGAGATCGACATTCAGGCGCTGAATCTGATCTATCGCCCAGTGTACGCGTTTCAGTTTACTTGGAAGGACAAGCAGGGCGTGATCGAGATCGACGGGCTTTCCGGCCGCGTCAACAAGGAAGGCAACATGCTCGGTAACGCGGTGCGCAAGCTCGGTTCGCGCGACGCGCTGTTCGACCTCGGCGCGGATTTCGCGGGGCTGGTGCTGCCCGGCGGCACGATCGTGGTGAAGCTGATCGACAAGCTTTCGAAGTGAAGGCGATTACAGCGACAGTGGATGGAAAGCCGCCGCATCCGAGCGCGAGGCATCGGACAGTTCGTGCAGCGCGCGTCCGATGAAATAACGCAGGTTTCCCAGTGAACGCCGCTCCAGCAGCGGGATCAGTTCGGCGAAGTGCGCGCACAAGCTCCAGCCGCAGCGTGGATTGATTTCGAACACCTGCGGCCGTCCGTCTTCGAGTTTGTAGTTGACGCAGCACAAACCCTCAAAGCCGATGCATGCGAGCATCGATGCGAAGATGCCTACGTTGCACGGTGCGGGCACCGCGCGTGACCCCGAACAGGCATCGCGGCCCTTGATGCAAACCTCGTCCCCGAACGCCGTTTCGATGTGCAGCGCGTAAAGCACGCGGCCTTCGGCGATCAACAGATGCGTGGTGTATTCGCATTCGCCGCGCACCAGTCGCTGGCGAAAATAGTCTGCATCGCGCGCGCCGGCGAGCAGCGCCTGCTCCTCTGCCACGCCGGCGACGACATGCGAGTGCGCGCCGGCTTCGTCCACACGTTTTTTCAGCACGCGTGGAAAGGCAAGCTGTTCGCCGATCGCCGGGATGAAATCGCCGAAGCCGTGATCAAGCAGGGTTTCGGCGAACAGCAGCTTGTCGTTGCAAAGCCGCACACTGGCGAGGCTGGGGATCGGCAGCGGATTGCACGATACCCGTCGCCGCGCCGCATCCAGAAATTCCAGATCGGCGATCGTCAGCGGCACCAGGACGTCGCAAGCCTCGAGCGTCGCGTCTGCGAAATCGGCGAACACCGGAATGTGCGGCGACGGGCGCAACGCCTCCCGCAGCACCGGCTCCCAATCCTGACGTTTCGAGAACAGAATCCTCATCGCAGTCCCCGGCCAAAAAAGCGCGGCCGCCTTGCGACGGCCGCGCGGCTCCCCCTGCTTCCCGGCTCGACGGGAATCAGTTGCCGTTGTCGCCGCCTCATCCCCCGCCGGCTGCGCGCAGCTTGTCCATCTGCGGCTTGTGCGCCAACACGTATCGGGTGTTTTCGGTGGGAATGCCGGGCGGAATCTGTGTCCAGGCCTTGTCGCCCTTAAGCTTCACACTAGCCGCATAGATGCCGCCCTGCAGCAACGCGAAAGTGCATAGCACGTAATCCGAGGCGCTCATTCCGTTCCTTGCGAGGATAGCGTGAATGACCGGCTGGCGCTCGACACGCGCGATGGCCTCGTCCAGGGATTTCGCATTGCCCTGCGCCATCGCCTGCTGCTGCAATTCCGGATGCGCCTTGACCGCCTGCATCAGCGCGGTCTGCACCTGAATGTACTTGTCCACCACAGGTTCGGTCAGGCGGAAGTTCGCTATCCGCTGCATGTCGGGATCAGTGGCGTCGCGCGCGGCAGCCGGCGCGTGCAGCGAAACCGATGCCAGGGCACAGGCGATCAGGCAGAGCGCGACATGTCTGAAACGGATCATGCGAAAAGCCCTCCGGTGTGATCAATGACAGTCGCCGACGCGGTGCGACTCGATCGACTGCGTCATCTGCATCTGGCGGCCGTCCATTTGCATCGTCATGCGCAATTGCGCGTGATAGGCGGTGGCCGAGTCGTAGGTGACCATGCCGGAGCCCTGCATCGGGTGGCTGCCGCTGCAACGCAGCGTCCAGCTCGCGGTGTTGCCGGCGCGATGCACATCGCCGATCTGGCATTCCTCCCCCGTCCTCGTCTGTGCCCGCGGGATGTCTTCGTTGCGGTCGATCATCTCCTGCGTGATGCAGCGGCGCGAGGTATGCGGCGGCATGGGGTACGGCATGCCCGCCATCTGCATCTGCACCGAGCTTTCCCACAACCCGGGGCTGGCGGTGCGATCGCCTGCCAGCGTGGGCAGCGCGGCGAGGGCGAGCAGCAGCGGCAAGGCTCGTTTCATCGGCTTCTCCGGGATGCACTGACGACGATGCGCATTTCAGCGCCCGCTGCTGTCCGCTTTCTATGCCAAGTGATGCTCAATTCCGGTTCACTGCGCGTGTGGCAACGGCGACGAATGAGGGAAGCATTTTTCCGGGCTGCTAGAATTTCTTACGGCCGGCAGGGGAAGAGCGGTAACGGCATGGCACAGGCAGACACGCCGGAAGCGGGTGGGCAGCGCGCGGCCGCGCGTGCGCCGCAGACGGAAGAAGAATTCGCGCAAGCCGTGCGCGCGGCGTTGCGGCAGTACCTGCGCACCGATCTGCTGCGGGACAATCCGCTGCTGCACTCGCGCCTGGTCGCGGCAACGTTGCATTCGGCGCCGACACCATTGACGCCGGTGCAGGCGCTGAAGGACGTATTGCGCGCGCAAGTCGAGCGCATCGGCGACGCGCCCAAACTGGCGCCCCTGCAGCGAGTGCTGGAACTCACCTGGCTGACGCCGGTGCGCAGCCAGCAAGCCGCAGCGGAAAACCTGCACCTTTCCTGGAGCACTTATCGCCGTCGCCTCGCCGATGCGACGCAGTTGTTGACCGCGCACTTGTGGGAGGCCGAGTGCGCGCTGGCACGCACCGAGAGCGCGGAAAAAATGCCGCCACGGCAGATCGTGCCGGCGCAAGAATCCGCGCCGGCGATGGATCGAGGCCCGGCGACGACGGTATCGCAATCGCGGAGCGAAGTTCGGTCGGCGGCGGATGTGTCAGCGCCGGTGACTTTCGTTCCAGAATCGGCGGTCGCGCCGCGCAAACCGGCGCGCTGGCGAATCGCCGCCAGCGCACTGCTCTTGATCGCCGTTGCGATCTCCGGCCGGTTGTGGTGGCGAGATGCGCATACGCCAGCAGACGCGGGTCGCGCAACGACATCTTCAACGCCAAAGCCATTGCCCGCGAACCGCGAAATCACGCTCGCGGTGCTGCCGTTCCTCAACATGGATGCCGATCCGTCGCAGCAATATCTGGCCGATGGCTTGACCGAAGAGCTGATCAACCGGCTCGGCCGTTTCCCGAACTTGCGCGTGGCCGCGCGCACTTCCGCATTCGTGTTCCGCAACAAGGCGGTGGACGTGCGCGAGGCTGCGCGTGCGCTGGGCGTGGCCAACGTGCTGGAAGGCAGTGTGCAGCGTTCCGCCGATCGCGTGCGCGTGCGCGTCGCGCTGGTCAGCGCCGACAACGGCTATGAATTGTGGGCGTCCGAATTCGATCCCGCCGCGCGCGATCTGCTCATCGTCGAGGACGAAATCTCCAAACGGGTCATTGAGCAGTTACAGCCCCGGCTCAACACCGCGGGACTGGAAGCGCTGCGCCCGCGCGCCGCGCCCGATCCGGCGGCATACGACTTCTATCTGGTGGGCTTGCAGTATCTCAACCGCCGCACGCCCGAGGACATCGACCAGGCGATCACCTACTTCCGTCGCGCCATCCAGGCCGACCCGGATGACGCACAGGCCTGGAGCGGCGTGGCCATGGCTTACGCGATCCTGCGCGATTACAACAACGATGCGCCGCCGGACACTCATTACGATGACGCATTGGTCGCCGCGCGCAAGGCGGTACAGCTCGATCCGCAGCAATCGCGCGCGCACGCCGTGCTCGGTTTGCTGTACGAGATGCACTGGCAATGGGGCGAAGCCGAGCGCGAATTCCTGCGCGCCCTGCAACTCGATCCCAGCGATGCCACCGCGCGACAGTGGTACGCGATGTACCTGTGGTTTCGCGGCGACATGCGCGGAGCGTTGAGGGAGATGCGCCGCGCGCGGGATCTCGATCCCCTCTCGCCGATCGTCAATGCGGACCTGGGCCGTGCGCTGATCTATGTCGGCGATGTCGACGGCGCACTGGCGCAATGCCGCGCTGCGATCGCGCTGGAGCCGCGCTTCGCCTTGGCGCATCTTTTTCTGGCTGAAGGCCTGATGACGAAAAACCGCAATGCGGAGGCGCTAGCCGAGATGCGCAACGCTTTGGCGTTGACATCCACACCGCATCCGGCGAGTTATCTGGCGGTGCTCGGCTTGGCGTTGGATGCGACCGGCGATCGCGCCGGCGCGCGCGCGCAACTCGATGAACTGGAAGCGCGCGCGCAACGGCAATACGTGTCAGGCGTGTCGCTGGCGCTGCTGGAATGGGAGTTCGGCGAAAAGGACCGCGCGTTCGCCAATCTAGAACGCGCGGTCCACGATCACGACCATCTGATGCTGCCAGTGGTGGCCGCGCGTTTCGCCGACTGGCGCGGCGATCCGCGTTTCCTGCAACTGCTGCGGGAGATGAGCTTGCCGGTGCGTTGAACGCTCAGCCGCCACCGTCGTCCGGCACTTCGTCGCAGCGGCGCTCGGTGGTCGTGTAAGTCTGGCTTTCCTGATGTTGTTTCTGGATCTGATTGCCGATCACGCCGCCGGCCACGGCGCCGCCGGCAGTCGCCAGCGTCTTGCCCTTGCCGCCACCGATTTGGTGGCCGAGCAGACCGCCCGCCACCGCGCCGATCGCGGTGCCAGCGATGCGGTGCTTGTCCTTGTGCGGGACCTGATGCACCACCTGTACGTCGCGGCAGACAACGCGCGCGGCCGCGGGCGCGGTGTTGAAAGACGCCATTGCGGCGAGCAGCAGCGCGGCGCCGGAAATCATGGCAGTACGCATGTCGTTGGCTCCTCCAAATGCCCACTTCGACCTTGCAATGCCCGGCGCGAGCTGTCAAATCCATGCGAGCGGCAGTTCAGCGGCGAGTCGGAAAGAACATGCCGCCATAGCGCGGCGTTCAGCTTTCGATGGCAAACTAGGCGCGCAACACGCATCGCTTTTTTCAACCACAGGAGACACCCCATGATGAAAGGAAACGTCATCGCGCACCTCAAGTTGCGTCCGCTCGCAGCCATCGCAGGTGCGGCGCTGCTGTGCGCCGGATCGCTCGCCGTCAACCGCCCTGCCATCGCGGCATCGCCGGCCGATCTGGAATGCAAGCTCTCGTTTTCGATGAAAGGCTGGTCGGCCATCGTCAAGAAAGCGCAAGGCCACGGCACCGTCACCTGCGGCAATGGCGAATCGATGCCGGTGAATCTGGAGGTGATCGGTGGCGGCCTCACTGCCGGCAAATGGCAGATCGACCAAGGCACGGGCACTTTCACCGACGTGCATCGCATCAGCGAAGTGCTCGGCTCTTACGCGCAAGGCGAAGCCAGCGCCGCGGCCGGCAAGGCCGGCACCGCGCAGGTGCTGACCAAGGGCACGGTATCGTTGGCGCTGGCGGGCGTGGGCCAGGGCATCGACCTCGGACTCTCGGGCGCGAAGTTCACCATCAGCCGAGCGGGCCGCGTGCATCACGGGAAGTAAGAAAAGTTTTGACCGATGTATCGCCGCGGCGCTTGCGAAAGCGCCGCGGTTTCGTCATAGCGGCTCGCGACCTCGGCCGCCCAGGCTCTCGAGCGCCTCAGGCGGCTGCGAGGCAGATCAAGGCATCAGCACCTTGTCGATCACGAAAATCACGCCATTGGATTGCATCACGTCGGGAATGGTGATGTGCGCGACATCGCCCTTGTCGTCTTTGACTTCCCACCCGCCCATGTCGTCCTTGCCGACCATGATCGAGTCGCCTTCGACGGTTTTCAGACTGACCCAGCCGCCGTTCTTCGCCGCTTCCGACGCGAGCCACGCGCTGGTGTAGCGGCCCGGCACCACGTGGTAGGTGAGAATCTTCACGAGCTGCGCCTTGTTCTCCGGCTTCAGCAGATTGTCCACTGTGCCGGGCGGAAGTGCGGCGAACGCCTCGTTGGTCGGTGCGAACACCGTAAACGGACCTTTGCCTTCCAATGTATCCACCAAGCCCGCGGCCTTCACCGCCGCGACCAGGGTGGTGTGATCTTTCGAGTGCATCGCGTTCTGAATGATGTTCTTCGATGGATACATCGGCGCACCGCCGACAGTCACCGTCTGTTCGTGGCCCATGCCGGCGAACGCGGCCGGTGTGGCAGCGCCGATCGCGAGGGCCAGCGACAAACCAATGGCCAGTGCGCGTGCAGGATGCTTTGAATTCATTTCCGGGTTCCTCTTGATCCGCTTCGCAAGTCGGAAGCGCAGAAACATACGGATCAACGGGGCAAATGGATGCACGCCGCCTCGATCCTTCTGATCCAATGCTGCGCAACGCGCCTTTTTCGAGCCCAAGCCCCGTGGGTTGGCCCGTGGGCGAGCCGCGGGCGATGCGCGGCAGAGCCAGCAGCAACGCGCTGCAGGCGACTGCCTGCGCGCAAGCGCCCGCCGCGAACCAGTGCCAGAATGCCGCGTTGTCCCACCAGAACGGTCCGACGCGGCAGGCCTGCTCGAGATTGTCGAAGGGCGGCAGCGTGGATTCCACTTTGCCCATCCGAGATCCACTGCCGTAGAAAATCGGGATGGGAAGCTGCGAACCGTGCGCCGATCATCAGGTGCCCTGTTCCACAGGCTGGCTCGATGCGATCCGTGCACTTGCTTGCCTGATGATGAAGAGGGGCGCATGAACTGGGCATCAGCCAGCAATCGGCGCAACAAACGTTTGACGACGTGCTGCCCTGCAGAACCAGGCGGTGATGCTAGCCTTGTCGTTCGCATTAACTAAGGAATCCGATGCGATGCACGATCTGCTGGGACGACTGAATCTCTCCGACCTGCCGCAACGCATCGCGCACATCAGCCTGCGTGTCGCGATCGCGATCCTGCTGTTGCTGGTCGGCATCTGGGTGATCGGCCGACTGGTGAACCTGATGCGGCGCGCGTTGACGCGCGGGCACATGGATCCGACACTGGTCGGTTTTCTGCGCAACGGCGTGTATGGCGCGCTGATCGTGCTGCTGGCCGTGAGCGTGCTGGATCTCGCGGGCTTTCCCAGCGCCTCGCTGGTCGCCGCGGTCGGCGCGGCGGGTCTGGCGATCGGATTGGCGTTGCAAGGTTCGCTCTCCAATCTCGCCTGGGGCGTGTTGTTGATCGTGTTCCGGCCTTTCCGTATCGGAGACTTCGTACAGTTCGGCAACATCATGGGCACGGTCGAGCGCATCGACTTGATGCAGACCTATCTGGTGATGCCGGATAACCGCGAGGCGATCGTGCCCAATTCCAAGGTCGGTTCGGATGCGATCATCAACTTCAACCGGCTGGGCAAGCGCCGTTTCGAGATCACGGTCGGCATCGGCTACCAGGACGACATCGGTCGCGCGATGCAGATCGTGCGCGAGGCGTTCGCCGCCGATCCGCGCATTCTGAAGCAACCCGAACCAGGCGTCTGGGTGAATGCGTTGAGCGCCAGTACCGTCGATCTGGTGATCCGTGCCTGGGCGCACTTCAGCGATCTGTGGGAAGCACAAACCACATTGACGCGCACGGTAAAGGAACGGTTCGATGCGGAAGGCATCAGCCTGCCGTTCCCGCAGCACGAGGTCACCGTGAAGCAGATCATCGACGCGGCGCAAGGGCCCGGCAAACCTTGATGACGCGGCGGCGCGGATGCGCGACACTTACTGAAACGCTGGACGAATCCATCCGGGATTTGCCAGCACACGCCGAATCCGGTTCACGCCCGGATTCGGTCTCGCAAATCGGCACATGAAGCAGAAGCGTACCGATTTGCGGACGGCACATCCTCGTGCCGTTGTTTTTGCCACGAATCACGAATGGGACACAGCATGGCCGACATAAGCGAAGCCACCGTTCCGGACATCGGCGATTTCACCGACGTGCCGGTGATCGAGGTGCTGGTCAAACCCGGCGACCGGGTCGAGAAGGATCAGGGCCTGATCACGCTGGAATCGGCCAAGGCCACGATGGAAGTGCCCGCGCCCTTCGCCGGTACCGTGCGCGAGGTCAAGGTCAAGGAGAACGACACCGTTTCGCAGGGCAGCGTGATCGCGCTGATCGAAACGGGCGACGAAAAAGGCGCCTCCAAACCTGCAGCGTCGGCGGAGAAGCCAACCGCGCCGATCGCGGAAAGCGCGCCGAAGAAATCTGCCTCGCCCGAAGAGCCATCTAAGGCGTCCGCTGCAAAGGCGGAAGCGGCGCACGTTTCGCAAAGTGGAAAGCCCGAACAGCGCGATGAATCCGGCCCGCGCTCACCGCCGGTGCCTTTCGATGCCGATACGGTCGCGCCGGACAAGATCCCTTATGCGAGCCCCGCGGTGCGCGCTTTCGCGCGCGAGCTGGGGGTCGATCTTGCGCGCGTGCACGGCTCTGCCCGCAACGGTCGCATCACCAAGGAGGACGTGCAGGCGTTCGTGAAGTCGGCGCTGACCGAGGGCGCACAACAGGTCACGGCAGCCTCCGGCGGTGGTCTCAATCTGCTGCCGTGGCCGCAAGTCGATTTCTCGAAGTACGGAGAGATCGAGGAAAAGCCGCTTTCGCGCATCAAAAAACTCTCCGGCGCCAATCTCGCGCGCAACTGGGTGATGATCCCGCACGTCACCCAGCACGAGCTCGCCGACATCACCGAGATGGAAGCGTTTCGCAAGCAGCTCGCCGCGGAGAACAAGGAAACGAAAATCACGCCTTTGGTATTTTTGATCAAGGCGGTCGTTGCGGCGCTGAAGCAGTACCCGCAATTCAACGCTTCGCTGGATGCGAGCGGCGAAAAACTGGTCCTGAAAAAATATTTCCATATCGGGATCGCGGTGGACACGCCCGATGGTCTGGTCGTGCCGGTGATCCGCGATTGCGATCGCAAAGGCTTGCTGGAGCTTGCACTCGAACTGGGCGAGATCTCTAAGAAGGCACGCGACAAGAAACTCTCGCCCGCCGACATGTCCGGCGGCTGTTTCTCGATCTCCTCGTTGGGCGGCATCGGCGGCACATCGTTCACACCGATCATCAACGCGCCGGAAGTGGCGATTCTGGGTGTCTCGCGTTCGAGTATGCAGCCGGTGTGGAACGGCAATGACTTCGAGCCGCGGCTCATGCTGCCGCTGTCGCTGTCCTACGACCACCGCGTGATCGACGGTGCCGATGCGGCGCGCTTCGCCGCGTTCCTCGCGCGCGTCTTGGGCGATCTGCGCCGCCTGTTGCTTTGAACGAACGACGTGGCCGCGCCGCTCGCCAGCCAGTTGCAAGACACCAAGGCCGACACGCTGGAAACCCTGCGCGCGGGCGTGCAGCGCGCCAACCAGTTTCTCGACCTGCCGCTGATCAACAGTAACGGCGTCAAGCTGACCGTCGGCGAATTGCTGGCCGCGATCCTCATACTTCTGATCGCGTTGATCGTGTCGGGGATATTGCGCGCAGGCCTCAGCCGTTACGCGCGGCGACACCCGACCAATCAGGCCGCGCTGTACACGCTGTCGCGTTTCGTGCACTACATCCTGCTGATCGCGGGCGTGCTGCTGGCGCTGTCGGTCGCCGGCATTCCGTTGTCGAAGTTCGCCCTGTTCGCGGGCGCGCTGGGCGTGGGTCTCGGATTCGGCCTGCAGGCGATCTTCTCGAATTTCATTTCCGGCCTGATCATCCTGTTCGACCGCAGCCTGAAGGTCGGCGACTTTGTCGAGTTGTCCAATGGCGTGCACGGCGAGGTGCGCGACATCCACATTCGTGCCACGCGCGTCACCACCAACGACAACATCGACATCCTTGTGCCGAATTCCGAGTTCATCACGCACAACGTGGTGAACTGGACCTTGCGCGAAGTGTCGCGGCGCCAACGGATTCCATTCGGGGTGGCCTACGGCAGCGACAAGGAACTGGTGAAGAAGGCCGCGTTGGAAGCCGCGGCATCCGTGCCGTTCACGCTGGCGCAGGAAGGCCCGCGCCGGCCGCAGGTATGGCTGACGGGTTTCGGCGATTCGTCGCTCGATTTCACGCTGGTGGTATGGCTCAACGCCGATGCGGTGAAACATCCGAGCAGCGTGGCCGCCGCGTACAACTGGGCGTTGCACAACGCCTTCCTGAAATACCAAATCGAATTGCCGTTCCCGCAGCGCGACCTGCACGTGCGCTCGTGGTTCGGATTGTCGGGCGAGGATGCGCGACGCGCGCTGGACGAAAGCCGCCACGCGTCGCGATCGTCCACGCCGTCCAGGCGTGAAAGCGAACCTGCAGTGGCGCACCACGAACGCGAGCGCCTGGCCGAGAACGACGCCGCACGCAACGTCGAACACCGCATTGAGGAAGATCGCGTGCGTGCGGCCAGGCAGGGCTATCGCGACGAAAATGCCGAGCGTGTTTCGAGCAATGAGGACACCACAGATGGCGACGCGATCGACAGCGCCATTGACGAACAGGCCGCCGTGCGCAAATGAGCGCATCGCAATCCGAGGATCAGCATGCCCCAGACGATCGAATTGAAGATACCCGACATCGGCGATTTCACCGGCGTGCCGGTGATCGAAGTGCTGGTGAAGGTTGGCGACAAAGTCGAAAAAGACCAAAGCTTGATCACGCTGGAATCGGCCAAAGCCACGATGGAAGTGCCGGCATCTGCGGCGGGCACGATCAAGGAGCTGCGCGTCAAGGAAGGTGATGCGGTTTCGGAAGGCGATGTGATTGCGGTAGTGGAAGCGGAAACATCCGCGTCCGCCAAGGCTGCGACAGATTCAAGAAAAAAGCCCTTTTCCCCGCCTGCGAAGGAAGGCGCGCAGAGCGCCGATGGGGCAAAGCCGAACGAATCGGTTGCGGCACCTCGCGAGCCTTCAGCTCCGCTGCAACCCTCCCCCGCAAGCGAGAGAAGACAATCGTCCGGCCGCAAAGCCGATTTCGACTGTCAGGTCTGCGTGCTGGGGTCCGGTCCCGGTGGGTACACGGCGGCGTTCCGCGCTGCCGATCTCGGTCTCGACACGTTGCTGATCGAACGTTATGACCGCCTCGGCGGCGTGTGCTTGAACGTCGGCTGCATCCCTCCAAAGCCCTGTTGCACGCGGCCGATCTGATCAACGATGCGCAATTGATGGCGTCGCACGGCATCGTGTTCGGCAAGCCGAAGATCGAACTCGACAAGCTGCGCGCGTTCAAGGACGGCGTGGTGGCGAAGCTCACTGGCGGACTCGCCGCGATGGCGAAGCAGCGCAAGGTGCGTGGCGTGCGAGGCGTGGGCACGTTCGTGTCGCCGCATGAAATCGAAGTCGAAACCGGCGAAGGCAAGAAACTCGTTCGTTTCGAGCAGTGCATCATCGCTGCCGGTTCGCAGGCGGTGAAACTACCGGGCTTGCCGTGGGGCGATCCGCGCGTGATGGATTCCACCGACGCGCTGATGCTGGGAGAAATCCCGAAGAAACTGCTGGTGATCGGCGGCGGCATCATCGGCCTGGAAATGGCTTGCGTGTACGACGCGCTCGGTTCCGAAGTCACGGTGGTGGAACTGTTCGATCAACTGATGCCCGGCACCGATCCCGATCTGGTGCGGCCATTGCAGCAGCGCATCGCCGAACGCTACGCCGGCATTTATCTCAAGACGAAAGTCGCTTCGGCGAAGGCGCAGAAGAACGGCATCGAAGTGACGTTCGAGGGAGACAATGCACCGAAGCCGCAGGTGTTCGATCGCGTGCTGTGTGCGGTCGGCCGCACACCGAATGGCAACAAGATCGCCGCGGACAAGGCTGGGGTCAGGGTGACGGAACGCGGGTTCATTCCCGTGGACAAACAACTGCGTACCAACGTGCGGCATATTTTCGCGATCGGCGACATCGTCGGTCCGCCGATGCTGGCGCACAAGGCCACGCACGAGGCGAAAGTCGCCGCGGAAGTCTGCGCGGGCTTGAAGAGCGCCTTCGACGCGCGCGTGATTCCGAGCGTCGCCTACACCGATCCGGAAGTCGCCTGGGTGGGCGTCACCGAGCGCGAAGCGAAGGATAAAAAATTGGAGGTCGGCGTGGCGAAATTCCCGTGGGCGGCGTCGGGCCGCGCGCTGGGCATGGATCGCAGCGAAGGCTTCACCAAGTTGATCTTCGACAAACAGACACAACGCGTGATCGGCGGCGGCATCGTCGGCGTGCACGCGGGCGATCTGATCTCCTAAATCGCGCTCGCGATCGAAATGGGCGCGGAAGCGGCCGACATCGGCCTCACTGTCCATCCGCATCCGACGCTTTCCGAATCCGTCGGCATGGCGGCGGAAATATTCGAGGGAACGATCACGGATCTGTATTTACCGAAGAAGAAATAGCGGAGGTCACTGGATTTCCGCGTGCGCTGAGAGGACATCGGACAATTTCCACGCGCTTCCCAATCTCGCGTACTCCTTTTGCGGCAGCAGGTGCGGCTGTTCGTCGTGCGCGGAGACCAGGAGCGGGATGTCGGCCAGCGCACGCAGCGGATTGGGCGTGTGACGCGTCACGCTGACGAGTTTTCCGCCGCGCTCGCGGAACCGCGGTTGATCTTGTACAGCACCGGCTGGCGGCCGTGCCCGGAGAACGCGAGCAGCACGTTGCGGCGCGCGCGTGGAGGTCGTCGTCGCCAAAGCCGATCAGGAACACGACGCGGCACGCAAGATTGCCGCATTGTTTCAGTGATCCTTTGGCCGTGATGATTGCAACATTTCACCGTTGCTCCTGAGCGTAAGCCCCGTCTTCCATTGAAGATGGGACCGAAGCCCAAGGATATAAGCGTTTCGACTGCGCTCGCAGTGCGAGCTGCGCTCAACGGGAACGGTGTCTTACAGCGAATACCCGAACTGCTGCCGGAACTGATCGGCGAATTCGTCGTAGGTGAAGCGCTGGTTCTGGGTGCCGGGGTGTTCGACCTTCAGCGCGCCCATCAGCGACGCCATGCGGCCGCAGGTCGGCAGGTCGTAACCCTTCATCAAGCCGAAGATCAGGCCGGCGCGATAGGCGTCGCCGCAGCCGGTCGGATCGGTGATGCGCCGCTCGTGCGCCGGCGGAATGTCGATCGTCTTCTCGCGTGTACGGATCACCGAACCGCGCGGGCCTTGCGTCACGATGTAGGCCTTGACGTGCTGCGTGATGTCCTCGGGCGACCAGCCGGTGCGCTTTTGCAACAGGTTCGATTCGTAATCGTTGACGACGACGTAATCGGCGCGTTCGATGAAGTGGCGGAACTCCTCGCCATTGAACAGCGGCATCGCCTGGCCTGGATCGAAAATGAAGGGAATGCCGAGCTCGTGGAATTCGGACGCGTTCTGCAGCATCGCGTCACGCCCGTCCGGCGCGACGATCCCGAAGCCGACGTCCTTCACGTCGCGCACGTGGTTCTCGTGGCTGCGCATCATCGCGCCGGGATGAAAGGCGGTGATCTGGTTGTTGTCGAGGTCCGTGGTCATGAACGCCTGCGCGGTGAACATGTCCGGCAGCACGCGCACGTGATCCAGCCGGATGCCGCATTGCGTGAACCATTGGCGATACGGCGCGAAATCCTGGCCAACCGTCGCCATCGGCACCGGATCGCCGCCGAGCAGTTTCAGGTTGTAGGAAATGTTGCCCGCGCAACCGCCGAACTCGCGCCGCATGCGCGGCACCAGAAACGACACGTTCAGGATGTGCACCTTGTCCGGCAGGATGTGGTTCTTGAACTGGTCCGGAAACACCATGATGGTGTCGTAGGCCAGCGAACCGCAGATCAGGGCAGAGGGCATCGCGCGAGGGTTCCGAAAGAGGCAGCGCGCGATCGTAACGCGTGTGTCGCGTTTTCGCGAGGTCAAGGCGCCGGACGGAAAGGCCGTGATCGCGCTCACGCTATCGGGCCGCAACCCGCATCCCGCAAGGCTTTTCCGGCCATCTCACGCTTGCGATAAAGGGCCTCGCTCACTAGACTGGCGCGTTCTTTCCCGGCGGCGGCCACCCTGAGTCCGCCGCGCCCATTCCCTGATTCGGCTCGCGCATGTTCAAACTGTTTCGCGGCATCTTTTCCAACGACCTTTCGATCGACCTCGGCACCGCGAACACGCTGATCTACGTGCGCGGCGAGGGCATCGTCCTCAACGAACCTTCAGTGGTCGCGATCCGCCAGGATCGCGGCCCCGGCGGCCCGCGCGCCGTGGCGGCGGTGGGCTCGGAAGCCAAGCGCATGCTCGGCCGCACGCCCGGCAACATCGTCACCGTGCGGCCGATGAAGGACGGCGTGATCGCCGACTTCACCATGACCGAGGCGATGTTGCAGTACTTCATCAAGGCCGTGCACCGCTCGCGTTTCCTGCGCCCCAGCCCGCGCGTGCTGGTGTGCGTGCCGTGCGGTTCGACGCAGGTGGAACGCCGCGCGATCAAGGAATCGGCCGAGGGCGCCGGCGCGCGCGACGTGTTCCTGATCGAGGAACCGATGGCCGCGGCGATCGGTGCCGGCATTCCGGTGCACGAAGCGCGCGGTTCAATGGTGCTGGACATCGGCGGCGGCACGTCGGAAGTCGCAGTGATCTCGCTCAACGGCGTGGTGTATTCGCAATCCGTGCGCATCGGCGGCGACCGCTTCGACGAGGCGATCATCAACTACGTGCGCCGCAACCATGGCACCCTGATCGGCGAATCCACCGCCGAGCGGATCAAGATGGAGATCGGCTGCGCCTACGCGCAGTCCGAAGTGCGCGAGATGGAGGTCTCCGGCCGTAACCTGGCCGAAGGCGTGCCGCGCATGTTCACCATCAACTCCAACGAGGTGCTGGAAGCGCTGCATGAACCGCTCGCGGGCATCGTGGCTGCGGTGCGCTCAGCGCTGGAGCAGACCCCGCCGGAACTGTGCTCGGACGTGGCCGAGCGCGGTATCGTGCTGACCGGCGGCGGCGCGTTGCTGCGCGATCTGGATCGCCTCATCTCTGAAGAAACCGGCCTGCACGTGCAGGTGGCCGAAGACCCGCTGACCTGCGTGGCCCGCGGCGGTGGCCGTGCGCTGGAATTGATCGACCAGCACGGCAGCGATTTTTTCGCGGCGGAATGAGCAAGCCGGGCATCCTGCAAGGCTCCCATGCAAACGGCCGCGGCAAAGCCGAGCCACGTTTGCCTCCGTCAAGCGCAAGCGCCTCCCGCGTCGGCACATCCTTGTGTCGGGGGGAGTAGCATTGCCTTGGCGGAAGCGGGAGATGGAAAGTCCCCGTCATACGGTGCATGAAGGCGCTGTCGCTTGCTTCTGACGTCTCTCGTTCACGTCTCCCGTTTCTCGGTTCTCATGGCGCTTTCCGGCAAGGAATCTTCCCCGATCTTCGCCGATGCTGCGGCGGGGACGCTGCGCCTGATCGGCTATCTTGCGCTGGCCTGCGTGCTGATGGTGCTGGATCACCGCAACGGCTGGCTGCACCGCGCACGTTATGCCGCTTCCGTGCTGGTCGAACCGATCTATCGGCTGGCCGCGTGGCCGGGCGAAGCCGCGCAGAACGCGCGTGTCGCATTTTCGCAACGCCGTGATCTGATCGACGAGAACAACCGGTTGCGCGAGGCACTGCTGCTGGCTCAGGCACGGCTCAATCGCATGAACGCCGTGTCGCAGCAGAACGCGCGCCTGAAGCAACTGCTGGATACGCGCCGCACGCTGGGGATGGATGTGCAGCTCGCGCGCTTGATCAATGTCGATCTCGGCGCCGCGCGCAATCGCGTGATGATCGATGCGGGCGCCAAGGAAGGCGTGCACACGGGCCAGGTGGTGATCGATGCGCATGGCGTGATGGGCCAGATCATCGAAGTGTTGCCGCACAGCGCGGTGGCCTTGCTCGTCACCGATGCCAATCATTCCATCCCGGTGGTGGACGAGCGTTCCGGCTTGCGCGGCATCGCGCACGGCAGCGGCGCACCGGACAGGCTGATCGTTTCCGACATTCCGTTGTCGGCTGACGTGAAAGTCGGCGATCGCATTGAGACATCGGGCTTGGGCGGACGTTTCCCTGCAGGCTTTCCGGTCGGCACGATAACGAGCATCGGTCCCGATCCGACCGGCATGTTCGCGCAGGCCAGCGCGCAACCTGCGGCGGCGCTGGCGCGCAGCGACGAGGTGCTTTTGTTGCGCGATTTACCGGAACAGGTCGGGCCGCCCGCGCCGGCGCCAGAGGTCGGGCCGCCGGCATCATTGGCTCCGAATACTGCCGATTCGCTCACACCGGAGACGCACACGAACACCGCGTCGAAGTCCGCTTCACCCGACAGCGCGATATCGCAGCGATGAACCGCCAGCGTGCACAGAGCTGGATCTTCGCCGGCAGCCTCGCGCTGTCGCTGCTGTTGATGCTGATGCCGCTGCCGCAATCGTGGGCGCTGCTGAAGCCATACTGGCCGGCGCTGGTGCTGATCTACTGGGCGCTGGAATTGCCCGAGCGCGTCAGTCTCGGATTGGCGTTTTTCATCGGCCTCGGCGCGGACGTGCTGGACGGCGCGTTGCTCGGCGAACAGGCATTGCGCTTGGCCGCGCTGACTTTCATCGTGCTGCGTTTCCGCTCACGCCTGCGTTTCTTTCCGATGTGGCAACAGGCACTGGCCGTGCTGGTATTGCTGTTGAACGACCGCGTGCTGTTGTTGTTGGTGCGCTTGTTCGCCGGCGATCCGCGTCCGCCGTTGATGTTCTGGCTGGCGCCGCTCACCGGCACGCTCGCCTGGCCATTCGTGTTCCTGTTGCTGGACGACTTGCGTGCAAGATTGCGCGTGAAAGAGGCGAGCGGGTAGCCATGTCGCCGCGCGGCACACTGAAGGACACGCACGGCGAGGTCACGCGTTTCGGCGTGCGCGCGCTGACCGGCTTTGCCTTGATCGTGCTGGCGCTCACGGTGCTGGCGGGCCGGTTCTGGTTCCTGCAGGTGATGCGGCACGACGAGTTTTCCACGCGGTCGCTCGCCAACAGCGTGCACCTGCGTCACCTGCCGCCGCCGCGCGGCTTGATCTACGACCGCAACGGCGTGCTGCTGGCCGACAACGTGCCGGCCTTTCGGCTGGACGTGGTGCCGGAAAAGATCAAGCACATGGATGCAATGCTGTCGCGATTGTCGGAAGTGGTGCCGTTGAGCGACGACGATGTCGCGCGCTTCAAGCAGTCGCTCAAGGCACATCGCCCGTTCGAATCGGTGCCGCTGAAATTCCACCTGAGCGAGGAGGAGATGGATCGCTTCGCGGTGAACGCCTGGAAATTTCCCGGCGTGGACATCGCACCGTATCTCACGCGCAATTATCCGCTCGGGCCGCAGTTCGCGCACGTGATCGGCTACGTCGCGCGCATCGATGACAAGGATCTGGGGCACCTCGATGCCGACCGTTACGCTGGCACCACGCACATCGGCAAGACCGGCATTGAAAAATATTACGAAGACCGTCTGCACGGCACGCCCGGTTACGAACTGGTGGAAGTGAATGCCGATCAACGTCCGCAACGCGTGCTGGAGCGCGTTGCGCCGAAGGCGGGTCAGAACCTTTACCTGAGCATCGACGCGCGCATCCAGAAAGCCGCGATTGATGCGTTCGCCGGCCGGCCCGGCGCGGCGGTGGCGATCGATCCGCGCAACGGCGAAGTGCTGGCGATGGTGACGGTGCCGAGCTTCGATCCCAATCTGTTCGTCAACGGCATCAGTCAGCCGGATTATTCAGCGCTGCTGCATGATCCGGACAAACCGCTGTTGAATCGCGCGCTGCGTGGCGGTTATCCGCCCGGTTCCACGGTCAAGCCGTTCATGGGTCTAGCCGGATTGGAACTCGGTTTCCGCAAGCCGAGCGACACCGTGCTGTCCACCGGCACGTTCTACATCCCCGGCCAGTCGCGCGGCTACCGCGACGACCAGCGCTACGGCGCGGGCACGGTGAATCTGGTCCAGGCGATCACCCAATCGGTCAACACGTATTTTTATTCGCTGGCATTGCAGATGGGCATGGAGCGCATCGACCGCTATCTGTCGAAATTCGGATTCGGCGGAAAGACTGGCATCGATCTGCCGGCCGAAAGCGTTGGCGTGCTGCCCTCGCCGGAATGGAAACGCAAGACGTGGAACAAGCCGTGGTACGCAGGTGAAACGGTGATCGCCGGCATCGGACAGGGTTATTGGGTGGTGACGCCGATGCAGTTGGCGTACGCGGTGGCGATGCTGGCCGATGGCGGCGTGCCGCACGTGCCGCATCTGTTGCGCGCGACGCGTGATGGCTTGAACGCGCCAGTGGTGCCGCTGGCCGCTCCGCCGGAAGCGCCGAGCGCAATCAAAAATCCGGCCGACTTCGAGGCGGTGCGCGAGGGCATGATCGGCGTGGTCAACGATCCCCGCGGCACCGCATACCAAGCCGGCATCGGCAGAGGGTTTCCGTACGTGATTGCGGGCAAGACCGGCACGGCCGAGCGCTTTTCGCGCAAGGGCGACGAGTACATCACCACCACGGACAAGGCGTTTCTGGCCGCGCGCCATCGCGCGTGGTTCATCTGCTTCACGCCAGCCGAGCAACCCCGCATCGCAGTGGCCGTGGTGCTGGAAGCCGGCGCCTGGGGCGGCACCGACGCCGCGCCGATCGCGCGCAAGATTCTGGATGCGTGGCTGGCGACACAGGCCAATGCGCCCCGAGCGTCAACCTTGACGGCGAGCGCGCCGCAAGACCATCCGGTTTCCGCCGAGGCTGCCGAATGAATGCAACGATCGCTTCCGTGCGCATGCGCGTGCTGCGATTCGGCGCGCGCTTCCTGCACCGACCGCGCATCGACCTGCCGTTGGGCGTAGCGTTGCTGGTCCTGGCCTGCGTGGGCTTGATCACGCTCTACAGCGCCAGCGATCTGGATGCCGGTGTGATCGCCGGGCAAGCCGCGCGGTTCTTGTTGGGCGCCTTGCTGATGCTGGCCGTGTCGCGTATTCCGCCGACATTGCTGCGCACTTGGACGCCGTGGTTCTACGCGATCAGCACGTTTCTGCTCGTGGTCGTGGCGGCGCTTGGCGAAGGCCGCGGCGCCAGTCGATGGTTGGATCTGCATGTGGTGCGCTTCCAGCCTTCCGAGTTTCTGAAGCTGTCGATGCCGATGATGATCGCGTGGTATCTGCACCCGCGCCAATTGCCGCCGGGCTGGAAGGACATCTTCATCGTCGGCGTGCTGATCGCGATCCCGTCCGTGCTGATTGCCAAGGAACCCGACCTCGGCACTGCGCTGTTGGTCGCGGCATCGGGCATCTTCGTGTTGTTTTTATCCGGCATTGCGTGGTGGCGAGTGGGTTTGATGCTCGGCGCCTTGGCAGGCGCGGCACCGGTCGCCTGGCACTTTCTGCACGATTATCAGCGTCAGCGCGTGCTGACGTTCCTGCATCCGGAAAACGATCCGCTCGGCAACGGCTGGCACATCATCCAGTCGATGATCGCGGTGGGTTCGGGTGGCGTGTTCGGCAAGGGTTGGCATCACGGCACGCAATCGCGGCTGGAGTTCCTTCCCGAACACACCACCGATTTCATCTTCGCCGTGTTCTCGGAGGAATTCGGCCTGATCGGCGTACTGCTGTTGCTGGCGCTTTACGTGTTCATCGTCGGCCGCTGTCTGTGGATCGCCGCCAACGCGCGCGACACCTATTCGCGCCTGCTGGCCGGCGCAATTGGCATGAGCTTCTTCGTGTACGTGATGGTCAACGGCGGCATGATCACGGGTCTTCTGCCGGTGGTCGGCGTGCCGCTGCCGATGATTTCCTACGGTGGCACCTCGGCGGTGACGCTGCTGGCCGGATTCGGCGTGCTGATGTCGATCCACGCCCATAGAAAATGGGTGTCGTGAATTTCTGAAGGCTCCAACCCTGCATGAGCGCATCCATTTGCGGACATGCGAGTGGGTGAATTGAAAAACAAATGACGCATCTATGTTGTTTCGGCCGATCGAAGCGCCTTCTGCTGAAAACTAATAAAAAAGAAGTCAGTAAGATTCTGCGCACATCCCGGCGGGGTCTGCGTATCGCAATTTAACTCTTGCGCAACGCCTTCGCCGCATGCAGCGCGAAATAGGTGAGGATCGCATCGGCGCCCGCGCGCTTGATGCAAGTGAGCGCTTCCAGCATGCAGGCGTGTTCGTCCAGCCAACCATTTTGCGCAGCGGCTTTCAGCATCGCGTATTCGCCGCTGACCTGATAAACGAAGGTCGGCGCGCCGAAGCGCTCCTTCACACGCCGCACGATGTCCAGGTAGGGCAGGCCCGGTTTCACCATCACCGCATCCGCGCCTTCTTCCAGGTCGAGCGCCACTTCGCGCAGCGCTTCGTCGGAATTGGCGATGTCCATCTGATACGTATGCTTGGAACCCTTGCCCAGCGCGACGGCGGAGCCGACCGCGTCGCGGAACGGCCCATAGAAGCTGGATGCATATTTTGCGGCGTAGGCGAGGATGCGCGTGTGAATCAATCTGTTTGCCTCGAGCGCGGAGCGGATCGCGCCGATGCGGCCGTCCATCATGTCCGAAGGCGCGACGAAATCGGCTCCGGCCTGCGCCTGCGACAACGCCTGCTTCACCAAGGCTTCGACGGTTTCGTCATTGAGGATGTAGCCGCTGTCGTCGATCAGGCCATCTTGCCCGTGCGTGGTGTACGGATCGAGCGCCACATCGCAGATCACGCCCAATTCGGGGAAGTGCCGTTTCAAAGCGCGGGTCGCCCGCTGCACCAGCCCCTGTTCGTTCCAGGCTTCGCGCGCGTCGGCGCTTTTCAGAGAAACGTCTAGTGCCGGGAACAACGCCAGCGCCGGGATGCCGAGCTGCTGTGCCTGATCGGCCGTTTTTAGCAGCGCATCGATGGAAAGCCGCTGCACCCCGGGCATGGAAGGAACGTCCACGCGCACGTCGCCCGCGTCTTCGTGCACGAACACCGGCAGGATCAAATCGGCCGGCGTCAGCACCGTCTCGCGCATCAACGCACGCGAGAAAGCGTCGCGGCGCATGCGCCGCATGCGGGTGGCGGGATAGCTCATGGGCGTGGTTCGAAGATCGGCAAACCGGCATTGTAAGCCGGCTGCGGCGGGTCATCGGTCATCAGCCGTTCGGAACTGCTGACGGTCGCACGCTTTCCAAACCCATGGCGGCACAAATCCTGCACTGCCTTGCAGGTCCTCACCGCCTCTTGACAAGCGGCCGGATTCAGGTCAGGTTATGACCCGTTAAATTAAGATTAAGTCCTAGCCCAATCCGAGCGCTGCAAAACACTTCACACACTCTCTATAAAAAACCTTCCAACAGGTTGCAAGAAAAGATGTATTCCGCACTCACCATCCTTCCGCTGCTGGTCGTGATCGGCCTGCTGGCGGTCGTCTGTGTCAAGCGTATCCCCGAAGGTCAGGTTTATACCTTGCGCCGTCTTGGCAAGCCCGCCGGCACGCTCACCCCCGGTATGCATGTGGTGGTGCCGCTGGTGGAGCGCATCGCGCACAAGATCAGTATCAGCGGTTACACGTTGGCGATCGAGGAACGCGTGCAGGTGGAGGGTCATCCGCAGCCGGAAACCCTGCGTGGACGAGTGTGGTGGCAGGTGCTGGATCCCGAACGCGCCGACGCGGTGATTGACCGCGCGGACGACATGATCCGCACGCGCGTGCTCGGTGCGCTGCCTGAAATGGCGGCTGGGAAGAACGACGACGTGCGCGCCCGCAATCTGCGCCTGAAGCAGGCGCTGAACGGTTCGCTGCGCGACCGCGGCGTGCTGGTGACTCGCGTGGAGCTCGACCTCGCCGCCTGATTTGTCGCTTGCCGCAGAAATCCGCATAGGGAGACCGCAAAGGCCCGCAATGGAACTGCGGGCCTTTGCTTTTGGTGTACTGACACGGAAACTGCGCACTGCAAGCGAGTAAGGCCATGCAAGCGCGCCAGGAATTGCAGTCGCAATTAGAAACCGGACTTGCAACGTTGCGGTTGCAATTGCCTTCCAATGCGGTCGAGCGCCTGCTGGATTACCTGGTTCTGCTGACCCGCTGGAACGCCACTTACAACCTCACTGCCGTGCGCGAGCCGGCGCAGATGGTCACGCGGCATTTGCTGGATTCACTGGCCGTCTTGCCGTTCGTGCAGGGAAAGACGCTCGCTGATCTGGGCAGCGGCGCGGGTTTGCCCGGCATTCCGTTGGCGATCGCGCGGCCCGAAATCGAAGTGACGCTGGTGGACAGCAACGGCAAGAAGGCGCGCTTCCTGCGAGAAGCCGTGCGCGCGCTGCCGCTGCCGAACGCGCGCGTGGCGGCGATGCGGGTGGAAGAACTGCAAGGGACTTTCGACTGTATCACCGCCCGTGCTTTTGCTTCCCTCAACGAAATGCTGAAATGGGGCGGTCATGCGCTCGCGTCCGATGGAACCTGGCTGGCATTGAAAGGCCGCATCGATCAGGTCGAACTGGCTCAGGTTCCGCGTGGTTTTCAGGTGACCGGCGTGCATGCGCTGCGCGTGCCGGGCCTGGACGCAGAGCGGCACGTCATCGAAATCCGACCCGCGGCCTGATCCCGCGGGCGGCGGGATGCTAACCTTTGCGTTCGGCATTCGGGGATTCACCGCTTCATGACGCGCATCATCGCCATCGCCAACCAGAAGGGCGGGGTGGGCAAGACCACCACCGCCGTAAATCTGGCCGCCGCGCTGGCGGAAACCAAACGCAGGATCCTGCTGGTCGATCTCGATCCGCAGGGCAATGCGACGATGGCCTCGGGGATCGACAAGCGCAACGTGCACCCCACCGGCTGCGAAGTGCTGCTGGAAGAGGCGAGCATCGAGTCTGCAATTCTGCCGACAGAAGCGGGCTACGATCTATTGCCAGGCGGCCGCGATCTCACCGCTGCCGAATTGAAACTGATGGACGCGATCGCGCGCGAATCGCGTCTGAAGGAACAACTGGCGAAACTGGGCGACCGCTATCACACCATCCTGATCGATTGCCCTCCGTCGCTGCACCTGCTGACATTGAACGCGCTGGCTGCCGCGCACAGCGTGCTGATCCCGGTGCAGTGCGAATATTTCGCGCTGGAAGGTCTGACCTCGTTGCTGGACACGGTGAAGGCCGTGCGCGCGCGGCTGAACCCGCAACTCGAAGTCGAAGGCCTGCTGCGCACGATGTTCGACGTGCGCAACAATCTCGGCAATGATGTCTCCGCGCAGCTCACCAAACATTTCGGCGACAAGGTGCTGCGCTCGATCATCCCGCGCAACGTGCGCCTGGCTGAGGCGCCCAGCCACGGCAAACCGATCAATCTCTACGACCGCGAATCGCGCGGCGCGATCGCGTATCTCGGCTTGGCCGGCGAAATGATCCGCCGCGAACGCGAAGCCGCGCCCGCCGCGGCGAACGGTTGAGGAGACGCGCATGTCGGCGAAGAGGAGGGGCCTGGGTTCGCGCGATCTGGACGTGCTGCTGGGCGGCGGCGATGTCGAAGAGACATCCAGTGGCGCGGAAGAGCTGCGCAATATTCCGCTCGCGCAGATCTCTCCGGGCCGGTATCAACCGCGCCGTAAGATCGACGAAGCGAAGCTCGCGGAGCTGGCTGCATCCATCAAATCGCAGGGCCTGATCCAGCCGGTCGTGGTGCATGGCGTTGGCGGCAATCGCTATGAGCTGATTGCCGGTGAACGCCGCTGGCGCGCGGCGCAACGAGCCGGGCTCTCCGAAATTCCCGCCGTGGTGCGCGAAGTCGCGCCGCAGGCCGTGCTGGCGATGGCACTGATCGAAAACATCCAACGCGAGGAATTGTCGGCGCTGGAAGAAGCGCAGGCACTGCATCGCCTGATCGAGGAATTCCACCTCACTCAGCAGCAGGCGGCCGATGCTGTGGGTCGCTCCCGCGCTGCGGTCGCGAATCTTCTGCGCTTGCTGGAACTGCCCGAACCCATCCGCCGCCTGCTGGACAACCGGCAACTGGAAATGGGTCACGCGCGCGGACTGCTGGCGTTGGGCGACACGCCGCGCGCCGTGGCGCTGGCGGAGAAGTGCGCGGCGGAACAATGGTCGGTGCGCGAACTGGAGGAACGCGTGCGGCTGGCGCAACTCGCGCCTTCGTCGAAGCGCCGTGCGCCGCCCAATGCTGACCCGGATGTCGCTGCACTGGAGCGCGAACTCTCCGAAAAACTCGGCGCGCGCGTACAGATCGCGCACGGCCGCGGCGGCCGCGGCAAACTCACGATCCAGTATCACAGTGCAGACGAACTGGAAGGGATTCTGGAAAAGTTGCGCTGAAGCCGTCGCGCGCAGGGTGCACTCCCGTACAGATCGCGCACAGCGCCTGCCTCGTTGAAATCCTTTCATCCGCACGCCGGTCATGCTCAACGTGAGTGCCAGACAACACCAGTTCGACATGCTGGTCCGCGCGCACGCGAGCGATCTCTATCGTTTTGCCTATTGGTTATGCGGTGAGGATGCGCGCGCGCAGGATCTCGTGCAGGAAACGTTCTTGCGCGCCTGGCGCGCGCTGGACTCGCTGCGCGACGGCGCCGCCGCCAAGCCGTGGCTGCTGACGATCCTGCGCCGCGAACACGCGCGTGCTTTCGAGCGCAAGCGTTTGGATCTGGGCGAACTGGACGAGGGCATCGCGGACGATGCGAGCGGCATCGATCCCGAGCGAGCGGGCAGCGACGCGCAGGTGCGCGCGGCGATCCTGCAATTGGAACCGAAATACCGCGAGCCGTTGTTGATGCAGGTACTGGGCGGTTTTTCCTGCGAGGAGATCGCGGCCGAATTGCACTGCAAACCGGGCGCGGTGATGACGCAATTATTCCGCGCGCGGCAGAAACTGCGAGCGCTGCTCGAGGGCGATGAAGGCATGAATCAGAAGGAGGCGTCCCATGGACTGCCTTGAATTCCGTCGCCGGCTGGCGGCCGAGCCACGCGGGCGCGAAGCAGATTTCATCGCGCATCGCGACAGTTGTCACGCGGGCTGCACCGAGGCGTGGTGGCGCGCGCAGCGGCTGGAGAAACGCATCGAAAGCGCGTTGTCGATCGAAACGCCATCGAACCTGGCCGAGCGCATCGTGCTGGCGCAGGCCACGCGCACGCGCGTGCGCCGCCGGCGCGCATGGTTCGGCTTGGCCGCCGCCGCGTCGCTGGCGATCGCGGTCGGCGTCGGCACATTCGGCTGGCAGCGCCAGGCCTCTGCCGATCCGCTGCCGGCGCTGGGCGTCGCGCATCTGCATCATGAAGCGTTTGCGCTGGCGATGACGCGGCCGGTGAGTGCGGCCGATCTGCGCGAGAATTTCGCCGCGCGCGGGCTGACCCTGCGCGCCATGCCGGCGGATGCGGTGTTCGTGCGCGATTGCGACATCGGCCCTTATCGCACCGTGCATCTGGTGTTCCGCATCGGCGACGAGCCGGTCACTGCACTGTATTTCCTCGACCGCAAGACCGCACGCGTGCGCGATTTCAAGCATGCCGGCTGGCAGGGCCGCGAAGTGCCGATCGCCCGCGGCACGTTGCTGCTGCTCGGCGCGGACGCGCACGCTTTCGCGCAAGTTCAACGCAGCATGGACGACGCGTTGCGCGCGGCGCCACAACAGGCGCTGGGCGAGCTGTAATTCGAATCTGCACGGCGCGGGTGCATCGGCGATAATCGCCACATCTTTTCGCGATGGCCTGATGCGATGCCCGATCTCTCCGTGGTCGTGCCGGTGTACAACGAGCGCGACAACATCCCGCCGTTGCTGGACGAAATCGTCAACGCGCTGCGCGGGCGCGTGGCGTTCGAGATCGTCTACGTGGACGATGCCAGCGACGACGATTCGGTCGAGGTGCTGAAAGCCGCGCGCGTGAGGATTCCGGAATTGCGCATCGTGCGGCATCTCAAGCGCAGCGGTCAAAGCACGGCGATCTGGAACGGCGTGCGCGCCGCGCGCGGCGAGTGGATTGCGACGCTCGACGGCGACGGCCAGAACGATCCGGCTGACATCCCGAAACTGCTGGCCGCGCGCGCCAACGGCAATCCGGCCATCAAGCTCTTCGCCGGCTGGCGCACCACGCGCCGCGACACCTTCAACAAGCGCGTCTCGTCGAAGATCGCTAACGCCGTCCGCTCGCGCATGCTGCGCGACGACACGCCCGACACCGGCTGCGGCCTGAAACTGTTCGAGCGAAATGCCTTTCTGCTGCTGCCGTATTTCGATCACATGCATCGTTATCTACCGGCGCTGGTGAAGCGTGCCGGTTTCGAGAGCGTCAGCGTGCCCGTCGGCCACCGCCACCGAACGCGCGGTGTTTCCAAGTACGGCATGCTCGATCGTTTATGGGTGGGGCTGGCCGACCTGCGCGGCGTTTCCTGGCTGATGCGGCGGGCCAAGCTCACGGCCGTCGAGGAGATTTGAATGCGATCGAATGATCGCGCGATCAAATTGTTCGCCGCCGTCGCCGCGCGGCAGGGCGCGAAATGGACGTACAGCGATTCGCCGAAGTTCGGCTCGAACGCGTTGCGGGTCCACGGCAAGATCTACGCCGCGCTGACGCGCTCGCACCGGCTGCTGCTGAAGCTGCCGCCGGCACTGATCGCCGAGTTGTTGGCGACCAGACGCGCTGAACGTTTCGAGAGCGGCGGCCGGGTCATGAACGGCTGGGTCACGCTCGGTCCCGAAGACCCCGGCAATTGGATCGAATTGTCGGAAAAAGCGCGCGTCTTTGTCGAAGGCGAAGCGAAACGCAAGAAGAAATGAGGCGCGATTCGGGCCGAGTGCGGCGCATCAATCTCAGCCTCGACCCTTCGCCAGCGGCAGGTCCGCACGCCGCCACGCCTCGATGCCACCGGAGAGCACGTACACGCGGGTGAAGCCGGCTTTTACCAAACGGCGCGCGGCCTTCTCGGATTCGACGCCGTTGCGTGAGATCACGGCGACCGGCAATTCGCGCGCCTTCTTCAGTTCCTTGTTCTCCGGATCGAATTGATCCTTCGCCACGTGCCTTGAACCCGGCACGTGCGCCTTTTCGAAATCGGCCTGCGGGGAAAGATCGATCACCAGCGCGTTGTCGCGGTTGATCAGTTGCGTCAGGCCCGCCGGCGTCAGTTCCTTGAAACCGCGGAAATGGCGCGAGCCTTCCAGCGCGATCAGCGCCAGCACGATCACCACGAAGGCGCCGATCAGCAGCGGATGATGCGCGATGAATTGCGGAATTCGCGCGAGGCTCTCGTTCATGTGCGGATGCGACGGCAAGGACAGCCGCGCATTATCCGCGATGCGCGCGATGCGCGCGAGCCGCCGTCATTGCGGAGGCGTGATGTCCGGCAGCCCCGATTCCAGCCACCAATGTTTGCCTGTTTCGTCCCAGTGCCAGATCTCATGATCGACGATGTCGTAGGAGGTTTGGCTGGATCGGACGACCAGCGTGATCTGTGCGATCTGCTGGATGGTGTTGTCGTCCGTCGCAACGGGTCCGTCGGTCTGATAGCTGGCGACTTCGACGCTGTCGTAACGTGCCTTCGCCTTGCCATCCAGGGGATGCGCCGCGCGCATCTTCGGATCGACGAACTGCCACGCAGCCGGGAAGCCGCCGCCGAAGCGCAGCGTCGCGGCGTAGTTCTCCAGCGTCATGTCGCGCGCCTTGTCTTTGTTGCTGCTGGCGATCGTCGCGCATCCGGCCAGTGCGAATGGAAACGCGGCGAGCAGAACGATTAGGCGGCGCATGGTGTTTCTCCCCCGGTGGCGACAGGCCGATTGTGCACCAATGCGCGTCGTCATGTTGCGGCGTGGCGCAGCTTGGCGACGAATGCCGCCTGCAGCGCGGCCGCATCGCCGTGCTCACCCGCGATCGAACATGCCACGTCGATGCGTGCCTTGCCGTGGCCCCGCAGGGTGTCCAGAAACGGCGCGAGTGCGGTGACGTCGGCAAACCGCGCGACCGCGCGCAATTCGTCCCACAGCGGTTCGCGGTAGCGCAGTTGCGAATCGCCCACGTAGATGTCGCAGGCGATGTCGCGTTCGCGCAGGTTCAATTCGATCAGGCCCCAGCCGGCCAGTGTCATCAGCGAGGCGAGACTGCCGCCGAAGGCGCAGCCCTTGTCGTTGATGTTGGGCGCGAGCGGCGCGGACATTTCCAGTTGCGCGCCGTCGTAGCGCCTCACGCGCAGCTGCATAGCCCGGGCCAGCGGGATGTGTTCGAGGATATGCGCCTGCAGCGTTGCGGCGAGTTCGGCGTGATCGGTCATTCGATCAGTGTGGCGCGGCAGCGCGCGGCCGACAAGGCGGTTAGCATCGACCTGTGAAAAACGAACCGGTAAAACTTTTGCGCGGCGCGCGTGTGGCGATCACGAGGCCCGTCGGCACCGGCATCGCACTGTCGCGGCGCGTGCGCGCGCTCGGCGGCATTGCGTTCGCGTTGCCAGGTTCTCGCCTACGCGCGAGTGAAAATCCACAGACGACGCGCACGGTCCTGCACGAAGCGTTGCATTGCGATTTCGTGATCTTCACCAGTCCGGCGGCGGTGCGCTTTGCGGCGAAGCTGTCGCCATTACGCACGCGGGGCCGGGTGTTCGCGCCGGGCGCGGGCACGGCCGCGGCGCTCAAGCGCAGAGGCTTGAATGACACTCAGATTCCGGTTCGCGCCGATAGTGAAGGCATGCTGGCCTTGCCGGAATTGCAACAGGTGCGCGGCTTGACGGTGGGCATCGTCGGCGCGCCCGGCGGCCGTGGACTGTTGCAAAAGGAACTCGCCGCGCGCGGCGCGTGCGTCACGGTCGCGCATATTTATGAGCGCGTGGCGGCCCGGTTTGACCGGCGGCATTTCGAGCCGCTGCTTCGCAGCCGATCCGCGCTGTACGTGCCGCTTTCCAGCGTCGAAGCCTTGCGGCATCTGCTGAAAGCGTTGCCGCCGGCCCCACGCCGCAAATTGCTCGCCGGCACGGCGATCGCCAGCAGCGCGCGTTTGCAGCGCGCGGCGAAGGACGCCGGTTTCGCACGCGTGTTGCGCGCCGCATCTGCGCTCGATGACGATTTGATCGCCGCGATCGTCGCGGCGCACGGGCGCGCTGAAGCGGCCGTTTGCAGCGGCGCGCTCAGCGGCTAGGATGCCGCCATGACCGATGATGCCGCTTGCCAGACCCGTCGAGGCGCACGCAGCGCCCTGATGGTATTCGCGTGTCTGCTGACCTTGCTTGCCCTGATCGCGGCGGCGGCGTGCGCATGGCGCGTCTGGCAATGGAACCGGATCCAGCGCACGCAAGCCGAACGGACGGCTGCGCTGGAAGCGCGGGTGGCCGCGGCGGAGCGCCAATGGGGCGCCGTGCGGGCGCAGCAGCACTCTTTGCAAAGCCGGATCGACGACCTGCACAGCGAACTGCGTGACGAACACGACGCACAGAACGCACTGGATCAGCGCACGCGCAATCTCGAAACGACGATCGGCCAAATTTCCAGTGAGCAGTCTCGGGGACGTGACGCCCTGCTGCTGGACGATGCCGAATTTCTGCTGCGCGCAGGGCAGCAGCGCTGGGCCTTGTTCCATGATGCCGAGGCCGCGGCGCGCGCCTACGCATTGGCCGACGATGCTTTGGCGCAGGTTGCCGAGCCGAGCTTTGCGCAGGTGCGTAGCGGCATCGCCAACGAGCGCGCGGCCTTGATCGCCGCAGCGGCGCCGTCGCGGCAACAGACGCTGGATCAACTCACGGCGTTGCGCGCGCAGGCAGCGGATCTGCCGCTGGCGCAAGCTGCCAGCTCCTCGCGCAGACCCGACAACGGCGTGTTCGCGCGCGCCTGGCAGGCGTTGAGCGGAATCCTGACGATCGAGCGCGACAGCGGCGCTTCGGTGCCCGCCACGGATGCGCGCATCGCGCGCGAGATGCTTGCTCTCGATTTAGCGCAAGCCCAGGCGGCCTTGCTGGCATTCGACGATGCCGGGTTCCGCAATGCCGTGCAACATGCCGCTGCGTTGCTCGCTGCACGTTTCGATAAGGACGCGCCGGAAGTGCGCGACGCGCGTTCGCAGCTTCAAGAGATCTTGAACGCGCGCACCGCCACACCTGCGCCGCAGCTCGGCGGCGCGCTGGCGCAACTGCGCGCATTGCGTGCCGCGAACGCGGCACAGTCGATCGCGCCTGCATCCGCCGTGACCACAGGCAAGCCATGAAACCCTGGCGCTGGCTGCTGTTGCTGATCGTGATCATGCTGATCGGCTCGCTGGCATGGAATTGGCTTGCTGCCGATCCGGGTTACGTGCTGATCCGCATCCGCGGCTGGCGCATCGAGGCCACGGCGGTCGGCGCGCTGCTGGTGCTGATCGCGTTGTGGCTGGTTGCCGCATTCGCGTGGTGGCTGCTGCGCTGGCCATTCGGCGCGCTGTCGCGGCGGCACCGACGCATCAGCCGCGAACGGCTGCGTGACGGACTGGTCGCGATGGCCGAAGGCCGCAACGCGGAGGCCGGGCGCGCATTAGAACGCGCGGCCATGCACGCACCGCTGCGCGCACCCGCGCTATTGGCTGCCGCGGAAGCGGCCCACCGCCGCGGCGAATCGAACCGCGCCTTCGAATTGCTCGATGGCGCCGCGCAATACTCACCGCAAGCCGCACGCATGTTGCGCGCGCGCATCCTGCGCCGCGAAGGCCGTGCGGAAGAGGCGCTGGCGCTGCTGTCGCCTGAGGCCGATGCCGGCCGTCTGCCGCCTTCGGGATGGCACGAATTGGTGTTGTCGGCGCTGGCGGCGGATCAGCCGCGCCGCGCGCGCATCGCGCTGGAACCGCTGCGCAAGAGCAACGCGCTCGGCGCGCACGGGTATGCCGCGCTGGAGACGCGCGTGCTGGCGGCGAATCTCGCCGCCGCGGAAGACCTGCAATCGCTGCAAAGCCTGTGGAATGCCTTGTCGCGCACACAGAAGCAGGCGCCGGAAATCCTGCTGGCGTATACGCGCGCCAGCGCGCGCGTCGGTGCGCCTACCGATGCGTTGAACGAAATCGAAGCCGCGTTGAAACGCGAGTGGTCGCCGCCGTTGCTGGCGGTGTACGGCGAACTCGCCGATGAGAATGCCGCCGCGCGCCTTCGCGTCGCGGAAGGCTGGTTGCCCGCGCATCCCAACGACACCGCGTTGCTGGTCGCGCTTGGCCGATTGCGCCTGCGCGCCGGCCAGCCGCAACGTGCGCGCGATGCGCTGCGTCGCGCGCTGGCGTTGCAGAGCGGTTGCTCCGACGGCTGGGAAACGCTCGGCGAAGTGCATTCCGCGCTCGGCGACCCCACTGAAGCCTTGCGCTGCTATGCGAATGCGCTGCGCGTCTCTCGCGCGCAGCCCGCGATCATCACCGCGCGCGACACGGCCGATACCGGCGCGTTCGCGGTGGAAGAACGCGATCAACATGGTGTGCCGCGCTTGCCGGATCAGCCTCACACGGCGGCGCGATGAGCGAAACTTCAGTGATACGCTTCGCGGGCATGATCCGGCCGCTGTTGATCTCCATTTTTTGCGCGTGCGTCGCGCCGGTTTCCATCGCACACGCGGAAACACATCCGGGCGAGGCCGCGCTGGTGCGCGAAGTCGCTGCCGACACCGGCAAGAGCGCCGCGCAACTCACGCAATTGCTCGACGGCGCGCAATACAAGCAGACTATCATCGACACGATGACGCGCCCGGCGGAAAGCAAGCCGTGGAGCGAATATCGGCCGATCTTCCTCAATCCGGCGCGCATCGATGCCGGCATCGATTTCTACCGCGAGAACCGCGCGCTGCTGGATCACGTGAGCGCGCAATATGGCATACCGCCGCAGATCCTGGTCGCGATCCTCGGCGTGGAAACCGACTACGGCCGGATCACCGGGCGCTACCGCGTGCTGGATGCGCTGGTCACGCTGGCGTTCTATTACCCGCCGCGTGCGGATTATTTCCGTGGCGAACTGAAAACGTTGCTGGAATTGCCACCAGACAAACTCGCCGGGCCGATCGACACATTGCAGGGCTCCTACGCCGGCGCACAGGGTTGGGGGCAGTTCATGCCGTCCAGCATCCGCGATTACGCGGTGGACGAAGACGGCGACGGCCGCATCGATCTCAACAATTCCTTGCCGGACATCCTCGCCAGCATCGCCAATTATTTCGCACAGCACGGTTGGCGTAGCGGCGCGCCGGTCGCGCTGCGTGCGTTCCCAGACGCCGACCCGGATGCGGTGGACGAATACGCGGGGCAGCTGCCGAGCATGCCGGTCGAACAATTCGTGGCCGCCGGTTACACGCCGCAGATGCCGGCCGCGCCCGGTGCGCCGGCCAGCCTGCTGACATTGGACGCCGGTCAAGGCGATCCGGAGTACTGGCTTACCTTCGACAATTTCTACGTAATCACGCGCTACAACAAGAGCCCGCGCTACGCGATGGCGGTGACGCAACTGGCCGACGCGATCGCGCAGGGCATGACGGCTGAAGACACCGCGAGTACGCCGCGATGAAAGGCGCATGTCTCTGGACGATTGTGCTGATCGCGGCGGCGATGCTGGGCGGTTGTGCCGGATCGCCTTCGCGCAGCAGTCATCATGAAGGCGTGATCGCCCGCACGCGCGATGTGTTGCGCACGCCATTTCGGGATGATCGCGACGACACCAGCCGACCGCAATCCAGCCGCTACCGGCAGCAGGCCGATTCCACGCCAGACGGCGGTGGAATCGACATCGCCTCCATCCCCGAGCCGGTGCCGCAATCCGAACCGCTGTCGCGCTACGGCAACAAGTCGCCTTACAACGTGCTGGGACAAACCTATTACGTGTTGCCGACCGCGGCGGGTTACGACGAGCGCGGCATCGCCTCGTACTACGGCACCAAGTTTCACGGCTACATGACGTCCGATTTCGAGAAGTACGACATGTATGCCTTCACCGCCGCCAGCAAGGTGCTGCCGTTGCCCAGCTACGCGCGTGTCACCAATCTGGAGAACGGCAGGAGCGTGATCGTGCGCGTCAACGACCGCGGTCCGTTCGCGCCCAACCGCATCATCGATTTGTCCTACGCGGCGGCCGTGCGCATCGGCATCTGGCCGAAAGGCACGGGGCTGGTGGAAGTGCAAGGCATCGATCCCGCGCGCGAGAACGTTGAACCTGCGCCGCCGCCAGTGGTCACAGCGCAATCGGCAGGGAAGCCGAAGTTGTATCTGCAGGTCGGGGCGTTCGGCGATCCGGCCAACGCGCAACGGCTGGCCGATCAGTTGCGCGCGCAGGACCTCGGCGCGATCCGCGTGGTGGATGCGCAGGTCGGCGGACGCGATCTGAAGCGCGTGCAGATCGGGCCACTGGCCGACGTGGACGAGGCCGATCGCGTCACCCAGAAAATCGATGCGCTGGGTTTGCCTCATGCGCAGGTCGCAGTACAGTAGCGGTTTTACTATCCCTTCACCGTTCGTCCTGAGCGCAGGTCCAGCTTCGCAAAGCTGGGCTGCGGTCGAATGACACGCGGCGTTTCGACTCCGCTCGCTTCGCTGGCTACGCTCAATGCGAACGGTCCATTGATGGAACCACGAATGAAATTCCTGCGTCAGTTGTTGCTCGCTTCCGCGGTCGCCATTTGCGGCGCCGCATTCGCGCAAGCTTTGCCGCCGAAACCGGTGACTCAACTTCCACCGAAATCGGCCGCGCAACTGCCGCCCAAGCCGTCGGCCATCCCGGTGCCGGCGCTGCCGCAGACGCCGATGCCGCCGCCGCCGAGCTTCGATGCGCGCGCGTGGGTGCTGATGGATTTCGCCAGCGGGCAGATCATTGCTGCGCAAAATCCCGACCAGCGCGAGGAGCCGGCCTCGCTCACCAAGATCATGACTGACTACGTGGTGTCGGCCGAACTCGCCGCCGGCAAGGTGCACATGGACGATCCGGTGTTCATCAGCGAACACGCTTGGAAAGCCGGCGGCGCCAGCACCGATGGTTCCACCAGTTTTCTCGCGGTGAATTCAAAGGTGCCGCTGAAGGATCTGCTGTACGGAATGATCATCCAGTCTGGCAACGATGCCGCGATCGCGCTGGCCGAGCACGTCGCGGGCAGCGAAGACACCTTCGCCGGGCTGATGAATGCCTACGCGCAGCGACTGGGGATGCGCAACACGCATTTCGTCAATGCGTCGGGTTATCCCGCGCCGGAACACTACAGCACCGCGCGCGACATCGCGATCCTCTCTCTCGCGCTGATCCGCGACTTCCCGGACGACTACAAGATCTCCGCGATGAAGGAGTTCGAGTGGAACGGCATCACGCAGCACAACCGCAACACGCTGTTGTGGCGCGATCCCAGCGTGGACGGCATCAAGACCGGCCATACCAACGAAGCCGGATTCTGTCTCGCGGCGTCCGCCAAGCGTGGCGATGCCCGCTTCATCGCCGTCGTGATGGGCGCGCCGTCTGACCGCGAACGCGCGAACGATGCCGAAGCGCTGCTGGAATACGGCTTCCGCTTTTACGAAACGCATAACTTGTTCGCTGCCGGCAAGCCACTGGCGACGCCGCGCCTGTGGAAAGGCGAGAGCGACACGTTGCCGCTGGGCCTGACGCAGGATGCGGTCGTCACCATTCCGCGCGGCAAGTATTCCGAACTGAAGGCGTCGCTCGACATCCCCGCCCGGCTGATCGCGCCGTTCAAGCAGGGGCAGCAGGTCGGCATGCTGCACATCACGCTGGACGGCAAAAGCGTGCTGGACGCGCCATTGGTGGCGTTGCAGGACGCGCCGCAGGGTGGATTCTTCAAGCGGCTGTGGGATGCGATCCTGTTGTGGTTCCACGGTGGCAGCAACGGCAACACCACCACCGCGGTGCCGACCGGCGCCACGTCAGTCGGTGCGCCGACGTCCATCAGTACGCCGAATACGCAGTGACCCATGCGCGATCTTGACGACCTGACGCCGCAAGAAGGCCAGGGCTTCCAGTTTCCCGGCAGCTTTGAGATCACCGCGATGGGCGAGGCGGGCGCCAATCTGCGCGAGCGCGTGCCGGAAATCCTGCGCGGACTGGGCTTGAATGTGCTTGATGCGTCCTTGCGCGAGCGGCCGTCGCGCGAAGGCAACTACGTCGCGGTCACGGTGGCTTTCACCTGCCCCTCGCGCGAAAAGTACGACTTGGCGCACGCCGCGCTGCGCGCCGATCCAGGGATACGCTACACGCTGTGAAAAGCGGGGTTGGAGATAGGGGAGCGGTGGCAGTCGGCTACGCTCGGCAAGATTGAAACGCCGTTTATCATCGCCATCTGGCAATTACTGTCGAGCGGTTTCACATCACCTTTCGCTGACACGAATGTCGCCCCCGCCGTCCATCCCCAATCCCCCGCTTCTCGTTCGTCACCTCGGCCGTCGGCCCTACATGCCCGTTTGGCAGGCCATGCGTGCCTTCACCGATGCGCGCGATGCGGACACGCCCGACGAATTGTGGCTGTTGGAGCACGATCCGGTGTTCACCTTGGGTCAGGCCGGCAAGCGCGAGCACGTGCTCAGCCCTGGCGAGATTCCGGTGATCCCGGTCGATCGTGGCGGGCAGGTCACGTATCACGGGCCCGGCCAGATCGTCGCCTATCCGCTGCTGGACCTGCGCCGGCTGGGGATCGGCGTGCGCGATCTGGTGTGCCGCATCGAGCAGGCGATCATCGATACGCTCGCCGAATGGAACATCGTCGCCGAGCGCCGCGAAGGCGCACCGGGCGTGTATGTGGCCGGAGCCAAAGTCGCAGCGCTGGGCCTGCGGGTGCGGCGCGGCTGCACTTTCCACGGCCTGGCCTTCAACATCGACATGGACCTTGAACCGTTCCGCCGCATCAATCCCTGCGGTTATGCGGGATTGCAGGTCACGCAGGTGGTAGACTTGGGTGGCCCATCCAGGCTTGCGGAAGTCGAGAACGTGCTGGTGCGTGAACTCTGCAACCAGTTCGGTTTCGAACCGCAAGTTGCCGAACCTGTCTTCGTCCCAATGATCGAATCGAAAGTGGCCGGTCCTTCGGATCGCCGCGTTGTCGCATGAGCTCAACATCCACTCGCATTCCGGCCATCGTCACCGGCGAGAAACTCGCAGGCCAAGACAAGATCGCGCGCAACCGCGCGCAGTTCGACGCCACGCCGGTGTTGCGCAAGCCATCGTGGATCCGCGTGCGTCTGCCGCAAGGCAATGCCGTGCAGCAGTTGAAGGCCAAACTGCGTGCGAATGCGCTGGTGACGGTGTGCGAGGAAGCCTCGTGTCCGAACATTCACGAATGTTTTTCCAAGGGCACGGCGACCTTCATGATCCTGGGCGAAGTGTGCACGCGGCGCTGCTCGTTCTGCGATGTCGCGCACGGCCGGCCCAGGCCGCCCGATCCACTGGAACCCGTGCGGCTCGCGCACACGATCCGCGACATGGGCTTGCGTTATGTCGTGATCACTTCGGTCGATCGCGATGACCTGCGCGACGGCGGCGCGGCGCATTTCGCCGCCTGCATCCGCGAGGCGCGAAAAGAGAGTCCTGCTTTGAAGATCGAAATCCTGACGCCCGACTTTCGCGGCAAGGGCCGCATGGAGCGCGCGCTCGATGCGCTCGAGCACGACGTGCCGGACGTGTTCAACCACAATCTGGAAACCGTGCGAGAGTTGTACCGCGAAGTGCGTCCGGGCGCGGATTACGACTGGTCGCTGCGACTGTTGCGCGAGTTCAAGGCGCGCCATCCGCAGATTCCGACCAAGTCAGGCATGATGCTGGGCCTCGGCGAAACGAGGGAACAGGTACTCGGCGCGTTGCGCGACCTGCGTGCGCACGACGTCGACATGATCACCATCGGCCAGTACCTGCAGCCCTCATCGCATCACCATCCGGTGCTGCGCTACTGGACGCCGCAGGAGTTCGACGAGCTGCGCGAGGCCGGTATGGCGATGGGTTTCACGCATGTCGCGTCGGGCCCGCTGGTGCGTTCGTCCTATCACGCCGATCAACAGGCGCATCAAGCCGGTTTTGTGGAAGAAGTCGCGTAAGGAAACTCCGAGAGATTTATGAGCAAGCGTTTTGCGCTGATTCTGTTCCTCACTCTATGCACGTTCGGCATCGCGCATGCCGACGACGTCAACTGCCCGGCTTCCGCGGCCAGCAGCGCGGCCATCGCGCCGCCGCCGCCCACCGATGTCATCACCCAAGCGCCGGTACTGAAGCCCGCGCCGGGACAGGCCGAGGCCGGCGTGCTGGCGGCCCGGCTGCTGACGCATTTCCACTACAACGCGCAGCCGCTCGACGACGCGATGTCGGCCAAGATATTCAAGGGTTACTTCGACGCGCTGGACGGCCAAAAGCTGTTCTTCACGCAGACCGATCTCGATCACTTCGCCGCCGCGCGCACCAAACTGGACGATGCGATCTGGAATGGCGATCTTTCGATTCCCTATGCGATCTTCAATCTTTACGAGCAGCGCGCCGGTGAGCGCACGCAGTACGCGCTCGATCTGCTGAAGAAGGGTTTCGACTTCAACAAGGACGAAAGCTACCAGCCCGACCGCGACAAGGCGCCATGGGCCAGGGACACTGCCGCGCTCAACGACATCTGGCGCAAGCGCGTCAAGAACGACTGGATTCGTTTGAAACTCGCGGGTCAGAAGGACGACGACATCCGCAAGACGTTGTCCAAGCGCTACACGAATTTTCTCGATCGCGTGCACCAGCTCGATTCGCAGGACGTGTTCCAGACTTTCATGAACGCGTATGCGATGGCCATCGATCCGCACAGCAATTATTTCGGCCCGCGTGCGTCGGCCAATTTCGACATCGCGATGAAGCTGTCGCTGGACGGCATCGGCGCGGTGCTGGAGCAGCACGATGATTACACGCTGATCCGCGAAATGGTGCCGGGTGGGCCGGCCGCCAGCTCCGGCAAGCTCAGCGTCGGCGACAAGATCGTGGCCGTGGGGCAGGGCGCGTGCGGCGCACTCACCGACGTGGTCGGCTGGCGCATCGACGACGTGGTCGACAAGATCCGCGGCAAGGCGGGCACCACCGTGCGGATCGAGGTGCTGCCTGCGGAAGGCGGCGAGGACGCCAAGCACGTGCTGGTGACGCTGGTGCGCAAGAAGGTTACGATCGCCGAACAAGCCGCAAAGAAATCGATCATCACCGTGCAGAGCGGCGGTGTCGCGCACAAGATCGGCGTGATCACGTTGCCGACGTTCTACGAGGACTTCGACGCGCGCCGGCGCGGCGATCCCGATTACAAGAGCGCCACGCGCGATGTCGCGAAACTTCTCGGCGAACTGAAGCTGCAGAAAGTCGACGGCGTGGTGATGGACGTGCGCGACAACGGCGGTGGCTCGCTGGCCGAAGCCACCGAACTCACCGGCTTGTTCATCGACACCGGCCCGGTGGTGCAGGTGCGCGACGCGCGCGGCCGCGTCGAGGAGGAAAAGGACACCGACAAGGGCATGGCCTGGAGCGGGCCGCTGGCGGTGCTGGTCAATCGCGGCTCGGCGTCGGCGACTGAAATCTTCGCCGCGGCGATCCAGGATTACGGCCGCGGCATCGTGGTCGGCGAACAGACCTTCGGCAAGGGCACGGTGCAGAATCTCACCGATCTGGATCAGCTCGCGCAGAACGAGAAGCCGACGTTCGGCGAACTGAAGATGACGATCGCGGAATTCTTCCGCATCAACGGTGGTTCCACGCAGTTGCGCGGCGTGACGCCGGACATCCAGTATCCGCATAGCGTGGATTTCGCCGATTTCGGCGAATCATCGTACGACAACGCGCTGCCGTGGACGCACATCGATCCGGCGCAATACTCGCCGGTGGCCAACCTGAAGCCGCTGATCGCGCAACTGACGCAGATGCACGACACGCGCACGGCCAAAGATCCGGCGTGGCAACTCCTGCTGGACGAACTCGCCGCGGCGAAAAAGTTGCATGACCAGAAAGTCGTATCGCTCGACTACGCCGTGCGCGATGCGCAACGCAAACAGCTCGACGCGCAGGACGCGCAATTCAAGGCGCGCCGCAAGGCGCTCGGCGACACCTCCGCGCTGAACCTCCGGCCGGATGACGGCTTGCAGCCAGGTGAGCGCAGCCTGCAATCGGATCTGGCCGAGGAGAAGGCCGCCAAGAACGCCAAGGACACCGAGCTGGACGAAACCGCGCACATCCTCGCCGACGAAGTCGACCTGATTCGCGGCAACAACAAACTTGCGGCGGAAGTATTGCCGTATCGTGGCGTGTTGAACGGCGTGACGGATTCGGAATAAGACGATCGCCTGCACGAAGAAAAAGACGACGCGATGCGCCGGCTCCTGAAGCAGCATGTAAGGGCGAGCGTGCTCGCAACCGTCAATGCTTGTACCGCTGCCTCAGAAACTCGAAGCACGCGCGCAGGCCTTGCGCTTCGCCGCCGCGCGGATGGCCGGGGCGGTCGCTGTCGTTCCAGGCGTACACGTCGATGTGCAGCCACGGGATCGCTGCGGGCACGAAGCGTTCCAGATACAAGGCCGCAGTGATCGCGCCGGCGTGGCGCGACGGGCCGGCGTTGACGAGGTCGGCCACGTGCGAGACCAGCATCGTGCGATAGGGATGCCACAGCGGCAGACGCCACAACGGATCGTGTTGCGTGCGTGAAGCGGCCAGCAACGCCTCCGCGCACCCATCGTCGTTGGCGAACAGCGCCGGCAGCTCAGGACCCAAAGCCACGCGTGCGGCGCCCGTCAGCGTGGCGAAATCGATCAGCAGATCGGGTTTCTCCGCGACGCACGCGGCCAACGCGTCGCACAGGATCAGGCGGCCTTCGGCGTCGGTGTTGTCCACTTCCACGGTGACTCCAGCGCGCGTGCGGATCACTTCGCCCGGTTTCAGCGTGTCGCCCGAGATCGCATTGTCCACCGCGGGAATCACCAGCAACAGGCGCACGGGCAGCTTCGCCGTCATCACCAGTCGAGCCAGCGCCAGCGCGTGTGCGGCGCCACCCATGTCCTTCTTCATCCAGCGCATGCCATCGGCGGGTTTGATGTCGAGGCCGCCCGAATCGAACGTCACGCCTTTCCCGATCAGCGCGAGCAATGGATCGGAGGGTTTTCCCCAACGCAACACCACCACACGCGGCGCGTGCGCGCTGGCGCGACCGACCGCGTGCACGGCCGGGAATTCCCGCTTCAGCGTTTCGCCTTCGAACACCTTGCATTCGGCGCGAAGTGCGCGCGCGGTCTGGCGCACCGCTTCGCACAACTGCGCCGGATTCAAATCTTCGCTCGGGGTATTGATCAGATCGCGCACCTGCACGATCGCATCCAGCAGCGGCGAGATCTCGTTCAATGCCGCGCGCGCCAGCAGCAGGCGCGGCGGCTCTCTCGGCGCCGCGACGTAGCGCGTGTAGCGGTACGCGCCCAGCGCCCAGCCGAGCGCGGCGTTGTTCGGAGAAACCAGATCGTTGTCGAGAATGTAATCGCCGCCCGGCAGCAGCGACGGCAGCGCGCCCAGCGCGAACGGCGGTGAAGACAGATCAACGCCGGCCAGCACGCGCGAGAGTTCTCCGCGCGCGTCCGGAATCAGGCACAGCTGGCCCGGACTCGCATCGAACCCGCATGCCTGCGCCCATCGGGACTCGCGTGCGGAAAGTTTTTTCGCGCGCGTGCGCCAATATGCGCGATCCAGCGGCTCCAGCGGCACGCCGCGGCGCGCGCGCGTCGCTTCGCCGAGCGCGCGCCTCACGTGGGCAAGCCGCTGCGGACGACGCGGCGCATCATTGCGAACCGGACAACTTCAGCACCTGACCCACGCGCAGGGTGTCGCTCTTCAATCCGTTCCACTTGCGCAGGTCGGTGACGCTCACCGAGTTCTTGCGCGCAATCGAGGAGAGCGTGTCGCCCTTGGCCACGGTGTAATCACCGCCGGCGTTCACGGCGGCCGGAGGCGGCGTCACCGGCGTGACCGCGCCATTGGCAGAGATCAACACCGGATTGGAAGGCGCAGCGGTTTCGGCTTTCTTCAACGACAGATTGGCCGGCGTTTTCGTCGCGGCCTGATCGGCGGCCGCAACCACGGCTGCGGTGGATGCGCTGGCGGGCGCGGCCGCCAGCACGTCGCCGGTCGGCTTGCCGGCGACCGGCGTGCCGGAGCTCGCGGCGGCAGTGGTCGGCTGCGGGCCGCTTGCGGGTTGCGCATCGGCGGCCGTCTGCGATTGCGCGCGTGCCTGCACCAATTGTGCATGTGCCTGCGCCGTACGGTCGGAGGTGGGCGCAATCGAAGCATTGTGCGAATAGGTCGCACCAGGCGCGCTGATCGGCGTGGCTGTCGCCACGGCCGTCGTGGGGATCAGGCCTTCGCTCACCATTTTCGCGTTCACCGCCGCGACTTGGGCGTCGGCCGCTTGTGCGGTCAGCGCCGGCGCTTCGCTGTAAGGCACGAGATCGTGTGCGCGCGCGATCTTCTTCGCCTCGTCGGTGTTGAGAAAGTCCATGAACTTCGCGATCTCGGCCGCGTGCGGGCTGCTCGGACTGGAAGCGAGATAGATCGCAGTGTAGAGCGGATAGCTGCCATCGGCGACGGTGGCGGGCGTGGGCGTTACGCCTTCGATCGGGATGATCTTCACCTGCTTGTTGTCGTGCACGCGCGATAGCGTGGAGAGCCCGAGCGATTTGGGATCCAGCGCCACGGCCTGTTCCAGCGCGTTGACGTTGATGTACCAGCGCGGCGCGGCCACACGCGCATCGCCGCTGCCGTACAGCAAGCGGCGCAGGCTGTATTCGGCACCGTCCAGCGGGCTTGCGACGGTGTAGAGATTGATTGGCTCGTCCTTGCCGCCGAGCTGGCTCCAGTTGGTGATGTCGCCGTAGTAAATGTCGTGCAACTGCTTCAGCGTGATGTTGCTCACCGGATTGTCGGGCGAGGTGATTATCACCAGCGCATCCCACGCGACCGGCGTGAAGGTGAGCCCCGCTTCCTGCGCGCGTCCGGCGAAGCCGCCCCGCGCGCTGGCCGCGATGTCGGCGCTGCCGTTCAGGGCGGCGTCGATGCCGGAAATCGTGTTGAAGGGCTGCACGTCGACGCGGCCCTTGCCGGCGTCCTCGTAGGCTTGCGCGATCGCGTCCACCAGGCCCTGCGAGGTGACGATGTCGCCGCGGATCAGCAACGCCGGGCCGGAGGGTTTCTTGTGCGTGTGCGAAGAACTGGTGTGATGCGTGGAATGTTTGGTGGCTGCGGCAGCGTTCAGAGCAACGCCGGCGCAGCAGAGCGACAGGTAAACGATGAAGACAAAACGCGAGAACATGAGGATGGATTCCGTGGCAGTGACGCGACCTCGTGGCGCTGCGCGATTATGAGCGAAGGACGCGGGCATGTGTGTGAATGCGGAGATAGGAGATTCGGATCGAAGCAGATGCCGTCATTCCGATCGCTTTGCTCTTGCGCCTGCGCATTTCGCGGGAACGAAGCGCGTTCGCCGCAAGAGGTGAAGCCTTCGGAACGACCAGCCCGCTTCATTCGATCACCACCTGCCCCAGTTCGCCGCCGCGCGCGACGTTCAGCACCAGCCGGCGCGGATGCGCGGCCAACGCCCTGCGCAGCGCAGCGATGTTGGGCGTGGCGCGGTTGTTGACGCCGATGATGATGTCGCCGGCGGCGAGGCCCTGGCCCGCGGCGCGACTACCATCCTGCACGTCGCTGACGCCCACCCCGTTGATGCCTTGCGCACGCACGTCATTGGGCAACTCCACGAACGATGCGCCCGACAGGCGCGGATCGAGCATGTCGCCCGTCAACGTATTGGCGTTCGCCGCGAGCGTCGCGCTCACCCGCAGCGGTTTGCCATCGCGCAACACGTCCAGCGTCAGTGTGCTGCCGAGCGGCTTCAACCCTTGCGCATTGCGCAGATCCTGCGAGTTGTCGATAGTCTTGCCGTCCGCCGCGATCACCAGATCACCGGGGCGTAGTCCCGCGCGCGCGGCCGGCGAATCGGGCGCCACCTCAGTGATCAGCGCGCCCTTGTCGTTCTTGATGCCGAGCGCGGCGGCAATGCGCGGCGTAAGGTCCTGTGTGTCCACACCGAGGCTGCCGCGCGTCACATGTCCGGTCTTGATCAGCTGCTGCATCACCGAGACGGCGAGATCGGACGGAATCGCGAAACCCAAGCCTGCACTCGCACCCGAAGGCGAATAGATCATTGAATTGATGCCGACCAGTTCGCCGTTCAAATTCACCAGCGCGCCGCCGGAGTTGCCGGGATTGATCGAGGCGTCGGTCTGGATGTAGTTCTGATAGCCGTTGCTGCGCAAATCCTGCCGCTGCAATCCGGAAATGATGCCGGAGGTGGCCGATTGGCCGAGTCCGAACGGATCGCCGATCGCCACCACGAAATCGCCCACGCGCAGTTTCTTCGAATCAGCGACCGTCAGCGCCGTGAGGTTCTGCGCTGGAATCTGGATCACCGCAACATCGGTGGCGGGATCGTTGCCGACCAGCTTCGCCTTGAAGTTGCGTCCGTCGGTCAGCGTGACCTTGATGTCGTCGGCGCCCGCGACGACGTGGTTGTTGGTGAGGATGTAACCGTGCTGCGCGTCCACGATTACGCCCGACCCGAGCGATTGCTCGACCGCCTCGCGCGGCGGCGCCATCGGCAGTCCGAAGAACTGGCGCATGATCGGATCGTCGAAGAACGGGTCGCGGATCTTGCGGTGCGTGGTGGAAGAGATGTTCACTACCGCCGGTGACACCTTGGCCAGCATCGGCGCCAGTGAAGGCAAAGGTTGGCCGCCGACCGCCGCCGGCAGCGTGCCGGCGTGGCCGTAGCCGGCCAGCATCGGCGATACCCCTGCGGCCGCCAGCAGAGCGCCCATCAGAAAACGGTTGAAGAATTTCGACATGCCTGCCCTCATTGGTTTTTGCGATCGTTCTTGATCGCGAAGATCAAAAAGCAGCCACGGAGCTCCTGGCCATTGACGGCAGCTTTGGCTGCACTTCTCAAAACAGCAGTACCGACCGCGACGTGGCTGAAAAGTTGGCAGCGACGCATCGACCACCCGGCCGACTCGCTCTTGTACACCGCGCAGACTCGCCATTTCTGGCTGGCAGCTTTACACGGCACGCGTTCGAGCGTAGGGTTGACTCCCGGCCGCAATCACAACATCTTGTGTTTCGCGCGCGTCGGACAACCCAAGGATAGGGCCCGCCCCGCAGGATCATTGTGAAGCACGGCTTGGAAAACGATACGCAAGAACAAGGGGAGAGAACAAGAATGGGCACGCTCCGCGCGGAGAACCTGGCAGCGGCAACGACGGCTATTCCGCTGCAGCCGGCGTCGTTCGACATCTGGGACAAGAAGTACCGGCTGAAGACCAAGCAGGGCCAGCCGGTGGATCAGACCGTCGACGATACCTACCAGCGTGTCGCGCGCGCGTTGTCCGAAGTCGAAGCCACGCCGCAACTGCGCGAGCACTGGTACGAGCGTTTCCTGTGGGCGCTGCGCCGCGGCGCGATTCCCGCCGGCCGCATCACTTCCAACGCGGGCGCGCGTGAGCACAAGCCCAAGACGTCCACGATCAACTGCACGGTATCGGGCACCATCACCGACTCGATGGACGACATTCTGGAAAAAGTCCACGAAGCCGGCCTCACGCTGAAAGCCGGATGCGGCATCGGCTATGAATTCTCGACGCTGCGTCCACGCGGCGCCTACGTTTCCGGCGCGGGCGCGTACACGAGCGGGCCGCTTTCCTTCATGGACATCTACGACAAGATGTGTTTCACCGTGTCGTCCGCCGGCGGACGCCGCGGCGCGCAGATGGGCACCTTCGACGTTGCGCACCCGGACGTGCGCGAGTTCATCCGCGCCAAGCGCGAAGACGGGCGGCTGCGCCAGTTCAATCTTTCTTTGTTGATCACCGACGACTTCATGCAGGCGGTCGAGCGCGACGCGGATTGGCCGCTGGTATTCCCGATCCACGTCAAGGAAAAGGAAGAATTCGATTTCAGCGACGCATCGAAGGTGGTCTGGCGCGAATGGCCGGCGCACCAGAACTACATCGTGCGCGACGACGGTCTGGTGGCTTGCAAGGTGTACGGGCATCTGAAGGCCCGGCACCTGTGGGACATGATCATGGTCTCGACCTACGACTACGCCGAGCCCGGGTTCATCCTGATCGATCGCGTCAACGAGATGAACAACAACTGGTGGTGCGAGAACATCCGCGCCACCAATCCCTGCGGCGAACAGCCGTTGCCACCTTACGGCTCGTGCCTTCTGGGCTCGGTGAACCTCACCACCTTCGTGCGCGATCCCTTCGGCCCCAAGGCGCGCTTCGACTGGGACGAATATCGCGAAGTGGTGCGCGTGTTCACGCGCATGCTGGACAACGTGGTCGAGATCAACGGTCTGCCGCTGCCGCAGCAGCGGGAGGAGATCCTGCGCAAGCGCCGTCACGGCATGGGTTTCCTCGGGTTGGGTTCGACGCTGGCGATGTTGAAGCTGCGCTACGGATCTAAAGAATCCGTGGCCTTCACGGAAGACGTCGCGCGCGAAATGGCGCTGGCCGGCTGGGAAGTGGCGCTGCAACTGGCGCAGGAAAAAGGCCCGGCTCCGATCCTTGGCGAAACTTTTGAAGTCACGGGCGACATGCTGCGCAAGCGTCCCGAGATGGCGAAGGACGGCTACAAGGCCGGCGACCAGATCCCCGGTCGCGTGTTGCACGCCAGGTATTCACGTTACATGCAGCGCATCGGACAAGTGCGTCCCGACCTCGTCGAGCAACTCGCGCAAGTAGGCGCGCGCTTCACCCATCACACTTCGATCGCGCCTACCGGCACGATTTCGCTCAGCCTCGCCAACAACGCCAGCAACGGCATCGAGCCCTCCTTCGCGCACACCTATTCGCGCAACGTCATCCGCGAAGGGCGCAAGACGAAAGAGAAGGTCGAGGTGATGAGCTTCGAGCTTCTGGCCTACCGCGCGTTGATCAACGCCGACGCCACGCCGGGTTCGGACGATCCAAAAAAGCGCCTGCCGGATTACTTCGTGGCAGCCGACGACATCACGCCGGTGCAGCACGTGGACATTCAGGCCGCGGCGCAGAAATGGACGGATTCGTCCATCTCCAAGACCGCCAACGTCCCCACCGATTATCCCTTCGAAGATTTCAAAGACATCTACTTCCACGCCTACAAGGCGGGCCTCAAGGGCTGCACCACCTTCCGCTTCAACCCGGCCGCGTTCCAGGGCGTGCTGGTGAAAGAAACCGATTTGGAAAACACCCTCTACCGTTTCGAACTGGAGGACGGTACTGTTGTGACACTGAAAGGAAATGAGGAAGTCGAGTACGACGGCGAAAAACACACCGCCGCCAATTTGTTCGATGCGTTGAAGGAAGGGTACTACGGCAAGTTCTGATCGCTCCGAGATGCGAGGGTGCGTCGAGGAGGATCGAGCGAATTCCGATTCGGTCGTCGAACGCGACGCGTCCGGTCGCACCGTAGAAGCGAAAGTCCACTGTCAATTGAGGGGTACCACCGATGAGCAACGAAACGACGTTCCCGTGGGGCAGCAGCGATCCGATGGC
>JAJPID010000037.1 GCA_021324945.1 Lysobacterales bacterium | reverse complement strand
TGGAGCACAAGCCACGGGTGACTACAGTGTGGCGATCGGCACCGGCGCACTGGCGGACGCGACCAACGGCGTGGCTATCGGCAATGGTGCGAGCACCGCAGGCTTCGTCAACAGCGTGGCCTTGGGCGCGGGCTCGATCGTCGACCGTGCCAACACCGTGTCGGTGGGCGCACCTGGCGCAGAACGTCAAATCACCAATGTTGCGGATGCCACCCAGGCACACGACGCCGTGACGCTGGAGCAGCTGCAGGCAGCAGTCGGAACAGGCGGCACCACCAGCGACTACTTTGTCGCGAATGGTGCCAACGACGGCAGCGACAAGGCTTCAGCCACGGGTACGGACTCGACTGCGGCAGGCCCGAATGCGGTCGCTTCCGGCAACAGCAGCAGTGCGTTCGGTGATGGAGCGCAGGCCGTCGGTGAGGACAGCACCGCGCTGGGTCAGCATAGCTATGCGTCCGGTACGCAAAGTACGGCAACCGGATATGCAGCAAGCGCGACCGGGAATCACGGCAGCGCGATGGGCAGTCAAGCCTACGCAGCGGGCAATTACAGCATCGCTTTGGGTGATGGTGCGGTTGCCGGACAAGCCGGTGGCGAGTACTCGGCCAATTACGCGACGGCGGTTGGTTCGCATGCGCATGCCTACGGCGCCGGAAGCACGGCCGTGGGCGAATACGCGCAAGCGACCGGCTATTACAGCGCGGCTTTCGGCGGCGGGGCTTCGGCCAGCGGTCGGTACAGCACCGCCTTGGGCGCATATTCTTCTGCCTCGGGCAATCGCGCAGTAGCAATCGGTACTCAAACGACCGCAAGCGGCGACAACAGCGTGGCGGTGGGTGGCGCTTGGGACAAGAACGGCAACGGCACCATAGATGCTGGCGAATACACCGCGGCAACGGCTGGACTGGCCAGTGCATTCGGCGCCGCAGCGCAAGCCTTGGGAACCAATTCCACAGCCATCGGCGCTGACGCCGTTGCCAACACCGCTTCGGCCACCGCTGTCGGCGCCTTCACAGAGGCGCTATACAAGGGCACCGCGGTGGGCACGGGTGCCGCGGCAACTGGCATCGATGCGGTCGCCATGGGTGTCAGCAGCGTCGCTTCGGGCATCAACAGCACGGCGATCGGCGGCATCCATGACATCAACCAGGATGGCGTGGTCCAATCCGATGAGGTCGCCGCGGCGACGGGCAATCTGAGTACCGCGGTCGGTGCGGCCGCCCAAGCCACCGCCCAGAGCACGACAGTGGTCGGCTCTGACAGCGTAGCGAGTGGCCTGGGTGCTTCGGCCTTCGGCGCCAGCGCGCAAGCCACGGCGAGCAACAGCGTTGCCATCGGCTTCGGCTCAATCGCCACCCGCACCAACACGGTCTCGGTCGGCGCGCCGGGTGCGGAGCGGCAGATCACCAATGTGGCCGCGGGCACGGCAGGCACCGATGCGGTGAACGTCAATCAGTTGAATGCAGCGACAGGAACCGCAACGGCCTCATCGATTGCGCTCAGCTCACAGGTGACGAACCTCTCCGACACCATCCATGATCTGTCGCAGCAAGTGCAAAGCTTGCAGGCAGCTTCGCAACAGGCGTCGGCGCAGGCGGTGTCCGCGCCGCAGGAAGCGGCGGGCGTGCAGTCGAGCGGTGGCACGAACGGTTCCGCTGCGGCCAGCACCACCAGCATGAGCCAGGCGGTGGCTCAGGCCAACACCTATACCGATCAGCAGACGTCGGAGGCGTTGAGCTCGGCCAAGACCTACACCGATGCGCAGAGCGCGCAGACGCTGTCCTCGGCGAAGGCGTACACTGACCAGACCGTGGCGGGTGTGCAGTCGCAGTTGGACAGCTTCGAGCAGCAGACCAACGCTCGCTTCGATGAGCAGGACAAGCGCATCAGCAAGATCTCGGCGATGAGCACGGCGATGGTGCAGATGGCAGCTTCGGCGGCTGGCATTGACACGGACAACCGCGTGGGCGTGGGTTACGGCAACACCAGCGGGCAGTCGGCTTTGTCGGTGGGCTATCAGCGCAAGATTTCGCCGCAGGCGACCTTCACCATCGGCGGTTCGGTGAGCAACGGCGAAAGCTCGGTCGGCGCGGGTGTCGGCTTCGGCTGGTAACGGAACGGGCAGGACGCCCTCATCCCAACCTCTCTCCCACAACGGGGGAGAGGTTCAAATCGGAAGCCGGCGCGCAAGCGCCGGCTTTTTCATGCACGAGGGGATTCGTGCTCTTGCGGGCGCCGAGTATTCGAGGGCCCACAACAGGGATCGCGACGGCTCACGCCGGCACGCGTGCGGCACGCAGTGCCAGCTTCCAGCGCACCACACGGGGACGTTCGGGATCGTTCCAGCGCTTGCGCAACTCGCCCGCGATCAATTCGATCGCATCTTCGCCCGTCGCTGCGCGATAACGCTGCGCCGCCGACCACGAACGCAGATATGCCAGCAACTGTTCGGCATTCCAGTCCGCGCGCATCTCGAAAGTGGGCGTGTCGACGGGCGTAAACGGAATCGACAGTGAGGCGTAACCCTCGTCCACGAGCTTGCGCTCAGGCGGCCAGTAAGCGCCGAGGATGTCCTCGTACAAGCGCACGATCTGGGTATCGATTCCAGCACCGACACTACAGCCTGCATAACTCCAGGCTGTGAATAACGCGCCCGGTTTCGCCACGCGGCGCACCTCGTCGACAAAGCGCGACAGATCGAACCAGTGCAACGCCTGCGCCACGGTGATCGCGTCGACACTGTGTTCGGCAAGTGAACTGTGTTCGGCAGGTTCGACGCGATATTCGACATGCGGATCGGCCTGCGCCTGCGCGATCTGCCGCGCGCTGGGATCCGTCGCGATCACGCGCTCGAAACGTCGCGCCAGCGCGACACTCGCCTGCCCGTTGCCGCAAGCCACGTCCCACACACATACGCGCGCAGGCGCCTGCGCCGCGATCCATTCGAACAATGCTTCGGGGTAATGCGGCCGCGCACGCGCATACAGATCGGCGTGACCGGAAAAATGATCCTTGAAATTCATGGGTGTGCTCTTGCGTAAGGGGTGCGCGTCGAGGGTGGCGCGTCGATCGCGCGCCACTCGCCCGGCGGCAAGCCACCCAGTGCATGATCACCGATGCGTGTGCGGATCAGCCGCAGTGTCGGCAGTCCGACCGCCGCGGTCATGCGGCGCACCTGACGATTGCGGCCTTCGCGCAATGTGATCTCGAGCCACGCATCCGGCACGGTCTTGCGGAATCGCACTGGCGGGTTGCGTGGCCACAGCCCGTCGGGAGTGCCGGCCATTACGCGAATACGCGCAGGGCGCGTGCGGCCGTCCTTCAATTCGACACCCTTGCGCAGGCGATCCAATGCCGGTTGCCGGATCGAACCCTCTACCTGCACCCAATAGGTTTTAGGCCAATGGTGGCGCGGATCGGTGATGCGATTGATCAGTGCGCCATCATCGGTCAACAGCACCAGCCCTTCGCTGTCGTAATCCAACCTGCCCGCCGCGTAGATATCCGGCGGCAGGCCGAACTCCGCGAGCGTTCGCCGCGGCCCGCTTCGATCGCCGGGTGTGCCGCGATCGGTGAACTGGCACAGCACGCCATAGGGCTTGTTGAACAGCACGATCATCGCGCGATTGTAGAGACGAATGCACGACGGATTGTTTGGACCCGCAGCGACGATGTGAGCCGAACATTCGTCACGCGACGCTCACGTTGCGACGTTATGCTTGACGACCGCTGCGCCATCACGGGCGGCATTCCGTCCGCGTTGCGGACAATCCGTACACGGAGGTTTCGATGCTGTACTACGCCATCGTTTTCCTGATCATCGCCCTGATCGCGGGCTTCTTCGGGTTCTTCGGCATTGCCGGCACCGCGGCGGGCATCGCCAAGATCCTGTTCATCATCTTCATCATTCTGTTCATCGCTTCGCTCATATTCGGTCGGCGGAGGATTTGATCCGTCAATCGGGGGAGGGGCTCTTTTGAAAACTGCGGACATGGATGTCCGCTTTTTGATTTTCGCGTTCATGGACGAATGACGGAAAACGACCCGGTGACGCGCGCCGTTTTTCATTGCGCCGCACTGGACGCGGAAGCAGCTTGCGCCTCCAACTCGTCCGGCGACAGCACCGTGTAACCCTGCGATTTCAGCATCGCGAGCGCACCATCCGCGTCGAGCAATTCGTGCATCGGCAGCACCGCGAAGCTCTGCGGATACGTCTTCAATGCGCCGCGCGCCAGATTCAACCAGTGTGCCTGCACATCCGCAGGCAGATTGCTGATGCCGAGCTGGCGCGCAAATCCGGCACCGGTGATCGTATCGGTGCACACCTGCCGGAAGCGGCTGTCGGACAATTTGCGCAGTGTGTCGATATCACCGGTGGACCATGCATTCGCGCGCGCGCGCATCGCGGGGATATCGTGCTCGACCGCATCCAGCGTGCGACCAAAACAGGCTACGCCGTCCGGGCCGGCCGCTTCGAATGCCTTGATCGCCTGCCGGGGCTCGCGGACGATCAGCGTGTAATCGCTGGAAACCGGCGTGAGGCCGTATTGTTTCGCGAGCGCGGCAACGGTGTCCTCGACTTCGCCGCTGCTGCGCAGGCCATTCTTCTTCAGCGATTCGCGATACAGCTTCAGCGCGGCGAAGATCGGTCGCCAATGCTCCACGCCATCGTCGTTGCCGATGTACTGCTTCTTCAACGCCAGCCATTGCGCGTACATCGGCGCGGGCAGCACATCGCGCAGGGTCTTGCCGTCGGGATTCTTGCGTGCGCCGAATGCCGATGGCAGCAGAAATAGCTTTCCGAAGAAATTGGTGTCCAGTTTCACCTTGACCTTCGGCGGTGCGATCACTTCCTGCGACGCGGCGATGGTCTTTTCGACTTCCGCCGAACGCCATTGCATGCGCGCCGGCAGCGACGGGATCACGCCCAGCACCCATAGCACGTGGCCGTCCCGGCTGACCTTCCACAGGCCCGGGCCCGGCAACTCGCCGGTGACGCTGACCGTTTCCAGCGTGGTAATGCTGGACGAAGAGGCAGGCGGCGTCGCCATTGCAGGCGTGGCCTCTTGTGCGAGCGCGCTGCCACAGGCGAGCAGCGCGATGCAGGTGATGGCAAGGTTACGCATCCTGCAATGATCGCCGAAACAGGGTGCAAGTTCCTTAGTGCATTCGCTTGGCGGCTTTGCGCGTACCCGCGACAATGGCGGTTTCCCTGTAGCCGAGATCGAGGCCACCATGTCCGCAACGTCCAGGATCATCTATACGCTGACCGATGAAGCGCCGTTTCTGGCCACGGCTTCGCTGTTGCCGATCATTGAGGCCTTTACTGCCTCGGCGGGCGTGCAGGTGGAGACGCGCGACATCTCGCTGGCCGGACGCATCCTGTCGCAATTCCCGGACGTGCTAAACGACGAGCAGAAGGTCTCCGACGATTTGGCCGAACTCGGCAAGCTCGCGTTGTCGCCCGCCGCCAACATCATCAAGCTGCCGAATATCTCCGCGTCGTTGCCGCAGATGAAGGCGGCGATCACGGAATTGCAGACAAAGGGTTACGCGCTGCCGGATTATCCTGACGAACCGAAGAACGATGCGGAGCGCGACATCAAGACGCGCTACGACAAGGTGAAGGGCAGCGCGGTGAACCCGGTGCTGCGCCAGGGCAATTCGGACCGGCGCGCGCCGGCGTCGGTGAAGGATTATGCGCGCAAGCATCCGCACCGGATGGGAAAGTGGAGCAAGGATTCAAAAACCCACGTCGCGCATATGGTGGCGGGCGATTTCTACGGTTCGGAAAAATCCGCGACGCTGGAGAAAGCCGAAACGCTGAAGATCGTGCTCGACGGCGCCGACGGCAAGTCGCAGGTATTGAAGGAAGGCATCAAGGTGCAGGCCGGCGAAATCGTCGACGTTGCGGTGATGTCGAAGCGCGCGCTGGCCGCGTTCATCGACGCGCAGATCGCGGATGCGAAGTCACGAGGCGTGTTGTTCTCGGTGCACTTCAAGGCCACGATGATGAAGGTCTCCGACCCCATCATGTTCGGCGTGGTGGTGCAGGAATTCTTCCGCGACGTGCTGACCGCGCACGGCGAGTCATTGCGGCGGGCCGGCTTCAATCCCAACAATGGGCTGGGCGACCTCTACGCCTGCCTCGCAAAACTGCCGGAAGAAGAGCGCCAAGCGATCGAGGCCGACATCGCGGCGCAGTACGCCGCACGCCCGCTTCTGGCGATGGTCGACTCGGACAAGGGCATCACCAATCTGCACGTTCCGTCGGACGTAATCATCGATGCATCGATGCCGGCGATGATCCGCGACTCGGGCAAGATGTGGAACGTGCAGGGCGAGCGGCAAGACTGCAAGGCAGTGATCCCGGATCGCAGCTATGCCGGCATCTACGAGGTGATGATCGAGGACTGCAAGGTGAACGGCGCGTTCGATCCGGCCACGATGGGCAGCGTGCCCAATGTCGGACTGATGGCCGACAAAGCCGAGGAATACGGCTCGCACGACAAGACCTTCCAGATGCCGCAAGGTGGCGTGCTGCGCGTGATCGACTCCAACGGCAAGACGATCTTCGAGCACACTGTCGAAGCCGGTGACATCTGGCGCATGTGCCAGACCAAGGACGCGCCGGTCGCGGACTGGGTGAAGTTGGCCGTCTCGCGTGCGCGCCTGTCGAACACGCCTGCGGTGTTCTGGCTGGACAAAAATCGCGCGCACGACGCCGAAGTGATCAAGAAGGTCGAGCGTTATGTCAAGGATCACGACACGTCGGGCCTGGACATCCGCATCCTGGCGCCCGAGGACGCGATGCGGCATTCGCTCGCGCGCATCCGCAAGGGCGAGGACACCATTTCAGTGACCGGCAACGTGCTGCGCGACTACTTGACCGATCTCTTTCCGATCATGGAACTCGGCACCAGCGCTAAGATGCTGTCGATCGTGCCGTTGATGGCGGGCGGCGGCTTGTTCGAGACCGGCGCCGGCGGCAGTGCGCCCAAGCACGTGCAGCAGTTCATCGTGGAGGATTATTTGCGCTGGGATTCGTTGGGTGAATTCCTGGCGCTGGGCGCCTCGCTGGAACACCTCGCGCGCGCTTTCGACAATCCGCGCGCGAAGGTCTTGGCGGACGCGCTGGACACCGCGATCGGCCGCTTCCTCGAAAACGATAAGTCGCCCGCGCGCAAGGTCGGCGAGATCGACAATCGCGGCAGCCATTTTTATCTGGCGATGTACTGGGCGCGCGCACTGGCGGAACAGAAGGATGACGCCGAGCTCGCGGCGGCGTTCGGTCAATTGGCCGACACGCTGGAAGCCAAAGAGGCAAGCATCGTCGGCGAATTGAACGGCGCGCAGGGCAAGCCGGTGGAGCTCGGCGGTTATTACCGGCCGGACATGCAGAAAGTGAGCGCTGCGATGCGGCCGAGCGCGACGTTCAATCGCGCGCTGGAGATGCTCAAGAAAAACTGACCTTCCTCGCCTGCGCGATCAGCGCTGCCTCAGCGCGGCTCGGAAGCGGGCAGCGCTATGACCGCGCGGAAATCCTGCACGAAGGCGTCGAGGTCGGCCGTGTCCGAAACGGCCAAGAATTGCATGCCGTTCTCGCGCCAGCTGATCGCGTGATAACCGTTGCGCGATTGCCTTCGGTTCTTCGATCGACGCACCGTTCGCCGGTCACTGGAACAGATTGATCATGTGCAGGTGGCGCTGTACAGCAGCGCCGCCACACGCGCATCGCCCAGCACGTCCAGGCTGCCGCCGATCAACTCGAATCCCTGCGCACCCAGAGCCTTCACCTGCGACGAGAAATCCAGTCGTCCGTCGAACCACGGCTTGACCGTGTGCTGATCGGAAGAGCGCACGTCGATCAGATGCGACGCCAGCAGCGAGCGCACATGATCGGAAACGGCTTCCGTCACCAGTGCCATGTCCTGTGCCGCGCGAAAACTCTGATAAATCAGAGTTTCCTTAGCCGGCACTCTGCGACGTCGGCACGGCTTCGAGGTTGCCGTCGCGCATGGAAACCCGGTAATGGGCAACACCCTTGCCGTGCACAACATCGACGATGACATACGCGTTCCTGCCCGCGCCCATCGAGGTCGCTTCCATCGCAGTGCCGTTGCCTGTGCGTTCGGCTTGCGCGATCGCGGCGGCAAGCGTCATTTGACTTCCGTCAAGAGCGTGCGCGCCCGCGGCGTCTTCGCCATGGGCCTTGCTTGTACCCAGCACCTTGCCGCTGCCGGGATCGATGCGCACTTGGTTCGCCACGCCGTTGCGCAGCACTTCCACTTCGTACCAATTGCCTCGATGCGTGGCCTCCATGCCGAGCGCGTAAGCGGCGCCGCCGTCGTGCTCGGCGATCTGCACCGCCTTGGTCGGCGAGATCGGCGCCTTGAGCACGGCGGCCGCTTCGGCACGATCTTCAGCGTTCAAGCCCTGCGCGCCGGCGGCGGCTGCGGCGACCGACGCGAGCGCCAGCGCGATTGTCAAAGACAAATTGCGGGTCATGCGTACTCTCCGTTGAGCTGCTCGGCCTTCATCGTGCACTCGCCCACTTTGCACTCGCTTAGACCTCACGCAGAAGATGGACGAAGCGTAGTCATCATTCAGGCATGCATCACGCGTCAGCGTTGGGCGCGCCGCATCAGCAGCGCATACACCGCTGGCATCACCAGCAGCACCAGCGGCACCTGTACCAGCATGCCGGCGATGATCGCGATCGCCAGCGGCTGCTGCATCTGCGAGCCCTGGCCGAGGGCCAGCGCCAGCGGCATCAGCGTCAGGATTGCGGCGACGGTCGACATCAGGATCGGCCGCATGCGGTGACGGCCGGCCTCCAGCAGCGCGGTGCGTTGCGCACGCTGTGGATCCTCGCGCCAGATTTCCGCTTGCTCGATTTTCAGTTGCGCGAATTCGGAGAAATAGAAGATCGCGATCTCGGTGACGATGCCGACGATCATGGTCATGCCCATCATCGCCGAGATGTTGAGTTCGATGCCGGTGATCCACAGCGCGATGAACACCGCGCAGATCGCGAGCAGCGGCATCAGCAGCACGGCGATCGCCGTGCGGAAACTTTCGTAGATGAAAAGCAGCAGCGAGAACACCAGGCAAATCGCCGCCAGCAACACCAGTTCCAATCCGTGGAAGGCTTCCTGCTGCTGCTGGTACAGGCCGCCGAGTTCGTAATACATCCGTGGCGGCAGCTCGCCGCGCGCGTCCAGAATCCGCTTCACGTCGGCCACGGTGGAACCCAGATCGCGTCCGCTGATGCGCCCGGTCACTGCGACCATGCGCTTCAGGTTCTCGCGGTCTATCTCCGGCTGGCCGTGCTGCACGTGCAAGGTGGCGACGCGCGCGAGCGGAAACACGTGGCCATTGCCGTCACTGATCGGCAGCGATTCCAGTTGCTCGGTGCGTGCCCGTGCGTCGGGCGGCAGCCACACGCGCACGTCCACCATCTTCGGTCCCTGCGGCAGTTGCGCGGCGATCGTGCCGCCCACCGCTGCCAGCACCTGATCGGCCACGCCCTGCGGATCGACGCCGGCCAGCGCGGCCTTAACCGGATCGACCTGCACCTGCAACGCGTCTCCCGCTGGAATCACGCCATCCAGCACGCCGACCACACCGTTGATCCTGCCGATCTGCGCGGCAACTTTTTTCGCGGTCGCGTTCAGTGCATCTGGATCATCGCCGAACAACTTGATCTCGATTGGCTGCGGCACTTCGGTGAGATCGCCGATCAGGTCTTCCATCAATTGCGCAAGATCGATGTCGAGCCCGGGCACCTGCGCTTCGACCTTCGAACGGATGTCATCCATCACGTCGTCGATCGGCGGACGGCTGCCGTTCTTCAGGCGGATGAAGAAATCGCCGGTGTTGGCTTCGGTGAGGCCGCCGCCCAGTTGCAATCCTGTGCGGCGCGAATAGGTGTCCACGTAGGGGTTGGCGCGGATGATCGCCTCGACCCGGTTCAACAATCGATTGGTCTCGTCCAGCGACGTGCCCGGTGGCGCGATGTAATCGAGGATGAAACCGCCTTCGTCCATGTGCGGCATGAAACCGGTGCCGACCGATTCGTAAGCAATGAAACCGAGCACCAGCAACGGAATCACGCCGATCAGCAGCAACGCGGGTCTGCGCAGCACGCGCCGCAATGTGCTCTCGTAGCCCTGCAATGCGCGTTGCGCGAAGCGGCCGGGCGTGTGTTCACGCGCGTGGCGCTGGTCGATCAGACGTTCGGCCAGTAGCGGCACCGCAATGAACGTCAGCAGATACGAGATGATGAGCGCGCTCGCCATCGTCAGCGACAGCGCCTTGAAGAACGCGCCGGTTACGCCGGCGAGAAACGCCAGCGGCAGAAAAATCACGATGGTCGCCAGCGACGAGCCGGTCAGCGGCCGGGTGAATTCCCACGCCGCGTGCGCGATGCGCTCGTGCAATTGTCCCTGTGCATCGCGCAGCCGGCGCATGATGTGTTCCAGCATCACGATCACGTCGTCGACGATCAGCCCGACCGCCGCGGCCATGCCGCCGAGCGTCATCATGTTGAAGCTCATGTGCAGCACCGACAGCAGCAGCACGGTGATGGCGAGCGTGGCCGGCACCACTACCATCGCGACGAGGATCACGCGCGTGTTGCGCAGGAACACGAACAGCACCACGCCCGCGAGCACGATGCCGATCAGGATCGCGTCACGCACGCTGCCCGCGGCGCCGCGCACCAGTTGTGTCTGGTCATACCAGGTGGCGATCTTCACGCCCCCGGGCATTTGCGCCCGATAATCATCCAGCCGAGCCTTGACGTCGGCGACCATCTGCACGCTGTTGGCCGCGGGCTGCTGATACACCTGCATGAGCACCGCGGGCTGTCCATCGGCATTCACGCGCACCCATTGTGGCCGCTCGCCGAGTCGCACCTGTGCGACGTCGCCGATCTTCACCACGCCGTGCGCATCGGCGCGCAGCACGATGCTGCGCAGCGCGTCGAGGCTCGTGGGCTGGTTGTCGGCCAGGATCAAAAACAACTTGTAGTGGTCGGTCAGCCTGCCGAGCGCGGAGATGTCGGCCGCGCGTCCGACCGCGCGTGTAATGTCGTCCATCGTCAGCCCTTGCGCGCGCAGCTTGTCCGCATCGACGTCGATGTGATATTCGCCGACCGCGCCGCCTTGCACATCGACGCGCGCCACACCGTTGACGCCGGAGAGCAGCGGACGAAGCTGATATTGCGCGAGGTCGTACAACTGCGCGGGCGACAGCATCTTCGAGCGCAGGCTGTAGGCGAGAATCGGAAAGACCGTGGGGTCGAGCCGCTCGGTGGTGATGCGCGTGCCGGCGGGCAGATCCGGCAGCACTTCGCCGGCTGCGGCATTGACGTCGAGGAAGGCGCGGCTCATGTCCTCACCCCAATCGAACGTCACGTTGATCTCGGCGCTGCCGCGGCTGGTCGCCGATCGAACGTCACGCACGCCGCGCACACGGCGGATCGCCTCTTCCACCGGCGTCGTTACCGCGACGACCATCTGGTCGGCGGGACGATCGCCTGCATCCAGCGTCACGCGCACGCGCGGGAACGCCACGTCCGGGAACAACGAAACCGGCAACCGCAGCGCGGCCAGGATGCCGCCCAAGGCGAGGATTGCGCACAGGAACAGCAGCGAACGCCGATGCGCGTGCATCCAGAGGGGGAGCGTCATGGCCGTGCTTTCACCGCATCGCCATCCGACAACTCGTATGCGCCCAGTGTGATCACCGGCGCGCGCGCATCGAGCTTGCCGTCCACGCCGACCGGATCGCCCTGCGGCGATACCACGCGCACGTCCACGCGATGCGCCTTGCCATTTTCGACCTGCAACACGTAATCGCCGTGTTCATCGTCGAGCAGCGCGTCGCGCGGCACGGCCCAAGCTGGCATCTGCTCGGTATCGATGCGCGCGGAGAGGGCGGTACCGGCGGCCAGTGCAGGCGGCGCGTTCAACGTCGCCAACACACTCACCAAACGCGATTGCGGGTCGATGGAATCGGCCACGCTGCCCACCGTGCCGCTCAACGCCGTGTCGCCGTATACCGGCTTGATCGCCACCGAGTCGCCGACGCGGATGCGCGCGGCGGCTTCAGGTTCCACGCCCAGTAATGCGGCCAAACCTCGTTGCGGCGTGAACTCGACCAGCTTGGCGCCGGCCGCGAAGCGTTCGCCCAATTGCACGCTCAACACGGTGACCACGCCATCGGCGGGTGCATCCAGCGTTGTCACCGCCTGCGCACCGCCGAGTTTCGCTTGTGCCGCCAGTGCGGCTTGTGCATCTGCGAGCGCCTTGCGCGCGGCATCGAGCTGCGAATTGGTCGCGAGCTTCTCGTCGTGCAGTCGTTGCGTACGCGTCAATTCGTCGCGCGCCTGGTTCGCCGTGTTCAGCGCTTGTTGATACGCGCTCACGGCATTGGGATCGGTGGCGACACGCAACAAGGGTTCTCCCTTGTGCACACGATGGCCGGGCGTCACTTCCACCGCGATCACTTGCCCGGCTTGCGGCAGGCTCAAGGTTTGCGCGCGGCGCGTGTCGCCGGTCAGCGCGCCGTATGCATCAACGTAGAGATGGAAGACACGTCGCGCCGGCATCGCGGTCTGCACCGTCACCGGCGCTTGCGCGATTTCTCCGGGCTCGCCACCGGAACACGCGCTCAAAAACAGAATCAGTCCACAAATTAATGCGAACGAACGCGGATAAAACAAAAAACATTCCATCGGTTTCGATTTATCGACTTTCATTGGCGTGATACGCGGGCGGAATTCCGAGTTTGCGATGCATCCGGCCATGCGCCGACCAGCGCATCCAGCGCGATCGCCTGTTCATCGTGGTTCTGTTGCAGATTGAGCAGATCGGTATCGGCGGCCAGCGAGCTGGCGCGGATCGCCAAATACGTCGGCCAGTCCAGCAACCCAGATCGATACGCGCGCTGTGCGGCGTCGCGCGCCTGCGCCAGTTGCGCCGTGTGCCTGGACAACTGCGGCTGCTGCGCGTCGAAACTTGTCTGCAGCTTCAGCAATCGATCGATATCGTTGCGCGAAGCCAGCACGCGCGCGTCGTATTCGTCGTGCAGTTTCTGCCGCGTGGCGCGTTCAATCGCGATATTGCCGCGATCACTGTCGAACAGCGGCAGCGATAATCCCACTGAAAATCCGGACGAATAGATATTGCTGGTGTCTCGCATGCGCATGAAACCGACCGTGATCGCGGGAAATTGCGCCAACACTGCCGCACGCAATTTCTCTTCCTGCGATCGATAGCCGGCCTGCAGAGCCAGCAGATCGGGCCGGCGATGCGTCATTTCGGACAACGCGCGCGCGACTTGCGTGGCATCGGGGTCGACCGCATACGGCGCGCCGGTCAGGTTCAGCGGAATCGATGCATCCAGTCCCAGCAGGTCGTGCAGATCGTGTTCGCTCTGATCGAGCTGCCGTTGCGCCTCGGCGAGCTTGCCGCGCACATCCGCCATTGCATTCAAGCCCGCACTGGCGCTGTCGTAGGTGAGATCGCCGGCTTGCAACGCGCGTTGCACATATCTATCGATGGGTGTCAGCGCGTCGCGTTCGGCCTGCAGGCGCGCCACCAGCGCGCGTTGCGTCATGATCTTGTCGAACAGTGTGCGCGCCCTGGCGATCGTCTGCCATTCGCTCCACAACAGGTTCAGATGCACCTCTTGCGTACCGGCTTGGGCCGAAGCCACGCGCGCCGAACGCGTCAGCAGATCGCCGAGGTTCCACGTCAATCCCAAGTTGAATGCCGGCGTGGTTTCCGCCTGACCCGGATCGGGCCGGTCGTGCTCGTAGCTCAACTGCGGATCGGGCAGCAGACCCGCGGCGAACGCCTGCGCGCGCGAGATGCGTTCGTCGTCGCGCTGCGAACGCAGATCGGGATTGTTGGCGACCGCCAGCATCGCGACTTCGGTGACATCCAATCCGTCGGAGGGATCGAAGCGGTGCGCGCGCAACTCCGGCACGGGCATCTCCGATGCCGGGACGGCGATGTCCGCCGGCCGCGACACGGCGCGGTTTTCGTCCAGCGGCAACGGGCGATACGTCGCGCAGCCGGCCAGCAGCGCGGACACGAATACCCATGCGAAACGGCTTGAACGCATGGCGCGCAGCGTGCCTGCGCTCGCTTAGACCGCGCTTAGCCGGCAGCGCGGCATCGCATGTCAAGTGTGCTTGACAGCGGCAAATCGGGCCGTTATCTTGATGTCAAGTTCGCTTGACAGGGCATGGTATGGAGCGATATCCGGTCAAACGCTACAACGCGCAGGTGCTGCTGATCATGGCGGCGTACGCGCTGCTGGTGTATTTCGAGTGGCCGCACGTCAAAACGGTGGCCGATCCCGGATTTAAGATCGTGCTGGCGCTGGTTCCCGCGTTGCCGGTGGTGGGCGTGATCGTGCTGATGGGCGCGCGCGTGCTGCGCAGTGACGAATTGCAGCAACGCCTGCACCTGATCGCGCTGGGCGTGGCCACCGGATTGGTCGCCGCGCTCAGCGTGTTCTTGTCTTTCCTGTGCGCGGCGCATGTGCTGACGTTGGCTGCCGAAGACGTGTTGTTCTGGATTTTTCCGGCGCTGTGTTTCGTCTATGGCTTGACGCGCCTGGCGTTGTCGCGCCGCTACGGCGGAACGTCGTGCTGATGGAAAACCGCGTGCGCGAGTTGCGCGAGAGGCAAGGCTGGTCGCAGGGCGAATTGGGCGAGCGGCTGGATGTGTCGCGGCAGACGATCAATGCGATCGAAACCGGCAAGTACGATCCGAGCTTGCCGCTGGCGTTCAAGATCGCGCGGCTGTTCGGCATGCGCATCGAGACGATATTCGATCCGGGGAAATGATGATGAAGATCAGCGGTAGAAACGGTGTGCGAGTTGCGGTGCTGATCGGAGTGCTCACTGCGCTCGGCTGGAACTGGCTGCGGCCGCATCACGCTGGCGAATCGCCGACGGACGAGAGCGGACCGGTTGCCGCAGCCAACACGGGCCACCCGGCGCTGCAGACGCAGGCGCCGGTAACGCCGCATCCGGTCGAAACGCTGAAGCTCGGCACGCTGACGTTGAAGTCGTGCGAGCTGAAGCAGCCCGACAGCGCGGTGACCACGGCGGCGTACTGCGCGCCGTTCTCCGTGCCCGAGAACCGCGCCGATCCACATTCGCGGACGATCGACCTCAAGCTTGCGATCATCAAGAGCGACGCGCAGATCGCCGAAAAGGACATCGTGGTCTATCTCGCCGGTGGCCCGGGCGAATCCGCGACGCAGACCTATACGGAAATCGCCGCTGCGCTGGCGCCGTTGCGCAAGCACCACGACATTCTGTTGCTGGATCAGCGCGGCACGGGCGGCTCGCACCCACTGGCCTGTCCGCAGGTGCAGAAGACGATGGATCAGAACGCGGATCTGCCGTTCGATCCGCAGCGCACGCGCGCGCTGATCGCGCAGTGCCTGACCGAAGTCCAGAAGACTGCCGATCCGCGTTTCTACACGACCACCGACGCGGTCGCCGATCTCGAAACGGTACGATACGCGCTGGGCGATCCGAAGTTCGATTTGATCGGCATCTCGTATGGTACGCGCATGGCACAGCAGTACGCGCGCGCCCATCCCGATAGTGTGCGCAGCATCGTGCTGGACAGCGCGGTGCCGAATCAGTTGATCCTTGGCAAGGACTACGCGGTCAACCTCGAACACGCATTGAAGTTGCAAGCCGATGCCTGCGCCGCCGAGCCGGCTTGCAAGCAGGCGTTCGGTGACTGGAACTCGGCGCTGCACGTGTTGCACGACAAGTTGCGCGCACAGCCGGTGCAAACCAGTTTTCCCGATCCCAAGACCAATCTGCCGACGCAGAAATCGCTGACCGGCGACCGCCTGGCAGCCGTGGCGCGGTTGTATTCCTACACCGCGGAAACCGCGGCGCTGCTGCCGCTGACGGTGACGCAAGCGGTGAAAGGCGACTACGTGCCACTCATGGGACAGTCGCAACTGATGATGTCGGGCCTCGACCGCAGCGTGAACACCGGCATGCAGTTCTCGGTCATCTGCGCCGAAGATGCCGATCTCCTGCAGCCGCGACCTCAGGATGCGGGGACGATCCTCGGCAGCGAACTGATCGACGGCATCCAGGCGGCGTGTTCGGTCTGGCCGCACGGAACGCGGCCGGCGAACTTCCACGCGCCATTCGTCTCGTCCATTCCGACGTTGATCCTGTCGGGTGAACGCGATCCCGTCACGCCACCCGCGTACGCGCAGGAAATCATGAAAGGGCTCTCCGATGCGCGCGTGTTGGAAGTCAAAGGCATGGGCCACAGCGTGCTCTCGCGCGGCTGCATGCCGAAACTGGTGAATGACTTTATCGCCGACCTGAAACCGAAACAGCTCGATGCAACCTGCCTGAATCGCATCGGCCCAATGCCGGCGTTCATCAGCTTCAATGGAGCGTCGCCGTGAGGAGCAGCACATGATCGAAGTCAGAAACCTGCGCAAATCCTTCGGCGAAGTGAAAGCGGTGGACGGCGTATCGTTCACCGCGCGCGACGGCGAGATCACCGGCCTGCTCGGCCCCAACGGCGCTGGCAAGACCACCACGCTGCGCATGCTCTACACGCTGATGAAACCGGATGCCGGGCAGGTGCTGGTGGACGGAATCGACACCGTGGTCGAGCCGGTCGCGGTGCGGCGGACCTTGGGCGTGTTGCCCGACGCGCGCGGCTTGTACAAGCGGCTGACCGCGCGCGAGAACATCGAGTACTTCGCGCAGTTGCATGGCGTCGAAACGGCGCTGATGCAGCAGCGGCGCGAAAAATTGGTCGACGCGCTGGAAATGCGCGACATCCTCGACCGCCGCACGGAAGGGTTCTCGCAAGGTCAGCGCGTCAAGACCGCGATCGCGCGCGCGCTGGTGCACGATCCAAAGAACGTGATCCTGGACGAGCCGACCAACGGCCTTGACGTGATGAGCACGCGTTCAATGCGCGCGTTCCTGAAAGCGATGAAAGCGGAAGGGCGCTGCGTGCTGTTTTCCAGCCACATCATGCAGGAGGTCGCCGCGCTGTGCGACCGCATCGTGGTGATCGCTCACGGCCGCGTGGTAGCCGACGAAACGCCGGACGCGCTGCGCGCACAGACCGGCGAAACCAATCTGGAGGATGCCTTCGTGAAAATCATCGGCAGCGAAGAGGGACTTGCCGCATGAGCGCAATCCTGACTGTCTGGTGGAAAGAGATCCGGGAGAACCTGCGCGACAAGCGCACCGTGATGAGCGCGCTGATCTACGCGCCGCTGTTCGGGCCGATCATGTTCGTGGTGTTGATCAACGTGCAGATCAATCGCGAAATGGCCAAGGCCGAAGGCCCCTTGAAAGTGCCAGTGATCGGCGCGCAGTACGCGCCCAATTTGATCGCGGCATTGAAACGACAGGGCTTGGAACCGCAGCCCGCGATCGCCGAGCCGGAAAACGCGGTGCGTCACCGCGACACCGACGTGGTGTTGCGCATTCCGGCGAGCTACGGCAACGCCTGGAACACCGGTGAACCTGCGCAGGTGGAGCTGATCTACGACGCATCGCAGATGGGCACCGACACAGCTCGCGAACGCCTGCAGAACATGCTCAAAAGGTATGTTAGCGAACAGGGCGCGCTGCGCCTGCTGGCGCGCGGTATTTCCCCGGCTATCGCGACGCCGGTGGTGGTCAGCGAACGGGACCAGTCGACGCCGCAATCGCGCGCCGGGCTGCTGTTCGGCTTCCTGCCGTATTTCTTCGTGATCGCGATCTACATCGGTGGCATGTATCTTGCGATTGACCTCACTGCCGGCGAACGCGAGCGGCAATCACTGGAACCGCTGTTTGCGAACCCGGTGGCGCGCTCATCGATCTTGCTCGGCAAGCTGGCCGCGATCGGCGTGTTCTCGTTCATCAGCCTGCTGTTGTGCGTGATCGGTTTTTCGATCGCCGGTCACTTCATGCCGTCGGAAAAACTCGGCATGTCGTTCGACCTCGGCGCCGCGTTCGTGGGTCAGGCGCTGCTTCTCGAGTTGCCGCTGCTGGCGCTGTTCGCGGTGGGGCAAACCCTGATCGCCGCATTCGCCAAGACCTATCGCGAGGCGCAGACCTATCTCGGTTTTCTGATGATCCTGCCGGCGGTGCCTTCGATGCTGATGAGTTTCATGCCGGTGAAACCTGCGCCGTGGATGTACGCGGTGCCGCTGCTGGGCCAGCAGCTCGGCGTCAGCCAATTGCTGCGCGGCGGCAGCGTGGGCATGTCGGAAATCGGAATCGCGTTGGTTTGTGGATTCGCCGTGGCTTTCCTGATCGGATTGCTCACCGCGCAGGTTTATCGCAGCGAAAGATTGGCGATTTCGGTGTGATGCTTCGCTCGTCATCCCGGGAGCCGGCCCCAATGCGGCCGGAACCGGAATCTGCTGTTTTGGGTTGAATTGGAAGCAGATTGCAAAGTCCATCCGTGGACTTTGCCCCCTTGGGCCAACCTACGGTTGTCCAAATTCGTTCCAGACGAATTTGTCCGGATCGCCGCCTCGCGGCGTCCGGATTCACCATCACTGTTTTCGCAAAAAGGCCAGCAACCGTTCCGCCACTTCGCGCGGATGCTGCAAGTGCAGGTGATGCCGCCCGGCAATGTGTTCCACACGGATGTCGCGTACACAAGCCGCGCGAGCGGTCATCTTCTCGCGCGGCAGGTAAGGTGTTTCCGGATCGGCCAGCAGGAGTAACGTCGGTGCTTCGATGCCGGCCAGCAAACGCCGCAATTGCATTTCCTCGATGCGCAGAGGGGTGGGCAGGCGCAGGCACGGGTCGCTGCTCCAGACGTAGCCATCTTGGACCTGCCGCAAACCGCGTTCGACGAGCGCGCGCGCTTCATCGGCTCGCAAATCGCCTACCGCCACGCGCGCGGCGAGCGCTTCGTCGATGCTCCCGAACACGCGCAGCGCACGCCGCGTGACGCTGCGTTGCGCTTCCGCCTCGCGCCAGCGTTGCAAAGTGTTCGATCCGTCATCGGCCAACGGACCGAGACCTTCGATCAGTGCGAGATTCCGCACGCGTGCTGGCGCGGCCGCGGCCACCAAGCTCGCCACGCCCGCGCCCAGCGAATGGCCGAGCAGATCAAAGCGTTCCAGTTGCAACGCGTCCGCCGCATTCAGCACGTGATCCGCGTAGTCGATCGCGTGATAGCGCGTGACGCCATTCGGCAAATGGGCGCTTTGGCCGTGGCCCGGCAAGTCCAATGCGATGACGCGGAAATCTCGGGACAGCAGCGATGCAATCGTCGAAAAGCTCGCGGCGTTGTCGAGCCAGCCATGCAGCGCCAGCAACGGCGGCGCGTCGGGCTCGCCCCATTCCAGCGCGGCGAGTTTGCCGAAGGGCAGGTTCAACACCAGTTCGCGCATCAAGCCCAGCCTTGCAGATTCCTCATCGCCAACTGCGTCAGCGCAGTGACGTGCGCCGCCGAGGCATTCAATGCGGGAATGTACGAGAACCGTTCGCCGCCTTGCGTCAGAAACGCCGCGCGGTAGCGCAACGCGACTTCCTCCAGCGTTTCCAGGCAATCGACGGCAAAGCCGGGGCAAAGTACATCCAGCGATTTCACGCCCTCGCGCGCGAGGTCGATCACCGTTTGATCTGTGTACGGTTGCAACCAGCGCTGCCTCCCGACGCGCGACTGGAAAGCGATCAGCATTTCGTCTTCTCGCAAACCCAGTGCATCGCGCAGACGGAACGCGGTTTCATGGCATTGATTGAAATAGGGATCACCTTTGCGCGCAGCGCTTTCCGGCAGGCCGTGGAACGACAGCAACAATTTCTGCGCGCGGCCGTGCTGCGCCCAATGCGCCTGCACGCTGGATGCGAGCGCGGCCAGATACCCGGCGTCATCGTGATAATCATTGACCGTGCGCAGCTCCGGCAGCCAGCGCAGTCGCCGGATGACATCGGCCACCACGTCCAGTACCGAAGCGGTGGTCGCCGCGGCATATTGCGGGTACAGCGGCAGCAGCAGCACACGCCGCACGCCTTGATCGTGCAGGCGCAACAGCGTGTCGTGGATGGAAGGCGAGCCGTAGCGCATCGCCACTGTCACGGTCACTGCATCCTTCATGCGCCGCGCGATTTCCGCCTGCATGGCCTGCATCAGCTGTGTGCTGTACAACAACAGCGGCGAGCCTTCGTGCGTCCAGATCTTGGCGTAGGCTTCGGCCGAACGGCGCGGCCGGACGCGCAGCACGTAGCCATGCAGCACCGGCCACCACACCGCGCGCGGCAGCTCCACCACGCGCGGATCGGACAGAAATTCGGCCAGATATGCGCGCACCGCATCCGGCGTCGGCGCTGCCGGCGTGCCGAGATTCACCAGCAGCACGGCCGTATGCGGCGCGCCTTCTTTCTCATCCTTTGGCGGGTCGATGTAACGCATGCGGAACTCGCGTGGCTGCGTGCAGTCTGCCACACGCGGGCGCACGTTAAGCGCGCAGTGTGCCCGCAACATCCAAACTGCCGTCAAATTCGGGAATACGGCGGTTCGCCGGAGAGTCTATGTCAAAGCCAATTGCACGCTTCATGATGATGTTCATCGCACTGCTGCTGCCCGCCCTCGCCGCGCACGCCGACGAGCAGCAAACCGCGATTGCCCGCGCGCAGACCGCTACGCGCGTGCTGACCGATATCATGCAGGCGCCGGACAAGGCGATCCCGCATGATCTGTTGCGTGACGCCTACGCGATCGCGGTGATTCCCAACGTCATCAAGGTCGGGCTGGTATTCGGCGGCCGCCACGGCGACGGGCTGATCGCGGTGAAATCGCCCGACGGGACCTGGTCCAATCCGGTGTTCCTGTCGCTGACCGGCGGCAGCGTGGGTTTCCAGGCGGGCGTGTCCTCGACCGACGTGGTGCTGGTTTTCCGCACGCGCCGCGGCGTAGACGGCATCGTCAACGGCAAGTTCACCATCGGCGCCGATGCGCACGCTGCCGCGGGGCCGGTGGGACGCAGCCTCAGCGCCTCGACGGACGCCGCCATGCAGGCGGAAATCTATTCCTACTCGCGCTCGCGCGGGTTGTTCGCCGGCGTGTCGCTGGACGGCGCCGCGCTGCGCATCGACGATGATGCCGATGCGGCGATTTACGGGCCCGGCATCACGCCGCGGCGCATCTTCGAAGGTGGCGTGTCCAACGTGCCCGCGCCGGTCGTGCACTTCCGCGACCAGCTTGAGGAGTACACTCAGTAGGAGATTCGACCAGAACCGGCCGGTCCGGATTTTTCAATACGGATATACTTCCACATCCCCGCGCGTTGCTGGGTTCGACATCCATGTCTCACCAAGCAACCCGGCCTTCGGCATCCTGCCTTCGGCCTTCGTTTGCGCACGCGATGCCATTCAAGGCATCGCGTAAGCGCGCTAACTCAGCCCTTGACTCAAGGGGCTGTATGCACCGAAGCGTGGATGTGCGTTACAAGACATGCGCTCCGCAAAACCATTTCGAGAGAGGTGAGTCATGGGCGGCCTCAGCATCTGGCATTGGCTGATCGTGCTGCTGATCGTGCTGGTGATCTTCGGCACCAGCCGGCTGAAGAACGTCGGCGGCGATCTCGGCAAGGCG
>JAJPID010000065.1 GCA_021324945.1 Lysobacterales bacterium | reverse complement strand
TACGGCCCGGCCGTGGTGAACGTGCAGGCGCATTACAACCACGCCAGCGAGATTGGCGACGACAACGGCATGCCGGACGATCAGCAGATTCCAGACATCTTCAAGCGTTTCTTCGGCATGCCGATCCAGCCGCCGGATCAGGGCCCCGACCAAGGCGCCGAATCGATCGGTTCGGGCTTCATCATTTCCGCCGACGGCTACATCCTCACCAACAATCACGTGGTCGACCACGCCGACACTGTGACGGTGCGTTTGTCCGACCGCCGCGAACTGACGGCGAAAGTGGTCGGCACCGATCCGCAGTACGACATTGCGTTGTTGAAGGTCAATGCCGACAGCCTGCCGGTCGTGACGATCGGCGATTCGCGCTCGCTGAAACCGGGTCAATGGGTGGTCGCGATCGGCTCGCCGTTCGGGTTCGATCATTCGGTTACGGCCGGCATCGTCAGCGCGGTGGGCCGCAGCTTCGGCCAGGCCGATCAACAATACGTGCCCTTCATCCAGACCGACGTGCCGATCAATCGCGGCAATTCCGGCGGCCCCCTGTTCAACCTGCAAGGACAAGTCGTCGGCGTGAATTCGCAGATCTTCTCCAGCACCGGCGGTTATCAGGGCATCTCGTTCTCAATCCCGATCGACATCGCGATGAACGCGGTGCAGCAGATCAAGACCAAGGGTTATGTGTCGCGCGGCATGCTGGGCGTGCAGATCCAGGATGTCACCGCGGAAATCGCCAAGGCACAGAACCTGCACCTTTCTCAGGTACGTGGCGCGCTGGTGGCCAGCGTCACGCCGGACAGCGGCGCGGCCAAGGCGGGCATCCAGGTGGGCGACGTGGTCCTCGCCTACAACGGCCATCCCATCGACAGCGCGGCAGATCTGCCGCCGCTGGTCGGCGAAACGCAGCCAGGCTCCGAAGCGACCGTGCAGATTTCGCGCGACGGAAAAATACAAAACGTCAAGGTGAAAGTCGGCGAGTTGCCGCGCGACCAGAGCGCGGCGCAGGCCATGCGCTTCGGCCCGCAAGGCGGTGGTGGCAGTTCCGCGCTCGGCTTGACCGTGCAGACGATCACCCCGGCGATGCGTCAGCAACTCGGCCTGAAGGACAACGAGGGCGTGGCGATCACCGACGTACGCGGCGCCGCGGCTCAGGCCGGCCTGCAACCGGGCGACGTGATCCTGCGCGTGGGCAGCAAGGCCGTGAATAACGTCGCCGAGTTCAAATCCGCCGCGGCCGGCCTCAAACCCGGTGATACCGTGCTGCTGCTCGTCTCCCGCGATGGCGCCAGCCGTTTCGTGGCAGTGACGGTGCCCAAGAAGTAATGGCAGGAAAAGCGGCCAGGGAAGGCCTCAAAGCGAAGCAGCTGTAGGCGCGACTCAGGATCGAACCTGTGACACCTGCCGTGTGAAGGGTCGCTGCTATGCGCAGATCGCTGCGTAAGAATTGGTGGGCGCGACTCAGGATCGAACCTGTGACACCTGCCGTGTGAAGGGTCGCTGCTATGCGCAGATCGCTGCGTAAGAATTGGTGGGCGCGACAGGGATCGAACCTGTGACACCTGCCGTGTGAAGGGTCGCTGCTGTGCGCAGATCGCTGCGCAAGAATTGGTGGGCGCGACAGGGATCGAACCTGTGACACCTGCCGTGTGAAGGCAGTGCTCTACCGCTGAGCTACGCGCCCCAGCTTAGCCGCGGAAGTCTAAAGGCCCGCGCCACACTGGTCAATGCGAAGGTCTTGCCGCGCGTGTGTTCCCGCGTCCCGGTCTACAATCGTCCTTCCTTCGCGCCGGGATCGCATCATGGACCCTATCGTGCACGCCTTGCGTGATTTTGAAATCACCCCGTGGAAACTGGTCGGTTTCATCGGCACCTTCACCTTCACGGCGCGCTGGTTCGTGCAGCTCTATGCCACAAAAAAGCAGAAGAAAGTGGTGATGCCAATGTCGTTCTGGTACCTGTCGGTATTCGGCAGCGTGCTGCTTTTGGCGTACTTCATCTTCGGCAAGAACGACTCGGTCGGCATTGTTTCGAATTTCTTCCCGCTGTTCGTTTCGCTCTACAACGTCAGCGTGCACCTGCGGCACAAAGAGCGCGAAACGGTGGCGCCGGGGGGCTCGGAAGAAAGCTGAGTCACTCTGGATCATAGTCCAGATTCGAGGCAAGCCAGCGCTCGGCTTCGGTCACGCTCCAGCCCTTGCGCCGCGCGTAGTCCTCGACCTGTTCCTTGCTCAATCGTCCGACCACGAAATACTGGCTGCGCGGATGCGCGAAGTACCAGCCTGATACGGAGGCCGCTGGATACATCGCCATGCCTTCGGTCAATTCGATGCCCGCGTTCCTGGTTGCATCCAGCAGCGCGAACAGCATGCGCTTCTCGGTGTGGTCGGGGCAGGCGGGATAACCGGGCGCCGGGCGGATGCCGCGATATTCCTCCGCGATCAGCGCTTCGTTGGCCAGCGATTCGTCGCTCGCGTAACCCCAGAATTCCTTGCGCACGCGTTCGTGCATGCGTTCGGCGAAGGCCTCGGCCAGACGATCCGCCAGTGCCTTGAGCAGGATCGCCGAATAATCGTCGTGTTCAGCGCGGAAGCGCTCGAGATGTGGTTCCATCCCGAGCCCGGCGGTGACGGCGAAACCGCCGATCCAGTCTTGTTTGCCGGAATCTTTCGGTGCCACGAAATCGGCGAGACAGAAGTCCGGACGCCCGGGCGGCTTGTCCGCTTGCTGGCGTAGATGATGGGCAGTGACCGGCGCTCTGCCTTCCTCAATGTGGATCTCGATATCCTCTCCGACCGAATTTGCCGGCCACAACCCGATCACCGCGCGCGCGGTCAGCCATTTCTCCGCGATCACCTTGTCCAGCATCGTTTGCGCATCCTCGAACAATTCGCGCGCCTGCGTGCCGACCACCTTATCGTCGAGGATCGCCGGATAGTGGCCTGACAATTCCCACGCAGAGAAGAATGGCGACCAGTCGATGTAATCGCGCAACTCGGCTAGATCGTAATTATCGAACACGGTGATGCCGGGGTTTCGCGGTGCGGGCGGCGCGTAGTTGTCCCAGTCGCCATCGAATTTCTGCATACGCGCGTGTTGCAGTGAAACCAGCTTCTTGCCCGGTCCGCGATCCTTGTGACGTTCGCGAATTTCCGCATATTCGGCGCGCACTTTCGCCAGAAATTCGTTCACCAGTTCCTTGGAGACCAGCGACTGTGCCACGCCGACCGCGCGCGAAGCGTCTTTCACCCACACCGTCGGCGCCTTGTAGTTCGGTTCGATCTTCAGCGCGGTATGCGCGCGCGACGTGGTCGCGCCGCCAATCAGCAACGGAATGCGGAACTCCTGTCGCTGCATTTCCTTGGCGACGTGCGCCATCTCTTCCAGGGATGGCGTAATCAGGCCGGACACGCCGATCATGTCGGCGTTTTGCTCGCGCGCGGTGTCGAGGATCTTCTGCGCCGGCACCATCACGCCGAGATCGACGACTTCGAAATTGTTGCAAGCCAGCACCACTCCGACGATGTTCTTGCCGATGTCGTGCACGTCGCCCTTGACAGTCGCCATCACGATCTTGCCGCTGGGCTTGCCGACATCGCCGTTTCTTTTCTTTTCCTCTTCCATGAAAGGCAGCAAATAGGCCACGGCCTTCTTCATCACGCGCGCGGATTTCACCACCTGCGGCAGGAACATCTTGCCGGCGCCGAACAGATCGCCGACCACGTTCATGCCGTCCATCAATGGGCCCTCGATCACGTCCAACGTGCGCGCACATTGCCGGCGCACCTCTTCGGTGTCCTCGATCACGTACTGATCGATGCCGTGCACCAACGCGTGCTCCAGCCGCTTGGCCACGGGTAACTGTCTCCAGGCGTGCTCATCGCGGGTCCCGAGCCCCGAATCCCGGGTCCCCCGCTTGTACCGCTCCGCGATGTCCATCAACCGTTCGGTTGCATCGGGCCTTCTGTTCAGTACAACGTCTTCGACGCGCTCACGTAATTCGGGATCGAGATCGTCGTAGATCGGCAGCGCGCCGGCGTTGACGATGCCCATATTCATACCGGCCTTGATCGCGTGATACAGGAACACGCAATGGATCGCCTCGCGTACGCTGTTGTTGCCGCGGAACGAGAACGACACATTGGAAACGCCGCCGGAAACGTGCGAATCCGGGAAGCGCTGCTTCAGTTCCTTCGCGGCTTCGATGAACCACACGGCATTGTTGGCGTGTTCCTCGATGCCAGTGGCGATCGGAAAAATGTTCGAATCGAAGATGATGTCTTCGGGCGGAAATCCGACATTTTCCGTGAGCAACTTGTACGAGCGTTCGCAAATCTCCAGTCGCCGTTCCACGGTGTCGGCCTGACCGTGTTCGTCGAACGCCATGACGACGACCGCCGCGCCGTAGCGCAGGATCTTGCGCGCCTGCTCCAGGAATGGCGCTTCGCCCTCCTTCAGCGAGATCGAATTGACCACCCCCTTGCCCTGCAGGCATTTCAAACCGGCTTCGATCACGCTCCACTTGGATGAATCCACCATCACCGGGATGCGCGCGATGTCCGGCTCGGCAGCGATCAGCCGCAGGAATTTCACCATCGCGGCTTCCGAATCGAGCAGACCCTCGTCCATGTTGACGTCGAGAATCTGCGCGCCATTGGCGACCTGCTGACGCGCCACTTCCACGGCCTCGTCGTAGCGGTCTTCCTTGATCAGCTTCTTGAACTGCGCGGAGCCTGTGACGTTGGTGCGCTCGCCAATGTTGATGAAGTTCAACTCGGGCGTGATCACCAGCGGCTCGAGGCCGCTCAGGCGGGTGTGACGTGCACTCACGCTGCGATCCGCTCCGCTTGCGGTAGTGCGCGCGGCGGTACATCCCGCACGGCTTGAGCGATCGCGGCGATGTGCGCGGGCGTGGTGCCGCAGCAGCCGCCGACCAGATTCAACAGACCGTCGCGCGCGAATTCGGCCAGCGTCTTCGCCATTTCATCTGGCGTCTCGTCGTAGCCGCCGAAAGCGTTGGGCAAGCCGGCATTGGGATGCGCGCTGACGTAGCAATCTGCCACGCGGGCGAGCGTTTCCACGTGCTCGCGCAAATCCTTGGCGCCCAGCGCGCAATTCAAGCCGACGGATAAAGGCTGCGCGTGCGCCACGGAATACCAGAACGCTTCGGCGGTCTGGCCTGATAATGTGCGGCCGGAGCGGTCGGTGATGGTGCCGGAGATCATGATCGGCAGGCGCGCGCCGATCTCGTCGAACACCGTCGCGATGCCGAACAGCGCGGCCTTGGCGTTGAGCGTGTCGAAAATGGTTTCCACCATCAGCACGTCGCTGCCGCCGTCGATCAGGCCGCGCGCGGCCTCGGCATAGGCGCTCTCCAATTCGTCGAAATCCACGTTGCGGAAACCGGGATTGTTGACGTCGGGCGAGAGCGAAGCGGTGCGGCTGGTCGGCCCCAGCACGCCGATCGCGAAGCGCGGACGATCCGGGTTTTCCTTTTCGATTTCATCGCACGCGGCGCGCGCGAGTTTCGCGCCTTCACGGTTCAACTCGCGCACCAGATGTTGCAAGCCGTAATCAGCCTGGCTGATCGAAGTCGAATTGAAGGTGTTCGTTTCGACCAGATCCGCGCCGGCGCGTAAATACGCGAGGTGCACGTCCCGGATCAGGTGCGGCTGCGTCAACGAGAGCAGGTCGTTGTTGCCGCGCAGATCGCGTGCGCAGTGCTCGCCGTGTTCGTGATCATGGTACGAATCGCAGCCCGCGCCGAAACGCTCGCCGCGATAACCGGACTCGTTCAGTGCGTGCGCCTGCAGCATCGTGCCCATGGCGCCGTCGAGCACGAGGATGCGCTGGGAAAGCGCTTGTTCGAGCTTGGCGACGCGGTCGGGATTAAGATAAGGCAATGTATTCATTGATTGCTCCAATGGTCCAATCCATCCATGGCGCGTCTTCCAGTCGGCATCCATGCCTCCTCCTCAGTTGACGCACGCGATGCCATTCAAGGCATCGCGTCAGCGCGTCAACTTCGACCTTGCCAGCAAACTCAACACCTCGAAATGCGGCGGCCGTGTTTCCCGTGCCACTTTCACGCAATGCAGCACTTCCAGTCCTGACTTGCGCGCGAAGCCAATCAATTCTTCGCGTTTGAAGCCGAGGTTGCGGTGATCGAACGGCACGGTGGCCGCGCGATGGGCGTGCTTCGCCAATGTCACGGCCAGCAGGCGGCCGCCGGGCTTCAGCACGCGTGCCGCTTCCGCTACCGCTTGCGCAGGCTGTTCGCTGTAGGTCAACGCGTGCATCATCAGCACCAGATCGAATCGGCGCTTTCCAAGATCAAGGGCATGCATGTCGCCTTCGATCACCTCCACATTGCGAAACGATCTCAACCTTTCGCGTGCGGCCGCGACCACGCGCTCGCTGGAATCCACGCATACGATCGAATGTGCGTGCGGCGCCAGCAATTCGGCCAGCACGCCGTCGCCCGAAGCGATGTCCAGTACGTCGCCGGTCTCGAGCAGTTGCAGCAGTGTGCGCGCCAGCGTCTCCCAGGTTCGGCCAGGCGAATAGTGGCGTTCCATGTCGCCGGCTACGCTGTCGGCCCAGCCACGTTCGCGCGCACGGCGCGCCAACACGCTGGGCAATCGCTGCATGTCGGACGCGAGCAGCGCATCGTCGACACCTTGTTCCAGTGCGTGCAGCAGTTCCGCGGCGCCGTCCGCGTCGGCATCGTTGATGCGGTAATACGCCGAAACGCCCGCACGGCGGTCGCGCACGAGGCCTGCTTCCTTGAGTTTGGCGAGATGCGTGGAAACACGCGGCTGCGCCAGACCGAGCACGGACGACAGCTCGGCCACGGTCAGTTCCTCGCGGCGCAACAGCGCCAGCAGCCGCATCCGTGTCGGGTCGGAGAGCAGGCGCAACAATGACGTGGCTTCACTCAGGCCAAGCATTGCATCTTTATATCAGGATGAAAAGATAAAGCAAGCGGAGAGCGCGCTCGCGCTATGCTTTGCACTTTCGGCGGATGCCCCGATGCGTGCCTGGGTTTGGCTGATCCTTTGCCTCGGCGTGGCGGCCATGCCATGCGCGCTGGCCGATACGCATTGGGATGCCGATGCGAAACTGTTTCTCCGCCGCGCCGCACCGATCGGCGGCTATCCGTATCGCTTGTACGTACCGCTGCACATCGATCCGCATGAGAAGCTGCCGCTGATCGTGTTCCTGCACGGCTCCGGCCAGAACGGCGACAACAATGGAGACCAGATCGCCGACGGCGCCAACGGTGCGATGCAGTTGCTGGACGCGGCCCGTGCGGAGCACAAACGCATCCTCTTTGCCGCGCCACAATCGCCGCAGGATTACTGGGTCCCTGCAAAAGTCATGGCGGTGATCGCGGACATCGAAAAGCACTGGCCGGTGGATCTTGATCGCGTCGTGCTGACGGGCTTGTCAAGCGGCGCGACGGGCGTGTGGGATGTCGCCAAAACCTGGCCGGATCGATTTGCCGCGCTGGTGCCGATGTCGGGAATGACCGAACGCGCAGGACTCGCTTCGATCGCGCGGGTGCCAGAATGGGTGTTCCACGCCGCGGACGACGACGACACCAACGTCGAGACCGGAGCGGGCGGCGCGATGGTCGGTTCGCGCGCGGTGGTGCGCGCGTTGCGCGAAGCCGGAGGCCATCCGTGTTACACCGAGTATCTGCACGGACCGGTCGATCCCGATCCGCACGTGATCTGGCCGCGTGCATATGCAACTCCTGGGCTGCTCGACTGGATGTTGGCGCAGCGGCGTGGACACGCGGATACGAGTTGTCCGGCCGCCGCTCCAAACTGAGCTAAAATCGCATGTTTGCCGAACTCGACGGTGCTGCAGCGGAGAACGCCGCATGGATTTCCATTTCAGCGAAGAGCAGTTACAGATCCAATCCATCGCGCGCGACTTCGCGCAAAAACGCATCGCACCGGTGGCGGCGGAGTTCGACAAGTCCGGCGAGTTTCCGCTGGAAAATATCCAGGAGATGGGCAAGCTCGGCCTGATGGGCATCGAGGTGCCGACCGAATACGGCGGCGCCGGCATGGATTCGATCAGTTATGTGCTGGCGATGATCGAAATCGCGGCGGCCGACTGCGCGCACTCCACCATCATGAGCGTCAACAATACGCTTTACTGCAACGGCCTGCTGAAATTCGGCAGCGAGGAGCAGAAAAACAAGTACGTTACGCCGATTGCATCGGGCGAAGCCATCGGCGCCTTCGCGCTGACCGAACCGCAATCCGGTTCCGATGCCACCGCCATGCGCTGCCGCGCGGTCAAACAACCGGACGGCAGTTTCATCATCAACGGCAAAAAGAGCTGGATCACATCCGGCCCGGTGGCGAAATACATTCTGTTGTTCGCGATGACCGACCCGGACAAGCACGCGCGGGGGATCACGGCTTTCATGATCGACACGGCGCGCGAGGGTTTTCATCGCGGCAAGACGGAGCCCAAGCTCGGCATCCGCGCATCTGCTACCTGCGAGATCGAGTTCTCCGACTACCGCGCGACCCCGGATGAAGTGATCGGCGAAGAAGGCCACGGCTTCAAGATCGCGATGGGCGTGCTGGACGCGGGACGCATCGGCATCGCCTCGCAAGCCGTAGGTTTGGCGCGTGCCGCGTACGAAGCCGCGCTGGAGTACGCGCGCGAGCGCAAGGCCTTCGGTGCGCCGATCGGTTCGTTCCAGATGATCCAGCAGAAGATCGCGGACATGAAATGCAAGCTGGATGCGGCGTTGCTCCTGACACTGCGCGCGGCGTGGGCGAAACAGGAAGCCGCGAAGAACAACGGCCGTTTTTCCACCGAAGCTGCGGTCGCCAAACTTACCGCCTCGGAGGCCGCGATGTGGATCACCCACCAGGCCGTGCAGGTGCACGCCGGAATGGGTTATTCGAAAGAAATGCCACTGGAGCGCTATTTCCGCGATGCCAAGATCACGGAGATTTACGAAGGCACGTCGGAAATCCAGCGACTCGTGATCGCGCGGAACGAGACGGGGCTGCGGTGATTCAATATCCCGCATGAGCGGCAACGCGCAGCGCGAATTGTCGGTGGACGACGAGCGTCTGGTCGTCGCGATTTCCTCGCGCGCGCTGTTCAATCTCTCCGAACCGCACGAGTTGTACGAGCGTGAAGGGCTGGAGGCCTACCGTGCCTACCAGATCGCCCACGAGAACGACATTCTGGAACCCGGCGTGGCGTTCCCGCTGGTGCGCAAGCTATTGGCGTTGAATGCGTCCGCGCCGGAAGTGCCGCGCGTGGAAGTGGTGCTGCTCTCGCGCAATTCCGGCGACACCGGCCTGCGTATCTTCAATTCAATCCAGCATTACGGTCTGGACATTACGCGCGCGGCGTTCACGTCCGGCGAACCGACTTCGCAATACATCACGCCGTTCCGCGTGGACCTGTTTCTTTCCGCCAATGCGGAAAACGTCGGACGCGCGCTGAAGGCCGGCGTGGCGGCGGCGACAATCCTGCCTTCGCGAGCGGGCGCGGTGCATCCCCAGCAGTTGCGCATCGCCTTCGACGGCGATGCGGTGGTGTTCGGCGACGAGTCCGAACGGGTGTCGCAGGAGCAGGGCGTGGACGCGTTCTACCGCAACGAATCGGAACGCTGGAACGAACCGCTTTCAGGAGGCCCGTTTCGCGGCTTCCTCGCCGCGCTGCACCGTTTGCAGGCTGCGTTCCCCGCCGAGGATTCGCCGATCCGCACGGCGCTGGTCACCGCCCGCTCAGCGCCGGCGCACAAGCGCGTCATCTTGACGTTGCGCCAATGGGGCGTGCGCATCGACGAGGCGCTGTTCCTCGGCGGCCGCGACAAGGGGCCGTTCCTGGAAGCCTTCGGCGCCGACATTTTCTTTGACGATTCGCGCATAAACGTGGAGTCCGCGCGCAAGCATGTCGCGACGGGTCATGTCCCCCACGGAGTCGCGAACAGCTAGGGATGAGGGCCGAGTAGGCAGGGCGTTCAGTCGGAAACTTTGGGGCGGACTGCGCGGTTGCTTCTTGTCTTGGGACGGCGATTGTACGGGCGTCCGATTTTGCGCACTCGCCACTCCTCCCGTCGTCCCCGGCTACAATGTAAGGCTTAACCTCGCTTGCCGAAATGCCCATGGCCGCCGCTCTCGATCCGTTCGATCTCTACGATGTGCGTTCGCTGCTCAGCGACGAGGAGCGCATGGTGCAGGACACCGTCGCGCGTTTCGTCGACGAGCGCGTGCTGCCGATCATCGGCGAGTGCTTCGACAGGGCGGTGTTTCCGAAGGAGCTGATCGGAGAACTGGCGCAACTCGGTCTGCTCGGCAGTTATTTCCCCGAGGAATACGGCTGCGCCGGCATGAACGGCGTCAGTTACGGATTGATCTGCCAGGAACTGGAGCGCGGCGATTCGGGAGTGCGCAGTTTCGTCTCGGTGCAGACCTCGCTGTGCATGTATCCAATCTTCGCGTTTGGTTCCGAGGAACAGAAGCAGCGTTGGCTGCCGCCGATGGCGCGCGGCGAAGTGATCGGCTGCTTCGGCCTGACCGAGCCACAGGGCGGCTCCGATCCGGCCAACATGAAGACGAATGCCAAGAAAGACGGCGGCGACTGGCTGATCAACGGCGGCAAGATGTGGATCACCAACGGCAATCTCGCCGACGTGGCCATTGTCTGGGCGCAGACCGACGACGGCATCAACGGCTTCCTCGTCGAAAAAGGCATGCCGGGTTTCTCTGCGCAGGAAATCAAGCACAAGATGAGCCTGCGCGCTTCGGTCACGTCCGCGTTGTTCTTCGACAACGTGCGCGTGCCGGAAGCCAACCGCCTGCCGAACGTGAAGGGGTTGAAAGGGCCGTTGTCGTGTTTGAGTCAGGCGCGTTACGGCATCACCTGGGGTCCGATCGGCGCTGCGATCGCGTGCTTCCGCGAAGCATTGAACTATTCCAGGGAAAGGATTCTGTTCGGCAAGCCGGTGGCTGGCACGCAGGCGGTGCAGTTGAAACTCGCCGACATGGCGCGGCGCATCACCTGCGCGCAATTGCTGTCGTTACAACTGGGTCGGTTGAAGGACGCCGGCAAGCTGCATCCGACGCAGGTGTCGTTGGCCAAGTGGAACAACGTGCGCATGGCGTTGGACATCGCGCGCGAGGCGCGCGACATCCTCGGCGGCGCGGGCATTACCACCGAGCACTGCCCCATCCGTCACGCGCTGAATCTGGAATCTGTGATCACCTACGAGGGCACGGAAACCGTGCATCAACTGGTGGTCGGCCGCGAAGTGACGGGCATCAACGCGTTTTGATCCCGCTGCATTCAGCCTCATTGCGCAAAATCGTCCGCTGGTTTTTGCTGGAGCTTCCCGATGAAACGCATCATTCGATTCTCTACTGCGCTTGTCGCGTCTGCGCTATTCGCGAGCGCCGCGTCCGCGGCGATCAATTCCGATGCAATCCACCTCGCGCTGGATTCTCTGCTGGTTGCCAGCAGCAAGATGTCGGTGGTCAACGCGATGAACAGAAACGGCAAGCCGCCTTCCAACAATACCGAAGCGGGCTTGGGCATGCCCAATACGATGATCACGCCAGAGATCAGTTCGATCGTAGTGGCGCCGGGCGGGGTGATCGATATCCATCTCGCGCCGGTGACCGGCACCGATCACGGGCTGGTGCAATTGGTGCCGCATAGGGTGAAAGGTCCCAAGGGCGGTGATGCGATCGAGTTCGCTTGCAGCAGCCCGAACATTCCGGATATCGCAAAGGTTGCGCAGAACTGCACCTATGTGCCGCGGAAGTGATGCGTGAGCGCGGTTAACGTCGAACCGGTTTCATCGACCGGACCGGTGTTGGAAACTACACGGCTGATCCTGCGCGTACCGCGCGCGGAAGATTTCGATCGCTACGCCGAGCTCTTCGCCGACGAATCAGCCACGCGCTACATCGGCGGACCGCTCGTGCGCGCCGCCGCGTGGCGGCGTTTCTTGCAAATGCCCGGCGCATGGACGGTACAGGGGTTCGCGATGTTTTCCGTAATCGACAAAGCCAGCGGGCGGTGGTTGGGTCAGGCGGGTCCCTGGAAGCCCGAAGGATGGCCCGGCAACGAGATCGGCTGGTCTTTTCACCCGGATACTTGGGGCTGCGGCTACGCCACCGAGGCCGCGCACGCGGCGATCGATTGGGCCTTTGCGACACTGCGATGGGATGAAGTGATCCACTGCATCGATCCGGAAAACACGGCTTCGCAACGTCTTGCACAGCGATTGGGTTCGCGCAAGCGCGGGCCAGGTCGCCTCCCGCCGCCACATCAGGACGCGCCGATCGAAATCTGGACTCAGTCGCGCGAGGATTGGCTCGCGCAACGCGCGTCGCATACCGCATCCGCATGAACCATATCCATAAACCCATTGCCGCGCGCCACAAGGGCTTCAACCGCGCCGAGGTCGTCGATCAGAACTTCATCGAGTTCGTGCGCGAGTGGATTGGTCAGCCGCGCTGCGCGCCGAACGACGGCGAACCCGTGCTGCCCGGCAGCGCCTGCACCGCGCGTGATTTTCGCGAACTGTTCGAATCGCAATTGATCTCGCGGCACCTCGATCTGATGGCGCGCGTGCTGCGCGTGCAGAACAAGGTGTTCTACACCATTGGTTCCTCCGGCCACGAAGGTAACGCGATGGTGGCGCGTTTGACGCGGCATACCGATCCCGCGTTCCTGCACTATCGCAGCGGCGCGTTCATGGCCGAGCGTTTCCGCAAACTTCCCGGCATGGATCCGGTGATGGATTCCGCGCTTTCGTTCGCAGCCAGCAAGGAAGATCCGGCTTCCGGTGGACGGCACAAGGTGTGGGGATCGAAACCGCTGTGGGTACTGCCGCAGACCTCGACCATTGCCTCGCACTTACCGAAAGCCTTCGGTACGGCGGTCGCGATCGAGCAGGCGCCGCGTCTTGGCCGCGAACTGCCGGTCCCGAAAGACTCCATCGTGATTTGCTCGTTCGGCGATGCCTCCAGCAATCACGCCACGGCGCAGACCGCGTTCAACGCCGCGGCGTGGACGGCCTATCAGAAATTGCCGGCGCCGGTGCTGTTCGTGTGCGAGGACAATGGCATCGGAATTTCGGTGAAGACACCCAGTGGTTGGATCGCGCGCAATTTTTCGGAGCGGCGCGATCTCGATTATTTTTATGCAGACGGCCTGGATCTGGCGCAAGGCTATGCCGATGTCGCGCGCGCAGTCGAGCATTGCCGCACCACGCGCCGACCGACCTTCCTGCATCTGCGCACGATGCGCGCCATGGGCCATGCCGGCACGGATTTCGAAATCGAATGGCGCTCGATCGAGGAACTGGTGGCGCTGGAAGCCACCGATCCGCTGTTGCGCTCCGCAGCGATCGCGCTGGAATCCGGTTTGTATTCGCGCGACGCGTTATTGGAGCAATACGAATCGATCCGTGGGAAATGTTTTGCGGCCGCGGAAGAGGCCGATCGTCGGCCGCGTTTGAAGACGCTCGATGAAGTGATGAAGCCGCTGGCGCCGTACACGCCGGAAGCGGTGCAAGCCGAAGCGCAGCGCGCGGACTATGCGGAAAAGCGCAGCGCGATTTTCGGCGGTGAAGAAAAGCTTCCGGAAAAATTGCCGCCGCGACATCTGGCGATCCAGATCAATCAGGCACTGCATGATCTGCTGGCGAAATATCCCGAATCGCTGTTGTTCGGCGAGGACGTGGCGCAGAAGGGTGGCGTCTACACCGTCACCAAAGGCTTGCACAAGGCGTTCAAGGGTGCGCGCGTGTTCAACACGCTGCTGGACGAAACGATCATCCTCGGTCTGGCGCAGGGCTACGCCAACATGGGGATGTTGCCAATCCCGGAAATCCAATATCTCGCCTATTTCCACAACGCCTGCGACCAGATCCGGGGCGAGGCCTGTTCGTTGCAGTTCTTCTCCAACGACCAGTACCGCAATCCGATCCTGCTGCGCATCGCCTCATTGGGTTATCAGAAAGGGTTCGGCGGGCATTTCCACAACGACAACTCGATCGCTGCGCTGCGCGACATTCCCGGCCTGATTGTCGGTTGTCCGTCACGCGGGGACGATGCCGCCATGATGCTGCGCACCATGGCCGCGCTCTGCAAGGTGGACGGCCGCGTGTGCGCATTCCTGGAACCGATCGCGCTCTACATGACGAAGGATCTGTACGAAGCGGGCGACGGCGCGTGGCAGTTCGCCTATCCGCCGCCGAACGAAGCGATGGCTTTGGGAGAAGGCCGCATCTACAACGAAGACGCGAAGGACTTGGTGATCTTCACGTTCGGCAATGGCGTGCCGATGGCGCTGCGCGCCGCGCGCGAGATCGAAAAGAAGCTGAAATGGCAAACGCGGGTGATCGATTTGCGCTGGCTGGTGCCATTGAACGAGCAGTTCATCGCCGAACAGGCGAAGTCGGCCAAGCGCATCATTGTGCTGGATGAAGGTCGGCGCAGCGCCGGCGTGGGTGAGGGCATCATCACGGCGATCGTTGAAGCGGGTCTCGGCGAGATCCCATCGCAACGGGTGGTTGGCGCCGACACGTACACGCCGTTGGCCGGTGCCGCGCTGCTGGTTTTGCCGGGTGAGAACGATGTCGTCGCGGCGGCGGAAGCGATGAAGTGAACGAAATCTCTCCGGCCGAGGCCATCCAATCCCAGCATGAAGAGGCCACCCGCTTCGGTGTGCTCGGCGCGATCAGCCTCGCGCACCTCTTGAACGACATGATGCAGTCGCTGATCGTTGCGATCTATCCGCTGCTGAAGGGCGATTTCCAGCTCAGCTTCTTCCAGATCGGTGCGATCACGCTGACTTTCCAGTTGACCGCATCGCTGCTGCAACCGGTAGTCGGCATGGTCACCGACAAACGGCCGATGCCGTATTCGCTGCCAATCGGCATGTGCTTCACCTTATGCGGCTTGGCTTTGCTTTCGGTGGCGCCGAGTTACGCGATCCTGTTGATTGCGGTCGCGCTGATCGGTTGCGGCTCGTCTGTGTTTCACCCCGAATCCTCGCGCGTGGCGCGGCTGGCGTCCGGCGGCCGTTACGGATTCGCGCAATCAGTTTTCATGATCGGCGGCAATGTCGGTTCCGCGCTGGGGCCGCTGCTGGCGGGCTGGGTGGTGCTGCGCGACGGCCGCGGCAGTGTGGGCTGGGCAACATTGATTGCGTTGCTCGCGATCGTGGTTCTGCTGCAAGTCGGACGCTGGTATCAGGCGCATCTCAATGAGCGCAAGCACCGTCGCGTCGCCGAGGGCGCGCGTTATCCCAAGCCGCTGGTGGCGCGCACGATCGGCGTGCTGCTGCTGCTGCTCTTCTCCAAATATTTCTATCTCGCAAGCATCAGCAGTTATTACGAGTTCTACCTGATCCACCAATTCGGCCTGAGCGCGCGAAGCGCGACGATCCACCTGTTCGTCTATCTTGCGGCAGTGGCGGTGGGCAGCATGATCGGTGGCCCGATCGGCGACCGCATCGGCCGCAAGACCGTGATCTGGATTTCCATCCTTGGTGTCGCGCCGTTCACGCTGCTGCTGCCGCACGTCGGACTGATCTGGACGACCGCGCTCAGCGTGGTGATCGGCCTCGGTATCGCTTCGGCGTTTCCCGCGATCATCGTTTACGCGCAGGACATGGTGCCGCACCGTATCGGCGTGATGTCCGGATTGTTCTACGGTTTTTCTTTCGGCATGGGCGGCATCGGCGCAGCGGTGCTGGGCGTGATCGCAGACCACTACGGCATCGTATTCGTCTATCAGGTGTGCGCGTTCTTGCCGTTGCTTGGCGTGCTGGCGGTGTTTCTCCCCGACATCCGGCCACCCGCGCGCGCGATACGCGTGAATTCAGAATCCACTTAGCCTCTGGCGCAAGCGTTTCATGAAAATGCTGCCGCCAATACGCGATGCAACGGCGTGCGCGCTGCGAAATCTTTTGTTTACTTTCTGCTGACGAAATTCATTCGCGCGCGGGGTACTACGGTCGCGCTGGCTTTCGTCTGGAGGTCGGCGGGAGCGATGCGCTCGGCGCGCCGGGCCGTTCGCCGGAAACGGTTGACCGGCAGGGAACGCAGTGCGCGCACCTGCGCGGTGACCGGACACAACCCGAGGGAACTCGAGGCCATTTACGGAGACGATGACATCACGGATGCCTCCTCGATACCTGTGAGCATGATCAGCAAAGGCGATACGAGCAACGTGATGGAACGACTTGCAGCAGTTCATGTCGGACAACGGATTGCCCGCCGTGGTCGGATCCTTTACCGACGACGGGTAGCGGCTGACCGGCAGACAACAAGGCCCGGCACACCGGGCCTTGTTTCAAATCGTTCAATGCTCCGCCGGTGCCGGGCCTTGTACCACCTGCACGAGGTGCTCCGGTTGCAGGTATTTGCTGAAAGCGTCCTGTACCTGCTGCGGAGTGAGGTGCAGATAGTGATCGGCCGCGATCATCGGCTGGTTCAGCGGTTCGCCCTTGTAGCTCCAGTTCAGCAGCGCACGCGCGATGCGGTTCACCGAGGACACCTCCACCGGGATCGAGCGGATTTCGTACTGCCGCGCGTTGTCCAGCTCGGTTTGCGAAACCGGCGCGTTCTGCATGTCGGCGAGGTTCTTGCGGATCAGCGCATCCACTGGCGCGACCTTGTCCGCATCGCTGCCGTACTGCACGAAGAACACCGAGCGCGAGCGGTCGATCTGCAAACCCGATCCGGCGCCGTAGGCATAGCCATGTTTGACGCGCACGTCCACCATCAGTCGAGAGGCGAAACCATTGCCGCCTAGCACGTCATTGCCGAGCGTCAGCGCGTAGCGATCCGAGTTGTGCAGATTCAAATCCAGCGTCTGTCCCATCAGCACCTGATCCTGCGATGCGAACGGATTGGGCACCACTGTGTAGCCCGGCGGATTCAGCGGCACAGGTTTCGGAATCACATCAGGCTTCGGTCCAGTTGCCTTCCATGCGCCGAAATACTTTTCGACCGCCGCTTTGGCCTGCTGAGGGGTGACATCGCCGACGATCACGATCGTGGTGAGATCCGGACGATAAGTCAGCGCGTAGTAATCGTGCACGTCCTTCAACGTCAGCGCATTCACCGTGTTGGGCGTGGCTTCGCGCAGGCCAGGATCGCCCTTCGGCAACAGGCCGGTCTTCAGCGCGCGGAACATTTTGTATTCGGGCGATTGCAACTCGCCCGCCAGCGTGCGCGCCAACGTCTGTTGCTGGATCGCGAATGCGGACTGCGGCAAAGCCGGATGCAGCTCGTTGTCGGCGAGCAATTGCATGCCGCGGTCGAAGGCGTCGCTCGGCACGGCCAGTGCGAAATCCGCGCCGCCCGATTGGCTGGCGGCGATCGCGTCCAGTTCCTTGTGGAACGCGCTGCGGTCCAACGTTTGCGTGCCGTAGTCGAACAGCGCGTCCAGCAATTTGCCCGCTCCCTCCTTGCCCTTCGGTTCCTGCAAGTCGTCGTCGTGATCCACATGGCCGACCACGGTGACGGTCTTGCTGATCGTCTCCGGTTGCACCACCAGCGTGATGCCGTTGTCGAGCTTCATGGTCACGGGATCCAGTGTCCAGTGCGGCATTTCGAGTTTGCCCAGATCCTTCGTTGCCCAGTCGGGGAGCGGCACATCGAGCTTGTCGTTGCCGGCGAACTTTTCGCTGCCGCCGAAACCGGAACTCTCCGGCGGACGTTCGCCGTTCTCGCTGGGCGTCAGGATCACGGTGATACGTGCGTCGTCCTTCAGATATTGCCGCGCCACGCGATCGACGTCGGCGGGCGTGACCTTCTGCAACTGTGCGAGCGCCTCTTCCGGCGAATCCAGACCTTGCCAGGCGAGCGCCTGCGACCACGCGCTCGCCAGCGTTACCGCACTGTTCTTCTGGAACTCGGCTTGCGCGGCTTCTTGACGCTTGGCCGCTTCCACCAGTTCCGGCGAAACGCCGCTCTTGCGCAGTGCATCGATCGTGTCCTGGAGATACTGCTGCGCCTGTTTCGCCTCACCGCCTTTCGGAAAACCGACTTCCAACGCGGCGATGCCGCCGCGCGTGAACGGTTGCAGTTGCGCATCCGCGCTGAGCACCTTGCCGCTCGCTGCCAGTTCCGACAATTCGCTGCGTGGATTGCCGAGCACGTCCATCAAAATCTGCACGGCGGCGAAATCGTCGCTACGCATCCCCGGCATGCGATAAAGGAATTGCACCGTGCCCGTGCCCTGCGGCGTGCTGCTGCGGATCGTCTGCGGTTTCACCGGTTGCAGCGCCACCGGCGTGCGCTCGGGCGTGGTGCGCGAGGAAATCTTGCCGAACAACTCCTTCACCTTCGCGAGTGTGGCTTGGCTGTCGACATCGCCCGCGATCACCAGGATCGCGTTGTTGGGCACGTACCAGGTGTCGTAGAAAGAATGCAGCACGTCGGCAGTGGTCCGATCGAACGACGGCCGCGTGCCGAGCGGATCGAATTCGTAACCGGTTCCCGCATACAGCGCGGCTTCGGCCTTCTCGTACGCGAGAAAGCCAGGATCGGAGATGTCGCGCGAGACCTCCTGCTCGATCGCACCCTTTTCGAGTTGCCAATCCTTGGCGGTCAGCAGCGCGCCGCGCATGCGCAGGGCTTCGATGTGCAGAAGGATGTCCAGATACTGCGCCGGCGCGACGAAGTAGTACTGCGTCGCATCCGCGGTTGTGAAGGCGTTGTTGTCGCCGCCCATCTTGCCGGTCATCTCGTTCAACTGCGCGCCGGTCAAGTCCTTCGCATCGCGGAACATCATGTGCTCCAGCGCATGCGCGGTGCCGGGAAAGCCTTTCGGCGTTTCGTACCCACCGGCGAGATACGTGATCTGCGTCGTCACCATCGGCGCCAGGGTGTCGCGCACGATCACCACGCGCAGGCCGTTGTCCAGCGTGGCGCGAGTGACGTTGCTTTCGCTTGTTCCTTTTGCCAAGCAGTCGAATGACATGATGCTGAGCAGTAGCGCGATTACGAGCAGCGTGGGAATGCGGAATTTCATCGCGTGTTCCTTTTACTTCGTGTGAGAGTGGACCGGGCTCCGTCAGCCTTCTTCGACCGGCCATCGGCGGCAGCAATGCCGCCCTACGCGGAGCCGATCACTCGCGGCTCCGGTTCCAGCATGACTCCGAAATATTCACGTACCCCTTCCCGCACCCGCTGCGCCAATGCCCACAACTGCGCCCCGGTCGCGTTGCCGTGATTGACCAGTACCAGCGCGTGGCGTTCCGAAATGCCCGCGTCGCCCTCACGCGCGCCTTTGAAACCCGCGGCTTCGATCAACCAGGCGGCTGAAAGTTTCGCATGCGTTTGATCCATGGCCCAAAGCGGCAGGGCAGGATGCTCGCGCTTCAGTTCGTTCGCGAATTCAATTGGCAGGATCGGATTTTTGAAGAAGCTGCCGGCGTTCGGGATCAACGCAGGATCGGGCAGCTTGCGCGTGCGTAGCCGCACCACGGCTTCGGCGATCTGCGGGGAAGTCGGCTTGCCTTCGATCTTCATGGTTGCGAGTTCCTCTCGCACGCCGGCATAGTCGATGACCGGCTCGCGCGATTTCGGTAGATTCAATTCCAGTGCCGTGATCAGCTGACGATCCGGCTCGCGCTTGAAACGCGAATCGCGGTAAGCGAATTCGCAGCCGTTCTTGCTGAAAGTTTCGAGACGCCTTTCGCGCAGGTCGAATGCCTCGACCAGGTGCACGAATTCTTCCAGTTCCACGCCATATGCGCCGATGTTCTGCACCGGTGCCGCGCCGGCAGTGCCCGGGATCAGGCTCAGGTTTTCCAGTCCGCACAAGTTATGCGCGAGCGACCAGCGCACCACATCGTTCCAGTGCTCGCCGGCGGCGATGCGCACACGTGCGGTGCGTCCATCTTCGCCGATGATTTCAATGCCGCGTGTTTTCAACGTGACGATCAGGCCACCGAAATTGCCGGTGAACAGCACATTGCTGCCTTCGCCGAGCGCGAGTGCAGGCATGTTTCTGATGGCTGGCCAGTCCAGCAAGGCAGGCAATGCATGGATGTCGCGGACTTCGGCGAGCAAGGCTGCGCGCGCGTCCACCCGCAGCGTGTTACGCGCGCGCAAGCTGGCGTTTTCCAGCAGCGTGTAGCCGCCGAAATCGACAGCTGCCAGAGAATCAGTCGCCATCGTCCTTTCCGTATTGCCGCCGAATCTCTTCCACGCACTCATTCAGCAGCCACGGCCCGCGATAGACCAGTCCCGTGTAGATTTGCACGAGCGTTGCGCCGGCATCCAATTTCTCCGCCGCGTCGCTGCCGGAAAGGATGCCGCCCACGCCAATCAGCGGAATTTTGTTGCCGAGCCGTTGCGACATGCCACGGAGCACGGCGGTGGATTTTTCGAGTAGCGGCCGGCCGGAGAGTCCGCCGGTTTCCTTCGACACAGGATCGTCCGCGATCGCGGAGCGATCGATGGTGGTGTTGGTGCAGATCAAACCGTCGATTTGTGCATCCAGCACCGCGTGCGCGATCGCTTCCATCCGTGTTTCATCCAGATCGGGCGCGATCTTCAGCAGCAGTGGTTTGTGCGCGCGATGCTGCGCCGACAATCGTTCCTGGCGTTCGCGCAATGCGCCCAGCAGGCGCGGCAGTTCGTCTGCGCCTTGCAGGTCGCGCAGACCGGTCGTATTCGGCGAGGAGATGTTCACCGTGACATAAGAGGCCAGCGGATACACGCGCTCCAGACAGAACAGGTAGTCGTCGACAGCGCGTTCGTTGGGTGTGTCGAAGTTCTTGCCGATATTGATGCCCAGCACGCCGCGCCAGGTTGCGCGCTGCACGTTGCGCAGCAGGGCATCCACGCCGTTATTGTTGAAACCCAACCGGTTGATGATTGCTTCATGATCCGGCAGACGGAACATGCGCGGTTTGGGATTGCCGGGTTGCGGCCGCGGTGTCACGGTTCCGATCTCGATGAAGCCGAAACCGAGCGCGCCCAGCGCGTCGATGTGCTCGCCGTTCTTGTCCAAACCCGCCGCCAATCCGACCGGATTCGGAAACTCGATCCCGAACGCGCGTATCGGAAAATCTTGCGGCGGTGGATGCGCGGCAAAACGCATCAATCCGCTGCGCTGCGCTACGCCCAGCGCATACAAGGTCAATCCGTGCGCGGCTTCCGGTTCCAGCGAGAACAGCAGCGGGCGCAGGCGGTCGTACATCAAAGGTCGAACTTGATCCCCTGCGCGAGCGGCAGCGCGTCGGACCAGTTGATGGTGTTGGTCTGGCGGCGCATGTAGGCCTTCCACGCGTCCGAGCCGGATTCGCGCCCGCCGCCGGTTTCCTTCTCGCCGCCGAACGCGCCGCCGATCTCTGCGCCGCTGGTGCCGATGTTGACGTTGGCAATGCCGCAATCGGAGCCCTTGGCGGAGAGAAAACGCTCCGAGGATTTCACGTTGGTGGTGAAGATCGCCGACGACAGACCTTGCGGCACAGCGTTTTGCATTTCGATCGCTTCGTCCAGCGTGTCAAACTTCATCACGTACAGGATCGGCGCGAAGGTTTCTGTGCGCACCACTTCCGAATCGTTGCGCACGCCGCTGATGATCGTCGGCTGCACGAAATTGCCCTGGCTTTCGATCGCCGCGCCACCGAATTCCACCTTGCCGCCCGCAGCTTTGGCTTTCTCCACCGCATCCTTGAAGCGCTGCACCGCGGACTGATCGATCAGCGGTCCCATCAGCGTGTTCGGATGGGTCGGATCACCAATTTTCCTCTCGACCTGCGCGTAGGCGTTGCGCAATTTCGTCAACACTTCGTCGTAAATTTTCTGGTGCACGAACAGCCGCCGCGTGGTGGTGCAGCGCTGGCCGGCGGTGCCGACCGCGCCGAAGACGATCGCGGGAATGGCCAGTTTCAGATCCGCCGATTCGTCCACGATGATCGCGTTGTTGCCACCCAGTTCCAGCAGCGAACGGCCCATGCGCTGCGCCACGCGCGCGCCGACTTCGCGTCCCACCGCGGTCGAACCGGTGAAGCTGATCAGCGCGATGCGGTGATCGTCCACGAACTTCGTCGCGAGTTCGTTGCCGGCGTCGTTGAACAGATAGAAGATGTCCGGGAAGCCGCCACGTTTCAGCGCGTCAACGCAGATCCTGATCGCGGCGATCGCGGAGAGCGGCGTTTTTGGCGAGGGCTTCCAGATCGAGACGTTGCCGCACACCGCGGCGATGAAGGCGTTCCAGCTCCACACCGCGACCGGAAAATTGAACGCGCTGATGATGCCGACCAGCCCCAGCGGATGCCATTGCTCGTACATGCGGTGGCCGGGACGCTCCGAATGCATCGTCAGGCCGTACAACTGGCGCGACAGGCCAACCGCGAAGTCGGCGATGTCGATCATCTCCTGCACTTCGCCGTCGCCTTCGGGTTTGATCTTGCCCATCTCCAGCGCAACCAGCGAACCCAACGCATCCTTGTGCGCGCGCAACGCTTCGGCGCACAGCCGCACCGCTTCGCCGCGGCGCGGCGCGGGCGTATCGCGCCACACGTCGAACGCTGCGCGGGCACGATTGACGATGTGTTCGTAATCGTCCGCATCCGCCGCGTGCACTTTCGCCAAAACTTCATTGTTGGCCGGATTGCGTGGCTCGATCGTGCCGACCCCGGTGGTATGCGACCACTCGCCATTACCGAGGTAAGCGCCGGAATGACTCTCGCCCAAACCGAGGGCTTTCAAGATTGCGTGCGACATGAGGACTCCGAACTTGCGTGCGCGCCGAACACGCGCGAGATAGCCGCGCATTGTAACAGCGCATACAATCGGCCCCTCAGCGATGCGGCCTCGTAGCTCAGATGGATAGAGCGCGCCCCTCCTAAGGGCGAGGTCACAGGTTCGAATCCTGTCGGGGCCGCCACTTCTCGTCAGATGTTCTGCCGATCCGCCACAGCACGCCGGCCGCGCGGAACCGAACAGCATGGTGGCGATATGGATTTCGGCGGCAGATCGACGGAAGAACTCGACCGGGAATACGACCGGCTCGATGGAACGGATAGTGGGCGAATCCTCGATACGGACAAGGTGCGAGAACTCAACCGCGAGTATGTTGCTGACCCGGCGAAATCCGCACGCATTCATCGGGCCGCATCAGCGTGGACGCGCGAGCGGTTCACGCGAATGTTGGCGAAACCCGTCGCGGCTGGCAGGAACGCGGCTGTGCAATTCCTCGCTGGCGGCGGCTCGGGTAAGTCCACCGTGGCCAGCGATGTGCTCGGTAATTTGAATCCAGACATCATTTATGACGGCACGCTCTCGAATCTAGAGCGTGCGAGAGAGGATGTCCGTGCCGCTTTGACATCTGGGCGAGACGTGCATATCACGTACGTCTACCGCTCACCGAAAAATTCAGCCGCTGGCGCAATCCGACGCGCCGTCGAAAAAGGACGCCCGGTTCCCATTGAAGCCCTTGCCGCAGCGCACGCGGACGCGCCGGCGGTGATCAGGGCCTTGGCAAAGGAGTACAATGGCAACCCCAGGGTGAAGATCAGCGCGATCTGGAACGACGGGGCGCGCGAACAGGCTCACCTGATGCCTGTGGAGGGAATCCCAGATGGCAACCGAGAAGCAGCATATGACGCATTTCGCAGCGCCCTCGAATCAGCAAGAACCAAAGGTCAAATCAACGACAGGCTCTACGCTGCTTTCGGAGGGCGAGAAGGTTCGTCAGCGCAGGCTGGCAGAGCAAGCGAGAACGGGCACTTGGACAATGACGCCGAAGGAAATGTCGGATCGCCACGCGAGCGCGCAGAAAGTGGTGGACAACCTCAACCGAAACGCGTTGGCGGGGACGGAAACGCCTTAACCGACACTGCGGATCCTCGCAGTTCCGACATCGCCTACAGCCGCACAACACAAGACCGCGCAGGCGTAGAACGCCGCGGGGCCAGCGGCCCCGGGGCAGAGCCTTCCACCGGCATCAAGAACGCGCAGGTCGCCGCCGAGCGCGCCGAGCGCGGACTGGATGAACTGCACGTGGCCGGCAAGCGCGATTACGGGCAGATCTGGGACAAGGCCGCCGCGACCCTGAAAGCCGATCCGCAGGCCGGCGAACGCCTGGCGCAGGCCGTCGCCAACAAGCCGCGCGCGCTCACGCCGGAAGAGGGCGTCATGCTGGCGCAGGATCGAGCGCGGCTCTCCGTGGAGCGTCGGCAGGCTGCACAGGCCGTCAACGAGGCGGTCATATCGAAGAACCAAACCGCGGAAGCCAATGCACGCCTGCGGCTCTTCGAGGCCAACCAGAAGCTCGACATCAACGATCTCGCTGCGCGCAATTCTGGCTACGAGCAGGGCTTGTCGTTGTCGGTGCGCCGAATCATGGCGGCGTTAGATTACAGCCAGGACGCGATGGAGCAACGTCTGTCGGCCGCCAAGGGTGCGCCGCTGGACGAGAAAGACTTGAAGGTGGTGAAAGACCTGCACGAGCAGATGCAGGAAGTGGAATCGCAACTTGCCGGACGCCAGGAAGCGCAGCGCGGAAGGCAGAAGGAAACCAAGGCGCAACTCGGCGCGCAGCTTCGCGAGAAAACCGAGCAGTGGCGGCAAGCGACCGAGCGGCAAGGATCGGTCGGCTCGAAATCGCAGATGCGGCACGGATGATCTTTCGGCTTGCTCAAACGCACGCCGAACTTCATTTCGTCGTGACATCGACGCCTGCCAGCGACGGCGCGATCGCGCAGCGCCCAGCGCGCAAGCCATCCAGCCAGCCCGTCACCAGCGGTGCCACGGCCTCTCTTGTCTTGCGTGCGAAGCCGATCCCCGCGAAATTCATGTGCGTGGCGCCATCCACGATGGCGAGCCGATTGCAGCCGCTCGCGGGCAGCGCATCGAAAGCCAGCGTGCGCCAGCGGTAATCGCCGTCCAAGCCGCTGTCGCGCGTGCCGGTGATCATCAGCATCGGCGCGCGGATGCCGCGCTCGGCTTGCGGCGGAAACACTTGATCGGGACCCGCCGGCGAGAGCGCGACATACGCGTCGAAACCGCCATCGGCGTGCAGGTCCAGGTTGTTGCGTGCACCGGCTTCCATCTGGACCGTGCGCGCGCCCATCGAATGCCCGAGCAACGCTGTGAATGGCGCACGGCAGCGAGACTGCGCCCAGCTGCGCGCGACATCGATATCCATGAAGCGCGCGCGATAGGCGTTCGCGTCGTCCACCAGTTCCTGCACGCCGCCGTGGATGCTGCGCGTTTGTCGGATATCCTGTTTCAGCGGACCGATGCCGCTTTCGCGATGGCCGATCACGATCGCGCGCCAGCCATCCGCGCTCAGCGCGCCGCCGAGATATTTCAATCCGTTCTGATCGCCCCCGGCACCGGGCGAAATCAATGCCAATGGCGGGCAGCCATTCGTGTGCACGGGCTCGTAGACCATCAGCGGTGTTTGCGCGCCGTCCGCGCGTGTGACCGAAACGGACTGTTGCGCGTGCGCGACGCCGAACAGCCCCAGCGAGCAACACGCGAGCACAATACTTTTCAAGGCAGACATGAACCTTCTCCAATGTCGATCCATTCGCGCTGATTGGCGAGCCTGGCGCGATCTTTTTTGCTTCGATACCTCACCACGAAGCGTGTCCTGATGCTCAAGTGCACGGCAGCCGCAACTCGGCAACAAAGCCACCGCCGTCGCCGTTGCCGTTGCGTAGAGTCAGTGTGCCGCCGTGGAGTTCTGCCGCGCGCGCGACGATGCTCAAACCGAGGCCGTTGCCGATGCCGCCGCGCGCGGCATCGCCGCGCACGAAAGGCTTGCCGAGTTTCGCCAACAGTTCATCGCGCACGCCGGGGCCGCGGTCTTCCACGCACACGCGAATGCCATGCGCATCCCGTGACAAGGAAACGCGATAGGGCGCGGCGCCGTAGCGTTCGGCGTTGTCGAGCAGATTTCCGAGCGCGCGCCGCAGCAGGGTGGGGCGCACGTTCGCGGGCAGGGAAGCCGGGCCGTCGTACTGCCATTGATCCGGGTGCGCGCGCAGCGCCAGCAATTGGCCCGTCAGCGTGGCGAGATCGAGTTCGCGCCATGCTTCGTCGCGGCCGTCGCGCACGAAGGCCAGGCACTGCTCCAGCGCGTCGTCCAGTTGCTGAAGATCGGCGACCATCGCCTCGCGCCGCTCCGGATCGTCCGCATCGCCCAGTTCGAGGGCGATTCGCAGCCGGGCCAGCGGCGTACGCAGATCGTGCGAGATGCCGGCCAGCATCAGCTCGCGTTCGCGCGCCGCTTCGCGCAGGCGTTCGCCCGCGCCGGCGATTGCGCGCGCGAGTCCCTGTACTTCGCGCGGTGCGCCATCCAGTTGCGCATCCATCGAATCGCCGGCCAGCAATTCGCCGGTGTGCGCGGAGAGCCGCTCCAATGGACGCGTTAGCAGTCGCGCCATCCAGGCGGCAAAGATCAATGCGATCAATCCGGCGAGGGCAGTGAGCAGGATGCCCGAATCGATCACCTGGCGGCGATAACTGGCCGCGCGCAGCACGATCCAGCGGTGCGGATCGTGCGCGCTGCGCACCCAGATGCGCGGCACCGGCGTCTGCATCACGCGCACGCGCGAAGGGTCGCCGAGCAGACGGCCCACGACTTCGCCGGTTTCGCGCACCGCCGGCGTGACGTGCTCGGCCGCCGCAGGCGGCGCGCCGGTTTCGATTTCAACGCCGATCGATCGCAAGGCCGCGAGCGTCTGCCGAGATTGCGCATCGTCGCGCGAGGAAAGATCGTCCGCCGCCAAAGCCGTCGCCGCGGCGAGATGGCCGTAGATGTCGCTGGTGACGTGTCGCCCCATGCGCGCGTACATCGTGGCGACCACGCTCAACGCCAGCGCCAAGGCGAGCGCAACCAGCGTCAGCACCAGCGTGAAGGTTTTCGGTGCGCGGCTCATGACGCTTCGCTGCCGTCAGGCACGAACACGTAGCCCTTGCCCCACACGGTCTGCAGCCAGCGCGGCTGGCGCGGATCGTCTTCCAGATAGCGGCGCAGGCGCGACACCATTACGTCGATGCTGCGGTCGAACGCGTCGTGCTCGCGGCCGCGCGCCAGCGAGATCAGGCGTTCACGCGACAGCGTTTCGAATGGATGCGCGATCAGCGTCGCCAGCACCGCGAATTCGCCGCTGGTCAACTTCACCGGCGTAGCGCCGTCGAGCAATTGCCGCGTGGCCGGATCGAAGGTGAAACGGCCGAAGCGCACGCTGGCCTGCTCCGGTTGCGGCGCACCGATCGCCGGTTTCTGCTGACGCCGCAGCACCGCGCGGATGCGCGCCACCAGCTCGCGCGGATTGCAGGGCTTGGCCAGATAATCGTCAGCGCCGATTTCCAGCCCGACGATGCGATCCACTTCGTCGCCCTTGGCCGTCAGCATGATCACGGGCGTGGTAATGCCTTCGGCGCGCAAACCGCGGCACAGCTCCAAGCCGTCCGCGTCGGGCAGCATCAGATCCAGCACGATCAGGTCGAAGTGATGCGTGGCCAGTTCGCGCCGCATCGCCGCGCCGTGCGCCGCGCCGCGCGCGCGAAAACCCTGCTGCACCAGATAGCGCTCCAGCAGATCGCGCAGGCGCAGGTCGTCGTCGACGATCAAAATATGCGGCGAGGCTTCCATGGGCGCGCACTATGCGTGCCGCGATGCAGCCCGGCAAGCGCGCCGGTCGGTCATTTGCAAGCAGATGTTTCCGGCGCTCGACACGGAAAAATTCGCTGACATTTGCGCAGCCGTCGGAAACAACTCGCAGCGACCGGTGCGCGACACTGACGTCACCGCCGCGATCCGCGGCATCACACGAGGAGTTCGGCATGAACGGCAAACTTTCCGGCACGATCGCATTCGCGCTGGTCTGCGCCGCGGCGGCCGGTTTCAGCATGCCGGCGCGGGCCGCCGTGCACGGCTTTCGCGGCGCGCACGCGGGCCATATCGGCGCGACCTATGGCAACGGCGAGGGCGGCTTGACGCATGTGCGCGGCACGCGCATCAGCGGCGCGCGCGGCACCGCCGGCCACGCCAGCAGAACCACGTATTACGCGGACGGCAGCATCGCCCACAACGGCGGCACCAACGTGACGGGCGCCAACGGCGGCAGCTTCACCGGACGCAACAGTTATACACGCAACGCGGATGGTTCGTCGCAATGGACCGATACGGCTTCCGGCAAGAACGTCAACGGCGGCACATACGATCACGACGGCAATTGGTCGCGCGCCAGCGATGGTTCGATCAGTGGCAGCTCGCAGACCACCGCAAGCGGTGCGAAGGGAACCTACGATGCCAGCAGCAGCGCGGCCAACGGCACCTTCACCCACGACACCACGGTCACCAATGCTGCAGGCGACATCTACACTGGCCAGAGCACCTACACCAAAGGCCACCAGTTTCCTTCTTGCCAGCGTCATCGGGCAACATGCGCAGGAAGTAGTCATTGATCTGTGCCCGAAGCTCATCGTTCGGAATGCTGCTCGCAATGTCGTCAAAATCGCCGATCAGGTCGTGCTTGTTGATCCATGCATCATCTTTGGTCAGTATCTCCTTCGGAGTGAGCAAGACGAAGTCGTCATCGATGAATGGCAACGTGAAGTGCCCCGTCGCCCAACTCCTCGTTTCGTAATTGAATTCAACGTGCCTCACTGGTACTCGTTTGAGTCGTGCGCCATCGATGTGAGCTTGGGCGAACTCCTGTGTGTAGCGACACAGGAAGCCCTTCACGAGGTTGGTCGTGAAGTCGCTGATGTTGTCCTTTCCAACCTTGTCCTTGATGAGGCACAGCTTCTCAAGGTGGCTTCCCCGCGTGATGCTCTCTTGGCCGAAGTCATTGAACAGGGAGTTCAGGTTTTCGTTCAGCGCGGCAGCGAATTTCCGGCCGAGCCCCGACCCTTTGTTTCCGACGCGGCTGTAACCAAGCCAGTTCTGCTTGACCTCCGGAAAACGGTACCAGCTATCGAGGAGACCGGCGTTAACCTGACCGCTGTTCGAAACGTCTCGCAGAAATCGGATGTACCGGATGATTTCGTCGTGCAGCGCACGGTACTCAGGCTTCTCGCTGTTGAACAGCAAGAAGGGATCGATAAATACCGGGAGGTCATTTATCAGCGACACGTTGAATGCGCCGTGCGCATCCACCAACACAGGGTCGACACCAAAGAAGTCGGAGAAGTAGATGTTCATAGGTCCGGTGCTTTCTTCTTTCGAAGGTATCGCCGGGTAGCTATTCCATCGCGACTACAGTGTCGTAAAGCCCGTAGTGCGTCAGCCCTTCGTGGCTGTCGATCCCTGTGTAGCGCAGTGAGGCATCTTCATAGCGCCGGAACGCGAATACAGCTTGGTTCATCTGCTCGGTGTTGAACACTTTAAGCCGAACCAGCAAGTGGAAATCGGCCACGGTCAGGCCAGTGACCACCTTGAACAGGTCGGGCTCGATCTTGGTGATCACGTCCTGCAGCGTGTTTTCGCGGAAGTCGGTCAAGTACATGAAAGCCGGAATCCGCGTGGCGAACTTGATCAGCTTTTCCTGAACCAGCTTGCGCTTGCTCTTGAACTCTTTCTCCTCGTCGGAGAGCTGCTTCTTTTCCTTGTCTGTCAGCTTGCCATCTTTGGCCTTGTTCTTCAGCGCTTTGATCTTCTCGCTCTTGTTGATGATCGTTTCGATTATGTTGTCGCCGAGCGAGCGCCAGCCCTCGATCCGCTCCACGGCTGCCAGCGCCTCGGCGTTATTCAGGACGCGGCGCAGCGTGTCATTGTCCACGTTGACAAGGAGCGCGCTTTCCCACTTGCGAGCCAGCAGCGTCGCCGACGTGCCCGACATTGCGATATCCAGAATGCCGCCAGCGTCGATCTGCGTCATGTTCGCACCGTCATACGCAAGCACTGGCAGGAACGAAACCAGGTCTCTGACGGCGTTCTCTGGGTTGGGCTCGTTCGGCGAAAGTCCAATACCGTATTCGGACAATTGGCGCAGGGCGCGAGTGGGCGCGAAGTCAAAGACAAAGCACGCCGGCTTGAGAATTTCTTCCTCGTTCGGATTGTCGCCGTTCGGGTTCTTGATCGACCAGGGCGACTGGACGCGGAAGGCCGCCTGAAAATAGGTCTCCGGCGAGGTCAGGTTACGCAGCATCAGGATCGAAGACCATTGTGCCACGGTGACCCCGGTTGTCAGCTTGCCACACGAGAGCGTGATCGTCTTTGTATCGAAGCCACTGCCAATGGCTTTGCGCACGGGTACGCGGCGCGCACCTTGTCGCGCTCGCCGTGGGCGAGTTGTCGCTCGATGGCGTCGCGCGGCCAGCCTTGCTCGTTGAGCAGGGTGGAGGCCATGCTCCGGAAACCGTGGCTGGTGAATTCCGAGCCGTCGTATCCGAGGCGGCGCAGCGCGAGCGTTGGCGCGTGTTCTCGGACATCGGTTTCCGTCGATCTCGACCGGGGAACAGGATGTCAGTGGCGCCGGTCAGCGGTTGCAGTTCGCGCAGGATCGAGAGCGCTTGTTTGCTGAGCGGCACGAAGTGCTTCACACGCGACTTCATCCGCTGCGCCGGAATGCGCCACTCGGCCTTGTCGAGGTCGAACTCGGACCACGCCGCCTTGCGCAGTTCGCCGGGTCGCGTGAACACGAGTGGCGCGAGCCGCAGCCCGCACTTCACGACGAGTCCGCCGCGGTAGCCATCGATGGCGCGCGGCAGTTCGCCGACGCGCGCCGGCTCGGTGATCGTGGCGTAGTGAACATGCCGCGCCTGCGGCAGTGCGCCGCGCAGGTCGCCGGACGGATCGCGCTGCGCGCGGCCGGTCGCGACGGCGTAGCGAAACACCTGGCCGGCGTTCTGGTGGGCGCGGTGCGCGGTGTCGAGCGCGCCGCGTTTCTCGATGCGCTGCAGACATGCAAGCAGTTCGGGCGGCTCGATGCTCGCGATCGGCTTGCTGCCGATCCACGGGAACAGGTCGCGTTCGAGTCGGCTAATGATCTTGTCGGCGTGGCCCTTGGCCCAGCCGGGCGCGAACTTCGCGAACCACTCGCGTGCGATGCTCTCGAACGTGTCGGCGACGGCGACCTTCTCGGCCTGCCGCTTCGCGCTCGGATCGATTCCGCTGGCGAGCAGTTTGCGCGCGTCGTCGCGTTTCTCGCGCGCGAGCTTCAGGCCGGTGTCGGGATACGTGCCGAGCGAGAGCGTCTTGCGTTTGCCGGCATGGCGATAGTCGAAACGCCACCAGCGCGAGCCGTTCGGATTGAGCAGGAGATACAGGCCGCTGCTGTCGCTGAGTCGGATCGGCGCAGCGGCGGCTTCGTGCTGCGAATCATCGTGTCGGTCAGTGCCATTTTGACAGTAACTCACTTTGCGAAAGGGCAGTTACTGTCAAAGTTACTGTCACCGGACGCGCGCTGTCAAAGGGCGGATCGGGACCAAAATGGACGCAAAAGTCATAAAAAAACCCAGCAATTACGCTGGGTTATGGTTCAATTCGGGACTTCTCGGGATTGCGCTGGATGTATCGAATGGTGGAGCGGAAGGGGATCGAACCCTCGACCTCTGCATTGCGAACGCAGCGCTCTCCCAGCTGAGCTACCGCCCCACTTTTGACTCCGGCGCCGATCGAAACTGCGTCAGCGCGAACCTCTTATGGTAGCGGGCTGCGAGGCGTGCGCCAAGCGGCTCGCCCACGCCGCAATTGCTGAGCCGTCATCCCGACGAAAGTTGGAACCAGATTTTCATCCGGAAGGGAAACTGGATTCCAGCTTGCACCCGAACGGCGAGAGGACGCGGTGCCGTAGGCAATTTTCTACAAAAATCCGCTCAACTCGGACTCCAGCGCCTCGCGTCGCCAACCTTGCAGCGCCTGCGGCCATTCGCGCGTGACCGCGTATTCCTCCAGCAGGCGACGCGGGCAGAGCAAGCCGGCAGGGATGTCGAGTTTCAACGCGATCGCATCGACGGACCGCTTCATCGCCGTCACCCCGGCTTTGGCTTCGCCCGACGGCGGAGGCAGGATCAGCGCGGTCTCGGCGATTTCCGCATCGCTCACCGGCGCGCGCAGCAGTTCGAACAATTCCGCGCGTTGCGGCCCGCGCAGCGCACGCAAACCGCGCGTGCGTTCGAACAATTCATGCGTTGACGCCGGCGGTGAAGCGGCCAGCGACGACGCACCCGCATCATCCAGCAGCCAGGGCCGCGGCCTGTCCAGCGCGCGCGCGGCGCGTTCGCGCCAGCACAGGATCCGCCGCAGCAACGCCTGCCTGTCGCGCGGCCATGTCGCGGCGTTGCGAAACGCGCGCTGCGGCTGCGGATCGGGCTCGGCACGGCGCAGGCGCAAGGCCAAGCGCGCGCAATCCTCCGCGTGCCAAGCCAGACGTCCGCGCTGCGCGAGTTTCGCCTCCAGCAGCGCATGCAATTCATGCAGATGCGCGATGTCCTGCTCGGCGTATTCGATCTGTGCGGCACTCAGCGGCCGGCGCAGCCAGTCCGAACGCGTTTCGTCCTTGGGAATTTCCACGCCGAGCAGCGTCGAAACCAGATTGCGATAACTCAACCCGAAACCGAGTCCGCACATCGCGGCGGCGATCTGCGTATCGAAAAGCTGTAGCGAAATGCCCTCCAGCAACGGCGACAGCGTTTCCATGTCTTCGCTGGCGCTGTGCATCACCCACGGGCGGTTTTGGGCCAGCCGCCGCATGCCGGACGCGGCATCGATCGCCAGCGGATCGATCAGCGCACACTCGCCGTCGGCGGCGATCTGGATCAGCGCGAGTTTCGGATGGAATGTGTCGCGGCGCATGAACTCGGTGTCCAGTCCGATCGCCCGCTCGCCGCTGCGTTCGATCCACTGCGCGAATGTCTGCGCATCCGCGATCCATGCGGCTCTCATGCGGAAATTCCACGGCTGGGCCCGAAAGTTGGAGGTTGCCGATTCATGCGACTTTGCTATGGTGAGCCGGTCAAGATAACAGCATCCGCCCACGCTTTTATATATGCCCCCGCCGCCCACCTTCACCCGACAGCACGCAATCGGTGGCGCGATCGGCGTGGCCTTGCTGGTATTTGCGCTGGTGTATCGCTTCTTTCCGCAGGCCCTGCACATGACGCCTGCTCATGCGCCTGCGCGCGCGAGCACGCAGCTTGCCGCGCCCGCGCCGGCCGCAGTGCACGCTTTGACCTCAACCGAATCGGAACTGCAGGCCGGGCCGCCGATTTCATTGGCACCCGCCAGCGTGATCGCAGCGCGTGCGCGCGGACGCGTGCTGGCTGCGCGCGACGGCAATGAAAGAATCGGCGCGCTGCTGACGAAAGCGGACGAAGCCGCAGTGCAGGGCAAGCTCACCGGGGAAGGCGGTGACACTGCGATCGCGTTGGTGCTGCAGGCGGCTGAGCTGGCTCCCGAAGACACCCACGTGCGCGCGGCGTTGTCGAATCTGCATGCGCGCTTGTTCGCTGATGCGCAGCAGGCGCTGGCGACCAATGACATCGACAGTGCTCGCATCGATCTTGCCGCGCTGAAGAAATTGCCCGATGCGGATGACGATGCACGGAACCTCACTGCGCGCATCGAGGCGGCCGATCGCGTGCGCCCGTTGCTGGAGCAGGCCGCGGCGGCGATGCAGGCCGGTCGCATGGAAGGCGCCGGCGAGGACAACGCTCTGGCGATCTATCGCGAGGTGCTGACGCTCGATCCCGAAAACGCGGTCGCGCGGCAGGGACTTGAACAGGTGCAGCACGCGGCGCTTGATCGTGCGCTGAGCGCAGCGGCACAGAACGACGACGCCAATGCCGATGCGGCGCTGGCCGATGCAGCGAGGATCCTGCCTTCTTCGGCGGCTTTGTCGGACACGCGCTCGCGCATTCTAGCGATGCGCAGTCAACGCGGCGCGAGTCTGCTCTCCCAGGCGCAATCAGCGCTGGATGCGGGCAACCTGCAACTCGCGGAAAAACTGGCGCAGCAGGCGCAGGCATTGGGCGACAGCGTGCAAGTGCAGGCGTTCCTCAAGCACGTGCAGGATGCGCGCGCCTATTCCAGCTATCGTCCGGGACAGGTGATTTCGGATCCTTATCTGGACATCGTCGGCAACGCGCCGGCGATGGTGGTGATCCCGCTTGGCCATTTCCAGATGGGCGCCCCCGGCAACGAGCGCGGGCATTACAGCGCGGAACAACCGCAGCACGAAATCGACATCGCGCATGGTTTCGCGATGGGCCGCAGCGAGGTCACCGTTGCGCAATTCCGCGAATTCGTGCGCGCTTCCGGTTACACGCCCGATGCCGACAGGCTGGGCGGCGCATCGGTGTACGACGAGGCCAGCGGCCGCATGCAGATTCAGAGCAATGCGGATTGGCGCGACGACTATGCCGGCAGGCGCGCGCGCGAGGACGATCCGGTGGTGAATGTGTCATGGAATGACGCGCGCGCCTACGCAGAGTGGCTGTCGCAACGCACCGGCAAGCATTATCGATTGCCCACCGAAGCGGAATTCGAATACGCCGAGCGCGGCGGCACCACAACGCCTTACTGGTGGGGCGAAGGCACGCCGAAAAAACTGGTCGAGAATCTCACCGGCAGTGGCGACCGGTCCCCTTCGCACCGCAGTTGGTCGAACGCGTTCAACGACTACGACGACGGCTGGTGGGGACCCGCGCCGGTGATGAGTTTCGCGCCCAATCCGTTCGGTTTATACGACATCGACGGCAACGTTTCCGAGTGGGTGGAGGATTGCTGGCACGACAATTACACGCGCGCGCCGCGCGACGGCAGCGCGTGGGTGAATCCAGGTTGCGTCATGCGCGTGATCCGTGGCGGCTCCTGGGGCAGCGCCCCCGATCAAGACCGTTCGGCTTTCCGCCAGGCGGCACCCGCTGATGCGCGCAGCGGACGCGTGGGCTTCCGCGTCGTGCGCGAGTTGTGACGGGGCTGTGCCATTTCGTTGGCGAAAATTTTACAGTCGTTCGCGCAACATGAAACGCGGCGCACGGGTCGAGGAAAAACCGGCGCATCTACTCCACGGAGCAGGAGCTCATATGAGAACCATCACGATCGTCTTCGCTGGCGCGGCGCTGGCGCTGTGCGCGACCTGCGGCCAGGCGCAGCAGGATCAAGGCACCCAGCAGAACGTGCCAGCCGCGCAGAATCCGAATCTGCAACCGGCAAATCCGCAGGCCAGCAAACCGGGCAACATGGGTAATGGCTTGCAATGGGGCATGAGCCCACGCGACGCCAACCGCACTTTCGACCGTCTCGACACCAACCACGACGGTTATGTCGACGAGAGCGAGTTCATGGTGAACGGCGATTCCGGTCAGCGCTTTGCCGGTTGCGATGCCAACGGCGACGGAAAATTGAGCCGCGCCGAATTCGTCAATTGCGCGCAGGCGTCACCTGCTCAGCAATGACGGCGATCTGATCGAGGGCGCCGCGTCCGTCCGACGGTCGCGGCATGCGTCTGTCGCGCTTGGCATCAGCGGCGCAATCGAGCATACTGCGCGGCTGCGCCGAAGTGGCGGAATTGGTAGACGCAGCGGACTCAAAATCCGCCGCCCTTAAAAGCGTGTGGGTTCGAGTCCCACCTTCGGCATGATCATTCGTCCGGCGGTGAAGCATCCGCCTGCGCACGTGATCGATCAGTTCGTGTTGTCCTGCGGCAACTCACGTTCACCGCGCGCATACCACTCGTCGCCGAGCGGTTCAAAGACCGAGCAGCAGGTCATGCGATCCTGATAGACGTGCAAGCTCACAGTGACATCGGCATCGCTGGGATTGCGGATGGTGTGGTATTCGTGCGGCGGGATGAGACTGCCGGCGGAACCCGGCCCGGCCTGGATCGCGCCGGCAGGACGGAAGCGGTAGCGACGCTCGTCGTGTTCCAGCAGTTCGTACTGCACCACTTCCAGTTCGCCGCGCCACACGCCTTCCACGCACCACATGCCGTGGTGATCGTGGATCGGCGTGCCTTGGCCCGGGCTCCAGGTCATGGCCACTACGCAGTAGCCGTGCTCGTCGCTGTGGTACAGCTCGCGGCGCGCGTAGTGATCCGCACAGCATTCAAAAACGCACGCAGGCAGTTCGACATCGGTCGCGCGGATCATGCGGCAGAGCGCGTCGCGTAAAGCGCGCGTCACCTGCGCGGTGTCGGGTTGCGTCACTGCCGCATCCAGCGATTCGATCAGTTTGCGGCGGCCGGGAAAATCGATGGCGAGCATGGCATCAGCTATGCCGTCGGGTTATGCGCATTGTAGCAGCTGGCGCCTGTATACGATGCCTGCGTCGCCCGCAACGGCGGATGGATGGGCGGCAGGGACGACGATAATTTTCGTGCTTTGCCGCCGCGGCCACTTTTCGCAAATCGCCTGTCGATTGATTCTGCCAGCCGATGAACGACCGCTCTTCGATGTCTTCCTTTGCGCGTTGCGGACATCCCCCAAGATGGCCTGAGTGGCGTTGCGCCACCGCGGGCGCGCGCGGCAATCCGCTGCTTCGCGGCGTATTTGCGACAAGCGCCCGCGCGGAATCACGCGCACGGGTTTGGCCAGCGGCAGACGCGGCTCATCGGCGGGTGAAGCGGAACGGACTTTGCGGCGACGGGTCGCGCCGCGACTTTCGCGCCGAAAACGTGCACCCCAAGTCAATTCCGCGCGCGAGCTGGATCCCCTTGACCCAGGGGCGATCAAACCTGACGAGCAGGATTTGATGGGGGTGTGGGGATTGGGACGCTGATAGCACCGAGGCGTCTGGAGGACCCAAGCTCTCATGACGATAGCGCCGCAGCCCGGGAGCCGCTACCATCCGCGTTTCGGCCGCGCGCGGTGCGCGGCAGCGGGTCCAAGCGCACGTGGCGCTCCCGCAATGACGACAAGCAGAAAACGCGGAGATCTGCATGACGCGAGTGCTCGAATTCATCGTGGCCATCATCCTGGTGTTCATCGCGGCCATCGTCGTGGGCTTGCTGATGCCTTCGCACGGCAGCATCCAGCGCTCGCTGTCGATCAGCCACGATCCGCACCAGACCTACGACCTGCTCAACAACTTCCGCCGCTTCCAGGATTACTCCGGACCGGTACTGAAGGCCGAGGATCCGCGCGTGCAGATCACCGTGTCCGGCGCACCGTATGGCCCGGGTGCCAAGGTGAGCTGGAGCGGCGACGACAAGGTCGGCCATGCCACACTCACCAACAAGTCCGGCAATCTCGATCCCACCGGCAAGGGCGAGATCGTGTGGGACATGGATGGCACCTGGCGCGGCCACAACAAGCAGTTCACGCTAACGCTCGAACCACAGAACAACCAGCGTCTCACCAAGGTCACGTGGACCTATGACGTCGATTACGGCTGGAACCTGATCGACCGCTACTCGCGCCTGTTCCTGCGGGGCGATCCCGACACGTTGATCAATTACAGCTTGAACGACCTGCAGAACACGCTGGCGTCGATTCCGAACGTCGATTACACCAAGACGCCGATGCGCATCGTGCAGACACAGGCGCAGCCGATCCTGTTCGTTTCCACGCAGGCACCGCGCACGCTGGACGACGTGGACGCCGCCACCGCCAAGGCGATGCAGGCGATCGACGCGGCACTGAAGAAACTGAACGTGCATCAGAACGGCCCGCGCATCACGCTGACCACCGATTACGGCGACGAGAACTACACCTTCGACGTGGCGGTGCCGATCGATGCAACCAGCCTCAACGTCAACGGGCAGACGCAGGATCTCACCAGGCTCACCGCGCAGGCGGAAAACGCACCGGGCAGCACGCCGGCATCCGGCTCAAGCTCCGCGCCGGCCAGCGGCAGTTCCGCCGGTGCGGCGCCCGCGATGACACCGGGCAGCGTCGATTCCAAGGGTAACCTGGTGGTGGACGGAACTGTGCGCGCGGCGATGCTGCCTGGCGGCCCCGCGCTGGAAAGCGATTGGCAGGGCACGCCTGCGGGCATTCCGCTGATGCGCCTGGCGCTGAAGGCATACAGCCTTACGCACGGCTACACCTTCGATGACACCACGCATCGTTACTACGATGAACTGGTCTCGCTGCCAAACGTCGCGTACGACCAGCAGCAGTTCCGCGTGTTCCTGCCGCTGCAGGGCGATGTGCCGCCGCAGACGCCGGAGCAGGCATCCGGCAAGGTCGGGCCGTTGCAGCCGCTGAATCCCGCCGCATGGCAAACCGCCGTCGCGGCGCCCGCGCAGAACGCCGCCGCAAACAATAAACCCGCAGTCAAGAAACCGGTGCCCAAACGCAAGCACGGCTGATGTCTTGCGCGAAACGAAAAGCCCGCCGCATTGGCGGGCTTTTCGTTTGCGCTTACGCGAACGCTCCCGGGCATTACAATCCTCGCATGATCGAAACGGAAGCCTTGAGCAAGCGCTACGGCGCGTTGCAGGCGGTGGCCGACTTGAATCTACGCGTGGCGGCAGGACAGGTGCTGGGGCTGCTAGGGCCCAACGGCGCGGGCAAATCCACGTCCATGCGCATGATCGCGGGATTTCTGTTGCCGAGTTCCGGCCGTGCGCGCGTGTGCGGGCACGATGTGGTGCGCGATCCGCTTTCGGCACGACGTGCGCTGGGTTATCTGCCGGAAGGCGCGCCCAGTTATGGCGAGATGAACGTGCGCGAGTTCCTGCAGTTTGTCGCGCGTGTGCGCGGCTTGACCGGCATCGCGCGCAACCGCCGGCTGGACGAGATGATCGCGCTGCTGCAATTGCAGTCGGTGTTGGAGCAGTCGATCGATACCTTGTCGAAGGGGTTCCGCCGACGCGTTTGTCTTGCGCAGGCGCTGCTGCACGATCCGCCGGCGTTAATTCTTGATGAACCGACCGACGGCCTGGATCCCAACCAGCAGCGCGAAGTGCACGCGCTGATCCGCGAAATGGCACGAGACCGCGCGATCATCCTCTGCACGCATGCCTTGAACGAAGTGCGCACGGTGTGCAATCGCGTAGCCATTCTGGCCAACGGTCGGTTGCGCGTGCAGGGCACGCCGGCGGAACTGGAAATGCAGTCGCGCCATCATGGAGCGGTGAGTTTCCACGCGCCGGCCAATGCGCTGCTGCGCGAATTGCTGGCGCGACTGCCGGATGTGGACAGCGTGGAAGTGGATCCGGCCGACGGCCGCGTCACGGTGTTTCCGCGCGCAGGCAAACGGATCCTGGGAGAAGTGCAGCGTCTGCTTGAAGCGCAGGGTGTGAGCGTGGACGAATTGCAACTGGAACGCGGCCGCCTGGACGAAGTGTTTCGCCGCATTACCGATGACGCCGCGATGGCGCGTGCCGCATGATCGATCGCTGCGCAGAAGAAAATGTTTTCCGAGGCAGGCGCCTGCTCGGCAGCGCGTTCGCCGGCGTGCTGCTGCGCGAATTGCGTGGCTATCTGATCACACCGGTCGCGTGGCTGTTCACCGTGATTTTCCTGCTGCTGGCCGGCGCGCTCACTTTCTATCTCGGCGGTTTCTTCGAGCGCGGCCAAGCCGACCTGCAACCGTTCTTCCAGTTCCATCCGTGGCTGTATCTGGTGTTGGTACCGGCGCTGGCGATGCGCTTGTGGGCGGAAGAGCGCCGCAGCGGCACGCTGGAATTGCTGCTGACCTTGCCGATCCGGCCGTGGCAGGCGGTGCTCGCCAAATTCTGCGCGGCGTGGATCTGCGTCGGCATGGCGCTGGCGCTGACGTTTCCGATGTGGCTTACCGTAGACTATCTCGGCGATCCCGACAACGGCGTGATCCTCGCCGGTTACATCGGCAGCTTTCTACTAGCCGGCGCATTCCTCGCGATCGGCGAATGCGTCTCCGCGTGCACGCGCAGCCAGGTGATCGCCTTCATCCTCGCCGTCGCGATCTGTTTTCTGCTGTTGATGGCGGGCTATCCGCTGGTGCAAGGACCGCTGCACGCGTTGGGCTGGCCGGCGCTCGCCGATGCGCTGGCGGATTTGAGTCTGTATGCGCACTTCAACGCGATCTCGCGCGGCGTGCTCGATTTGCGCGATTTCGTTTACTTCATCCTGACGATCGCGGTGTGGCTCGCCGCGTGCGTGATCGTGCTGGATACCAAGCGGGGAGTCTGAAAATGAGAACGCCGCAGGGACTCTCGATCTTCAGCCCGCTTGAGTCAAGGGGGCAATCGATCCCTTGCAGGCAAGAGATCGATTGGGGGTGTGAAAGCAACCGGGTGCCGCTCAGGGCGCAAGCCGATCAGATTGTCGAGGCGTTTTGATGTATTGGGGAAAACGTCCGCGTCTGAATTCGTCCGCCGCGCTGACGCTGTTGGCGGCGTTGTACGTGCTGCTGGTGCTGGTCAGTTCCGCCGGGTTGCGCGGTGCACGCGTCGATCTCACGGCCGACAAGCTGTACACGCTCTCGCCCGGCACGGTGCACATCGTTTCGACGCTGCGCCAGCCGGTGCAGTTGACGCTGTATTTTTCCGATCGTCTCAGCCGCGAACTGCCGCAGTTGCGCGCATACCGTCAACGCCTCGGCGACATGCTGGAGGAAATCGTGCGCCGTTCGCACGGCAAGATCGATTTGCAGGTGATCGATCCACAGCCGTATTCCGAAGACGAGGATCGCGCTTCCGCCGCCGGCCTCACTCCCATGCCCGGCAACAACGGCGATGAAAAATTGTTCTTCGGCCTGGCCGCGCGCAACCTCGTCGACGGCCGCAGTGCGTCGATCCCGTTCTTTTTGCCGGATCGCGAACCGTTCCTGGAATACGACCTCGCCAAGCTGGTGCTGGATTTGAGTCAGACCAGCAAACCGCGTGTGGACATCCTCAGCACGCTGCCGATCGCCGGCGGCGTCGATCCACTGACGCGGCAGCCGCAGCCGCCATGGACCGCATTGCAGCAGTTACGGCAGTTGTTTGAAGTGCATCTGTTGCAAGTGCGGGATCTGAAATCGATCGATGCGCGCACGCGCGTACTGGTTCTGATTGGCCCGCGGGATCTGCCGGACGATGCGGCGTATGCAATCGATCAATACGTGTTGCATGGCGGCAAGCTGGTCGCGTTCGTCGACCCCGATTCTGAAATTGACGCCGGCCGCGAATCCGATCTGCCGCGGCTGTTCAGAGCTTGGGGCGTGCTGTTCGCTCCCGACCAGGTGGTGCTGGATCGCGACCGCGCGCTCACGATTCAGCCGACCCCGGATGCCGCGCCGGTGCGGCATCCGGCGGTGCTGGGTTTTTCCGGCGGCGATTTGAACCGCGATGATCCGGTCACTGCCGCGCTCAACACAATCAACGTATCCAGCGCCGGACATTTCGAACTTGCGAGCGGATCACAGACGAAACTGATTCCGTTGATCCAGAGTTCGGCCGGCGCGATGACGGTGTCGGCGCAGCGCGTGCGCGATGCGGTGAATCCGGCTTCGCTCTACACCGGCTACGCGCCGACCGGCGAGCATTACGCCATCGCCGCGCGCGTCAGCGGACGCTTCGCGTCCGCATTTCCGCAACGCGCGGACGCGGGTCATCTCGCGCGCGCGCAAACGCAATGCCAGATGCTGCTGGTTGCCGACACCGATCTGCTTTCGGATCGATTGTGGGTGCAGGTGACGTCCTCGTTCGGGCAGACGATTACCAACGCCTTCGCCAACAACGGTGATTTCTTTCTCAACGCGGTGGACGATCTGGCCGGCCCTTCGGATCTGATCGCCATCCGCGGACGCGCGGTTGCGGATCGGCCCTTCACCACGGTAGACAACCTGCGCCGCGCGGCAGACGAGAAGTTCAAGGCCAAACAGAACGAATTGCTGGTCGAGCTGGCCGACACCGAGGCGCGATTGTCCGTCTTGCAGACTCACGGCGGCGCGAATGCGGACGCGTCGCAGAGGAGCGCGGTGGAGCAATTCATGCGCCGCAAGCTGCAAATCCGCGGCGAGCTGCGCGAGGTGCAACGGCAACTTGACGCCGACATCGAGACCCTCGGCGCGCGTCTGAAGTTCATCGACATCCTGCTGATGCCGATTGCGCTGACGCTGGTCGCGCTGATCTACGGCGGCTGGCGCATGCGAAGGCGCGGCGCGCGGCGGCGACTTGCATGACGGCGAATTCCGCGCATCGGCGTTTCCGTTGGGCCGGCGTGTTGCTCGCGATCTTCGGTGCGAGCGCCGTGCTGCTCGGCGCTTTCGGCGCACACGCGCTGCGCGGCGCGTTGTCCCCGGCGCAAATGGAAATCTGGCGCACCGCGATGCAATACCACTTCTGGCACACGCTGGCGTTCGGCTTTGCGGCGAGGATACGCGGACGGGTGGCAGACATCGCCGCACTGCTGTTCGCGTTGGGCTTGTTGTTGTTCTGCGGCAGCCTCTATGCGCTCGCGTTGAACGCGCCACATTGGGTGGGCGCGATCACGCCCTTGGGTGGAGCGGCTTTCGTCGCCGGCTGGATCGCGCTGGGTATCGGCTTGCATCGAGAAAAATGAAATGGCGATGACTTCCATTCCACGCGGGTTCGATCACGAACTGGCGCTGGCACATCTTCGCAAGCGCGACAAGAAACTTGCCGCGTGGATGAAGAAGATCGGCCCGCTCGAGCGTGACTTCAACGCGCGCTTCGATCCTGTGGACGCGCTGGCACGCGCGATCCTGTATCAGCAACTCTCTGGCAAGGCCGCTGCGAAGATCGTCGGACGGGTCGAGAAACTGATGCCGCGCGGCAGGAAGATCACGGTCGCGGGGATCGAAGGTGCAAGCGATGAGGCGCTGCGTGCGGCCGGCGTGTCGCGCAACAAGATCGCGGCGTTGCGCGACCTGGCCGCGAAGGCGCGCGCCGGCATCGTGCCGAAGCCCGCGCAACTGGCGCGCATGGGTGATCAGGAACTGATCGACCATCTGATCCAGGTGCGCGGGATTGGCCGCTGGACGGTGGAGATGCTGCTGATGTTCCGTCTCGGTCGTCCCGACGTGCTGCCCGTGCACGATCTCGGCATCCGCAAGGGCGCGCAGATCGTGCACCGCATGAAGGAAATGCCCAAACCGCTCGAGTTGCAGGAATTCGGCGAAATCTGGGCGCCGTATCGCACGCTCGCCAGTTTCTACCTGTGGAAGATTGTCGAAGCGGCGAACGCACCGAATAAGAGGAGCGGCGAGCCTGTAAAACGGTCGCAAGATTGAACGGAGCCGGCGAGCATCCATCCATGGCGCTCGCCATTCGCTGAGCTGGGGGCCGGTTTCGCTGTTCGCGCGCACTTCCGGCGCGCGTAATCAAGGCATCGCCCAAGCGCGCCGGCTCACCCAATGCCATGGCTCATACGCGATTCCGTGCGGGTTTTCGCGCGGATACGAAAGCGCGAAGCCGAATCGCGCGGCGTTGCGCGAGAGCCAAGCGAACGCGGGCGAGCGTTCGAATTCCTCCTCCAGCGGCGCGAATCCGGGCGTGGTGAGATCGAGCGCGCGGCCGGAGTGGTGTTCGCTGTAGCCGGGCGCGGCGCTGACGCGCAGGATTTCGTCCATCGGCAAACCACGCGCCAGTTTGCGTTCCAGGATCCCGAGCTGGTATTCGATCGAGCGGAATGCCGAGACGACTTGCAGGTCGACATCATCGTGCAGCGCCGCGCCGCGCATGGCAGCGAACGCGCGCGCGGCGGAAGGTGTGAGCCACTGCTCGCGGCCGTGGATGTCCAAGCCGATGCTGGTCAATCGGGCGGGTTCGCGCTGCAATCGCAGCCGATGCGCGCGCGCGTAGTCGCGCGGCACGCCCAGCGCGTGCGCTCGCTCGATCAGTGCGCGGCGCTGCGTTCCGTCCGCACGGCGGGATGGCGGTGCGGCAATTGCCATGCGGTCATCCGCCTGCGGTGGAAGCCGGCACCGCTGCCGGAATCGTCATCACGTGGAAGCCGGCGATCTTGCCGTTCGCACCGCAGGCGATCTGCGCGGCGAGATTGCCGCTCTGATATTGCATCGGCACGGTGATCACGATGTAGTTGTCGCTGGTGCTGTTGTGCGCCGCGCCGCGCGAGAGCGGCTGGCCGAACTTCGCCGGCAACGATTGCCAGGCCTGCTGCAACTGGTCGCGCGTGAGACCAGCCTTCATGGTGTCGTCGAAATCCATTTCCGCGCCGGTGTAGTCGCCCTTGTCCAAGGCGGCCAGCAGCGACTGCATCTTGTTGTTGCAGGATTCGATCAACTCTGCCGACGCTTGGGCGCTGAGCGCATTAATCGATGGCGGCGGCGTGATCGTCGGCGTCGTGGTCTTGTTTCCGCTGGTTTGTGCGTGCGCGCTCACCACGAGCGCGGCGAGACCAGTCAGCGCGAGAGCGGGAAAGTGCTTGTTCATCGCGTGGCTCCTCGTTGCGAGAGTTGCAGGATAAATGCGCAACATCAGAATTCGATAAAAATGTGATCAATCCTTGCGGCGCGTGGCTTCGGACTTGACCCGCCCCGCCTTGCGGAGTGCGTCCCGCAGGATGTATTCGATCTGCGCGTTCAGGCTGCGCAATTCGTCGTTGGCCCAGCGCTGCATCGCGTCCAGTACCTGCGGATTGATGCGCAGCGGATAGGATTTCTTGTCCGGCGGTGCCAAGAGTCGATCCGATCGGAATTGAAAAGGATCAGGATGAGTACCTGAAGAAGAGCCAGTGAAGAGCTTCGAATACCAGACGATGCAGACGTTGGCGATCAGCCGTTCCTAAAACCGCTCCCTGAAGAACGCGAAATCCACGCCGACAATCACGGCCGCCAATGCCACTACGTCAATCACGAAAGTCATCTGCCTTGCCATCGCATCACTGATACAAGGTGCCCGTGTTGAGCACAGGCTGCGTGCCGCGCTCGCTGCACAGCACCACCAGCAGATTCGACACCATCGCCGCCTTGCGCTCTTCGTCCAGTTGCAGCACGCCACGCTGGCTCAATTGCTCCAGCGCCATCCCGACCATGCTGACGGCGCCTTCCACGATCTTGGTGCGCGCGGCGATGATCGCGCCGGCCTGCTGGCGTTGCAGCATCGCCTGCGCGATTTCCTGCGCATAGGCGAGATGGCTGATGCGCGCTTCGATCACTTTCACGCCCGCCTTGCCGAGGCGATCCTGGATCTCGTCGCGCAAGTGTGTGGTGATCTCGTCGCCGTGGCTGCGCAGACTCGGTTTTGCATCGTCGTGCGAATCATAGGGATAACTCTGCGCCATCTGCCGCAGTGCCGATTCGCTCTGTATGTGCACATAGTTCTCGTAATCGTCCACCTGGAACACGGCCTCGGCGGTGTCGACGACCTGCCACACGATTACCGCGGCGATCTCGATCGGATTGCCGTCCGAATCGTTGACCTTCAGCTTGCTCGATTCGAAATTGCGCACGCGCAGGCTCACCGGACGTTTGGCGTAAAACGGGTTGGTCCAGCGCAGCCCGGTCTCGCGGGCAGTGCCGGCATAGCGGCCGAACAACTGCATCACCATGCCTTGGTTCGGCTGCACCTGGAAAAAGCCCTTCGAGAGAAACACCAGCAGCGCGAAACCGGCGATGGCGACTGGCACGAGGCCGGGATGGCCGCTGGCCTGTGCGCCCAGGAACAGCGCCACGCAGGCGAGAAGCAGCACGATGAAAACCCCGGCGGTCGGAATGCCGGCGATCGAGGTGGCACGGGTTTCGTTCATGGAACGCTCCGGGTCAGTTTAGAATCAAGATATCATTATGATATCAAATTGACAAGCGGGCCGAGCGGCGCGCACCGTTACAATTCGTGCTTTCCATGCCGGAAGCGCGCAATGAGCGATGTCAAGCTTTACGCGGTGTTCCTATTCCCGCAGGCGGCGGAAGCCTTGGGCGAGGTGGTCAAGCCGTATTTCGTCGACGGCGAGGGTGGCCCGCGGCTGGTTTGTACCGACGTGGATGCATCCGGCAGCCTGTTCCAGATGAACATCCCCGGCAGGAAGAAGGACGGCTCTGCCATCCACATAGAATTGATGGTGCCGCACGCCATGGTCAAACTCGTGATGTCGCTGCACGGCGATCACGAGTTCGGTTTCATCTAGCTGATTTCTGCGGCGTCTTCTGCGCGGAGATAGCGCGTCGGCCTTTTGGCCCGCGCACGAACACGTCGGTGAAGACGACATCCGCTTGCGTGCTTTCGCAAGCATCCGTCGAAGGAGCATCTTGCAGTCGACATCCCCCGTCTCCGCGCGATGCGTTACTTCGCATCGCGCAAACGTGCGAGCTTCGACCAGCCGTCGGCAGTCAACACTTCCAGGGCGTCGAAACGCGACTTGTAGCCCATCTTGGGATGATTGGCGATCCAGTAGCCCAGATACAGATGCGGCAAGCCGCGGGCGCGCGCGAGTTCGATCTGGCTGAGGATGGCGTAAGTGCCGAGGCTGCGCGCGGCATGCGAGGGATCGTAGAACGTGTACACCGCCGACACGCCGGTCGTGCAGACGTCGGTGACCGCCAGTGCCAGCAATTTTCCGCGCAGACGGAATTCCAGGAACACCGTCGGGCTCCACGGCGCCGCGAGAAAGTGCGTGAAATCCTCGCCGCTGGCTTCGTCCATGCCGCCGCCCGGATGCCGCGCGCGCAGATAGCGCGCGTACAACTCATGGCGCTCTTCGGTCAATGCGGGCGGATGCTCGCTCACTTCGAGATCGGCATTGCGGCGCAGGCAGCGCAGCTGGCTACGATCCGGTTTGAACGCGGCGACATCGATGCGACAGGGCTCGCAGGCGTGACAGCGCGGGCAGTGCGGGTGATACACGTGCCCGCCGGCGCGGCGGAAGCCGCGGCCCAGCGCCAGCGAATACAGCCGCGCCAGTTCCGGCGCGGACGGATCGAGCACTAGATTCTGCGCGGTGCGCGCGTGGAAATAGCCGCAGGCGTGAGGCAGGGTCTGGAACAGGCGTACGCGTTCTGAGCGAAGGGCCATGGTTTAGCGAATGTCCGTGTTCGCGGACCTCAATTCGTGTTCCGGGCTGAAATCGCCACCAGCATCCAGGCTACCGAGCAAGGCGGCTATCCATGGCCGCATTTTTCAAAAATGCCGGCTCAAAATACGGCGAGCATCTTCAATACAAGCAAGAGGAATGCCGCGCCAACGGCGGCCATCACCGCCATGCGCACGCGCGTCGCCGCGCGGCGATGACGCTCCGGGTCGGGGATGGAGGGATCGCGTGCCACCGCCAGCGCATCGACATAGCGCGTGGCCGGTTCGATGCCGATTTCGCGCAGAATCTGCCGCGCGCGGGTCTGGTCCTCCGCGCGGTTGATCCAGACCTTCGGCCAGTCCTCGCTGTCGTTGGCCTGACTATAGGAGAAGCGCGAATAACTCGGCCGCACGTATACACGCTTGTTGGTCACCGTGGTGGCGATGCCGTGCTCGGCCATCAGCGCCACCACGCGCTCGATGTTTTGCTGGCGGGGCGAGGTGTAGATCTGGCGCATGACGGGATTTTACGATGTGCCGCGAAATAGGTCCGTTAGCGTGGCGTTCTCAAACGGATCAACCCCTCCTGCGCGGTGGATGCCACCAGTACGCCTTCGCGGTTGAAGATTTGCCCGCGCACCAGGCCGCGTGCGCCTTGCGCGGTGGGCGAGTCACACGAATACAGCAGCCATTCGTCCACGCGGAACGGCCGATGGAACCACAACGCGTGATCCAAGCTGGCCATCTGCAAATTGGGCGTGAGATACGACACGCCGTGCGGCAGCAGCGCGGTGCCGATGAAATGGAAATCCGAAGCGTACGCGAGCAGCGCGCGCTGCAGCGATTGGCCATCCCCGATGCGATCGACCAGGCGAAACCAGATGTGTTGATATGCAGGACGCTTGGCCGGATGCAGTTCGTCGCGTGGCCAGACGTAGCGGAACTCGAATGGCCCGTCCAGGCCCAGCCAGCGCTGCAACTTCACCGGAAGTTTGGCCAACTCGTCGGGAGGCAGCGGTTGCAGTGGCGCCAGGTCTTCAGGTTTCGGCACGTCCGGCATGGTGGATTGATGCTCCATGCCGGACTCATCGATCTGGAACGATACCGCGCAATTGAGGATCGGCTGGCCGTGCTGGATCGCCACCACGCGTCGCGAGGAGAAACTGGAACCATCACGCGCGCGTTCCACCGAATAAACGATCGGCGCATCGATGTTGCCAGCGCGCAGAAAATACCCGTGCAGTGAATGCGCCGCGCGCGCGGGATCGACCGTCTGCTGCGCAGCGGAGAGTGCCTGACCGAGGACCTGTCCGCCGAACACGTAACGGGTGCCGATGTCGCGGCTGGCGCCGCGAAACAGATTGTCTTCCAGCCGCTCCAGTTTCAGCAGCTCGATTAGCTCGGCGACGCGGGGATTGAGCATGGATTTCGATCTTGATGAAAACGCGCGAGTATATCCGCGTTGCCAATTCCTTCGTCATCCCGGACGCCGCGCCAGCGGCGATCCGGACAAAATTCGTCTGGAAAGACTGCACGATCGAAGGTTGGCCCGAAGGGCAAAGTCCATGGATGGGCTTTGCAATCTGCTCTCTGAGAGCACTGAAAAGCAGATTCCAGATACCGTGCCTCGCACGCCCGTAATGACGATCTGGTTGAGCTTACGTGTTGGTGGATAGCCGTTGCAACCCGCATTCGCGCTGCACTTCATTCCACGGAAACATCGGCCCCGGATCGCGCTTGCGGAACACGCTTTGCGAGGGATCGTCGCTGGCAGGTACCTTGCCAGTATCGAGATCTTCGTGGCCGGCGATCCAGCTCAGATTCGGACACTCCTTTCGCAGCCTTGCAAGCAACGAAAGCAACGCATGGATCTGCGCGCGCGGATACGGCTCGGTCATGACCTGTTTGCGCGCATCGAACCAGTCGGGGTAGCGCCCCGTGTTCACCAATTCAATGCCGATCGATCGCTCGTTGTAACCACGCGTGTGATGCGCGATGCGCGTTTCCGGAACGAAACGATGCAACGTGCCGTCGCGGTCTAAATAAAAGTGCCCGCTGTTGCCGGTGTCGTCGTCGTGCAGCACGCGCTCGCCGTATTCGCGCGCCATCGTCAGATCGGGCAGCTCCGTACAATGGATCACGACCAGATCGATATCGGCAAGCGCCCGCTCGCGCAGATGCTGCGAATAAGGCAGAGGCCAGTCGTGAAGCGCCGGGTGCGACATGCGCGGAGTGTCGCATGAAGCTTGCTAACATTGTCGAATCATGAATGCGGAATTCGACATGCTTGGCACAGTCATCCTTTCCCACGGTTCCGACAGCGGTCCCGACGCGACCAAGGTCAGCGCCTTGGCGAAGGTGGCAGAAGAAATCGGCTGGCAAACGCAGCGGCCGGATTTCCGCGAAGCGGACAAATTCGGGCACGCCGGCTCGGTGCAACCCCGCGTGGAAAAACTGGTCGCGGTGGCGCGGGAAACCGCACAACCGCTGGTGCTGGCCGGTTCCAGCATGGGTGCGTTCGTGTCGGGACTCGCCTCGCTGCAACTGCCATGCGCGGGCGTTTTCCTGATCGCATTGCCGACAATGATCCCGCGCTGGTCGCAGCGTTTTGACATGGCGAACGTGCCGGCGATGCTGGTGCACGGCTTCAAAGACGAATTGTGTCCCGTCACCGCGGCTGCGCAATTCGCCAGCGCGCGCGGCATTTCGGCATTGCTGCTGCCGGACGATCATCGTTTGGCAAATCATGTCGAGTTGATCGGTCAGCAGTTCCGCCTGTTCCTGCAGCGGCTGTCTGCGCACGTCGCGTGAGCACATTCTTCGCCACCTGTCCGAAAGGCCTCGAATATCTGCTGCGCGATGAACTCTCCGCCTTGGGCGCGTCGGCACGTGAGACGCTGGCAGGCGTGTATTTCGAAGGCGAATTGCGGCATGCGTATCTCGCCTGTCTGCATTCGCGGCTGGCCAGCCGCGTATTGATGCCTGTGAGCCAATTCGACGCACCGAATGCGGACGCTCTGTACGCCGGTGCATCTGCGATCGACTGGGCGCGGCACTTCGCGCAGGATGTGACGCTGGCGATCGATGCGAGCGTGTCGAAGAGCGCGATCGCACACAGCCGCTACGCCGCCCAGCGTGTCAAGGACGCGATCGTCGATCAATGCCGCGAGCGCTTCGGCACGCGCCCGCGGATCGACCTTCGGAACCCGGCGATCCGCTTGAATCTGCATTTGCACAAGGATCGCGCCACGCTTTCGCTGGATCTCTCCGGCGAGCCGATGCACCGGCGCGGGTGGCGACGCGATCAAGGCGAAGCGCCGCTAAAGGAAAACCTGGCCGCCGCAATGTTGTTGCGTGCGCATTGGCCGGAAATTTATGCGCAAGGCGGCGCGCTGCTCGATCCGATGTGCGGTTCCGGCACACTGTTGATCGAAGCGGCGCTGATGGCGGCGGATGTCGCGGCAGGTTTGCGCCGCGCGCATTTCGGATTCCTCGCCTGGCGCGGCCATGATGCCGCGCTGTGGCAAACGTTGCATGATGAAGCGCAAGAGCGCGCGCAGGAAGGCTTGCGCAGGTTGCGCGACGTCTACTTCGGTAGCGATTCGGCGCCGCTGATGATAGAGATCGCGAAGAGGAACGCGCAGAGCGCAGGTGTGGCGGGCTTCGTCCAATTGCAGAAGCACGATGTCGCGCACCTGCAACGGCCGCAAGGTTTCGAACACGGCCTGTTGATCACCAATCCGCCTTATGGCGAGCGCATGGGCGAGCGCGAAGAAGTGCGCGCGCTGTATCGCACGCTGGGCGATCGAATGCGTGCGGATTTTTCCGGCTGGCGCGCGGCGATTCTGGTTGCGCAGCCGCAACACAATGAGCCTGATCCCGCGCACGCGCTCGGTCTGCGCGCGGACAAACGTTACACGCTTTACAACGGCGCGATCCCCTGCGAGCTTTTGATCTGCAAGATCGCGGCACGCGACCAAGCCGCGAGCGAACGCAAACCGCTGTCGCCCGGTGCGGAGATGGTGCGCAACCGCATCGCCAAGAATCTGCGTCATCTGAAAAGATATCTGGCGCGCGAAAACATCACCTGCTTCCGCGTGTACGACGCCGACCTGCCGGAATACGCCGCGGCCATCGATGTCTATCGCGACGTTGAGTCGACGCAAACGCATTTGCACGTGCAGGAATACGCGCCGCCTGCGACAGTGGATGCGAACGCCGCGCGAACGCGGCTGCGGGAACTGCTGCGTGCGGCTGCGGAAGCGCTGGAGGTGCCGCGTGGGCGTATCGCACTGAAGGTGCGGCGCAGAGGGAAAGGCGGTTCGAAATACGGCCGGTTCGACACGCGCTGCGAAACGCTGGTCGTCGAAGAGGGCGGACTGCGCTTCGAAGTCAATCTCGCCGATTATCTGGATACCGGTCTGTTTCTCGATCATCGCACTGTGCGCGCGAAATTGCGCGAACTCGCACAAGGCAAGCGGTTCCTGAACCTGTTCGCCTACACTGGCGCGGGTTCGGTGTACGCGGCGGCGGGCGGCGCTGACGAAACCACCAGCGTGGATCTCTCCGCGACCTACCTTGATTGGGCCTCGCGCAATCTCGCATTGAACGGCTTCGACGGCACGCGCCACAAACTCGCGCAAGCCGATGCGATGACTTTCCTGCGCGCTGATCGCAATCGCTACGGTTTGATTTACGTCGATCCGCCGACGTTTTCCAACTCCAAGCGCGCGAACGATTTCGACGTCCAGCGCGATCACGTTGCCCTGTTGCTCGCTTGCGCCGAAAGACTGGAGCGCGACGGCGTGATCGTGTTCTCCAACAACGCGCGGCGCTTCCGTCTCGATGCCGAAAAACTTAGTGATCGCTTGGAAATCGAGGATTTTACGCGCGCCAGCATCCCGCCCGATTTCGCGCGGCGGGCGAACATCCACGGCTGCTGGCTGCTGCGTCCGAAAAGATGAACGGCGCGCACACGAAACTGGTGCAACATGCTCAGTAGATATTCATCGGTTGCGTCCCAACATTGTCCATGAAGCGTCCCTGCTTCGGGAGGTAACCATGAACACCCGAATTCTCCGCCGCAGCCTGATTGCCGCCGGCCTGGTCGTGGCCGGCTTGATCGCGACACCCGCCGCGTTCGCGCGTACGCACGTCAGCATCGGGCTGGGTTTCTATTCCCCAGGCGTCAGCGTCGGCTATTACGACGGCTACTATCCGACGTACTATGCGCCGGCGCCGGCGTACTACTACGGGCCGCCGGCGCCCGCATATTACGACCCCTATCCGGCATACGGCTCGGTGTACATCGGCGGGTATTACGACGGCGGCTACTACCACCACTGGCACGATCGCGACGATTGGCGCTGGCGCGACCATGATCGCGGCTGGCATGACCACGACGGCTATCGCGGCCAAGGTGGCTACTATCACCATTGATCTCCGTGGAGATCGACGGGCGGCGCGATCGCCGCCCGTTTTCGCGCGCGTGTGCCGGTCTCGCGCATGGACTCCCTGCTTGATACAACGCGCGAAATGAGCCGCTCGCATCTGCAAAGCCGCACCGCCGATCTGGCGGCAGACGTCCATCCGGCGCTGACATTCTTCCGCGAGTGGCTGCGCAATCCCTTCGCAACGGCGGCGGTATCGCCTTCCGGCCGGCAGCTTGCGAGCCTGATGGTCGAGCAACTGCCGCCGCAGACGCAACGCGTGATCGAATTCGGCGGGGGGACTGGCGCGTTCACTCGCGCGTTGCTGGAACGCGGCATCGCTCCCCGCAACCTGCTCGTCATCGAGCTCAACGAAGCCCTGCATCAATTCCTGAGCGAGCGCTTTCCCGGCGTGCACGTGGAGCGAGGCGATGCGCGCGACGCACAGACGATCGCTCGCCGCTGTGGTGTGCTGGACCAAAAGGGGTGGGTGGACGCGGTGGTCAGCGGCCTTGGGTTGCTGTACATGCCGCGCAGCGTGCAACGCGAAATCCTGCGTGCCGCGTTCGCGGTGCTCGGGCCGCAGGGCCGCTTTGTGCAATTTACCTACGGGCCGATCGGCCCCGTGCCGCGGGCGCTGCTGCGCGAGCTGGATCTGAAAGTAAGGCGCGCCGGGACGGCCTGGCGCAACGTGCCGCCGGCCAATGTGTTCGTCTATCAGCGGCGGATGTCGAAAGCGGTGCGGGCGCAACGCGTCTAAAAAATCATAGCTCCAGCGAATACTCGAACATCCCCTCGCTGCGCACATAACCCAGCGATTCGTACAGCGCCTGCGCACGTGCGTTGTCGTGCGCGGTTTGCAGGGTGAGCCGGATCGCGCCGGTTTGCAGCGCGTGCCTGCGCGCGGCATCCATCAACGCACGCGCCACGCCGCGACCGCGTATGGATTCCGCGACGAAAAGATCGTTGAGGATCCACAGCCGTCGTGCGGAAACCGAGGAGAAGCACGGATAGAGTTGTGTGAATCCCAGTGCTTCGCCTTGTTCGTTTCGGGCGATGAAAATCACCGATTCGCGCAAGGCGAGCCGCTCGCGCAGGAATTCACGCGCAGCGACGGGATCGGATGCGCGCTTGTAGAACACGCGATAGCTGTCGAACAGCGGCGTCAGTGCGTTGACGTCATTCAAGGTGGCTAGGGTGACACTGCAAGGCGCGCTCATTCACGTTTTCCTGGCCCTAACTGGAAGTGTGCAGCGTATCAATCCAGCGTCAGCAACTGGTGGTAGACGTACACACCGAGGAAAGCCGCGAAGCAGATCAGCAGCAATGCCAGCATCACGTCACCGAGCGCGGTGCCGTAGTCGACCGTTTCATCGCGTGCGATGGTCTTGCGGTGATGGATGAAGCGGATAGTCGCGCCGAAGGTGATCATTATCCCAAGCGCAATCAGCGCAAGGCCTGCGATCTGCGTCGAGTGCAGGTGATGCGGCGCGGCCGCCGATGCCACCACGTTGCTCGATGCGCCCGGATTGTCGCGGCCGAGATAGGCGAGGAACAGATCGAAACGTTCGACCAAGAACCCGAACGCCATGATCGCCACGGCCGTGCGCACCCACGCGAGGTACGTGCGTTCGTTGGCGGCGTAGTCGGTGAAGCGGGGGATCATTGCGATTGCTCGTGACCGAAACGATGCTGAATCCGGGATGCTTCAGAAAGGCACGCGGGTTCCGGGATTCTGGTTGCAGAATAGCGTCATTTCCGCAAAGCGGGAATCCGGTGTCTTTGATATTCGGACGCTCCGCAAGAAGTCACTGGATTCAGGGTTTCGCCTTCGACAGCCTCGGAATGACGACAGAGGAGATTTGCGCCGCTGCGCCGCCTTCGCCCTTGACCGCCAGCGCATCCAGCAGGTCGTTCGCGGCGCGCAGGCGTTCAGTCGCGCCGGGCAGTTCCATCGTCACGCGCAGTTTGTCCTGACCTTCGAGCTTGTAAACGCGCGGCTGTTGCTGGATCAGCTGCAGGAGGGTCATCGGTTCGATGTCCGGCATGTCGCGGAACAGCACGCGGCCGCCGTTCGGACCGAGATCGAGCTTGCGGATGCCCATCGGGGTGGCGCGCAGTTTCAGCGCGGCGATCGCGAACAGGTTTTTGACTTGCTGCGGCAACAGGCCGAAACGGTCGATCATCTCGACCTGCAATTCGCGCAGCGCGAATTCGTCGCGCGCGCCGGCGATGCGCTTGTACAAGGTGAGCCGCGCATGCACGTCCGGCAGGTAATCGTCCGGAATCAGCGCGGGGAGGTGCAGTTCGACTTCGGTGCCGCGCTCGTCGCTCAAATCGAAATCCGGCACCTTGCCGGATTTCAGCGCGCGCACCGCGCGTTCCAGCAATTCAGTGTAAAGCGAAAAACCGATCTCCTCGATCTGGCCGGACTGTTCCTCGCCCAGCAGTTCGCCTGCACCGCGAATTTCCAGATCGTGCGTGGCCAGCGTGAAACCAGCGCCCAGTTCTTCCAGCGCGGACAAGGCTTCCAGACGCTTTTCCGCATCCGCGGTCATCGCCTTTCGATCCGGCACGATCAGATAGGCGTAGGCGCGATGATGCGAACGCCCGACGCGCCCCCGCAACTGGTGCAACTGGGCCAGGCCGAAACGGTCGGCGCGATCGATGATGATCGTGTTCGCAGTCGGCACATCGATGCCCGATTCGATGATCGTCGTGCACACCAGCACGTTGAAACGCTGGCGGTGAAAGTCCAGCATCACCTGTTCCAATTCGCGTTCGTGCATCTGGCCGTGCGCGATGCGGATGCGCGCGTCCGGGACGAGCTTTTCCAGCTCGCGCGCGGTGCGCTCGATGGTGTCGACGCTGTTATGCAGGAAATACACCTGGCCGCCGCGCGTCAGCTCGCGCTGAAAAGCCTCGCGGATCAGCGCCGGATCGTACTGCGCCACCAATGTCTTGACCGCCATGCGGTGAGCCGGCGGTGTGGCGATGATCGAGAGATCGCGCAGACCCGCCATTGCCATGTTCAACGTGCGCGGGATCGGCGTGGCGGTGAGGGTGAGCAGGTCGACCTCCGCGCGCAGCTTCTTCAATTGTTCCTTGTGGCGCACGCCGAAACGGTGTTCCTCGTCCACGATCAACAGGCCGAGATCCTTGAACTTCACGTCCGGCTGCAACAGCTTGTGCGTGCCAATCACCACGTCGAGCTTGCCTTCGGCGAGTTTCTCCAGGGCTTCGTTGCTTTCCTTCCTGGTGCGGAAACGCGAGAGCAATTCCACACGCACCGGAAAATCCGCCAGCCGGTCGCGGAAGTTGTCGTAGTGCTGCTGCGCCAGCAGTGTGGTCGGCACCAGCAGCGCAACCTGCTTGCCGGCGCTCGCAGCGGCAAAGGCTGCGCGCAGCGCGACCTCGGTCTTGCCGAAACCGACATCGCCGCAGACCACGCGGTCCATTGGTTTCGGGGATGAGAGATCGTCCAGCACCGCGTCGATCGCCGCTTGCTGATCGGGCGTTTCCTCGAATGGAAAGCCATCAGCGAATTGCGCCAGCATTGCGCGGTCGTAATTCAACGCAACGCCCGGACGCGCCGCGCGCTGCGCGTGAATCGCCAGCAATTCCGCCGCCGCGTCGCGAACTTTCTCGGCGGCTTTGCGCTTGGCGCGTTCCCAGGCGTCGCCACCCAGTGAGTGCAGCGGCGCCAGCTCCGGCGCGGTGCCGGAATAGCGGCTGACCAACGACAATTGCGCAACCGGCACGTAGAGCTTGTCGCCCTTGGCGTATTCGATGGCGAGGAACTCGCCGGGGCTGCCGCCCGCGTCGAGCGTGATCAGGCCGAGATAGCGGCCGACACCATGATCGACGTGCACGATCGGCGCGCCGATCGCCAGTTCCGACAGATCGCGCACGATCGCTTCGGGGTCGCGTTCACTGACGCGCCGCCGGCGTTCGCTGCGCGCTCGCTCGCCGATCAGCTCGCGCTCGGTGAAAACAACGATGCGCGGTTGTTCGAGAAGGAAACCGCGTTCGAGCGGAGCGATGGTGATGGCGAATTCCGTTTCGGGTCGAACGAATGTCTGCCAGCCTGCGACCACTTCCGGCCGCAATTCAGAGGCGGCCAGTTGTTCGATCAACGTCTCGCGCCGACCGGCCGAATCCGCGGCGATTAGCACGCGCTGCTGAGGATTCGCATCGCGGTATTCGCGCAACTTCTGCGCGAACGTGGCGTGCCGGTGATCGCCGCGCAAATCGGGAGCGGTGCGCGTGCCGGTATCCGCCGCGCCCTGATCGTTCGTGTCCAAATCGACGCGCAATACCTTGTTCAAGTGCTCGCGCAGGGATTGCGGTGACAGATATAACTCCATCGGCGGCAGAATCGGCCGCTCGATGTCGTGCGCGCGCTGATCGAACCGCTCGCCGACTTGCACCCAGAAGTGTTCGGAAGATTCCAGCGCGCCTTCGCCGACCACGAACAGTGCGCCTTCGTGCAGATAATCGAACAGCGTTTCGGTCTGGTCGAAGAACAGCGGCAGGTAATATTCGATGCCCGCGGGTGTCACGCCAGCCCTCATGTCCTGATACAGCGGGCAGCGGCGCACGTCGATCGGAAAACGCTCGCGCAGGCGCTCGCGGAAAACCCTGGTTGCTTGATCCGTCAGCGGGAATTCGCGTGCAGGCAGCAGCTCTATGAATCCACCTGTTGCAGCGAGCGCTGGGTTTCCGGGTCGAAGCTGCGGATCGAATCGATTTCTTCGTCGAACAGCTCGATGCGGTACGGCTCGCGCGTGCCCATCGGGAAAATGTCGATCAGCGCGCCGCGCACAGCGAAATCACCGGGCTCGTTGACTTGCGGCACGTTGCGATAGCCGCAGGCTTCCAGGCGGCGTTGCTCGGCGGCGAGATCGAGCTGCTGTCCGCGCGCGATCGATAGGCCGGAACCGGCGATATGCGAGCGCGGCGCCAGGCGCTGCATCAGCGTTGCGACCGGCACCACCAGCACGCCGCGCTTGACACTCGGCAGTCGATACAGCGTCGCGATGCGCTGCGAAACGATATCCGGGTGCGGGCCGAACAGATCGTAGGGCAGGGTTTCCCAATCCGGAAAATGCAGCACCGGCAGGTTGCCCGCAAACACCGACAACTCGTCTTCCAGCGTGCGCGCACCATGCGTGTCGCGCGCAATCGCGACCACCACGCCGTCATGCGCACGCGCGGTTTCGCACAACAGCAGAGCAAGTGAAGAACCCGCCGGTGCAGCCCAAGTCTTGCGCTGATTGGCGCTGCGCGGCAGCGGCGGCAGGGGAAGGAGGGGACTGGTCATTGCGTGCGTACAATAGAAGACACTGCCGGACGCGCCTTACGGCCAGCAGAGAGATACTCATTTTATCGGATTCACCGCGACTCGCCGTTAGACTTGCGTCGGCGCACGAGGAAAACGCATGTCAGAACAACCGCATTCGCTGCGTGCGATCCTGCTGGCACTGGGTGCCAACTTCGCGATCTTCCTGACCAAGTTCGCGACCGCGTTGATCACGGGTTCCGGTTCGATGGCGGCCGAAGCGGTGCATTCGCTGGCCGATTGCGGCAATCAATGTCTGCTGCTGCTCGGCATGCGGCAGTCGCGGCGGCCGCCCTCGGTAGAACATCCGCTGGGCGAAGGCAATGCGCTGTACTTCTGGTCCTTTCTCGTCGCGATGCTGCTGTTTTCGGTCGGCGGCATGTATTCGATCTACGAGGGCATCCATAAGCTGCAACATCCCGAGCCGCTGCGCTGGGCGTGGCTCGCGATTCTGGTGCTGGCGTTCGGTGTTGCCGCGGAATCGGTATCGATGTGGGGTGCGTTGCGCGAGATCAACAAGGCGCGCGGTGGAATGAGATTGTGGCGCTGGTTCCGCGTCAGCCGTTCAAGCGAACTGCTGGTGATCTTCGGCGAAGACTTGGCCGCGCTGCTCGGCCTGTCATTCGCGCTGATCGCGGTGAGCGCGACCCTCCTCACCGGCAATCCATTGTTTGATGCGATCGGGTCCCTGGTGATCGGCGCATTGCTGGTGGTGGTCGCCGTCGCCGTGGCGAACGAAGTAAAAAGTCTGCTGGTGGGCTCCAGCGCGGAACCCGCCGTGCGCGCGCAATTGCGCGAGTTCCTGGAAGGCCATTCCGAAGTTTCGAAGCTCTACCACATGATCACGCTGCAACTCGGGCACGACATCATGCTGGCGATCAAGGCGCGCATGAAGGTCAGCGACGCAAACGGCAGTGCCAACGATTTGATCAATGCCGTCAACCGCGTCGAGCGCGAATTGAAAGAGAAATTCCCGGCGGTGCGCTGGAGTTTTTTCGAGGCGGATACGGAAGACTAGGGGCAGGGATTGGCAGTGAGAGCGCCAAAACCGATTGGCTTCGGTAGTTTCAAGCGTACGAGAAGCTTTCCGCTTTTGGTCGCAGCACTGAAGACCGGCCCCAGTCGCCGACATTCGCGTCCTCGCTGCCAAGCCCTCATCCCTGCTCCTGCTTCAATGAATCCCGATCACTCCCACGCCCACACCGAAGCTCACGTGCGGTCGGGTCATTTCGTCGGGCGTCCAGCGGTGCGATTGCTCCACCGCTACCAGCGGGAACACGTAGTCGGCTTCACCGACCTTGCCACTGCGCGTGCCTTCGATCCGGCCGAGCAGGGTCATCGGCGCGCCAAGCGGATAATCCATGCTTTCGACGTAGCCCGGCATCAACGCGATGAAACGTCCGTTGGCAGGTTGGTCGAAGCGCGGGCGCTGCGAGGAATCCAGCGGGTAACCGAGCACTTCGATTTCGCTGTGATCGGGGAAGTTGTGCACGCCGACGATGCGGCCGCCCCAGATCACTTCGTGACCGGTGTAGTTCGCAGGCGCAGTGGCCACCGTTGAAGGGGCGGCGGTGACGGCCGCGGCATCGGGTTTGTACAGCGGCGCGGGTTCGCACGCAGCCAGCAGCGCGGCCAGAGCGAACGGTGCGATGAAATGACGAAGCGGAAAAACGAAATTCTGCATGCGCATGACGCGTCTCCTGCGATCCGCCTTGTTTATACCGCAGCTTGCGTCAAGGTGACGAATGTAACTCGAAGCCCGGCCGCCGCGTCGCTAGAATGGTTCAGCCTTTGGTTCGGATTCCAGTCCATGACCCTCTCGCCTCATGCGCTTTCCACCGCGGGCATCATCGCGCTGATCGCCTTGATGTATTACCGCCGCTTCCGTCGCAACTTCGGGCGGCAGCCTGTGCAGCCCACGCGCATGACCGTGCGCGTGGTGATCCTCTGTGTGATCGGGGTGCTGCTGCTTGGCAGCTCGGCCCTGAATTCGTTGATGGCCGCGACGATGGCGGGCGGATTGGCCGCCGGTCTCGCGCTGGGCTGGTGGGGCTTGAAGCTGACGCGGTTCGAGCGCCACGCCGACGGCGTGCATTACATCCCGCATAGCTGGTTCGGTATTGCCATCACCGTGCTCTTGCTGGCACGTCTGGCGTACCGCTTCACCGTGTTGTGGCCGGCGATGCAGGCCGCGCATGCAGCTTCGCAACCTCCGCCATATCCCAACAGCCCGTTGACGCTGGCGCTTTTCGGTCTGTTGATCGGTTATTACGTTTTTTATTACATCGGCGTGCTGCGCATGGCGAAAAACACCCCGCAGTCGCAGCCGATCCGACCTGGGGCGAGCTCCACTGCTCGTTGATGTGGCGGCTGGAGCCTAAAGCTTCTGCAATCGGCGCGATGCGCCTTTGCCTTGCGCCAACAGCGGTTGCAGCACAGACAAGATCGACGCAAGCGTTGAATCGAACCGCCATGGTGCGTTGACGATCGCCATGCCGCATCCGTTCAAACGCAGCGGTGAGTCGTCCGCGCGCACCAGCAGCTCCGCGAGCAGCACGTTCTTGAACGCACGTGATGCCAGCCAGCGCTCGAACGGTTTGATCGCCGCGCGCTGCTTGATTGGGTACCAGGCCGCATGGACGCCCCCGGGAAAGCGCGCGTGCGCCTCGCCCAGTGCGGCTTCCATCACACGAAATTCCTGGGCTTGCCGCTCGAACGGCGGGTCGATCAGCACCAGACCGCGGCGCTCGGCGGGCGGCAGCAATGCCTTCAATGCCGCGTAACCGTCTCGTTGATGCACGTGTACACGCGGATCGTTGCGGAACAGCGCGCGCAGCGCGATTGCTTCATCGTCCTGCAATTCGCACAAGACCAATCGATCGTTCGCGCGCAGGGCGTGCGCCGCCAGCAGTGGCGAGCCCGGATAGATCCGCAGATCGCCATCCGGATTGAACGCAAGCATCGCGTCGACGTAGCGTTGCAACGGTGGCGGTGCATCCGGCAAGTCGAACAGACGCAAGATGCCCTCACGCCATTCGCCGGTCTTGTGCGCTGGCTCGTCATTCAGCAGGTAGCGGCCGGAACCCGCGTGCGTGTCGAAATAGCAGAGCGGCTTGTCCTTGGCCGTGAGTGCGTCCAGCAGAGCCAGCACTACGGCGTGCTTGAACACGTCGGCGAAATTTCCGGCATGGAAGGCGTGTTTGTAATTCATGCGCGCATTGTGCGGTGTCGCGCTCAGAGGTGCGAGTTGTGGCACGCCCGCCACAAGACTATGCTGATCGCATGCGACATCTGCTCCATCCACATTCCCGCGGTTTTCGCCTCGTCCTGATTTTGGCGCTGCTGGCGTGGGCGACGCCGGCGTTCGATCTGTTTGCCCATCCGCTTGCGATGCTCGGCGCTGGCGCCGCCAAATCGGCAATGACGATGGGCAAAACGGCGCACTCGCATTGCGGTGGCATGAGAATGGCTTTTTCATCGCACGCATCACATTCCGCGCCTGCGCGCCCGGACGGCCATGCTGGCGGCTGCTGCCAGCACGGTTGTCATTGCGCTTCGTCATGCAGCGGCATCGCGACTCTACCGCTCGACGCTTTCAGCTTGCGACCGGCACACACTGTCTCGCTGCGTCGGGTATGTTCCGAACCAGCGATGGCGCATTCCGCGCCGCCGCTCCGACCCCCTATCGCCTGACTCCCGATCGCGGCGCTTGCCGCTCACCCGCGCTTGCCCGCGAATCGAATTCGCGGCGGGCGTGCGTCCTGATCGTCCTCAGCGCGTGGTCGCGCTGTGAGGGAGCTCACATGAAGAATCGTTTTTCGTGCGACTCGCCAGAGTTGTCGCGCCGGCGTTTCGTGCAAGGTTTGGCGTTGGGCAGTGCTGCCGCAGCGCTCGGGAGTTGGAAAAAACCGCTTTGGGCGGCGTCCGGCCCCGGCCAGCCGCAGGTGCTTTCAGGCGTCGAGTTTGATCTGGAAATCGGCGCGAAGCCCGCCAATTTCACCGGCCATCCCACCATTGCGCACACCATCAACGGCCAGTTGCCGGGGCCGATCCTGCGCTGGCGCGAAGGCACCACGGTCACGCTGCGCGTCACCAACCGCCTGCCGGTGCAGACCTCGATCCACTGGCACGGCGTCATCGTGCCCGCGGACATGGACGGCGTGCCGGGGATCAGTTTTTCAGGCATCGCGCCGGGCGAAACTTATCTTTACCGCTTTCCGGTGAGGCAGAGCGGCACCTACTGGTATCACTCGCATTCGCACTTTCAGGAGCAGAACGGCCCCTTCGGGCCGCTGGTGATCGAACCGGCCAACGGCGTGCGCAATCCGGCCGATCGCGATTATGTGTTGATGCTGAACGACTGGACCGATCTCGATCCAGCACGAATCTTCGCGATGCTCAAGAAACAATCCGACTACTTCAATTTCAACCAGCTCACATTGCCGGATTTTCTGCGCGATACCTCGATGCTCGGATTGCGCGGCGCCTTGCAGGCGCGGGAGATGTGGAACCGCATGCGCATGAACCCGCGCGACGTGATCGACGTCAGCGGATTCACTTACACGTATTTGATGAACGGCGTTCCCCCGGTGGGCAACTGGACGGGGCTGTTCAAGCCCGGCGAACGCGTGCGCTTGCGTTTCATCAATGGCTCGGCCAACAGCTATTTCGACGTGCGCATTCCCGGTTTGAAGATGACCGTGATCTCGGCCGATGGCCAGGACGTGCATCCGGTGGAAGTGGATGAATTCCGCATCGCGGTGGCGGAGACCTACGACGTGATCGTGGAACCGGATGAGTGCGCCTACACGATCTTCGCGCAATCCATCGATCGCAGCGGCTACGCGCGCGGCACGCTGGCACCACGGCCCGGCATGCAAGCCGAAGTGCCGCCGATGGATGCAGTGCCCACGCTGACGATGACCGACATGATGGGTTCGATGCAACACCGCATGGGCGGCATGGCGGTTGACAATGTGAGGGTTCGTCACGCCCGCACCGAATACAGCAATCCGGGTGTGGACATGCGCGTGGACATGCCGCGTATCCATCTGGACGATCCGGGCGTCGGCCTGCGCGGCAACGGCCGGCGCGTGCTGACCTACTTCGATCTGCACGCGGTGGAGGCGCCGACCGATTCGCGCGAGCCCGGACGCGAAATCGAACTGCACCTCACCGGCAACATGGAGCGTTTCGTCTGGTCATTCGACGGCCTGAAGTACGCAGATGCCAAGCCGATCCATTTCAAGTTCAACGAGCGTCTCCGCATCGTGCTGGTGAACGACACGATGATGAATCACCCGATCCACCTGCACGGTATGTTCAGCGAACTGGAGAACGGGCACGGTGAGGTGATCGCGCGCAAGCACACCGTCAACGTGCAGCCGGCGCAGCGTGTGACTTATTTGGTCACCGCCGGCAACCCCGGCCGTTGGGCTTATCACTGTCATCTGCTCTACCACATGGAAGCGGGCATGTTCCGCGAGGTGGTGACGGCATGAGCACAGGTAATGCGCTTCGCGTTCGAGCGTTTTGCGGCGCTGTGGTTTGCCTCGGTCTGACCGCGGCCTTTCCGGCCTTGGCGCAACAGGACGACATGCGGGGAATGCAAATGCCGCAGCAAGCTGCACGGGAAGCCGCAGCGCCGATACCTGCGTCAACGCAAGGCAAGCAGATGTCGGTGAGCCGCGCGCCCTCCACCGAAATGCAGGTTTTGCACTTCGGCAACATGATCGGCGAAAGGCCGCAATCGAAGGGAATCGCACAAGGCACGCAAGGCACGATGTCTTCGATGCATGGCATGGACATGTCCTCGATGCGGGACAGCGAGGCACCGCCTGATGCGCGCAGTCCGGACTATTCGGACGGCTATCGCTATACCGACATGCCGGGCATGACGATGATGGATCACTTCAGCACCGACATGGTGCTGCTTGATCAATTGGAATATTCGCACGACAACCACGGCAACGATGCGGCGTTTCTCGATGGCGAATTCTGGTACGGCCAGGACTTCGACAAGCTCTGGCTGAAGGCCGAAGGCGAATCCGCGCACGGGAAACTCGCAGACCTGCGCGCCGAGGCGCTTTGGAACCACGCCATCGCCGCCTATTGGAGCACGCAACTCGGGCTGCGCCACGATTCTGGCGAAGGGCCGACCCGCACTTGGGCTGCATTCGGCATTGAAGGCTTGGCGCCATACCGGTTCGAAACCGAAGCGACTTTATATGCCGGCCAGAATGGCCGCACCGCCGCGCGCGTACAATTCGAGTACGACCAATTGCTGACCCAGCAGCTGATCCTGCAGCCGAAGTTCGAGGTGAACGCCTACGGCAAGGACGATCCGCAGCGCGGCATCGGCTCGGGCCTGTCCGACGTCGAATTCGGATTGCGCCTGCGCTATGAAATCCGGCGCGGGTTCGCACCCTATGTCGGTGCAGTCTGGCGGCAACGCTGCGGACGCACTGCCGATTTTGCACGTGCGCAAGGCGGGCACACCGGCGAATTGCAATTCGTCGCGGGCCTGCGCGTCTGGTTTTGACCCCCACAATGCGCATCGCCATCGCGCCAAAACGAGCAAGCTGAAATTGCCGCACCACGACAAGTTCGTTCTACACTGCGCCGTCGCCCGAAGGAGAACAGCCATGCGATTCATCGGAGCCTTCATCCTGTGGATCATCGTCTTCATCGTCGCCGGCGCGGTTTTCGTCTGGAGCGGCGTCTGGAACGTCGCCGCCGACCAGCCTGATTCCTTCCTCGTCCGCGCCGTGGTGGGCGCGACCCGCGGCTATTCGATCGAACGGCGTGTCCATGACATCCAGCCGCCGTCGAATCTCAATGACGCGGCGATGGTGAAGGAAGGTGCGATGCACTACGCGGAGATGTGCAGTGGCTGCCACCTGGCCCCCGGCATGGACGATTCAGAAATTCGCCACGGTTTGAATCCGAAGCCGCCGAACCTGACTCGTTTCGCCCCCGAGCCCGCGGAAGCGTTCTGGATCATCAAGCACGGCATCAAGATGACCGGCATGCCGGCGTGGGGACCGACGCACGACGACCAGAAGATCTGGACGATGGTGGCGTATCTGCAGAAGCAGCCGAAAATGAGCGCGGCCGAATATCAGCAGCTCACCGCGAATGCCGCGCAGGAGCACGAGCAGGAAGACCACGGCGCGACCGGCATGAACAGCAGCATGCAGAGGCCGATGCCGGCGGGCACGAACGCACCGGCGAGCGCGTCGACGCACTGAGATTTTGCCTTCCGCCCGCCGGGCGCTGCGTGCTTGTCTTCCCGCTCCGGCGCGGGGAAAGCGCGAACACCCGGCGAGGACGGTGAATTGGCTCGCACCCTTGATCGGCGCATACTTTCGGCCCGAAGTGAGAGACGTTTGAATGTCCGGCCTGGACCGTCGCCGCGCGTTGGAAGGACTCGAAGACCTCGGGAACGAAGGAACATCCGCGCTGCCCTCCGCAGGCGCCATAGCGGGCGCGGGTTACGCGCGCACGCCGGACGATCCGCGGGCCGCCGAAGCCGGCGCCGCCGCGTGGCTGGCGGCCATCGTCACCTCCTCGCGCGACGCGGTCATCAGCAAGGATCTCAACGGCGTCATTCGCAGCTGGAATCGCGGCGCCGAATTGATGTTCGGCTACACCGCGGCGGAGGCGATCGGCCAGCCGGTGACGATGCTGATGCCGCCCGAATGCTTGGCCGGAGAACCGCGCATCCTCGAGGCGTTGCGCAAGGGCGAAACGCTGGAGAACTGGGAGACGGTGCGCCGCCGCAAGGATGGCACGTCGTTCGACGCGCTGCTCACCATCGCGCCGATCATAGATGCCCGCGGCAAGATCATTGGCGCGTCCGAGATCGCGCGCGACGTTTCGCTGCGCAAACGCGCAGAAGCGGCGCTGAAGGAAGCCACCGCGCGCGAACGCGAAGCGCGCGAGGACGCGGAGATCCTGGTCGAATCCGCGCTGCTGCTGGCCGGCGAGCGCGAGTTCGACAAGCTGGTGCAGCAGATGACCGATCTGGCGACGAAGCTGATCGGCGCGGAGTACGGTTCCTTCTTCTACAACGTTGTCGACGAGAAGGGCGAGTCGTACATGCTCTACACCTTGTCGGGCGCGAACAAGGCGGATTTCGCGCACATGCCGATGCCGCGCAACGCGAAGTTGTTCCAGCCCACCTTTGCGGGCAAGCACGTGGTGCGCGAGCCCGCGGAAATCGACGACGCCATCTTCGAGGTGCTCGCGGGCGGGCAATACCTCAGCGCGAGTTTGCGGTGTGAGCGGGCGCGCTGAGGCGGTGCGTTGTATCGCTTCGGCTGCGCACGCGAACGCAGCAGCACTTGTCCACGGTGCGGCTTGCGGAACGCCTCACCGCCCGAACGGCTTGCGGAATCTCGACAGCACGTTGGCGCGTGCGGAGGTTTCGGGTTGTTGCGCGGGCGGCGGCGCGTCGCGTTCGACCGCCAGCCAGCCGGCGGCTTGGCTCGCATTGATGTAATCGATCACGTCCGCCACCGGCACGCCGCTGGCCTGCGCGATGTCCGCGGGTGTGGCGGCCTGCTTCATCATCGCAGTAGCGATGCGGAAGTGGCGAGGAAATTCGCGTTCGGTTTGCGGCCAGCGCGTCAGCTTGTATTTCTCGTCCTCGCGCAAGCCGCGCGCCAGCACGCCGGGTGTGGCGACCAACCCCGCGAACCAGCGCAGCCGCGGCAACGGCTGCGGCTTGTGCGCGGCGCGCGCGTCGGAGAGTTCGTTGGTGCTCAAGACCTGCAACGCGCCTGGTTCGCATTCCAGCGCCGCCTTCAAAGGCTTCAACGCGGTTTCGGCGGAGTAGTACGCCGCGTGTTCGGGGTCGATCAGCAGATCAAAGCCTTGCACGCGCACGGGCGTGGCGGGCGCGCGATGCAGCAGGATTTCGGCGATGTTGAATGGATCAGGTTCCGGTTCCGCGATGGGTTCCGGATCTGGAATTGCGACAGGCTCGGGCGCAGCCGGTGCGAGATCCGCGGTCATGGACGGATTCATCGCGTCGATCGGTTCGTCGCGCGGCGGCGCGGGTGCGGGCTGCGGTTCCATCGCGGCCGACTGGAACTTCGGCGGGGGCTCCGCCGCGTGCGCGCCGCGCAATGAGGAACTGCTGGAGTCGATTCGTTCGGCCGCCTGTTCAAGCAGCGACGCCAGCGCGTCGTCGTCCAGCGGCTTGGGCAGCACCAGATCGGAACCGTGCACCGTGCCGGAACGCGCGAAGGTAATGACCTGCTTGCCGGCGCCGTGCGCCTTCAGCCACGCCATGTGACCGAACAGGCTATCCATGTCCACGATCACCAGATCGGCGTTGGCGAGATCGGCCCATTCCCAGTGATGCGACAGCCGGTTGACGAGCCGCGCCAGCGCTGCGCGGAACAGGTCGGCATCCGAATTTTCAAGTTCGGAAAGGGCGATCTTCAGGCGGTTCATCCCCGGATATTCCTTTTTCTTCAAGGCCGTCGCAGACATTGTACCGATCCTTGCACAAGGTCCGTTCAGCCATGCAGGCTTTGTGCCTGCGGTTGCAAACATCCGTAAAAGATGGTGTCAGGCTTCGGCTGTTTCAGATCGCGGGGCTTTCGCCTGCATCGTCCACAAGGCTGCGTAGCGGCCGGCGCGTTCGAGCAGTTGCGAGTGCGTGCCGCGCTCGACGATGCGGCCGTGGTCCAGCACGAGGATTTCGTCGGCAGTCACTATCGTCGACAGGCGATGCGCCACGATCAGCGTGGTGCGGCCGCGCGCGATCTCCGAAAGTTCCGCCTGGATCACTTTTTCCGTGCGCGTGTCGAGCGCGGAAGTGGCTTCGTCGAACACCAGGATCGCCGGACGTTTCAGCAGCGCACGCGCGATCGCCACGCGCTGCTTCTCGCCGCCGGACAATTTCAAGCCGCGTTCGCCGACTTGCGTTTGATAGGCGTCCGGCAGTGATTGCACGAACTCGTGGATGTGCGCGGCTTTCGCCGCGGCTTCCACTTCCTCGCGCGTCGCATCCGGCCGGCCGTAAGCGATGTTGTAGTAGATCGTCTCGTTGAACAGCACGGTGTCCTGCGGCACGATGCCGATCGCCGCGCGCAGGCTTTCCTGGGTGACGTCGCGTATGTCCTGGCCGTCGATCGTGATGCGTCCGCCGGTGACGTCGTAGAAGCGGAACAGCAGCCGCGACAATGTGGATTTGCCCGCGCCGGTCGCGCCCACCACCGCGACCGTTCGGCCGGAAGGAATCTCGAAATCCACATCGAACAGGATCTGCCGCTGCGGATCGTAGGCGAACGAGACGTTCTCGAAGCGCACGTTGGCACCGCGCAGTTGCAGCCGTTCCGCATCCGGCGCGTCCTGCACTTCGGCGTGTTCGTCCAGCAGCGCGAACATGCGCTCCATATCGATGATGCCCTGCTTGATCTGGCGGTAGGTGAAACCCAGCATGTTCAGTGGGATCGCAAGTTGCAGCAGCCAGCCGTTGACCATCACGATGTCTCCGACCGACAGCGTGCGCGCGGCCACGCCGCTCGCCGCCATCGCCATCAGCAAGGTCAACCCCAGCGCGATCACTAGCGCCTGCGCGCCGTTCAACACCGCCAGCGAGGATTCGGTTTTCACCGCGGCGTCCTCGTAGCGCCGCAGCGCGGCGTCGTAGCGCCGCGCCTCGAATTCCTCGTTGCCGAAATATTTCACCGTCTCGTAGTTGAGCAGACTGTCCACCGCGCGCGCGTTGGACAGGCTCTCCTCCTCGTTCATCACGCGCACGCCGGCGGTGCGCCACTCGCTGATCCAGATGGTCGCGGCGATGTAGATCACCATAGTCACCAGCGTCACCACCGCGTAACGCCAGTCGAACTGCTGCAGCAGCAACACGGTGACGACGAGGATCTCGAACAGCGTCGGCACAATGTTGAACACCACCCAGCCCAGCAGGTTGTATACGCCGCGCGTACCGCGCGAGATGTCGCGACCGACACCGCCGGTGTGGCGATCGAGGTGGAAGCGCAACGAGAGTTGGTGCAGGTGGCGGAACGCGTCGAGCCCCGACGCGCGCATCGCGCGTTGGCTGACGCGTTCGAACACCGTGTCGCGCAGTTGGCCGAACAGCGTGCCGATCAAACGCAGCACGCCATAAAGCGCGATCAGCGCGACCGGCACGGTGAGCGTGGCGACGCGCGGATCGAGGTGATCCACGATGTCCTTGAACGCGACCGGCACGTACACAGTCGCGACTTTCGCGATCACCAGCAGCGTGCCTGCCGCGAGCATGCGTCCGGGAAAGCCCTTGATGTACGGCCACAACATCGCCAGCGCGCGGCGCTCGTCGGTGCGGCGCTGCGGCTTTTCCGCGGCGACGGCGGGAAGCGTGGGCGCCGTGCTCTGTGCGGAATCCTGCGGAGGCGTGCCTGCTACCGGCGTTTCGACCACCGTCGCCGTTTCATCCTCGCTTCGTGGCGCAGCGGTGGCGTGCGGCGTCACCGCACCTTCGGGTTTGTCGAGCGCAGGATCGGAATGCGATTGGTTCGGGAAGATCGCCATTCATGCATCATGGGGCCGGAGCGGCGAAGGTTCCAGTGCGATCAGCTAAGATGGCTTGTTTCACCATGCCTCTCCCCATGACCTTTCGCACCCGTTTCGCTCCAAGTCCGACTGGCTATCTGCACATCGGCGGTGCGCGCACGGCGCTGTATTGCTGGCTGGAAGCGCGGCATCGCGGCGGACGATTCATCCTGCGCGTGGAAGATACCGACCGCGAACGTTCGACTGCCCCTGCCGTGCAGGCGATCCTCGACGGCATGTCCTGGTTGGGCCTGGATCCGGACGAAGGCCCGTTCTTCCAGACGCAGCGCATGGATCGCTATCGCGAGGTCTCGCGAGAGTTGCTGGCTGCGGGCAAGGCTTACTGGGCCTACGAGTCGAAGGAGGAGCTGGAGGCGATGCGCGCGGCCGCGTTGACGCGCGGCGAGAAGCCGCGCTACAGCGGGGCGTACCGCGACCGCAACGAACCATACCGTGAGGATCCGAACCGTGTGCTGCGTTTCAAGAATCCTCGCGAAGGCAAAGTGGTGTTCGACGACAAGGTCAAGGGTCGCATCGAATGGGACAACGCGGAACTGGATGATCTGGTGTTGATCCGCTCGGACGGATTTCCCACCTACAACTTCGCCGTCGTCGTGGACGACATCGACATGGCGATTACGGAAGTGATCCGCGGTGACGACCATGTGAACAACACGCCGCGCCAGATCAACATCTATCGCGCATTGAATGTCGAGCCGCCGGGCTTCGCGCACCTGCCGATGATCCTGGGGCCGGACGGGCAGAAGCTGTCGAAGCGGCACGGCGCAGTCAGCGTGATGCAATACCGCGAAGACGGTTATCTGCCGCACGCGCTTTTGAATTATCTGGCGCGGCTCGGCTGGTCGCACGGCGATCAGGAAATCTTCTCGATTCCAGAAATGATCGAGCTGTTCGACATCGCCGACGTCAATCAATCCGCCGCACGCTTCGATATGGCGAAGCTGGGCTGGTTGAATCAGCAATATCTGAAAAACGACAATCCGCTGGAAATCGCGCGCGAACTGGCGTGGCACCTGCATCGGCTCGGCATCGATCCATCAGCCGGCGGTCCATGTCCGGTAGACGTGGTGATCGCGCTGCGCGAGCGCGTGCAGACATTGAAGGAGATGGCGCAGCGCGCGCGCATCTGGTATGCGCCGATCAGCGAGTGGGACGAGAAAGCAGTAGCGAAGCATTTGCGTGCCGATGGCGCGGCGGATGTTCTGAGTGCGGCGCACGAAAAATTCGTGGCACTGAAAGACTGGTCGCCGCATGCGATCCATGCCGCGATCGAACATCTGGCGAACGAACAGGGCATCGGCATGGGCAAGATCGCGCAGCCGTTGCGTGTGGCCATCACCGGCACGCAGGTCTCGCCGTCGATCGAACAGACGATCTACTTGGCTGGGCGTGACGAGGCGCTGAGGAGAATAGACGCGGCAGTTAAAAAGGCTGCAATGTAATTGTCATTCCGGAGCCATTCGCGTAGCGAGCGCAATCCTGAGTCCGCTTTGGATGTGGCCCTGCGCGCGATCAGATGCCATCCATGGCCGAGAGCTTCGTGGTTCCGGCTTGCGGCCGGCCCGGAATGACGATTTCATTGTTACGCTCTACCGCTCACCGCTCACGTGGACGATCTGCTCGCTCAAATCACCCGCGGCGTCGATCCGGATTCTCCGGATGCGTTTCGTCGCATTTTCGAAAACATCATGCTGCTGGTGCCTTGGTGGCCGCTCATCTGGTTCACGGTGCTGTGCGTCGTCGTCGGCGCGGCGCTGGGCTGGCGGCGGCGGCGCGTATGGCTTGGCATCGGCCTGGCACTGGTGCTGGGGCCGATCGGCTGGTTCACGCTGTGGGCGTTCCCGGCAGGCGAGCAGAAGCAGCACGAACGCGTCAAAAATTTTCCAATCACGCGCAAGCGCTAGAATAGACCCGTGGCAACCGCGCATTCCCGACATCATCACCACCGCGACGCCGCCGGCGTCGTGCGCGAGGTCGAGCGCGCCAGCCGTGAACGCGGTTTGCGATTGACGCCGCTGCGACATCAGGTGCTGGACTTGATCGCGCGCGCGCGCAAGCCGGTGAAGGCATACGATTTGCTGGATTCTTTGCGCGACACACACGCCGGCGCGGCACCGCCCACGGTGTATCGCGCGCTGGATTTTCTGCTGGAGCACGGCTTCATCCACAAGCTGGAATCGATCAACGCCTTCGTGTTCTGCGAACATCCGGGCGAGGCTCACCAGGTTCCGTTCCTGATCTGCGACAAATGCGAAGGCGCGACCGAATTGTGTGATGACGGTGCGGTCGCTGGGTTGATCGAGAAGCGTGCGGGTTCGCTGGGGTTCCGCGCCAAGGCGCAGACGCTGGAAGTGCACGGCGTCTGCCGGGATTGCCGGTCCGGTTGAATCGATGCATTCCTCCGCGGACGTCAGCGGGATGCGCAACCCGCGTAACGTCCCTGCAACTCGATCATCTGCCGCACGGAAAAGTCGAGCAGTCTGGATTTTCTGGCCATCAGGCTTTGGAGCGCCGGCTCTTTTACGCAGACGGCGTGTGTCCTCGTGACAGGGCCTCGAGCCGGCAAATGAATGCGTAGGCCCCGAGCGGGACCTGCGGATACTCCCAGAGGAGTTCGAGCAGTTTGCGCCGCAGGCTCGTCAGCCGGGCATGCCGCCTGCATAAGGCAGGGGCTTTGGCGAGCATCTCCCTCGAACGGCGATCGACTGGACCTTTCGGCTTTGGCCGATCTCGTCCGCATCCTGCCCCTGCAGGCCCAACTGCACGCGTGACCGGCTTCCAGTTGCGAGCCGTATATGTTATATTATAACATAACATATGTGCCATCATGGGACGTTGCAATGCGCCTCAAACCCATACCTCTCGTACTCACAGCGATCTTGTGCGCCACCTTGATGTCGACCGCCCGGGCACAGCAAGCGCTGCCCGCGCCGGCGGTGAGCAGCGGAGAGTCGACCTCCGCGGCGAACGCGCCCGACGACCCGACGCAGACCTTGCAAACCGTCCAGGTGACGGCGGCACTGGATCGCGCACGCAACGCGCTCTCGCCCGACACCGGCACCAGCCAGACCGTGTTCGACCGCAAGTCGATCCAGCAGCTGCCGCAGGGCGACAGCACGCCGCTGAATCAGGTGATCCTGCAGGCGCCGGGCGTGGTGCAGGATTCCTTCGGACAACTGCACGTGCGCGGCGACCACGCCAATCTGCAATACCGCATCGACGGCATCATCATTCCCGAGAGCATCAGCGGCTTCGGGCAGACGCTGGACACGCGCTTCATCGATTCGCTGAAATTTCTGACCGGCGCGCTGCCGGCGCAGTACGGCTATCGCACCGCCGGCGTGGTAGACATCACCACCAAATCCGGCGCGCAGCTCGGCAACGGCGGCAGCGTCGACGTGAACGGCGGTTCGTTCGGGACCTTCAACCCGAGTTTCGAGATCCATGGCAGCGAAGGCCGGTGGTCGTATTACTTCAACGCGAACTACCTGCAAAGCGACATCGGCATCGAGAACCCGACTGCATCGCGCAATGCGATCCACGATCACACCAATCAGTTGCAGACCTTCGGTTATCTCTCGTATCTGTTCAATCCAACCACGCGCGCGAGCTTCATGTTCGGTACCGCCGACAACCGCTTCCAGATTCCGGACAATCCGGGGCAGCAGCCCGCATTCGTGGACGGCGATATCAGCGATTTCGATTCATCCAAGCTGGATGAGAGCCAGCGCGAAGTCACGCGCTTCGGCATCTTCAGCCTGCAAGGCCACATCACGAACACCGACTATCAGGTGTCGCTGGGCCAACGCTACACCAGTGTGAACTTCCAGCCCGATCCGGTCGGCGATCTGGTGTTCAACGGCGTGGCATCGACCGTCGGCCGCAGCAACCGCGCGAACACCTTGCAGGCGGATTTCTCCACGCCCTGGGGCGATTCGCATCTGCTGCGTTACGGCATCTATGCCGATACCGAACGCGCACTGTCCAACAACAGTTCGCTGGTATTTCCCGCCGATGCGGACGGCAATCAAACCTCCACGATCCCGATCACCATCATCGACGACAACGCCAAGCTCGCGCACATCTACGGCGCCTATTTGCAGGATCAATGGCAGATCAATGAAAAACTGGTGGTGAACTACGGCCTGCGCGCCGATCACGTCAGCGCCTACGTCAACGAAGGCCAAGTCAGTCCCCGACTGGGGCTCGTCTACGACATCACGCCGGATACGACTTTGCATGCCGGCTACGCGCGTTACTTCACGCCGCCGCCGACAGAACTGATCGCGCCGACCGACATCGCGTTGTTTCAGGGCACCACCAACCAGTTGCCCAGCAACGTCAACACCAACGTGAAATCGGAGCGCTCCAATTACTACGACATCGGGGTTTCGCAGAAAGTCGGCAAGAACCTGACGCTCGGACTGGATGCCTATTATCGCAAGGTGACTTACTTGCAGGACGAAGGGCAGTTCGGCGCGGCGCTGGTGTTCTCGCCGTTCAATTACCAGCGCGGCCGCGTGCGCGGCGTGGAGCTCACGGCTGATTACGCGAGCGGCCCGTGGAACGCGTACTTCAATGTCTCCAACAGCCACGCGCTGGGCACGCAGGTCATCTCTGGCCAGTTCAATTTCGATCCGGACGAGCTCGCTTACATCAACACGCACTGGGTGCATCTGGATCACGACCAGCGCATGGCGGCTTCAGGCGGCGTGAGTTACGCGATCAACGATACGACACGCATCGGCGGCGATTTTCTCTACGGCAGCGGTCTGCGGCGCGGCTTCGCCAATACCGAAACGCTGCCCGGGTATTTCCAGATGAACCTGGATCTCACCCACACGTTCGATCTGCCCGGGTTCGGCAAGCTGGGCACGCGGTTGGCGGTCATCAACGTGCTGGATCGTTCCTACGAATTGCGCGACGGTTCCGGCATCGGCGTGGGTGCGCCACAATATGGGCCGCGGCGCGGGGTTTATCTGGGCCTGCAAAAGGACTTCTGAAACGTGAATATCGAACGGCCCGCAGCAATGGAATTGTCGAATGCGAACCTTCGCGTCAGCCCGCTCGCGGTCGCGGCCGATCGCGTGGGTGCGACCGCGTCGTTCCTGTGCGCGGTGCATTGCGCGCTGCTGCCGTTCGTGATCGCGCTGCTGCCCCTAATCGGACTGGGCTTTCTCGCCGACCACCGTTTCGAGCGCATCTTCGTCGCCTGCGCGGCGGCGCTGGCTTCCGTCACCATCGTTACGGCGTGGCGCCGTCATCGCAAACTGCACGCGCTGTTTCTGTTGATTCCCGGCATCGCCTTGCTGCTGACCGGCATCATCATCGACATCGGCCGTCACGAGTGGCTGCACACGGTGCTGGTCGTGTGCGGCGGCGTGCTGGTCGCCAGCGCGCACGTCACCAATCTTGTGCTGTCGCACCGGCATGTGCATGGTCCTGATTGTGGCCACGCCGCTTGAATACGTGCGGAAGGGCCACGCCCCGGCACATCAGGATGTCCGGTTTTGCCCATCGGACCCGGTTTTTCTCATCGGAATTGTGTAACGCCGTCCGCGCTGCCTAGCATTCGCTGCATGACGCAGGATCACGCCCACCACTCGCATGCCGAACACGGCGGTGCCGCGCTGGGGCTGGCATTCGCGCTGACTTGCGCGATGCTGATCGCCGAAGCGGTCGGCGGCGCGGTTTCCGGCTCGCTGGCGTTGCTGGCCGACGCCGGGCACATGCTGGTGGATGCCGCTTCGCTGCTGCTGGCGTGGGCCGCGGCGTATTTCGCGACGCGTCCCGCCGATGCGCGCCGCAGTTTCGGTTACGCGCGGCTCGAAGTGCTGGCCGGGTTCACCAACGCGCTGGTGCAAGTGCTGCTGGTGGCGTGGATCGTGTACGAAGCGGTCGCGCGCCTGATGGCCCTGCACGGCATCGAAATCCGTTCTGGCGTGATGCTCGGCGTGGCGCTCGCAGGATTTGTCGTCAATGCGATCGTGCTGCGCATGCTGCACGGACACGAACGGCAGGACATCAACATCGCCGGAGCCAGTCTGCACGTGCTCGGCGATTTGCTGGGCTCGATCGCCACTGTCGCGGCGGCATTGCTCGTGCGTTATCTGGGTTGGAACTTCGCCGACCCTGCGCTTTCGCTGCTGGTATCGCTGCTGATCCTGCGCGGCGCTTGGATGCTGCTGCGGCGCTCATCGCACATTCTTCTGGAAGGTGTGCCCGAAGGCTTGGCACCGGAAGAAATTCGCGCCGCGGTCGCACAGGCCGACGCCGACATTCTGGAAGTGCATCATTTGCACGTATGGCAGATCGCGTCCGGTTCGCGCATGGCCACGCTGCACGCACGCCTGCGCGAAGGCGCGGACGCTCGCGCGGGATTGCTGGCGATCAAGAGCGTGCTGCGCGAGAAGTTTGCGATCGACCATACCACGGTGGAAATCGAAACGTGCGCGTGTGCGGACGACGAGCCGGATTGCGCGCAGCGCGCGCATCGGCATTGATCTCATCCGATTGACCTCATCCAGCGAAACGCTCGCCGCCGATCCAGGTTTCGCGCACCTCCAGGTTTTCGCTCAGCACCACGAAATCCGCGCGGCAGTCGGGTGCGATGCGTCCGCGATCGAAAGATCGCAGAAAGTCCGCCGGATAAGTCGTAGCCATGCGCACGGCCTCGGCTAGAGGTTCTCCGATTTGAGTCACGGTGTTGCGCACCGCAGTGGCCATGTCCAGCGCCGAACCGGCCAGCGTGCCGTCGCTGGTGGTGCAGCGCCCATCGCGGCAGTCGATGATTCGTTCACCAAGTTCGAAATGCGTGCGCGCGCCGCCTACCGGCGGCATCGCATCGGTCACCAGAAAAATCCTGCCGCGCGGTTTGGCGGCGAGCGCGATGCGCAGCGTGGCGACATGCGCATGAAAGCCATCCATGATCACGCCGCAGAAACTGTCCGGATCTTCCAGTGCCGCGCCGACCACGCCGGGCTCGCGGCTGCCCAGCGGCGTCATCGCGTTGAACAAATGCGTGAAACCGCGCGCCCCGGCGTCCAGGGCCGCGCGCGTCTGCGCGTAATCGGCTGCGGCGTGGCCCAGGCTGACGATCACGCCGCGTTCGCTCAACTCGCGGATCGTTTCAGGCGGCACGCATTCCGGTGCGACGGTCAGCAGTGTGCGGCCGTATTTCAGCGAGCACACCAGTTCGATTTCCTTGCGCGATGGCGCGCGAAACATGCCGGCGTCATGCACGCCCTTGCGCGCGGCGGCGAGGAACGGGCCTTCCAGATGGATGCCCAACACGCCCGGCACGCGCTGTTCGATCGCGCGATCCACGGCTTCCATTGCCGCGCGCATGGTGTCGTCGTCGGAGCTGATCAGCGTCGGCAGAAAACCGGTGGTGCCGAATTGCCGATGCGCCTGCGCGATGCGCGCGATCGTCTCCACACTCGGATCGTCGTTGAACAACACATCGCCGCCGCCGTTGACCTGGCAGTCGATGAAACCCGGCACGAGGTATGCGCCGTGCAGGTCGTGCGATTCGATTTCCACATCGTGCAATTGCCGCAACGAACCCATCGCAATGATGCGATCGTTCTCGATCAACACGCTGACGTCGCGGTCGAAACCCGCATCGGTCAGCACGCACGCGTTATGCAGCAGGCGCTTCACAGCGTCTTGGTGATCTTGTTGAGATACGGCGGCACGTCGGGATCGAAACCGCGCGCCAGCGCCAGCCCATTCGCCGCGCGGTAGAACGCGGTAACGGTCAGCAACGGTGTGCAGGCCGGATGCGGAGAGGCAGGCAGCGGCAGATGATCGCCGTAGCGCACGCCGGGTTGCGCCTGCCACACGCGCGCCCCGCGCTCGCGGAATCGCTTCGCGATCTCGAGCGTGCTCTCGCCGCTGTCATCGTCCTGCGCGAAAGCGAGCACCGGAAAACCGTTGCCCACGATCGCCATCGGTCCGTGCATCACTTCCGCACTGCTGAAGGCTTCCGCGTGCAGGCCGCAGGTTTCCTTGAGTTTCAACGCCGCTTCCTGTGCCGCGGCGAGCCCCAAACCACGGCCGACCACAAACAGATTGTCCGCATTCGTCAACCCATCGATGAGCGGTGACCAGTCCATCGACCAGGCTTCCCGCATGGCTTGCGGCAACATGCGCAGCGCGTGCGACAACGATTCGTCTTCGGACCAGTGCGCGGTGAGTTGCAGCAGCGCCGACAAGGAACACAGATAGCTTTTCGTCGCTGCGACGCTCGTTTCCGCGCCCGCGCGCAGTGGGAGCACATGGTCGGCCAATTGCGCCAGCGGCGAATCCGCGTGATTGACCAGCGCCACCACGCGCGCACCGGCGTCACGCGCCAGTTCCGTGTTGCGCAGCAGATCCGGGCTACGGCCGGATTGCGAGATCGCCATGAACAGCGCATCGCGCAACTGCGGTCTCGCGGCATACACCGAACCGATGGAAGGCGATGCAGATGCCGTCACCAGACCCAGATGCGTTTCGAAGAGGTATTTCGCGAACGTCGCGGCGTGATCGGAGCTACCACGCGCGCAGGTGACGATGAAGCGCGGCGGTTGCGCACGCAATCGCGCCGCAAGCGTTTCGATCACGTCCGCGTTCCCGGCGAACTGCCGCGCGACCGCATCCGCGCTCTCCGCGGCCTCGGCAAACATGCGCGTGGATTCGGCCGTCATGTTCAGACGCGCGTTCATCGCGGCATCCGCGGCGGCGCGGTGGAACCGCGGATCACCAATTCCGGACTGAAACCTTCGTTACCTATGCGCGCGGGATGATCGCTCAATTGCGCCAGCAATAATTGCGCGGCGTGACGCGCGATGGTTTCCGTCGCTTGCCGCGCGGTGGTCAGCGCCGGCCACGATTGCTTCGAAAAAGGGCTGTCCTCGAAACCCGCGATCGACAAATCGGACGGCACTTCGATGCCGGCGGATTTGGCCGCAGCCAGTACGCCCGCCGCGATCTCATCATTGGAACCGAAGATCGCAGTGGGCCGCGACTTCAGCGCGAACAGCTTGCGTGCGCCGCGAAAGCCGTCGTCGAACGAATAGTCGCCGTGCACGATCAGCTTCTTGTCCAGTGGAATCGCGTAATCCTTCAGCGCCGCCTCGTAGCCCTTGTAGCGCTCCGGGCTGGAGCGGTGCGCCGCGCCACCCCAGATGAAACCGATGCGCTGATGCCCGAGCTGGATCAGGTGTTCGGTGATGTCGTAGGCCGCGTCGCGGTCGTCCACGTACACGCAGGGAAAACCGTCGTTCGGATCTTCCGCCGCGGAGAGAATCCGCACGAATTTGATCTTGTTTGCCGCGAGATGACGGATCAGCCCCATGCGCTCGGACATCGGCGGTGCCAGGATCAAACCATCCAGCCGCGCGTGCGCGACCAGGTCGCTCAGTTCCTCGGGCAGATTCGAGGACGCCGAATTGCACGGATGGATCTGCAAACCGAAGCCGCGCTCGCGGCACACGGACAGCGCGCCGTTCTGCACGCTGATGATGTAATAGGGGTTGGGATTGTCGTAAACCAGCCCGACTGCGTAGGCGCGTGCCCCGCGCAAGCTGCGCGCGGAAACATCCGGCTGATAACCAAGATCGGCGATCGCCTTCAGCACCTTGGCACGCGTGCGTTCGCGCACCGCCGGTTCATCGTTGATCACGCGCGAGACGGTTTTCAACGAAACCGATGCGCGTTTGGCGACATCCCTGATAGTGGGTTTGCGCACCCCGTGTCCCCGGTGATGCGCGCTCTGCGCGCCAGCTCGCGATGTTGGCCCACGCCGCCCGCGGTGCGCACGTTCACCCGGCATCGCGCAACCCCGCGCGATGGCCGCTCAGCGCGTAATACAGAATGTAGAGATAGCACGGCGCCATCAACAGTGCGAACACCGCCTGGAACGCGTAGTGCTCTTTCAGGTGCGCATACAACTGTGGAATGATCGCGCCGCCGGCGATGCCCATGATCAGGAAGGCCGAACCGAATTCGGTGAGCGCGCCCAAGCCGCGTATCGCCAGAGGAAAGATCGCCGGCCACATCATCGCGTTGGCGAATCCCAATGTTGCGACGAACACCACTGAAGCATAGCCGGTTGTCAGATACGCGCCGAGCGTGAACAGCACGCCCAGCACCGCGGACACCGCCAGGTAACGTTGCTGCGAAATGAAACGCGGGATCAGCAGCAGGCCGACCAGATAACCGATCAGCATCGCGAACAGCGTGAATGCGGTGAAGAAACGCGTGGCGCTCAGCGGCAATCCAAAACCTTGTCCGTACGTGCCGATCGCGTCGCCCGCCATCACCTCCACGCCGACGTAGAGGAACAGGCACAGCACTCCCAGCCATAAATGCGGATAACGCAGCAGGCTGGTTTTGCCCGCATCGGCTGATGCGTTGGATTCGGATGCGCGGATTTCCGGCAGCGACGACATCACGATCCAGAACGCCAACACCACCAGCGCCGCCGCCATTACCAAGTAGGGCAGGTGCACGCGCGCCGCGAACAGATTCAACAGCGCCTCGCGCGCAGCGGGCGAGGGCGCGGCCTTGATCTGGCGATCGATATCGTCGATGCCACGCAACACCAGCGCGCCGATCAACAGTGGTGCCAGGATTCCCGCGCCCTTGTTGCAGATCCCCATCACCGCGATGCGTTGCGCCGCGCTGTCGATCGGCCCGAGGATGCTGACGTACGGATTGGATGCGGTCTGCAACAGCGCGAGCCCCGCGCCGATCACGAATAGGCCGATCAATGCGCCGGGATACACACGCATGGTCGCGTACTGTCCGAACAACACCGCGCCGATCGCCATCACCACCAGGCCGACCGCCATGCCTTTCTTCATGCCCGTCAATTTCAGGATGAAGGAGGCCGGCAATGCCAGGAAAAAATACGAGAGATAAAACGCCATCGGCACCAGGAAGGCATTGACGTCGTTCAAACCGAACGCGAGCTTGACGAAGGTGATCAGTGGGCCGTTGAGCCAGGTGACGAAACCGAAGATGAAGAACAGCACGCCGATGATCACGATCGCCGAACCGTGACGTTGTGCCGGAAGCGCGTGTGTGGCGGACATGTTCCGTATTGCCAGGGAGGGTATGCGAATTCTGCGCGCAAGCGGCAGCAAATAGCAACGTTGTCAATCCAGCACCTTTCGAAACGCCTGCAGGCTTCGGTGCGGGCGGGAAACGCGCTGTTCGTGGGTCAATGACTTCGATCGCTGGCTGCTGCATTGCACCAGTTTTTCCGCTTCGGGCCCGTATTCCCCTGCGATGCATCTTGACGCGCTGCGGCGCGAAAAATGTCTCGCAAGACATTTGTTGACAACGTTGTCATTCCAGCGCAACACTCGCGCCCGGTTTGGCCGGGGCGTGTGCCGCGGCCGCGCATGTCAGGAGGCACCTTGGGCCCGATTGCAGACATCGCCACGGAAGCGAGCGCGGCTTTCGGCGAGCCTTTCCTGGCCGCCGATGTCGGCGGCACTTGGGCACGCGTGGCGCTGGTGCGCGAGCGGCGGGAAGTCGCGCAGCCGGTGCAGGTGCTGCAATACCAGAAATATCTCTGCGCCGAACACGCGAACCTTGCCGCGATCCTGCGCGAGTTCCTGAAGTCGCATTCCATCGGCCGCGTCCGCCGTTGCGCAGTGGCGTGCGCGGGTTTTCTGCTGGGCGATGAAGTGATCAATACCAGTCTGCCTTGGAATCTTTCGGTTTCCGCCTCGCGCGCGGAGCTGGGCTTCGATGAACTGGCGCTGGTCAACGATTTCACCGCGGTCGCGCACGCGGTGGGGCAGGTGGAGCCGGAAGAAATCACGTTGCTGGCTGGCGTTTCCGAACGCGATCGAGGGCCGGTGCTGGTGGTCGGGCCGGGAACCGGCTTGGGCGCCTCAGTGCGCATTCCGGCCGACGGCCGCACGATCGTGCTCGCGACCGAAGCGGGGCAATCCGCGTTCGCGCCGAATACCGAGCGCGAACTGGAAATCCTGCGCGTGTTGTCGAAACAGATGACGCACGTCCCGGTGGAGGCGGTAGTGTCGGGGCCAGGGTTGGTAAATGTCTATCGCGCGATGTGCGAACTGGAACAAGGCACACCGCGGTTCGCAGAGCCTTCCGCTATCACCGATGCCGCGCTCGCGGCGAGCGACGCGACGGCATTGGAAGCGCTGCGCATTTTCTGCGGTGCGATCGGCAGCTTGGTCGGCAATCTGATCCTGCTGTACGGCGCGAGCGGCGGTGTGTATCTCGCCGGCGGCATACTGCCCAACATCCGCGAGTTCCTGCGCGAAAGCACATTCGTAGAACGGCTGCTCGACAAGGGGCCGATGCGCGCGATGCTCGAGCAAGTGCCGGTGCGTCTGATCGAACACGGCCAGCTCGGCGTGATCGGCGCGGCGGTTTGGTACCTCGACCGTTTGCGAACCGGCGCCGAACATCGGCAGGCGCCGCCGCGCGCGCGCGGCGGAGGGGACGAACGACACGACGGAAACGAAGCAACACGATTCAAGACCGCGGCACATCACCGGCAATAGCCATCCACATCCACGGCGTGACCCGCAATCCGTGAGGGGAAAAGTCATGAAATTCCGCAGAACCATTCTCGCAAGCAGCATTTTCGCGGCGCTATGCCTCTCCGCGACCGCCTACGCGCAGGACACCACGCAAGGCACGGCGCAGAACGACATGGCCACGCAGACCAACAACACGCAGAAGCAGAAGGAAGTCACCGAGCTCGAGGCCATCAAGGTGGTCGGCGTGCGCGCGGCGCAGGCGTTGTCGATCGAGACGAAGAAGCAGGCCAATTCGCACGTCGAAGTGGTTTCGGCCGAAGACATCGGCAAGCTGCCGGCGAAAGATGTCGCCGACACCATCGCGCAATTGCCGGGTGTGAACATCGCCGACGCCGCTGGCGCCGAAGGTGGTTTCGACGAGGCGGACCGCGCCAGCATCCGTGGCAGTGCGCCCTCGCTTACCTTGACCACGATCAACGGCCATTCGGTCGCCTCCGGCGACTGGTTCATCCTGGGCGGCGGCGGCACGCGCAGCGTCAGTTACGCGATGTTCCCCTCGGAAATCGTCAGCCAGGTCGTGGTGCACAAGACGTCCGAGGCGAGCCTGCTGGAAGGTGGCGCCGCCGGCACCATCGACATCATCACGCGCAAGCCCCTGGATTTTTCGAAACCGTTCTCCGCCGAAGCGAGCGTGGGCGCGGTGTATGCCGATCTGCCCGGCAAGACGAAGCCGCAGTTCAACGGCATGATCAACTGGAAGAACGACGCCAACAACTTCGGCGTGATGGTGCAGGCGTTTTACGAGGAACGCGCACTGCAGCGCGAAGGGCAGGAGATACTGGGGTATTCGTATATTCCGACCGGTTCGCCCGCAGCGACAGCGCTCGGCCTCGGTCCTGCGACGCCTGGCAGTGCCAGCACCGGCGTGTTCTATCCCAACCTGCCGGGTGCGGCGCTGTTCACGCAGACACGCAAGCGCAAGGGCGGTTCGGTTGATCTGGAATGGCAGGCGGCCAGCAATCTGACCTTCAATCTCGACGCGTTCTATTCCAAGATGGACGCGACCGATTACAACCGCAATTACATGCTGCGGACGCGCGACCAGCTTCCAAAGCAGGCGGTCACGGGCACCATTCAGGGCAACATCCTGACCAGCGCGATGCTGCCCGGCGATCCGACGATCTCGCAAGGCATCTACGACATGATCTCGCGGCCGGGCGAGAGCGAATCCAGCCAGTTCGTTACGCTCGATACCAATTGGCAGGTCAACAACAACCTCGGTTTCAAGTTCCAGCTCGGTACCACGCGCGGCACCGGCAACACGCCGACGCAGGACGTGATGGAGATGGACACCGGCTTCGGCTCGACCGCCAGCTATGCGATGAATGGTCTGGGCAAGCCGCTCAACTGGACGATGAGCGGCACCAACAACGCATTCGATCCGGCAACGCAAGGGCTCGACTGGATTTTCGGTGAGCAGAACATCCACGTGATCGACAAGGAGCGTTGGTTCCAGGCAGACGGCGAATACGATTTCGACAATGCCGGCTCGCTGGCCTCGCTGCAATTCGGTGTGCGTTACGCCAAGCATGACCACGACAGCCCGACCGACATCGCGCAAGGTCCAAACTTCGCGTCCGCTGTGCACTTCGGCCAGGGCTCCACCATCTATCCCCCCGCGGGAGGCAATTACCCCAGCGATTTCGCCAGCAATCTCGGCGTGGGGCAGATGCCATCCGACATCTGGTTCTGGACGCCCGCGCAATTGGCCGAATTGAATGCGCTCTACGCGAACCGCAAGGTGACGAATGATCCGGGCACTTCGCGCTTTTATCCCAACGGCATCTATTCGATGACCGAGAAGAATGGCGCGGCCTACGTGCAGGCCAACTTCAAGGGCGAGCACTGGAGCGCCAACGCCGGTCTGCGCTATGTGTCCACCGACGAGAATGTCGGCTACACCAGCGCGGGCATCCAGGAGGCCGACTACAGGCTCGGCTCGCCGCCCTCGGCGTTTTATCCGAGTGGCTGGTACTGGAACTATTACAAGCACAACTACAACAAGGTGCTGCCGAGCTTCAATCTGCGATTCGATCTGAATCAGGACGGCAGTCTGCTGGCGCGCTTCGCCGCTTCGCAAACCTTGACGCGGCAGGATTATGGTCAGGTGGCCGGGTTCCTCAACCTCACCGATCCTACGACCGAAGGCGCCATCGGTTCTGGCAGTGGTTCCAATCCTCGCTTGAAGCCGATCCTCTCGACCAACTTCGATGCATCGCTGGAATGGTATTTCGCGCACCGCGGCCTGCTGTCGGCCAGCGTGTACCAGATGGATTTGAGCAACTACTACGACTACGGCGCGGTGACCCGCACGTACCTCAACAATTACCTCACCAATAACGGCGCCGGAAACAATCCTTCGCACACGCCGATCTATAGCACTTATTTGGTCAGCATTCCGGTGAACGTCGACGGCACGTTGCACGGCGTGGAACTGAATTACATCCAACCGATCGGCGAAAACTTCGGCGTACAGTTGAACTACACCTACGCGCAAGGCCACTCCTCGGGCGGCACGTACCTGTACAACCCGGACGGCACGCTGGGCGACAATCGCGCGGCCGGCAACCGACCGCTGTTCGGGACTTCCAAGAACACCGCCAATTTCTCGGTGTTCTATGAAGACGCCCACTGGAACGCGCGGATCAATTACACGTACCGCTCCAAGTTCTACGACGGAATGATGAGCAACTCGGGCGCAGGCATTCCATTGCTGCCTTATTGGCAAACCGGCCAGGGGTATCTGTCGTTCTCGGCGGGATACCGTCTCGACGATCACTGGAGCTTCACCTTCGACGCGATGAACCTCAACAACCCGAAGCTGAAGTACTACATCAATGGCGCACAGGCGGGCTTGGATTTCGCGCAAGCCCCCGAAGCGTTCTACGTGAACGGTCGACAGTACTACCTCAACGCCAACTTCAAGTTTTGAGGATCTCCCGCAGGTGTGACATTTCGGGCCCGAACTTCGGGCCCGTTTTCTTTGTAGAGTCGGCGGCGAGGAGACGACGATGCGCGTATTCCGGATGGTCCTGGCGTGTGGCGCGGTGCTGACGCTGCTCATCGCATGCGTACGGACGCCGCAACGGCCGGTCGAGAAAACCGTGGCTGCATCGGCACCGCTTTCGCTGATTCCATGGCCGGTGTCGCTAACGCGCGAATCGGGCGAATTCGTGTTGCATGATGGTGCAACTATCGCCGTGCCGAGCGATAACGCGGCCTTGCAGACCGCGCATTACCTGAGCGATCTGCTCGCGCGCACGCGCGGCTTGCAACTTGCGGTCGACGGGGAACCGAAGACAAAAGCCGCGATCGTCTTTGCGTTCAGCCCGTCTGTCGAAAACAAGGAAGCATACGCGCTGGATGTCACGCCGGAACAGATCCGCATTACCGCACGCGATCCGCACGGTTTGTTCTACGGTGCAGTCACGCTCTGGCAACTGCTGACGCAGGACGAAAGCAAAACCGCCACGGTTGCCGTGCCATGCCTGCACATCGAAGATCGCCCGCGCTTCGCTTGGCGCGGCCTGATGCTGGATTCCGCGCGTCACTACCAGCCGGTCGCCTTCATCGAAAAGCTGCTGGACGAGATGGCGCTGCACAAGCTCAACACGTTCCAGTGGCATCTCACCGACGACCAGGGCTGGCGCATCGCGGTCACGCGCTATCCCGAGCTGACGAAGATCGGCGCGTGGCGCAAGCCGGTCGGGCCGGACGTGGCGTTGGCGAACGCGGACGGCAAATACGGCGGCTATTACACGCCCGAGCAGATCCGCGAAGTCGTGCGTTATGCCGCTGCCCGCTACATCACCGTGGTGCCGGAGATCGAAATGCCGGGGCACGCGACGGCAGCGATCGCCTCGTATCCGCAACTAGGTGTCACCGGCAAGCGCCCGCAGGTTTCGTCCGACTGGGGCGTGCATGCCTCGATCTATAACATCGATGATGGAACGTTCGCATTCCTCGATCACGTGCTCGATCAAGTCATGACGTTGTTTCCTTCGCCCTACATCCACATCGGCGGAGATGAGGCGGTGAAGGATCAATGGCTGGCGTCGAAGAAGATCCGGCGCAAGATGCGCGGGCTCGGCATAAAGGACGAAGACGCGTTGCAGGCGTGGTTTGTGGCACAGGTCGGCAAGGACGTCTCCGCGCGCGGTCGCACCTTGATCGGCTGGGACGAAATCCTGCAAGGCGGTTTGCCGGCGAATGCCGTCGTGATGTCCTGGCGCGGCGCTCAAGGCGCGATAGAGGCGGCGAGGCTCGGCCACGACACGGTGATGTCGCCGTCGCCGCAAATGTATTTCGATCATCTGCAAAGCGATCTGCCGGATGAGCCAACGGGTCGGCCTTCCGTGGTTTCATTGAAAGACGTTTACGACTTCGAGCCGGTGCCATCCGAGTTGGACGCGCAGCAGATGCGACACGTGATCGGCGCGCAGGCGAATCTGTGGAGCGAATACCTGACCACGCCCGCGCGGGTAGAGCACGCGGCGTTTCCGCGCATAGCCGCGTTGGCGGAGGTGTTGTGGTCGCCGCGCGATGCGCGGAACTGGAACGGGTTTCTCGCGCGCATGCCTGCGCAACTGGCGCGTTATCGCGCGCTCGGCGTGAACTATTCCGACGATGCGTTTGCGGTGAAGATCGAAGTGCAGCCGGACGGCGGGCGGCGCGCGCGCGTGACATTGTCCAATCAGACCGGCTTCGGCACGATCCGCTACACGTTGGATGGCAGCGAACCTGCAATACATTCGCGCATCTACTCCGGGCCGTTCATCGCAACCATGCCGACCACGATTCGAACAAGCGCCTTTGCAAACGACGAGTCATTGGCGGCCAGGCGTTCTCGCGAGCTCGATCCGCAATCGCTGCTGCGTCTGCGCAGCGATCAATTGAAACCCTGCAAGAGCGGCCTGGCACTGCGGCTGGAAGATGGCCCGGGCGAAGCAGGCGCCTATTTCAATCTCGACCTGCTCGATCCGTGCTGGAGTTACCCGCAGCTCGATCTTTCTGATATCCGTCGCGTCGATGTCCGCATCGGCACTGTGCCGAACAATTTTCAGCTCTGGCACGATGCCGCCAAGATCGTAACGCGGCCGCCGCACTCGCACGCGGGCGAGCTGGAAATCCATCAGGACGATTGCGACGGACTACTGCTGGCTTCGATCCCAATGAAGGATATGCCGCGAGGGAGTCTCGCTACGGTGCACGCAGACTTCTCCGCGGCAGGGACTCACGACCTTTGTCTGTTTTTCACCGGGCGCTCGCCGGATTTCCTGCGTGCGATTGATTGGGTCACGCCGATTCCGAATTAACGGCCGCACTGTTACCATCGCGCACGCATTTCAACCGGAGTTGAGTGATGGGCAAAGGCGACAGAAAGACACGCAAGGGCAAGATCTATCGCGGCAGCCACGGCAACGCGCGGCCGCATTCGCCGAAATCGAAGACCGCCGTGAAGAAACCCGCGGCGCCGAAGCCGGCAGCGCGTCCGGCCGTGAAGAAGGCTGCACCGAAAAAGGCCGCGGCGAAGAAATCCGCGAGCTGACTCATCGAGGACATGCACAAGAAAGCCCGCCGCAAGGCGGGCTTTCGCATCACCACGTCACGGTCATCCGCACCACGTCGGAGTAGGTGCCCGCCGGTGTATTGCGGTCCAGATCAAGGCGCGCATACAGTGGCAGGCGTTGTTCCTCGCCATTGCCGATGCCCTGCAATTCGCCGCCGCTGCCATGCGGGCCCAGCGCGTGACGGCGCGAGGCATCCGCATACAACTGATAGGAAACTTCGGCGCTGCCGTTGCTCATGTGCCGCTGCGCACCGACGGCATGCTCGCCGTAATCGAAACCGATTGCGTATGGCTGCCGGCTGGAACAGCGCACGCCCAGATCCACAGCGGCGCTGGCGCTGCCGGCATCCTGATCGACGTTGCCGAACGAAAGGGCCGTGGTGTCGACGCTCAAGCGGCATGAGGCCACCACCGTCACCGATACCATCAACTGACCGCTCGCTTCGCCGCACCACGCCGGCATGGTGGCGAATGCCACCGCGAGCGCAAGAAATCCAAGGAAACCACGCATGATCGCTCCCCTGTGAGCGAATCCTTCCGTGCGCAATCTTTCTCTCGTGAGCGAGCGCGGAATGTGATGCAGTGCGCGCTCGGCGGCCGCGTCACATTGTGTGACCTGAGTGAGGGATGCATCAGGCGCGCAAGGACAATTCGCGTCCTCCGGCGAACCCGCGTTGCAGGAGTGAACCGCCGATCCAGTAGGCCAGTTCCGAGGGCGTGTGTGCGTTCCAGACCGCCACGTCCGCGCGCTGTCCGGGGATCAGCCGGCCGCGATCGCGCAGGCCCAGCGCGCGCGCCGCATTGACCGTGGCGCCGCGCAGCGCCTCTTCGGGCGTCAGACCGAACAGCGTGCAAGCCAGATTGATCGCCAGCCGCAACGAGCGTAATGGCGAAGTACCGGGGTTCAGATCAGTGGCGACGGCGATCGGCACCCCTCGCGCGCGCAGCGCTTCCATGGGCGGCAGCCGCGTTTCGCGCAGTGCGTAGAAACTGCCGGGCAGCAGCACCGCGACAGTCCCCGCATCGGCCATGGCAGCGATGCACTCGTTGCCGGCGCATTCCAGATGATCGGCCGACAGCGCGGCGTGTTCCGCCGCCAGACCACCGCCCCCGAGGCCCGACAATTGATCCGCGTGCAGCTTCACCGGCAAGTTCAGTTCGCGTGCGCGTCCGAACACGCGCCGCACTTCGTCCGGCGTGAAACCGATGCCTTCGCAAAACGCATCCACCGCATCGGCCAAACCTTCGCGTTTTGCCGCTGGCAGCCATTCTTCGCGCACCATCGTGACATATTCATCGCGACGGTCGCGATATTCCGGCGGCAGCGCATGCAGGCCGAGCAGGGTAGTGCGTACCGTGATATCCAGCTCCTTGCCGATCCGCCGCGCCACCCGCAGCATCTTCAATTCGGTGTCGAGATCAAGGCCGTAGCCGGATTTGATTTCAAGTGTAGTGGCGCCATCCGCGATCAATGCGCGCGCACGCGGCAATGACTGCGCGAACAGCTCGTCTTCGCTCGCCGCGCGCGTGGCGAGCACGGTCGAAAGAATGCCGCCGCCTGCACGCGCGATGGCTTCATAACTCTCGCCCTGCAGCCGGCGCTCGAATTCGTCGGCGCGATCGCCGGCGAATACCAAATGCGTATGGCAATCGACCAGCCCCGGGGTGATCAGCGCGCCATGCAGCGATTCCACCTGCCTTGCAAGCACATCGGGTTTGTCCGGCAAATCATCGATCGCGCCTGCAAAAACGATCTCGCCGTCGCGCCAGCCCAGTGCACCGTGCCCGATCAAGTCATAACCATGGTCGTCTGCCAGCGTGACCAGCGTGCAGTCGAGCAGCAGGTGATCCCAACGCGCGTTCATCGGTTCGCGGCCCCCGGCTTGCCCAACTCTTGTTCGTGCTCCGCAACCAATCGCTGCGCGAACGCGCGATACACCGGCACCGGACAGAATAGCGCGGACGTGCCGCGCGCGATCAGGCACACCGCCAAAATCGGAATGATCATCGCCTGATTGTCGGTCAATTCCATCGAGATGATCGCCGAGGTCAACGGCGCCTGCGTCACGCCGGCGAGGTAACCCGCCATGCCCAGCAATACGACCGCCGCCGCGGGCGAGCCCGGCAGCAGGTGCGCGATGCTCTGGCCCAGTCCCGCGCCGACTGCCAGCGCGGGCGAAAAGATGCCGCCGGGAATGCCGGCCCAATACGAGACGATATTGGCGAGAAATTTGTAACCGCCAAAACCGACGCCGGGCGCACCGGCCGCCTGTTGCAGGATCGCACGCGCCTGATCGTAACCTGTGCCGTACACGCTGTTCGCGCTGGCGAGACCAAGGATCGCGAGGGCCAGTCCGCACGCGGCGGCGAACGGAATCGGAAAACGCGCGCGAAGCCTTGCGACACGAGAGAGCACGCCGCCGTTCAGCAGGATCACACGCGCGAACAAGCCGCCTGCCAATCCGCACAGCCCGCCGCAGACCAGCACCGCCAGCCAGCTCTGCCCCAGTGGTAGCGCAGTGTTGACGGATCCGAAATAGGCGTAGTTGCCGAGCAGTCCCAGTGAAACTATGCCCGCGATGATCACCGCGGTGAGAATGATGCCGCTCATGCGGTGTTCGAACGCGCCGGCCATTTCCTCGATCGCGAACACCACACCCGCCAGCGGCGTGTTGAATGCGGCGGCCAGTCCCGCCGCCGCGCCGGCCAGCACGAATCTCCCCGCCGCTGCGGGTTCCGCGAAACCGAAACGCCGTCCCAGCGAATACAACAATCCCGCGCCCACGTGCACGGTCGGGCCTTCGCGGCCGATTGATGCACCCGCGAGCAGTCCAGCCAAAGTCAGCGCCATCTTGCCGGCCGCGATGCGCAATGAAAGCAAACGGTGCCGGAAGTTTTCGTCTTCGATCTGCAATGCCGCGATCGCCTGAGGGATGCCCGAGCCGCGCGTGGCTTTCAAGGCACCGGAGGTCAACCAAGCCAGCAACGCGAACACGGCGGGCGTCAGCAGCAACGGCAACCAGGAACGGTGTGCGATCATGCGCACGAAAGTCTGGTAGGCGAGCGTGCTGAGTCTGGCGAACACGATCGCGGTGACCGCGACCGCCAACGCGCCGCACCAGAACAGCAGGCGGCGACGCCATTGCTGCGGCGAAATCCAGTCGTGGCGCAACAGGTGCTGCAAACGCGGCTTGGCGGGATCGGTGGGCTCCTGCATCGATGCATTATTGCCGATAGGATGCCGCCGCGGTCTCCCGCTTCGATGCGCGATCGCACTGACACAGGAATGGCGATGAAAGCAACGATGGTGCATGCGGAAAATCTGTGGACGCCGCAGGGGTGGCGTAGCGGCTCCAATCTGCGCATTGCGGACGGCCGCATTGCGGATTGGGGTGCGTCCGAAACGGTTGGATATGAATCGAAACACCGCTTCGTACTGCCCGGCATGCCGAATCTGCATTCGCACGCGTTCCAGCGCGCGATGGCGGGGCTGGCCGAAAAACGTGGGCGCGGCCCTCATGCAGGTGCGCTCATCCATGGGCGCGAAGATCAAGAAGCGGTCATCCATGACCGCACTTCTCAAGACAACTTCTGGTCGTGGCGCGAAGCGATGTATGCGTTCGCATCGCGAATCGGTCCGGACGATCTGCGTGCGATCGCGGCGCAGCTGTACGTCGAGATGTTGAAGGCTGGCTACACGCAGGTCTGCGAGTTCCATTATCTGCATCACGCGCCGGATGGAAAGCCGTATGCCGACCGGCATGCGATGTCGCTGGCGTTGATCGAAGCGGCGAAAGAGGCCGGAATCGGCCTGACCTTGTTGCCCGTGCTTTACATGACCGGCGGATTCGACGGGCGCCCTTTGAGCGAGCGTCAGTGCCGCTTCGGCATGGACCTACAGACGTATTTACGGCTGATCGACTTCCTGCTAACACTCGAATCGCCGATGCTGCGCGTCGGCGTCGCCTTGCACTCGCTGCGCGCGGTGCCGGAAGCGGCGATGCGCGAGCTTTTGCATTCCCTGCCCCCGCTCGCGGCGAAAGGGGCCCAAGGTGTATGGGGGGATGGCTCGCGAGAACGAATGGCGATGCCCATCCACATCCACATCGCCGAACAAATCACCGAGGTCGAGGAGTGTCTCGCCACGCGCGGCGCTCGCCCGGTGCGCTGGTTGTTCGATCATGTCGATGTCGATGCGCACTGGTGCCTGGTGCACGCCACGCATCTGGACGAGGGTGAAATCGCGAACATCGCCAGGTCCGGCGCAGTCGCCGGGCTGTGCCCGACCACGGAAGCGAATCTGGGCGACGGCCTGTTTCCACTCTCCGATTATCTGGATGCTGGCGGTACGCTCGGCATCGGTTCCGATTCGCATATCTCGGTTTCGCCGGTCGAGGAGTTGCGTTGGCTGGAATACGGCCAGCGCCTGCTTACACGCAGCCGCAACGTCGCGGCGCGCGAAGCCGGTGACAGTGTGGGCGAGACTTTGTGGAAGACCGCGTTGCGGGGCGGCACACACGCTTCCGGCATGGCGCCATTCGGTGTCGGCGCACGTGCCGACCTGCTGGTGTTGGACGAAAGCTCGCCGCTGCTGACAGCGCGCGATAGATACAACCTGTTGGACAGTTTCGTCTTCGCCGGCAACACACCGCTGGTGCGGGACGTGATGGTCCACGGCGATTGGGTAGTGCGCGATTTCCGGCATCGCGACGAGGAACGCATCGTCGCGCGGTATCGCGCTTGCGTCGAGATGCTTGCGATGCAGGCATGAAAAAGGCGGCCATCGATCGCTCGATGGCCGCCGCGGTCGCGCTCTGCTCTTGTTATTGCGCGGACGAATCGCCCGACACCGGATGCTGCGCCTTGAACTGCTCCCACTGCTGCCGGCGCGCTTCCTGCTGCGCGCGCAGACTCGCCAGTTGCGTGCGTTGCGCGGGCGTCAGGATGTTGTAGATCTGCGCGCGCACCGCGGCGCGTTGCAGCACCCGCGCGCGCGCCGCATCCGCTTCCGCCTGTGCGAGATTGTTGGCGGCGGTCTGATAACCGGACGCGGTCGGATCGGTTGATTCGAACGTCTGCCGCTGCTGGCGCAGCGCATCCATCTGCGGCTTCAACTGCTCGAAATTCTGCTTGGCGATCTGCTTGATCTGATCACGCTGCGCGTCGGTGAGATTCAGTTTGTCCAGCTCGTGCATCGCCATGCCGTGATGGCCTTGCCACTCATGGCCCATGCCGCCTGCGGCGATGGCCAGCGAGGAAGCGCCGATCGCGGCGGCGGCTATCATTGAAAGTACGGTCTTGGAAAGTACAGTCTTGCGCATTGCTTGCTCCTGAAGGTTCGAAATGAACCCTTGCACGCATTTGAAACCCGCGTCGCGTTGAAGATCGTTCGCACGGAGTAAAGAAGGGTAAAGCGCGCAGCTTCGTGCAGCTTCGAGTCAGCTTTCGCCGGCACTCTATGCTGGATGCTGGGTCTGTTGGTGCCCCCCAATGGCCGCGGCGTCGGCCTTTGTCTGCAGGGCAAGCGAGAACGAGGAAGATGTATGTCGATACTTCGACGAGTGATGACGCAGCCATGCGGGCAAAGGGCGACGGCCCTCCGGGGTGCTCCGCAGCGGTTGCCATACTGCGGCGCGCGGCGCGGCCATGGAAGTGCTCTGGTGCTGCGCCGCGCGTCTTGTTTGACAGCCGCTACGGAAGCAACGCGGCTCACTTGAGCAGCGCCCAACAGACCCATATGTCGAGAATTCTGATCGTAGACGACGACCGAGAGCTGTGCGAACTGCTCGCCGAATATTTGCGCCGCGAAGCGTTCGAGGTGGATTACGTGCACGACGCCGCATCCATGCTGGCGCGAATGTCCGACGCATCCTTGCGTCCCGACGTCCTGATCCTCGATGTCAGCATGCCGGGGCAGAACGGGCTGGATGCCTTGCGAGAATTGCGGTTGCAACATCGCATGCCGGTGATCATGCTGTCAGCGCGCGGGGAGCCGGTGGATCGCGTGATCGGCCTGGAACTCGGGGCGGACGATTACCTCGCCAAGCCTTGTCTGCCGCGTGAACTGCTGGCGCGCGTGCGCGCACAGTTGCGACGGCACACCTTGACGGCTGCGGGCGATCTGCACGTCGGCGCGTTGCGGCTGTTGCCCGGCGAACGCCGCGTGTTCGCCGGCGAGCGGGAAGTACCGTTGACCGGCGCCGAATTCGGTCTGCTGTTCGCGCTGGCGCAGCGCGCGGGTGAAGTGATCGACAAGGCCACTCTCTCGCGCACCGCGCTCGGCCGTGAATTGGAACGTTTCGATCGCAGCATCGACGTGCACGTCAGCCGTCTGCGGCAGAAATTGAAACAGGCTGACGCCGAATCGCCGCGCATCGAATCGGTCCGCGGCGCGGGCTATGTGCTGACGGTAGGCTGATGATTCCTTTCAAGAGCCCGTTGTTCTGGCGATTGCTGATTTCGTTCTGCATCGTCAACGTGCTGGTGTTCGCGCTGGGCGGTTCTGTGACGCGCTACTTCATCGAACACGCCACCGAGCGAGACATCAACTGGAGCGCGCTGGCGCAGCAGGCCAATGAGGCATACGAAAGCGGCGGCGGCGTTGCATTGGCGCGCTGGCAGGACGAGCAGCGGAGGCGCGGCGTGGACGCGACGCTCTATCAGGGCGGCCGCGCGCTGGTACCGATACGTTTGCCGCCGCCGGTGCAGGACATGCTGCCGCGCTGGCTCGCCAGCGGACGGGATGTGCTACTGCGGCCGCGGCGTGGCGGCCCGGGCGCGGATCCAGGTCCAGAGGCGTACGTCTCGATCCAGCAACTTGCCGGCGACAATGGACAAGCGCGCCAGTTTGTCGGATTCGCTTTCGCGCATTCGCGTTTGTCGCATCGCACACGTTGGGAAATCTTCCTTGCCGTGCAGTTGCTGTTGTCGCTGCTGCTGATAGGCCTCGCCGGCTGGTGGGTGGCGCGCAACGTGGCACGGCCGGTAGAGGCGCTGCGCAGCGCGTCGCGCCGCGTCGCGGCGGGAGACCTATCCGCGCGCGTGGACGAGCGCTGGAACCGTCGCGACGAGCTTGGCCAGCTCGCCCGCGATTTCAACGCCATGGCCGAACGCATCGAAGCCCTGGTCGCACACGATCGCGGCGTTCTCCAGGACCTCTCGCACGAATTGCGTTCGCCGTTGGCGCGTTTGCAGGTGATCCTGGATCTCGCGCAGCACAGCGCCACGCCGGTCGAGGCGGCAGCCCACTTCGCGCAGGCCGAGCGCGAGATCGCGCGGCTGGACCGCCTCACCGGCGAGATGCTCGCGCTGTCGCGGTTGAAGGGCGATCTGCCAGGCATGGAAAGCGAGCCGGTCGAACTCGGTTTGCTGCTGGAAGAATGCACGGCGACGATGCAACTTTCCGCGCGCGAGCGGAACATCGAATTGCGGCTGACGCACGGCAGCGCGCCGGTGGTGAGCGGCAGCGCGGTGTTGCTTCGGCGCGCAATCGAGAACCTGATCGCTAATGCGATCAAGTTCAGCCCGCAGGGCGGGCGCGCATCAATCGAACTGCGCAGCGATGCGGAATACGCGACGATCGAGGTGCGGGATTACGGCCCCGGCGTGCCCGCGCACGAGCTCGTTCTGCTGTTCCGTCCGTTCTTCCGCGGCAGCAATTCACGGCTGGCGGAAGGCCACGGATTAGGACTGACGCTGGTCGAACGCGTGGCGAAGGCACACGGCGGCGAAGTGCGCGCGCAGAATGCCGAGGGCGGCGGCTTGCGCGTGAGCCTGCGCTTGCCGCGCGTGCGCGAGGGTGAGGCCGAGACTTACACCCGCGCCTGAAATGGACGGCGCGACAACGCGCGCATTCATTTCATCCATTGCTCCAGGAAAATCGATGAACACGCGGAGCTTTGCCGATCTCGGGCACCAAGCGCGTTAAATATCTCGAGGAGAATCCCGGCCCGCAGGAGGTCGCGCTCTCGCGTGACGACCTCGCCATGATCGACGAGGTGTTCTCGCGATGCGGCGGTGGGTGCGCGCTACATGGAAGAATGGATGCGCGCATTGCGCGGTTGATCGTCATCGCCTAATGAACGCGCGCAAAGCGAAACGCGCGCGTTCGTCAACCGCGTCGAAGAGAGAAGCGTTTTCCGCACAGGTTCAACTGCGGAGAACGACATGTTGCGCACTGTGCGAATTCTGATGGGCGTATTGATCCTAGGCGGCACGCTGGCGTCCAGCGGTTGCGTGGTGGTGCCGCGCCGACCATTGCCGCCGCCTCCGCCGCCGGGTTGCTGGTGGGTGCCGGGCCATTACAACGCACACGGTTACTGGGTGCCGGGTTATTGCAGATAGCAAGGATTTTGCAGGTGCGCGCGCATTTCGGTGCTAGCGCACCTGCGGTTTCAGCATCGCCTCGATGGCCGAGTAATCACCGTCGTTCTTTTCCGGTGTAATGCGCAGCAAGTGCGCGAGCAGCGGATAAACGTCCACGTTCGGAAACGGCGGCGCGATGTAGCCTGAGACAAACGCCGGGCCTTCCGCGACGAACAATGCACGCATCAGCGGGTCGGCATTGTCGTAGCCGTGCTCGCCGCGCTGGGGATGCTCGTGCTTCGCCTGCTCCGTGCGCGTGGTGATCAACCAGCCGGTCTGTGCCAAGCACACGACGGGCGGAACGCGAGCGTTGCTGCCGTAGTGCAGCCGGGGCGGGATGTCCTGCTTCTTCCAACATTGCATGTGGGCGTGCGGCGCCAGCAACCGATGCGCATCCAGCGTCTCGCCCGCGTTTGCGTCAACACCCGCGACCGCGCCGAGCATCACTGTGTGCGCACGCCGTGTGTTGAAGAACTTATCGATATAAATGGAGTGACCCGCGGGCACCGCCGCCATCCCGTGATCCGCGACGATCACCAGATTCACGGTGTCGAACAGATGGCGCTGCTTCAGTCCGTCGATCAATCGCCCCAGCGCGACGTCGGTCTGACGCAGCGCCTCATCGACCTCCTTCGAATCCGGCCCGTGTTCGTGGGCCTGATGATCGACCTGGTCGAAATACAGCGTGATGAACTGCGGCCGCTGCATGCGCGGCAGGTCGAGCCATTGCAACACCTGATTCACGCGCGCGTCCGCCGACACACTCATATCGTAAGGATGCCAGTGATCCGGCCGCACGCCGTGGATCGGCGCTTCCGAGCCCGGCCAGAACATCGTCGCCGCATGACCACCCTGTTGCTGCACACTCACCCATAGTGGCGTCGCCTCATCCCACCAACGCTCGTCGCCGACGGCTTCGCGATTCGACAGCGTGAAGTGGTGGTCCGGCTGGATCGCCGGATCTTCCATCTCGTTGGCGACGATGCCGTGATGATCGGGATAAAGGCCGGTCACCAGCGTGAAGTGATTCGGGAATGTCAACGAGGGAAACGACGGCGTCATCCATTGCGCACGCACGCCGCGATTTGCCAGCGCCTGCAGGTTTGGCGAGAGCCCACGTTGCAGATAATCGGTACGATAACCGTCGATCGAGATCAGGATGACCGGATTGGCCAACGCGATCGGAGACGGCGCGGGCGGCGCTTCGGCAGTCGTGCGCGGCGGCGCATGGGCGGCGCAGCCGGCCAGCGCCAGCGCGCAGCCGAGCAACAGGCAGCGTCCGAATCGCATGGAGTGATTTTCCCGCATGTCAGAACGTCCTCGCGGCTGCGCGCATCATCCCGAACAAATATTGCAGATCAAACCCCGCGTCGCCGCAATGCATATACTGACGTATGCAGCGCGGTGACGCCCTGCCCGGAAAACGTCGGCTGATCGGCGAGGATGTCGCGGTGCTCCAGCAGATCGATGTCCCATTGTTCGCCGAATAACCGATGCGCCTCACGTTCCTCCACCGAGAAGGGCGGCCCCTGCATTTCGTGTTGCGGATATTCCAGCGTGATCAGCAGGCCACGACAGCCGGCGGGTAGTTGATCGTAAACCTCGCGTGCATAGCACTCGCGCATTTGCGGCGGAAACGCGATCAGCGCGGCGCGGTCATATACCGCGCCGCAGTCGGCAATCAGCGCCTTGTCGATTGTAAAAATATCCGCGTTGATGATTTCGATTTGGCTCGTCTGGTAAATCGTTCCATGGGGCACGGATTGTGGTTGCGGCTGCAAATGCTGCTCGTTGAAGAATTGCTCGACGGCAAGCTGCGCCAGTTCCACGCCACGTACGCGCAGGCCTTGCGACGCCAGCCACGGCATGTCCAGCGTCTTGCCACACAGCGGCACCAGCACCCGCGTGGCAGGCGGCACGTCGAGCGCCGGCCAGTGCTTTTGCAGCAACGGCATCACCGCATCGCGATGCCAGCCGGTGCGGCTCTCCTGCCAGCGTTGCAGCCAGTAATCGGCATCCATCGATCACTCCAGCGGTTCGCGTGGCGGTGACTATAATCCCCGATCGATCCGCTTCGCAGGAGCCGCCATGAACGCCCCCACCCGCATCGACACCGCGCGCGTCGTGCGCGCGCCGCGTGGCGCGCAACTGACATGCAAAAGCTGGCTCACCGAAGCGCCGTTCCGGATGCTCCAAAACAATCTCGATCCGGAGGTCGCGGAGAATCCGGCGGAACTGGTCGTGTACGGCGGCATCGGCCGCGCCGCGCGCAATTGGGAATGTTTCGATGCGATCCTGCGCTCGTTGCGTGAATTGAACGACGACGAGACGCTGCTGGTGCAGTCGGGCAAGCCGGTCGGCGTGTTCAAGACGCACGCCGATGCGCCGCGCGTGCTGATCGCCAATTCCAACCTGGTGCCGCATTGGGCGACGTGGGAGCACTTCAACGAACTCGACCGCAAGGGTCTGATGATGTTCGGGCAGATGACCGCGGGTTCATGGATCTACATCGGCAGTCAGGGCATCGTGCAGGGCACCTACGAAACCTTCGTCGAGATGGGCCGCCAGCATTACGGCGGAAATCTGCGCGGCAAATGGATTCTCACTGCGGGCCTCGGTGGCATGGGCGGCGCACAGCCGCTGGCAGCGAGTCTCGCCGGGGCGTGTTCATTGATCGTCGAATGCCAGCAATCGCGCATCGATTTCCGTCTGAAGACGCGCTACGTGGATGAGCAGGCGAAGGATCTAGACGACGCGCTGGCGCGCATCGATCGCTACACCAAATCGGGCGAAGCGAAATCGATCGCGCTGCTCGGCAACGCTGCCGACGTGCTGCCGGAACTGGTGAAGCGCGGCGTGCGGCCGGATGCGGTGACGGACCAGACTTCCGCGCACGATCCGGTCAACGGCTATCTACCGCAAGGCTGGACGCTGGAGGACTGGTTTGAGCGCCGTAAGACCTCGCCGGATTCTGTGCGCGATGCGGCCAAGCAGTCGATGAAGAAACACGTCGAAGCGATGTTGGCGTTTCACGCGCAAGGCATCCCGACCTTCGACTACGGCAACAACATTCGCCAGATGGCGTTCGACCAAGGCTGCAAGAATGCGTTCGACTTTCCCGGTTTCGTGCCGGCGTTCGTGCGGCCGCTGTTCTGCCGCGGCATTGGGCCGTTCCGCTGGGTGGCGTTGAGCGGCGATCCGGAAGATATTTTGAAAACCGATGCGAAGGTGAAGGAGCTGATCCCAGACGACAAACATCTGCACAACTGGCTCGAGATGGCGGAGCAGCGCATTGCGTTCCAGGGTCTGCCCGCGCGCATCTGCTGGGTCGGCTTGGGCCAGCGCGACAAACTCGGGCTCGCGTTCAACGAGATGGTGCGAAAGGGCGAACTGAAAGCACCAGTCGTGATCGGTCGCGACCATCTGGATTCCGGTTCGGTTGCCTCACCCAACCGCGAAACCGAATCCATGCGCGACGGCTCGGATGCCGTTTCCGACTGGCCGCTGTTGAACGCGCTCTTGAACACCGCCAGCGGAGCGACCTGGGTGTCGTTCCACCACGGCGGCGGCGTCGGCATGGGTTACTCACAACATGCGGGCGTGGTGATCGTCTGCGATGGTTCGAAGGAAGCCGACGCGCGCATCGCGCGCGTGCTGTGGAACGACCCCGGCACCGGCGTCATGCGACACGCGGATGCAGGCTATCCGGAAGCGATTCAATGCGCGAAGAAGCAGGGGCTGAAGCTGCCGATGATTTGAACGGCCACTCCGTGCTATTTCGGCTCCGAAAATGGAGCCGAAGAGGGAAGCCACCTTTCGGAATTCGCGCCGCGGTATCAGGAACTAGGCTGACTGCACGCGCGAACCGCGCAGGCCGTAGAACACGATATAGGCGTAGCAGGCGAACGGCAGCACGAACGCGTGCTGCACGCCGATGCGGTCGGCGAGTGCGCCTTGCAACAGCGGCACCACCGCGCCGCCCACGATCGCCATCACCAGCAGGCTGGACACCTTGCCGGTCAGCGCGCCGAATTTCTCGATGCCCAGCGTGAAGATGTTGGGGAACATGATTGAGTTGAACAAGCCAATCGCGACCACGCTCCACAACGCGACGTTGCCGCGGGTCAGCATGGTGGTCAGCACCAGCAGGCCGGCGATTGCCGCGAACACCGTCAGCAGCGCGCGCGTGTCGATGCGAGTCAACAACGCCGAACCGATGAAGCGGCCGACCATGGCGCCGCCCCAGTAGAGCGAAACGTAACCCGCTGCGCGCGCCTGCGGCATGTCGCCGATCTGTGGCAAAGAAAGATAGTTGATCATGAAGCTGCCGATCGACACTTCCGCGCCGACGTAGAGAAAGATCGCGGCCATGCCGAACCAGACGCGGCGGTGTTTCAGCGCGTCGGCGAAGCGGTGCCGCGAATCGTCCGCGCCCTCGCTTTCCAGCCGCGGCAGATGGAACAGCCACACCACGACCGCAAGCGCGAACAGCACCAGCGCGATGCCGATGTACGGCCCCTGCACGCTGTGCGCCTGCTGCAATCTATAGGCGGCTTGCTGCGGCGGCGACAACTGCGCCAGTTCCGCCGCACCCAACACGGCGGCGGAGAGAATCAGCAGACCGCCGACTTTCGGCGCCAGCGTGGTGCCCAGCGAATTCAGGGCCTGCGCCAGGTTCAGGCGGCTCGATGCGCGCTGCGGCGCGCCGAGCATGCTGACGTAGGGATTGGCGGCGACCTGCAACAGCGTGATGCCGCTGGCCAGCACGAAGAAGGCCAGCAGGAACAACGGATACGACCGCATGTACGCCGCCGGGATGAACAACAACGCGCCGATGCCGGTGACGCACAGCCCAGTGATGATACTCAGGCGATAACCGAAGTGCGAGACCAGCTTGCCAGAAGGGAGCGACATCACGAAATACGCGCCGAAGAACGTGAACTGCACCAGCATCACCTGCGCGTAGTTCAGGGTGAACAGCGACTTCAGATGTGGGATCAGCACGTCGTTCAAGACTGTGATGAAGCCCCACATGAAGAAGATGGCGCTCATCACCGCCATTGCCACGCGATTGCCGGCGGCACGGCCGGAGGCCGGCTGCGCCGGACACGAATCGTCTACCGTATGCATTGAGTTCATCGCTCACGCCCCTTCTGGTGTCGTAACAGTTCGCAGCGCGCGCAGCATCGCACGGATTTCATCCGGATCGCTGCGCAATTCATCTGCACTCATTTCGCGCAGCGCGGAATGATGTTTCGTTTTTCTCTGCAGTTGGCATTTTGCGGAAGCGTGGAATTCGTGTGCCCCGGTCGCCGTAGCCACATCCACGATGTTCCCAGATGTGATGACGGCGCCGGGCAGGATCACGATGCGCCCATGAGCGCGCTTGCTCAGCTCGCGAATCAGCGGTGCGCCTTGCAAAGCGGTTTCGCGCCGACCGGCAGTCAGCTCGCGCTCGCAGTCCAGTACGACGAGGTCTGCCAGTGCCGAATGCGGATCGCGTGTGCAATCGAAGGCGCGGTGAAAGGTGGTGCCCATGCCGGATGCGGCGAAGACCAATTCCCTGCAACCTTGACCCCTGTTCCAGCGCGAACTGCAATGTGGCGTCACCGGCCAACGACACGTGCGGTGTACGCTCCAACACAACAGCTTGCAGAATGCAGACGTGAGCTGGCCGTATTACACATGTTTGAACAGGAGCGCAAGACATGGTGACCCGCAGACGATTCCTGCAAGGCGCGGTGAGCGCGGCGTTGCTGAGCCGCATCAACCCTCGCGATGCATTTGCCGCCCAGGTCGGCAGTGACGGCATCACACAAAGCGGCGTCACCCGATACGTCGATCTGTTCGTCGGCACCGGCGGCCACGGCCACACTTTCCCCGGCGCGACGGTGCCGTGGGGCATGGTGCAGCTTTCTCCCGATACCAACGACTCCGGCTGGGACGCGTGTTCGGGTTATCACCAGCGCGACGGCTCGATCATGGGCTTTTCGCACACGCATCTTTCCGGCACCGGTGCCGGCGACATGCTGGACGTGCTGGTGATGCCCGCGCAGGGCGAAGTGCTGTTGCAACCCGGCGCACGCGGCTTGCGGGACGAGAATTACCGTTCGCGCTACGACGGTGCTGCGCGCGGCGATCTGATCCCGGCGGATGCCGTCGGTCATCCGGGCAAGGGCTACCGCTCGCGCTACGACAATGAGCACGCGGTCCCAGGCTACTACCGCGTGCATCTCAGCGATCACGACATTCTGGCGGAACTCACCGCCACGCTGCGTGCAGGGCTGCATCGCTACACCTTCAACAAGGAAGGGCCCGCGCATTTGATCGTGGATCTGGCGCATGGCTATCACGACGACGCCAACGTGCCATGCAAAGTCTCCGATGCGCAGTTGAAACTCGTCGGCAACGACATGCTGGTCGGTGGCCGGCGCGTGCAACAGTGGGCGGAGGGGCGTTACCTCTTCTTCGCGATGAAACTGTCGCGGCCGTTCGCGCGCGCGGCGTTGTACGACGAAGACCGCGCGCTGCCGGAAGCGACGCATGAAACAAAAGGCACGCATCTCAAGGCGGCGCTGCATTTCGACGATGCCTCGAAAGCGCCACTGCTGGTGAAGGTCGGCATCTCGGCCGTGGACATCGATGGCGCGCTGGACAACCTGGACGCGGAAATCCCGCACTGGGATTTTGACAAGGTACGCAATGAAGCCGCTGCGCAATGGGAGCGCGAACTTTCGTGCCTTCGCATCGAAAGCGACTCGGAGGAGGTCAAGCGCACGTTCTATAGCGGGCTGTATCACACGATGCTGGCGCCGACGCTGTTCGACGACGTGGACGGGCGCTATCGCGGCATGGATCTGCAAGTTCACCGGTTGCCGAAGGATCGCCACAACTACAGCACCTATTCTCTGTGGGACACCTATCGCGCGCTGCATCCGTTGTACACGTTGTTCCAGGCCGACAAGGTGCCCGATCTCGTCGATGGTCTGGTGCGCATGACCGCGGAGAGCCCGCAAGGTCCGCCGGTGTGGCCGCTGCAGGGCGTGGAGACCGGCACGATGATCGGCTATCACTCGGTCGTGGTGATCGCCGAGGCGCACGCGAAAGGATTTACCGGCATCGACTACGCCAAGGCATGGCCGATGTTCCGCAAGCGCGGGTTCGATGACGACTGGCGGGGCTTGAGCTGGTATCGCAAGCTCGGCTACATCCCGAGCGACAAGGAGGGCGAGGCGGTCAGCAAGACGCTGGAATACGCTTACGACGATTGGGCGCTGGCACACCTGGCCGATGCCGCCGGCGCGCACGACGACGCGAAGCACTTGCGCGAACGCTCGCGCAATTACCGCAACGTGTTCGACCGCAGATTGACTTTCGTGCGTCCGCGCGGCAGCGACGGTCAATGGCTGGAACCCTTCAATCCGCGCTCAATGGGACATTCGCAACGATGGCGCGACTTCACCGAATCGAACGCCTGGGAAGCGACCTTCCTCAACCAGCACGATCTGTATCACTACATGCGGTTGTTCGGTGGCGAGCAGGCATTCGAGAAGAAACTGGACGAATTGTTCAATACCTCTTCGTCATTGCCTGCCGATGCCCCGCCGGACATCGCCGGCATGGTCGGTCAGTACGCACACGGCAACGAGCCCAGCCATCATGTCGCGTATCTCTACGCTTACACGGGCGCGCACCACAAGACGCAGGCGCGCGTGCGCATGTTGCTGGAAACTATGTACCGCGCCGCACCGGATGGCCTGGCCGGCAACGAGGATTGCGGTCAGATGAGCGCGTGGTACGTGTTGGGCGCGCTGGGTTTGTACGCGGTCGATCCGGTCAGCGCCAACTACGTATTCGGCAGTCCTTTGATCGATCGCGCGGAAATGATGCTGGCGAGTGGTAAGAGCCTGGTCGTCGAGGCGCGCAACAACGGAGCGGGCAAGCCGTACATCCAGTCCGTCACCTGGAATGGCAAACCCTGGACGAAAAGCTGGATCAGTCACGCCGAATTGTCCAAAGGCGGCACGCTGGTGTTCGAGATGGGCGAGAAACCGAACGAGCGTTTCGGCTCGGCGTTGCAGGACCGGCCACCGGCGTTCGGCATGGCGCCCGATGTGCAGAAAACTTGATCGTTGCCGAGAACTGCCGCCGATGAAGCTGTCCACCGTGTGGATGCTTGCGAGCATCGCTACGGTACCCGCCGCGCCGCAGTGGCGCGACAGTCTGCAATGGCGCGGGGCAGACCGTCAGCATGGCCGTGCAGGCGGATGGCGGTTTTCTTTTGCATTCGCCGCACGGTGACCGGCACATTCGCAACCGAGCGTTGACCGCCACGCTCGAGCATGGGTCGCAGGTATCTGTTGGACGCCAGCATGGATTTGTACCGCGGCGAGACTTCATTCCTGGACTGGCGCGAGCAGGCCTGTCTTGCGTGGGCCGCCAACGACGCCTACGGCGCCGGACGTACAGTGCAAGGGCAAGCCGATGCAACGAAGTCGGAATTTCAATATATTCTATCTATCGAATAAATAAAAATTAATTACTTCTATAAATTGATCGGCGGACGTAAGGTGCCTGCGTACACCCACGCAAGGAGTACGCCATGCATGACGAAGGCAAAATCCAATCCTCTCCCTCTGCAATGTCCAAAGTTGGATCGCATACGCTGAGCTCGGCACGATGTCCGTTCAACCACGCCGCTGGCGGCGGTACCACCAATCGCGACTGGTGGCCCAAACAATTGCGACTCGATCTGCTCAGTCAGCATTCGTCGAAATCTAATCCACTCGGTGAAGAATTCGATTACGCAGAGGCGTTTCAGCACCTCGATTACGCCGCGCTGAAGAAAGATCTGGCCGCATTGATGACCGATTCACAGAGTTGGTGGCCGGCCGATTTCGGACATTACGGCGGCTTGTTCGTCCGCATGGCCTGGCATAGCGCCGGCACTTACCGGATTGGCGATGGGCGGGGCGGTGGCGGCCGCGGCCAGCAACGTTTCGCCCCGCTCAATAGTTGGCCCGACAATGTCAATCTGGACAAAGCGCGCCGTCTGCTATGGCCGATCAAGCAGAAATACGGCCAGAAAATTTCCTGGGCGGATTTGATCATTCTCGCCGGCAACGTCGCGCTGGAAACCATGGGCTTCAAGACTTTCGGCTTCGGGGCGGGTCGCGAGGACACTTGGGAGCCCGATCTGGATGTCTATTGGGGCGACGAAAAAACTTGGTTGGGCGCAGATGTGCGTTATGGCAAGTCGGGCGAAGGCCCGCTCGTGGCAGAACGGGAATTGCACGGAAGCGAACATGATCGCACCCTCCATGGGCGCACTCTGGAGAATCCGCTGGCCGCGGTACAGATGGGCTTGATTTATGTCAACCCGGAAGGGCCTGAGGGAAAGCCCGATCCGGTCGCAGCTGCGCACGACATCCGCGAAACTTTTGCGCGCATGGCGATGAACGATGAGGAAACCGTCGCACTGATCGCAGGCGGGCACAGCTTCGGCAAAACTCACGGCGCCGCCGACGCGAAGCATGTCGGCGCCGAGCCCGAGGCAGCCGATCTCGAGGCGCAGGGGTTGGGCTGGCACAACCGCTACGGCTCGGGCAAGGGTGCAGATGCGATCACCAGCGGTCTCGAAGTGATCTGGACCAAGACGCCCGTGCAATGGAGCAACGACTACTTCCAGCACCTGTTTGGCTTCGAATGGGAATTGACCAAGAGTCCCGCTGGTGCGCATCAATGGGTCGCCAAGGGCGCGGACGCGGTGATCCCCGATCCGTTCGATCCGTCGAAGAGGCGTCGCCCGACGATGTTGACGACCGACCTATCCCTGCGCTTCGATCCCGCCTACGAAAAGATTTCGCGCCGTTTCATGGACCATCCAGACCAATTCGCCGATGCGTTCGCGCGCGCGTGGTTCAAGCTCACGCATCGCGACATGGGCCCGAAGGCGCGCTACCTCGGTCCTGAAGTGCCGGCCGAAGACCTGATCTGGCAAGACCCGCTGCCAAAGGCGAACTACAAGGCTATCGAAACCAATGATGTCGACGCGCTCAAGCAGAGGATTCTGGCTTCCGGCTTGTCCGTGTCCGAGCTCGTCTCGACCGCATGGGCTTCGGCCTCGACCTTCCGCAGCGGAGACAAACGCGGCGGTGCAAACGGCGCGCGCATTCGCCTCGCGCCGCAGAAAGATTGGGACGCGAATCAACCGCAGCAACTCGCCAAGGTGCTAAAGGTGCTGGAGGGCATCAAGGCCGATTTCGACAAGGTCGGTGGTGGCAAGCGGGTTTCGCTGGCCGACCTGATCGTGCTCGGCGGTTGTGCGGCCGTCGAAAAAGCCGCCAAAGAGGCGGGTATCGATATTGCGGTGCCGTTCGCACCGGGTCGCGTCGACGCGATGCAGGAACAGACCGACGCGGATTCTTTTGCACCGCTCGAGCCGATCTTCGACGGTTTTCGCAATTATCTGAAACACCGTTTCAGCATTCCGGCCGAGCACTTGCTGATCGACAAGGCACAACGGCTGACGCTGACCGCGCCGGAAATGACCGTGCTGGTCGGCGGCCTCCGGGTACTCGGAGCCAATCATGGCGGCTCCAAGCACGGCGTGTTCACTACCCGACCCGGCAAGTTGACCAACGACTTCTTCGTCAACCTGCTTGACATGGGAACGGAGTGGAAACCGATTTCGGCCGACACCTTCGAAGGCCGCGACCGCGAGACCGGCGCGCCGAGATGGACGGGCACGCGGGTGGATTTGGTGTTCGGTTCGCATTCGGTGCTGCGCGCGCTTTCCGAGGTGTACGCCAGCTCCGACGGCCTGACCAAGTTCGTGCATGATTTCGTTGCGGCCTGGAACAAGGTGATGAATCTCGACCGCTTCGATCTGAAGATGAGTTCGCCTCGGAATGGAGAGAACGCTGGCCGAGCGAACACAAGAAACCCGAGACGATCAGCGCCGTCTTTCAACTGATCCAGAGGTCGAGGATCGGGAGCTCGCGGTTCGCCCTGAGGCCGAGGGCGAACCGCATCTCGGCTACCGCAGTCGCACACCGACTGCAGACCCGGGTGGGGGCAGGGCACCGTGTGGTCTCAGACGGCCGATGCCACTGCATGCGTGACGGTGATCCGAGGGCCGAGACGAACCGCCCAAGACCGTGACCCGAGGTCGCGTCCGCGTAAATCAGCGCAGCAGCGCTTCGAGCATCTGCAAGATGCCCCACAGGCTGGCGACCCAGATCGCAGTACGCAAGTAGGGAATGCCCACGATATAAACCGGCAAATAAATCACGCGCGCCCAGAAATAGATTTGCGCGCCCAACGCGGTTTGCGGCCCGGTCTTGTGCGCCGCCACCACCGCCAGCGTCGCGGCCGCGAAGAACGCGAAGGTCTCGAGAAAGTTGTGCCGGGCGCGATCCGCGCGAGCGCCGAATTTGTCGAGGGGTTGCGGCTCGCCGTCGCGATTGCCGGCATTCCATAGCAACCCGCGCTGCCAGGTACCGAAGCCCGCTGCGACCAGCACATAGACAATGCCCAGAACCACTGACCAGCCCAGCATCTGCAATTCGATTGTCATGGGAATATCCTCAGTTGTTTGAACGCCATCACGGTCCGCAGCTCATCGCCGTCAGCTTCGCGGTGCCCTCGCCATCATCGCGCCGTACGACGAGGGACGTTTGGTCGCGTATGAAATTGAGGGTGTCGCGCAAGGCCGTGCAATCGCCGCGCCAAGGACGTGAGAATGAGAGCAAAAGGCGGGCATGACCGACATCAGAATACAAGTGAATCTGCACCGGTTCGCCCAGACTGTGCAGACGGTCGGCCAGTGAACGAGCATTGCGGGGCTTCACGCGATCATCCGACGTTCCCTGCAACAGCAGCATCGGCGGTTCGTCGCCGTCGACGAAGTTGACCGGTTGTGAGTGGGCCTGCGCTTGCGGCGTGGCCCCGAACATCCCGACGAAGGCGGGGTCGGTCAGCGGCAGAAAGTCGTAGGGTCCGGCCAAGCCAATGAAGCCCGCAAGATCTTGCGGTTTCATGCCCACGCTGCTTAGCCATCGCTTGTCTGTGGCCAGCAAGGCGCCGATGTGTGCGCCGGCCGAATGTCCCATCAGGAATAGCACTTTCGGATCGCCGCCGTAGTCAGCGGCATGCGCGTGCACCCACGCCACGGCGTTGGCCGCATCGGTCATGAACCCGTCCATACGCACTTGCGGATATTTGCGGTAATCGGAGATGGCCACGACCAGCCCGTGCCGCGCCAGTGTTTCGCCCATCCAGTGATACCACTGACGCTTGCCGTCCTGCCAACTGCCGCCATAGAAGAACACCACCACCGGCAGATGACGCGCGTCGCGTGGTGCATACATGTCCAGCCGCAGGTGGTGCGAGGGATCGAACTCGATGTTTCGATGCTCACTCAGCCCGCCGTCACTTGAAGCGGCGTTGACGGCATGAAACAGGACGGCCTGGCAGCCGCCCAGGAACAACGCAAGCAATCCCGCCGGCAACGTCACCAGGCAGCGACGCAACGCAGATCTGTTTTGCACGGTGCTCAAGACCTCCGCGTTCGGGTGGCGACAAGCAACATACGTTGCAAAGACTTTCGTGGATGCAGGTTAGGAACGGTCGTGGGCCTCATTGCAACGTCTGCGAGCAGGCCGACGCTGATGCCGGGGGTGGGATATGGGACCGTGTGATCGCGGCGCAGGTACGGATGCCAAGGCACCGTGAAGTTGACTTAGCGGTCGCGTGTACGTCCTCTTCGGCCGGATTTGGAGTCGTACGGGATTGCTACGCAAGCAACCGACTTCGGATGCACCAGCGAGTGAGACCTTTTCGGTGTTTCATCGCCGGCAGGCTTGGGTACGTCTGAGACTCAATCAATGCTTGCGGTTCTGCGCCTGATCCTGCGATGCTAGTGGCTATGGGAGGTACGCAATCCGGGGAACCTTCGGAACTGGCAAGACTGCTCGCGGCCAGCGCGCGTGGCGACCAGCGCGCATTCGCCAAACTTTACGAGCAGACGTCACCCAGGCTGTTTGGCATTTGCCTGACGATGTTGCGTGCGCGCCAGGAAGCTGAGGATGTGTTGCAGGAAGTCTTCACCACCGTCTGGCAGCGCGCAGGCGATTTCGATTCCAGCCGCGCTTCGGCAATGACCTGGTTGATTACCCTGACACGCAACCGTTCCATCGATCGGTTGCGTCGTCCTGGTGAAATCCCGCTGGACGAGGCGACCGCGCGCGAGTTGGTCGACGATCAGCCTTCCCCGGCCGCCCACGCCCACAGCAGCGAGCAACGGCAAAGACTGGAACATTGCCTGGATAAATTGGAGCCGCGGCAGAAGGCGGCGGTGCGTGCAGCCTTTTTCTCGGGTCGCACGTATAACGAACTGGCCACTCAGGGCGGCGTGCCGCTGGCTACCATGAAGAGCTGGATCCGGCGCAGCCTTATCCGGTTGCGCACCTGTCTCGAACATCCAATTTAGATCCGTGAACGCAACGTACGACGAAGACCGTGAAGACCTGCGCTACGCCGAGTACGCACTCGGCGTGCTGGAGGCCGACGAGCGCGTCGCCGTCGAAAGCGAAGTGCGGGAGGACGAGCGCGCAGCAGTAGAGGTTGCGCGCTGGCAGGAGCGCCTGACGCCGCTGGCCGAAGATTTTCCGTCGGTCACACCGGCTGATTACATGTGGACGCGGATACGCGCTTCGCTCAACTTGGCCGAGACGCGATCCCACTTGGCCGAGACGTCATCGCGCCGCCTTGGCGAAAGTCTTTCGTTCTGGCGCTGGCTTGCACTCGGCACCAGCGCGGTCGCAGCAGCCTGCGTCATCGCGTTGGCCGTCTTGTTGTCGCGCAACCTGGCTCCGAACGCGCCGCACGTGTCGTACATGGCTTCGACCATCATCCAGGACAACGGCCAGGTGGGCTGGACAGCCACCATGGATCTGCAACACGCGCGCATGGTGGTCGTGCCGGCCAAACCGCAGGCCTTACCCGCAGGACGTGCCCCCGAGCTGTGGCTCATTCCGGCCGGTCAGAAGCCGATCGCGGTCGGCATGATCGCGGCCGGTGCACCCACCGCGATCCGGCTCGATTCGGCGTTGCTGGCGCGGCTCGGGCCAACCGCGGCGCTGGCGGTTTCGGTGGAACCGCCGGGTGGCTCGCCCAGCGGTCAGCCGACCGGGCCGGTAATCGCAAAGGGTGCGATCGGCGCCGCCTCAGAAAGCGGTGGCAATCCGGTTGCGATGCTTGCACGCGTTGAGCGCGTCCACGCAACAGGCTGAACGTCTGCGATGAGCACCGCGCTGGTCTGGCTGCGGCGCGATCTGCGAATTGCGGACAATCCTGCCTTGCTTGCAGCTTGCGCTGCGCACACACGCGTGCTGCCCGTTTATGTGCACGCACCGGAAGAGGAGGCGCCGTGGCAACCAGGTGGTGCCAGCCGCTGGTGGTTGCACCATTCGCTCGGCGCGCTCTCCACGCAACTGAAGAAATCGAACGGCGAGCTGTTTATTGCGCGCGGCGAGAGTCTCGCGGAATTGATTCGCCTCGTCGAAGGCACCGGTGCCGCGGCGGTGTACTGGAACCGCTTGTACGAGCCGGCAATCATCGCGCGCGACACCAGGATCAAGACTGCGTTACGCGCTCGCGGCATTGCCGCGGAGAGTCATGCCGGGAATCTCTGGTGCGAACCTTGGCAAATTTCCACCGCCGAGGATCAACCCTATCGCGTATTCACGCCGTTCTGGCGCAAGTTGCGCACGCGCATCGAACCGGCAGCGCCACTGCCGCCCGGCAGGCCGAAACAATGGGCACACCTCGAAGGCAGCCTTTCACTGGATGCGTTGCAATTGCTGCCAAAAATTCGCTGGGATCAGGGGCTCGAACAAACCTGGAAACCCGGAGAATCCGCAGCGTGCGAGATGCTGGAGCTTTTTGCAGACGACGCCTTGGCGGATTACGCGCGCGGCCGTGATCTGCCTTCACGCAATGGCACCTCGCGGCTTTCGCCGCATCTGCACTTCGGTGAAATCACGCCACGCCAGATTCATCACGCTTTGCAGCAACGTGCGCGGGAGCGCAAACACCTCGATCTTGAACCGTTCCTGCGCGAGTTGGGTTGGCGCGAATTCGCGCATCACCTGCTTTATCACTTCCCGCAAACACCCACACGGAATTTCAATCCCAAGTTCGATGGGTTTCCCTGGGCGCGCAAGGACACGAGCGTTTTGGGAGCGTGGACGCGAGGGCGCACCGGCATCCCGCTGGTCGACGCAGGTATGCGCGAACTGTGGGCCACGGGCTGGATGCATAACCGTGTGCGCATGGTAGTCGCGAGTTTCCTCACCAAGAACTTGCGCCAACACTGGCTCTACGGCGCGCGCTGGTTCTGGGACACGCTGGTGGATGCCGATCTCGCGAATAACACGCTCGGTTGGCAATGGGTGGCCGGTTCCGGTGCGGATGCGGCGCCCTATTTCCGTGTTTTCAATCCACTGACGCAGGCGCGCAAGTTCGATCCTGACGCAAAATATTTGAGGCGGTGGTTGCCCGAACTCGCGGAGGTGCCGGCCGAAGTGCTGTTCGATCCGTCGCTCGATCCAACCATGTTACGCGCGTGTGGCTATCCAGAACCGATTGCAGATCTGGGCGAGTCCCGACGGACGGCGTTGGAGGCTTACGAAAAAGTCAAAACTACCGCCGCTTGATTTCAAGTATCGGTGGCGATCGGTGCACTTTTTGTCGACCGCCAACTGTCAACCGCCAAGTTTGGCGTGATCGCCGACTTTGGGCTTCGAGCCGGTGACGGCGGCGGTGAGCATCAGTGCTACGGCAGCCATCTTGTTGGGACCGTCCCAAATCTCGCCCTCGACTGGACGCACCGTGAGCACCCGGATATCGGGGTCATCCGCCGAATCCCACCAGGCCTTCGCAAGTGGGCTCCAAAGCTCCCTGATCTTCGCGCGATCGTTGCTGATGGACATCTCGCCGGTGAACGATACGTAAGTATTGCCTTCGTTGAAGAAAACCGTTGCAGGAGCGCCGCCGGGCCCGGCATGGTGGGTTTTTCGGGAATCTGCCGAGGTGAGGAAATGAAGTAAGTGCGCATCAGGGTCGGCGTGCGCTGCCATGGGGCGCGCAATGGCCATGTTCTTCTCCACCGTTATCAAGATTGCTATGCGGACGTCCTTCGCTGTTTTCCAAGCGCGTTTCGTCAACTCGGTACGGGATTTGTCGGTTTGTTCTTCGTGGGTCATCACGCACTCCTTGCAGATGAACGGCTTCCGCCGTGCGGGGGAAAGGTAGTTGGACTTGTGTAGACGGCGCGTCGAAGCCTTCCATGGCGCGTTCGTTCAAGGATGTGGCTGCGGCGCGTCAGCCCAGGAGTTGTGGATTCATCTGCCATGTTGCGAAGTTCAATACCGAGGCGAAGGTCACCCACAACAGATACGGAACAAGCAGCACTCCGGCAGCGATGCGCACGCGCCAGAACGCAACGAGGGTGAGGGTGATCAGCAGCCACAGCAACACAATATCCACGAATGCGACCGCGCCCCAGTGGAAACCGAAGAACAACCAACTCCACAAAGCGTTCAAAGACAACTGGATCAAGAACAGATTCAGTGCACGGCTCGCAGATGCATATCCGCCGACGCGCCAGACCAGCCACGCGGCCACGCCCATCAGCGCGTACAAAACGGTCCAGACCGGGCCGAACACGGATGCGGGCGGTGCCCACGCGGGGCGCGCCAGGCTTGCATAAAAGCTCGCCGCGTGAATCGAAGCCACCGCGCCGATCAGGCCCGCGATGAAACTGAGAACCAGCCATCCAATCAACCCGGCGATTTGTCGCAATGTGCTCATGGGCAGTTCCCACACGTGGACTCATGCACGGACTTACCCGATACGAGCATGCCGTGTCAATCGCAAGGATTGCTTTCGCTGAGTTTTGGTGCAGTGGGCGGTTCCGGCCATTGCTGCGGCACCCTTCGCAGCTTCGAAATGTCGTAGCCCATGCCGTTGACCCGATCGACCATTGCGGCGTAATCGGCATCCGCGATTTTCGGCATGCGCGCCATGATCCAGACGTAATCACGCTTGTCGCGGGCCACGATCACGCGGCTGTAATCGTCTGCCAGCCACGCGATCTTATATTGCAGGCGCAAAAGGCCATACAGGTGCACGCTCCAGACCGCATTCCCGCTGGCGGAATCCGGATAACCGACCGATCTCAGGGTCTTCACGGGCCCATCGAACCCGCCTTGGCGGAGATGGAACCACGTGCACATGTGGCCATCCTTGTCGAGCGTGTAAGTTTCCACGGAGTTGTAGCCGTCGCGCTCGAAACGGGTAGGGATCACGCCAATCACGTACCAGCGTCCCGCATATCGGGAGAGATCCACCTGCTGCACCGCCGCGATCGGCGCTTTGTCCGAGCCGGCACAGGCGGCGATCCCGAGAGTCAGCAGGGCAACGCCACAGCTTGCAGCGATGCCTCTCGACTGTTTCATGACATCTGCCTCCTTGGCAAACAATCCGGAACGGGAAGATACGGCCGAATGCCCGGTCCGGATGCATCCCGATGCGGAGGCCCGATTCCACTGCATCCAAGCGCGCCGTTGATCCGTATACCGGATTGTCCTTGCCCGATGGGGTCTTATGCCACTCTCTCCCACCGAATCATTGTCCGTGTCCGCCGATACGGTACGCCCACGCCGCTTGCAGCGCCTGCGCGCGTGGTTCGATACGTCGGTCGATGCAGAGAACGCAGCCGTGCGTGCCGACCGGATCGACTGGCTGCGCGCGGTTCCGTTCATCGTGCTCCACCTGGGCTGTCTGCTGGTTGCGTGGGTCGGCGTTTCGCCGGTCGCGCTGATCGCGGCGGCGGCGCTCTATGTGCTGCGCATGTTTGCGTTGACGGGTTTTTATCACCGCTATTTCGCGCACCGCACCTTTCGTGCGTCACGGCCGATGCAATTCTTGTTCGCGCTGCTCGGCGCGGCCAGCGTTCAGCGTGGGCCGCTGTGGTGGGCGGCACATCATCGCAGTCATCACCGCAATGCCGACACCCACCTCGATCCACATGCGCCCGGCGTGTACGGCTTTCTGTGGAGCCACATGGGCTGGTTCCTGACTCCCCGTGCATTCCGCACCGACTTTGAGCGGGTACCGGACCTGGCGAAATTTCCGGAGCTGCGCTGGCTGGATCGTTACGACACGCTGGTACCGCTGCTTCTGGCGATCTCTCTGTACGCATTGGGCGTACTCCTGCACCACGTCTCGCCCGGCCTGCACACCAGCGGTGCGCAGATGGTGACGTGGGGCTTCTTTGTATCGACCGTGCTGCTGTTCCACGCTTCGGTGACGATCAATTCGCTCGCGCACCGTTATGGGAAACGTCGGTTCGACACGCAAGACAACAGCCGCAACAATCTCTGGCTTGCGCTGTTGACCTTAGGCGAAGGCTGGCACAACAACCACCATTTCTTTCCTGGCTCTGCGCGGCAGGGATTTCGTCCCGGCGAGATCGATCTGACCTGGTATGGCTTGAAACTGTTGTCGCTCTTGGGGGTAGTACACGATCTGAAACCCGTACCAGCCTGGGTGCTCGAGAAGGCCGGAGATTGACCGTGCGTATCGCCGTCGTGGGCTCTGGAATCTCTGGTCTGGTCAGCGCGTGGCAGCTTTCTCGCTGCCACGATGTCACGTTGTTCGAGGCGAACGATTATCTCGGTGGCCACACGCATACGCACGACATCGAATTGCAGGGTGTGCGTTACGCGGTCGATACCGGTTTCATCGTCTACAACCGCACACACTATCCGCTGTTGACTGCGATGCTGGACGAACTGCGAGTTGACTCGCAGCCGACCACGATGAGCTTCTCCGTGCATGACGAAGCGAGCGGATTGGAATACAGCGCGACATCTCTGGACACGCTGTTCTGTCAGAGGCGCAATCTGCTGTCACCGCGGTTTTACGGAATGGTGGTCGATCTGCTGCGCTTCTATCGTGAAGCGCCTGCCTTGCTGGAAACCGGCGAGTCCGGTCCGACGTTGGGAGAATATCTGGCCGAGCGCGCTTACGGCGACGCATTCCGTGATCAGCACCTGGTGCCGATGGCGTCGGCGCTGTGGTCTTCTCCAGCGAAGGAGATCTTGCAGTTTCCCGCACGCTATCTGGTGCAGTTCATGGCCAACCATCAAATGTTGCAGATCAGCGGCCGTCCGCAGTGGTGCGTGGTGCGTGGTGGGTCGGCTACATATATCCGCGCCATGCGAGCGTGCTGGCGCGTAGGCGAGCGACTTGCCTGCCCCGTACGCGAAATCCGACGCGATGCGGAAGGCATCGAACTGTGCAGCGCGGCCGGCACCGAGCGCTTCGATCACGTCGTGCTGGCCTGCCACAGCGATCAGGCACTGACACTGTTGCGCGATGCGGGCAACGATGAACGCGAGATTCTCGGCGCGATCCGCTATCAGCCCAACGAAGTCGTGCTGCACACCGACGCCTCGTTGTTGCCCCGGCGTCGCAAGGCCTGGGCTGCCTGGAATGCATTCGTGCCGCGTAATCCCCAACAGACCTGCACCGTCAGTTATTGCATGAATTTTCTGCAAAGCATCGATTCCGCGGAACCATTCGTGGTGACGCTCAATCGCACGCATGCGATCGACCCGAAAAAGATCCTGCGCCGCATGCGCTACCACCATCCGGTGTATGACGAGGCCGCCTTCGCCGCGCAGCGGCGCAAAGCGGAAATCCAAGGGAAGCGACGCACCTGGTTCGCCGGCGCGTATTGGGGGTTCGGATTTCACGAGGATGGCATGCGCTCGGCGATGGAAGTGGCACGCTCCATCGGAAAGCGCGGTTCGACGTTCGAACAGGCCCGGGAACTCGCTGCATGAGCGCCGTAGCGCAAAAACGCGATGTCTGGCAGCCGCAAGCGAGGTCCGATGCGTGTACGGCTGCGCTGGCGAGTGCCGTATATGAGGGGAGGGTGCGGCATCGCAGGTACGCCCCGCATCCGCACGCGTTTTCGTTTCGCCTGGCACAACTGTATCTAGACCTGGACGAAATCGAGAGCCTGTTCGCCAAGCGCTGGCTGTGGTCATCCCAAGGTCGCAACGTGGCCGAATTCCGGCGTACGGACTATCTGGGTCCTGCGAAAGTACCGCTCTCCGAAGCGGTGCGACATCGCGTCGAGCAGGTCGCCGGAAGGCGTCCGCTGGGACCGATTCGATTGCTGACCCATCTGCGCTATTTCGGGTTTGTGTTCAACCCGGTGAGCTTTTACTACTGCTTCGCCGAAGATGGAGTGAGCCTGGTTTGTATCGTCGCGGAAATCACCAACACGCCGTGGAAAGAACGCCATGCGCATGTCCTGCCCCTGGAGAGCGCGCAGCGTCATGGCCGTGCCTTGCGCTGGACATTCCCCAAAGCCTTCCACGTCTCGCCTTTCATGCCGATGGATCGTCATTACGATTGGCGCTTCACCGTTCCCGGTGAAACCTTGCAGGTACACATGGACGTGAAGCGCGGCGATGAGCGGGAATTCGATGCGGATCTACACCTGCAGCGTCGACCGCTGAATGGGTTCTCGCTTGCGCGCGTGCTGTGGCGTTATCCACTCATGACCACACAGGTGATCGGCACGATCTACTGGCAGGCACTGCGCCTGTGGTTGAAAGGCAATCCGGTGTATGACCATCCAGCCAGCAAAGTACCCTCATGAACGCCATCGTCGATCTCGAAGTTGATCAGCTGCGGGGTGAGTTCGGCAGCCTCGATCGTCTCCTGCGCGGACGCCTGATCGCGCAGGTGCGCGGAGTGCGGCACGGGCAACTGGTCTTGCGCGACGCGTTGGGCGTTGTCGAATTGGGGGAAGCATCCGGCGATTTGCGCGTGCGCATCGATGTACTTGATCCGGCGTTCTACCGCGCCATCGCCAGCAATGGCAGTGTCGGAGCCGGTGAGGCGTACATGGAGGGCTCATGGCGTTGCGACGATCTCGTCGCGCTGGTGCAGTTGCTGGTACGCAATCGCGATCTGCTCGATGGCATGGAGACAGGGTTGGCACGCCTTGGCGGCATTGCGATGCGGGTCTGGCACGCGCTGCAGCGCAATACGCGTAGCGGCGCGCGCCGGAATATCGCCGCGCATTACGATCTGGGCAACGAGTTCTTCAAGCTGTTCCTGTCGAGCGATCTGATGTATTCGTCGGCGATCTGGTCCGACGCGGACGACACACTCGAGCAGGCCTCCACCCGCAAGCTCGACACGATCTGTCGCAAGCTCGATCTGAAGGCCGATGATCGGGTGATCGAGATTGGCACCGGCTGGGGCGGTTTTGCCTTGTACGCGGCCAAGCACTATGGCTGTCATGTCACCACCACCACGATTTCGCGCGAACAACACGCGCTGGCAAGCGAGCGCGTGGCGCAAGCCGGGCTGCAGGATCGCATCAAGGTGCTGTTGAGGGATTATCGCGATCTCGAAGGCACCTATGACAAACTGGTTTCGATCGAAATGATCGAGGCGATCGGCGCCGAATATCTGGACGAATACTTCCGTAAAGTGGGTGCTCTGCTGACCCCTGAAGGTCAGGCCCTGATTCAGGCCATCACGATCGAGGACCACCGCTACGCGCGAGCGTGCAAGTCGGTCGATTTCATCAAACGCCACGTATTTCCCGGCAGTTTCATCCCTTCGCTCAGCGCCATGCTGGCCGCCAAGTCGCGCGTCTGTGATCTCGCATTGATCGCTCAAGCGGATTTCGGTGATTCCTACGCGCGCACCTTGCGTGCCTGGCGCGAGCGATTCATGACGAAACTGGATCGGGTACGCGCTCTGGGTTACGACGAACCTTTCATTCGCATGTGGGAGTTTTATCTGGCCTATTGCGAGGGCGGATTCCGCGAACGCTCGATCGGCGTCTCGCATTTGCTGCTGGCCAGGCCAGGCTGGCGTCGCGCCGAGGCCATGTCATGATGTTCTGGATCATCCTCGCCGCTTACCAAGCCGTGTGGTTCATCGCGGTGATCGGCGCGGGGCGTGGGTCGACATTGCCGGGCCTGCTTGCCGCCGCCGTATTCATCGCATGGCGGCTGGGTGTGTCGACCCGACGCGGCATCGACTTGCGACTCATCGGAATCGCGCTGCTGCTCGGTAGTGCACTGGATTTCGTCTGGGTGCAGTCTGGCCTGATCCGTTACGCGTCGCCGTGGCCGCTCGCCGTCATTCCGGCCTGGCTCATGGCGGTGTGGGTGGCCTTCGCCTTGACAATCCTGCCGTTGTTTGGCTACTTGCACGGCCGGCCGTGGACCGCCGCCTCGTTCGGCGCAATCGGCGGCCCGCTTTCTTTCCTCGCCGCAGCGCGCCTGCATGCGGTGGTGCTCGCGCCGCCGACGTGGCGTACGTTGCTGGCACTGGGAATCGGTTGGGCCATCGCTTTGCCAACGCTCACAGCGCTGGCCCGTCGCTGGTCGCACGTGCGGGACATACCGCGCGGAACCGTTTTGCCGCACGGAAGTTCGCCGTGAACTCGTGGTTGCCGTTGTTGTGGCTGTGGCTCATCAGCATTGCGATGATGGCCGCGGGTTGGTGGTGGCAGCGCACGCGCAGCAACGCCACGATCGTCGACGCATTGTGGGCGGCCGGACTCGGAATCGGGGCGCTGCTGATGGCAATACTGGAAGACGGCGAGATGTGGCCGCGCATCGCGGTCGCGCTTGCCGGTGGACTGTGGAGTTTGCGTCTGGCATCGCATCTGTTCGCGCGCGTGCGCCACGATCCGGAGGACGGCCGCTATCAGGCCATGCGCCGCCACTGGCAAGGGTCCGCGCAATGGAAGTTCTTCATTTTCTTCCAGGCACAGACCGTAGTGATCGTGTTGTTCGCGTTGCCGTTTCTGGCAGTGGCACGCACGCCTCGAACAAATGCTTTTTGGCTCGTCGTGGGTGGCGCGATTTGGTTACTCAGCGTGATCGGCGAAACGATCGCCGATCGACAGTTGCGGCGGTTTCGTGCCGATGCGGCCAATCGCGCGAAAGTCTGCCGAGTCGGATTGTGGCGGTATTCGCGACATCCCAACTACTTCTTTGAATGGCTGCACTGGTTCGCTTATGTAGCCTTCGCCGCAAGTTCGCCGGTGTGGGGGCTGACTTGGGTCGGCCCAGTGGCGATGTACGCCTTCCTGCGCTGGTTTACCGGCATTCCCTGGACCGAGATGCAAGCGTTGCGCACCCGCGGTGACGACTATCGCGCGTATCAGCAAAGCACATCAGTTTTGATTCCGTGGTTTCCAAAACAACCCGTGAGGTGAGGAGCAAAATCATGAATTCCATTGCCATGGGTGAGGCGCGGGAACTACCGCGGGATCGCGCCGCGCCGGGCCTGCTCGGCATGGCCGAGCGTGGACTGATTCCTGATCCGCTGCTGCGCATGGGCATCCGACGGATGTGTGCGCAGCGCCTGAGCGAGGAACGTGCCGGTGGACTGGAAGCTCAAACCGAGCGATTCGAGCGGCGCATCGATGCGTTGCGACGCAGTCCCGTCGCAATCGATACGGAAGCTGCCAACGCGCAACACTACGAACTGCCTGCAAAATTCTTCGAACTCTGCCTCGGCCCGCGGTTGAAATACTCTTGCTGTCACTACCCGCGCGGGGACGAAACGTTGGCCCAGGCCGAAGAAGCCATGCTGGCGTTATACGCCGAGCGCGCGGAGCTGGCCGATGGCCAGAACATTCTTGAACTCGGTTGCGGCTGGGGTTCTCTCACGCTTTGGATGGCCGAACATTATCCGGCGGCGACCATCACCGCGATCTCGAATTCGCGCGGCCAGCGCCAATACATCGAATCACAATGCGACAGGCGCGGCATTTCCAACGTGCGTGTGATCACCTGCGACGTGAACGTGCTCACCCTGGAACCCGGGCAATTCGATCGTTGCGTATCGGTGGAAATGTTCGAACACATGCGCAATTACGACATCCTGATGCAGCGCATCGCAGACTGGTTGAAACCCGGCGGCAAGCTGTTCGTCCATATCTTTGCGCACACGGAACTGATGTATCCATTCGAGACAGAGGGCTCAGGCAACTGGCTGGGCCGGCATTTCTTCACGGGCGGACTCATGCCGTCGGTCGACACGCTGTTGCACTTCCAGCGTGGGTTGGAAATCGAACGTAGCTGGTTGATCGACGGTACGCATTATCAGCGCAGCGCCAATCATTGGCTGGCCAATCAAGACCAGAGGAAAAGCGCGGTAATGAGCGTGCTTCGAGCCGCTTATGGCGATCGCGCGAACCTCTGGTTCCAGCGCTGGCGCATGTTCTGGATGTCGTGCGCGGAATTGTTCGGATATGCGGACGGCAGCGAGTGGGTGGTGGCGCATCATCGGTTTGTGCGACCGTAAACCAGCGACGCGAGCCTGCGAGGAATTGTTCATGCGCGTTCTTGATTTATCGCTTTGCGGATTGGCGCTGATTACCTCTGCGGTCGCCGCCACCCCCCTGTCCGCGATCGAGCCGGTACCGCATGTCGATCTGTCACGTTTCATGGGCAAGTGGTACGTGGTCGCAGCCATTCCTACCCGTTACGAGAAGAACGCCTACAACGCGATCGAAACCTACACGTTGCAGCCTGATGGCACGATCCGCACTTCCCTGAGTTTCCACGAAGGCGGCTTCAACGGACCGAGCAAGCGAACCCACGCGACAGCTTACGTGCGCGATGGAACCGGCAACGGCGTATGGGGTGTGCGGGTCTTCGGACCGATCAAGCTGCAATACATCGTGGCCTATCTGAACACCGACTATAGCGAGGCGATCGTGGCGCGCGACAAGCGCGATTACGTATGGGTGATTGCCCGCACCCCGAACATTTCGCAATCCGACTACAAGAAGATCGCTACGCGTGTGGCGCAGTTGGGCTACGACGATTCCAAGTTGCGCAAAATGCCTCAAGCAGCGTTATAGCCTGTCACTGTGCACGCTTGGGCTGGATTCAAGCGGAGTGGCGGGACGTCCATGGACGAGAACTCGTAAAAACCCGCTGGCGCGGTTTTCAGGGATTTCCAGGGACATTGTTTGCAGCTCAACTGGAGGCCAGGGTCGGAATCGAACCGGCGTACGCGGATTTGCAGTCCGCTGCATGACCACTCTGCCACCTGGCCGGTGACTGTCGCGGCGTTTCGCATCGCCGATCCGGCACAGGGATGTGCCGGCGGATGAAATTTTCGATTTCATCCGCGAGCGAGGCGCGGCTTTGCCGCGCCCGCGAGGCGAAAGTCGCGGCAGGATGCCCGATCTTTCGCCACGAAATGGAGCGGGAAACGAGACTCGAACTCGCGACCCCGACCTTGGCAAGGTCGTGCTCTACCAACTGAGCTATTCCCGCGCGAGTCCGAAATGATAACGCCGTGGTATTGCCAGTCAACCCCATGCCCGATCACGCTTGCATCGCGCCATCGGCGAACGTAAGTTGAAGACGGCGAAAACTGGGGAGGGGACGCCATGATCCGCGTCGTGCTGGTGGACGACCACGAGCTCGTCCGCGCAGGATTCCGTTTGATCCTTTCGGGTCAACCCGATATCGAGGTGACTGGCGAAGCAAGCGATGCCGAGGACGGATTGCGCCTGATAAAATCACTGAAACCGGACGTCGCGCTGATCGATGTGCACATGCCCGGCATGAGCGGCATCGAACTGACCGAACGCGTGCAGCGCGCGGGGTTGTCCACGCGCATCGTGATCCTGACGGTGGTGGACGACGCGCGTTTTCCGCGTCGGCTGCTGCAATCAGGCGCGCTCGGTTATCTCACCAAAGCCTGTCCCGCGGAAGAGCTGTTGACCGCGGTGCGCACCGTCGCGCAAGCCAGACGCTATCTCGATGCCACGATCGCGCGGCAAATGGCCTTGGCAGCAGTGGATGGAGAATCATCTCCGCTGGAGTCGCTGTCTTCGCGTGAACTCGAAGTCGCGTTGATGCTGGCGCGCGGCGCAGCCGTCAACGAAATCGCCGAACGGTTGCACTTAAGTCCGAAAACCGTTTCGACTTACAAGCAGCGCCTGTTCGAAAAGCTGGACGTGGAACACACGATCGCGTTGGCGCACCTGCTGAGCGCGCACGGATTGCTCGAGGAGCGCAAGCTGGCGCCGTCGGTGAGCAGCGGCGCGTAATTCAATCTTTGCGCGGCTCCGCCGTGGACTCGCTCCCGCTGGAATTCGGTTCCACGTTTTCCGGCGGTTTCGCTATGGGCTTCGGCAGCAGATCGCCTTGATGCAGATTGAACGCAGGTGCTTGCGACGGAGACGGATTCGCGGGTCGCGGCGACGGAAACGGCGTCACCACGGATGTGCTCTGCGGCAATTCGCTCGCGGGGCGCGATAGTTGCTGTGGAAAGTGTACCGGTGCGGGTTGCGCCGTGGGGGCCGGAGGGCTATTTCCAGGAGATTCGCGATTGGCCGGATGAGTCTTCGCTTCAGGGTTGTCTGCCGCCGAAGTAATGGATGCGGCGCTTCCGCTCGCCGGCGCCGAGCCGGATTCGCGCTGCGGTGAAATCGGTGTCACCGCAGCCTGCGGCTCGCGTGGCGCAGGCGCGGCGGCAGATTCGAATGGAGCTGGCGGGGAAACCGTTTCGCGTGGCCGCGCAGGCTCACGTAGCACGGTTTCCGTGGCGGCAGAAAACTCCCCCGGTGCGGGAGCTTCCTCGTCGTCGACGTCGCGTCGCGTTGCATTCGCATCGGACGCTTTCGCCTGCTGCTGCGCGTCGGCGCGTTTGCGGCGGCGTCCGCCGCGACGGCCGCGGCGGCGCCGCGCAGGCGTTTCGCTTTCCGTCTTCGCTTGATCTGAAGCGGGCACACTCGATGCCACTTCGGGTTTTTTTTCCGGCTCGGCATGCGCAACCTGCGGTGCGGATGTCGATGCCGCAGAGTTTGCAATGGCTTCCGGCGCGCGCGGAGTTTCCGCGAGCGCTGGCGGCGCCGGCTTCGGTTGCGATGCCGGCTTTGGCTCCGCCTCGGGCTTGCGTTCGGCACGTTGCGGCGCGCGCGATTCCTGGCGCGACTTGTTCTGTTGTGGCGGAGTCTGTCGTTGCGATCTCGACGCATCCCGCCCGCGCTGCGCATTGCGTTGACCGCGCGCGTCACCGCGCTGCACCTGCGGACGCGCTTCGGTGCGCGACATCGGGCGTTCGTTTACGGAACGTTCCGCTGGCGCAGACGTAGGTGCTGTGGCTGCTCTTGCGGACTCGCTGCGGAACCAGCCGAACAGCCGCGACAGCAGACCGCCGCCATTCAACGGCATCGGTGTGGCCGGGGCGATCGGCGTTTCGATTTCCTGGCGCACCGGCATCGGCGTGGCGGGCTTGACCCCGCTGACCGCAGGCTGTTCGTGCGCTTCGGTCTGTCCCATCTTTGGCAGCGCTGCCGCGGTCGCCGCGGTGAGGCGTTCGTAACTTGGTTTTGAATGTTCGCCCATCTCGCTCTCGCGGATGCGCGTGATCTCCAGGTGCGGCGTCTCCAGCTTTTCGTCGGACACGATCACCACGTGCACCTTGTGGCGCATCTCGATCTCGACCACGCTGGCGCGCTTTTCGTTCAACAGGAAGTTGGCGACATCCGGCGGCGCCTGCACCAGCACCTGCCCGGTGTTCTCCTTCATCGCGTGCTCTTCGAGCAGTCGCAATGCCGAAAGCGAGAGCGATTCCACGCCGCGGATGCGGCCGTGGCCGTTGCAGCGCGGGCAGACGATCTGGATCGATTCGCTCAACGACGGGCGCAGGCGCTGCCGCGACATTTCCAGCAGACCGAAGCGCGAGATGCGGCCGATCTGCACGCGCGCGCGATCCAGCTTCAGCGCGTTCTTCAGCTTCTCCTCGACCTCGCGCTGATGCCGCTGGGATTCCATGTCGATGAAATCGATCACAATAAGGCCGCCGGCATCGCGGATACGTAATTGCCGTGCGATTTCCACCGCCGCTTCGCAATTGGTGTTGAACGCGGTCTCCTCGATGTCACCGCCTTTGGTGGCACGCGAGGAGTTGATGTCAATCGCGGTCAGTGCTTCGGTCTGGTCGATCACGATCGAGCCGCCGGACGGCAGCCGCACGCTGCGTTCGTAGGCGTTCTCGATCTGGGTTTCGATCTGGAAGCGCGTGAACAGCGGGGTGGTGTCCTCGTAGAGTTTCAGCTTGCGCAGGTTGTTGGGCATCACCTGCTGCATGAAGTCGCGTGCGTCTTCGTACAACGCGGGCTCGTCGATCAGGATCTCGCCGATGTCGCCGCGCAGGTAGTCGCGCAGCGCACGGATGATCAGCTTCGATTCCTGGTAGATCAGGAACGGTGCGGGTTTCGAGACCGCGGCTTCGGAGATCGCCTTCCACAACTGCAGCAGGTAATCCAGATCCCATTGCAGTTCTTCGGCATCACGGCCGACGCCTGCGGTGCGCACGATCAGGCCCATCTCGTCCGGGACCTGCAGGTGATCCAACGCGTCCTTCAGTGCCTGCCGATCCTCGCCCTCGATGCGGCGCGAGACGCCGCCGGCACGCGGATTGTTAGGCATCAGCACCATGTAGCGGCCGGCCAGCGAAATGAAGGTGGTCAGCGCCGCGCCCTTGTTGCCGCGTTCTTCCTTCTCGACCTGCACGACCAGTTCCTGGCCTTCCTTCAGCAGCTCGCGGATGCCGGCCTTGTTGTGGTCGACGCCGGGGGTGAAGTAGTCGCGGGAGATTTCTTTCAGCGGCAGGAAGCCGTGGCGCTCGCTGCCGTATTCGACGAAGCAGGCTTCGAGGGAAGGTTCTACCCGGGTGATCCGGCCCTTGTAGATGTTGGACTTCTTCTGCTCTTTGGAAGGGATCTCGATGTCGAGATCGTAGAGCGACTGGCCATCGACGATGGCCACACGCAACTCTTCACGCTGAGTTGCGTTGATCAACATGCGTTTCATTTTGTAATCCTTCGGGCCGCACACGCTACGCGCCGCGGCGGCGCCTTGTCAGGCGGCCGGCCGCGCGAATCGCGCCGCGGAGCGGCGGTGATCCGGAGCAAGAAACTGCTCCGATGAATGTTCGTTGCCGTGCGCGCCGCGATCCCCGCATCGCATTACATAAGCGATGGGCCAATCGCGAACCGTCCGTTACGATGGAGAGGAGAGCCAAGGCTTCCGGTCGGGAACTTCGCCTGAGCGCATTCCTCGCCCGCGGTGACGGGCGGGTGCGGATACCGGCCAGAATGACCGTGAACCCGCGCGACGCCTGCGCAGTCTACCAGTTCGTTCAGGATTTTTCCAATGCCGCCAGCCACTTCGGACAATCCGTTCACAGGCGTTCAAACTCTTAAGGTGGGACCGGAGCGCGATGGCCAGCGCATCGACAACGCATTGGCGGCGATGCTGAAAGGCGTGCCCCGGGCTGCGATTTACCGTCTGCTGCGCACCGGCCAGGTGCGCGTGAATGCAAAGCGGGCGAAACCGGATACGCGACTGGCGACAGGGGACCTGTTGCGTATTCCGCCCGTGCGGACGGCGCAGCGGGAGGGCAGCGGTGCGCCGCCGGCGGCTCTGGTGCAGCAACTCGCGGCGTCCGTGATCTTCGAGGATCGCGATTTTCTCGCGATCGACAAGCCTGCCGGCATCGCCAGCCATGGCGGCAGCGGCGTCAGTTTCGGCGCGGTTGAACTGCTGCGCGCAGCGCGGCCGAGCGCGCATCTGGAATTGGCGCATCGCCTCGACCGCGACACTTCGGGTGTGCTGCTGTTCGCGCGCACGCGCACGGGTCTGACTGGGGTGCAGGCGCTGATCCGCGCCGGTGAAGTGAAGAAGCAGTATCTGTGTTTGCTCACGGGCAAACTGGAACGCGCGAAGTTCGACGTCAATGCGCCGCTACGCAAGTCGGTACTTTCCGGCGGCGAGCGGATGGTGCGTGTGGACGATGCAGGAAAACCCGCGCTGACCTTCTTTCGCGAGATCGAGCGCTATCGTGACGCCAGTCTGGTCGAAGCCACGCTGGACACCGGCCGCACGCACCAGATCCGCGTGCACGCGGCGCACGCGGGACATCCGATTGCGGGCGATCCGAAATACGGCGCTCGCGAAGCCAACAAGCGCTTCCGCGAAATCGGGTTGAAGCGGCTGTTTCTGCACGCCGGACGCTTGCAGTTCGATCTGGGCGGGCGCGCTTACAGCTTCTCGACACCGTTGCCGGAGGAATTGCGCAGCGTCTTGGATGCATTGCAACTCGGACGGCTGTTTTTCAGAGAATGACGCGCCGAATTATTTCTTGCCTCTCGGGTTGGTGCGTGCGTATTTGCCCAACACCGGTTCGACTCCGCAGCAGGCCAGTAGGTTGCCCGTGATGACGACACCGAGAATCCAGTTCCAGCCGTTTCGCGGCAGGGGCAGAATGTCCAGTCCGAACAATAGCGACGAGAATGCGCCCAAGAGGAACAGCGGTCCGGTGTAGAAACAGTGCCGGCGCCCGCATTGGCGGGCATTTACCAAACACGCCACTCCCATCACGGTGAACCCGGCCGTCCATCCAATCGTTCGGGCGATGCGGCTGCCGATTAGGCCAGTCACAATGATCCACCCCCACGGAACCGCCCAGAGCAGCCAGAATGCCCATAGGCGGTGGAGCAAATCCCGGTTGTTACGCGACGAGCACGAGTCCATCACGTACGAACCTACCTCTGCACGACGCAGAGCTGCAAGTCGCCTAAGCAAGCAAGATGCATTCGATTTTGGCCGCGCAGATGAAATCGTTCATGGATAGCCCGCCCACGTCGTGCGTGGACCAGCGTACCGCGCAACGGTTGTAGCCGACTTCCAGATCGGGATGGTGATCCTGTTTGTTGGCCATCCAGCCGATTGCGTTGACGAAGCCGAGTGTCTCGTAGAAGTCCTCGAACCTGAAAATTTTGCCGATCGCCTTGCCGCCCTCGGCCAGTTCCCAGCCGGGCAGGGCGCTCAATAATTCTTTGATCATGGCCTGATCCAGCGCGGATTCACCTTTGCGCGGCTTGCAATTCTGTGCAGCGAGACTTGCGCGATCCATGGCATCTCTCCGTGACAAGACAGGCAGTATGGCGCGCGTTTGGGTGTGCCTTCAATCCTGACTAGAATAGTGCTGATTCGGTCGCACATTCAGATCATGATCCACGTCAGCGAAACCGCACAGGCTCATTTCCGCAAGCTGATCGCCGCGCAAGGCGGGGACGATCTCGGAATTCGCATGCGAGCGCGCAATCCCGGTTCCTCCGCCGCCGATTGCGAGCTGGAATTCTGCGAAGCCGGCGAATGCAATGGCGACGACTGGGTGATCGAGTGCGAGGGTTTCAACTTCTACGTGGACACTGCCAGTGCACCGTGGCTCGACGGCGCGCAAATCGATTACGCGTCGACGACCATGGGTGGCGAAATGCGCATCCACGCGCCGAAATTGCGCGGCAGCGAACCCGGCGCCGATGCTTCACTGGCTTTGCGCGTGCAGTATTTGCTGGATGCGGAGATCAATCCGCAACTGGCGTCGCATGGCGGCCGCGTGAAACTGGAATCGGTGAGCGCGGACAACGAAGTAGTGCTGCGTTTCGGCGGCGGCTGCCAGGGTTGCGGCATGGCCAATGTCACGTTGAAGCAAGGCGTGGAAAAAACCCTGCGCGCGCGCTTTCCCGAGATCACCGAGGTACGCGACGCCACCGATCACGCGGCAGGGCGTTCGCCCTACTACCGCGGCCATGAGGGCAAGAGCGCGGTGCGCTGACTAGACCCGAAAACGTCCGAGGATTCGCAAGCCATGGACGGCCTGCCCGCGATCAAGCACGCTCTTGCCATTCGTGCTTGATCGCGAAGCAAAGTCCGGACATGTGCCGGACTTTGCGTGCTCTGGCAAGTCCAGGAAGGACTTGTCCAGAGCCATCAAACTAATCCCCGCCCTGCACCTTGCCGTGCAGATCGCTCAGCTTGCCCGGCAGCGAGGCGTAATAGGCGGCGAGGTTGTCGATGTCCTCTTCGCTGAGCGGCGCGGCCATGCCCACCATGATCGCGTTTCCGCGTTGGCCGTTCTTGTACTCGTGCAAGGCCTGGGCAATGTAGTCGGCGTATTGACCGGCAAGGCGCGGGTACTGGCCGTCCGCGGTCGCGTTGCCATCCGGCCCGTGACAGGCCGCGCAGGCAGCGGATTTCTGCTTGCCAGCGGCGACATTGCCGGATGCGAAAGCGGCGCCGCTTGCGAACGCAAAAACCAGAGCCGCGAAAATCGTCAACGCGCGTTGCATGGTAATTCGATCCTCGTTGGGGCTCATTGTTGTTTTGCGAAGCTGGACAGATACGCCGCGATATCGGCAATGTCCTGATCGGACAGGCTGTCGGCCTGCGCGTCCATCGTCGGATGCTTGCGGTCGCCGCTCTGGTATTCGTGCAATGCGTTGATCAGGTATTGCTCGTTCTGGCCGGCTATGCGCGGCACGTGGTAATTCGGATAGGCGTTGTTGTAACCGGGAATGCCGTGACAGCCATGACAGGTGTAGACCTTGGCCTTGCCGGCGTCGGCGTTGCCGGTGACGGCGGCGTGCAGCGCCGAAGGCGCGGCAACGGCGGCGATCAGGCAAACTGCCGCCAGCGTTCGAATCATTTCCGAAGCTCTCATCCGGAGGTTCCCCGCGCGGGCGCAATCCGCGCTCACAAAGCGCGAAGTATAGCGTGCGGTGCGCGGCGACTGACAAGGCGCATGTATCGGTGCGCTGTTCGTGCGTGAGGACGGCCCAGCCTGCGATCTCCGTAGCATGACTTCCAGCTGTGCAACTTTTCATCCTGTTTGCGCATCCATCCATGACTTCCAGCGCATTGTCGGTCGGTTGGATTGGTGTTATACATAACTATAACACCATATCTTTCACTCTGCCTGCGATTTCCGGACATGAAGACCCCGTTGCGTTGGTGTGCCTTGGTTCCTCTCTTTGCCTTGCTCGGTGCCTGTGGCGGCGCGCCCCAATCCGACACCGACAGCCACCCGCGCGTGCCGGTGGAGGTCGCGGCTGCCGCGCACGCGCCGATCAATGCCAGCTGGTCCGGCACCGCGGCGCTGGAAGCCGAGCACGAGGCCGACGTGGTGTCGAAAGCCACCGGCGTGGTGCTGAAACTTTACGCGGAAGAGGGCCAACGCGTGCAGGCCGGGCAGATCCTGGCGCAGATCGATCCATCCAGCGCCGAATACCAACTGGCGCAAAGCCAGGCACAACTGAAGAAGGCGCAGGCGACTTACGACCGCGCCTCCAAGGCGATCCAGAAGGATCTGATTCCGAGAACCCAGTACGAAACTGATATGTACGACATGCAGGCGCAAGCCGCGGCGACGCGCAGCGCGCAACTGCAGCTGTCGTGGACGCGCATCACCGCCCCCATTTCGGGTGTGATCTCCAGGCGCATGGTCAAGCAGGGCAATCTGGTCCAGGCCAATCAGGCGATCTTCCACATCGTGGACATGAGCCCGCTCACGGCCACGTTGAACGTTCCCGAGCGCGAACTGGGGATGCTGAAACCCGGCCAGCCGCTGACCCTCGCGGTCGACGCCCTGCCGGAGCGAAAGTTCGTCGGCACCATCCAACGCATCGCGCCGGTAGTCGATGCCTCCAGCGGTACTTTCCGCGTCACTTGCGTATTCGACAACGCCGCGGCCGGAAACGAACTGCTGCGGCCGGGCATGTTCGGTCGCATCGACATCGTCTACGACCAGCGTCGCGATGCGCTGGTCATCCCGCGCAGCGCATTGATCGACGAGGACGGTGAAACCGCGGTGTTCGTGATCGAGCGCGCCGCCACCAAGCCGGCCAAACCGAGAGCCATCAAGCCGAAACCCGGCGATGCGGTCGCGGCGGAAACCGGCAAGCCCGTGCAACCGGAACTGGTCGCTAGGCGCCGCGTGGTGAAGATCGGCTATATCGATGGCGATCGCGTTGAAATCCGCACAGGTTTGGAACCCGGCGAGCGCGTGATCACGCTCGGACGCGACGCAGTGCGCGACGGCAGCGAAGTACAGGTGCTGCCGTCGAGCGCGTCGAACACGAATACATCCGCCTCGAACGCGGAGTAGATCATGTCACTCCCGGAGATCGCCACGCGCCGGCGCGTCACCATCGGCATGGTGACGCTCACCTTCGTGCTGTTCGGCCTGATCGGCCTGTCCGATCTCAAGGTCAACCTGCTGCCGGATCTTTCGTATCCCACGCTGACCGTGCGCACCGATTATGAAGGCGCGGCGCCGGCGGAGATCGAAAACCTGGTCACCGAGCCGGTGGAAGAAGCGCTCGGCGTGGTGAAGAACGTCAAGCGCGTGCATTCGATTTCGCGCACCGGCGAATCCGACGTGATCCTGGAATTCGCCTGGGGCACGGACATGGACATGGCCGCGCTGGACGTGCGCGACAAGCTGGACACGCTGCAACTGCCGCTCGATGCCAAGAAGCCGCTGCTGCTGCGTTTCAATCCATCCACCGATCCGATCGTGCGCGTCGGGTTGACTTCGACGCAAGCGAACGACGCCGATCCGGCCGCTCTGAAACGCCTGCGCCGTTTCGCCGACAACGAATTGCAGAAGCGCCTGGAACCCGTCGCCGGCGTGGCGGCGGTGAAAGTCGGCGGCGGTCTGGAAGACGAAATCGAAGTCGCAGTCGACCAGCACAAGCTGGCGCAGCTCGGCATCGACATCAACACCGTGATCACGCGCCTGAAGAACGAGAACGTCAATATCTCCGGCGGCAGCATTGATCAGGGCTCGCAGCGCTATCTGGTGCGCACGCTCAACCAGTTCACCAACCTGCAACAGATGCGCGACACGCTGATCAAGGTGGACGCCAATGGCGTGCCGATCCGTTTGAAGGACGTCGCGCAGGTCTATCAGGGTTACAAGGAACGCGACGGCGTGATCCGCGTGGACGGCCGCGAGGCGATCGAGCTTGCCGTGTACAAGCAGGGCGACGCCAACACGGTGGCCGTTGCGAATGCGGTGCACGCGGAACTGGACAAACTAAGCGACAGCCTGCCGGCCGGCGCCAAGCTCACGGTGCTGGAAGATCAATCCACTTTCATCCGCGACGCCTTGTCCGAAGTGCGCAACGACGCGCTGCTCGGCGGCGTGCTGGCGATCCTGGTGATCTTCTTCTTCCTGCGCCATGCGCGCAGCACCTTCATCGTCTCGCTGTCGCTGCCGGTGTCCTTGATCGCGACCTTCTTCTTCATGGACCGCTTCGGCCTGTCGCTCAACGTGATGTCTCTGGGCGGTCTGGCGCTTGCCACCGGCATGGTGGTGGATGATTCGATCGTGGTACTGGAGAACATCGCGCGCAAACGCGAAGCGGGGATGGGCATCGTGCGGGCCGCGGTGGCCGGTGCTTCCGAAGTCGGCATGGCGGTGACCGCATCCACGTTGACGACCGTCGCGGTATTCCTGCCGCTGGTGTTCGTGCAGGGCATTGCCGGACAACTGTTCCGCGATCAGGCACTGACGGTCACTTTCGCGATGCTGATTTCGCTGATCGTCGCGATGACATTGATCCCGATGCTGGCCTCGTTGCAAGGCCGCGCACCGCTGGCCTATCGCGAGGAATACGAGCAGGACAAGCCGCGTTCGCGTATCGGCGTGCTGCCGCGCGCGGTCGCATGGAGCGGCTTCGGCCTGTTCCGGATGATCGGCGCCGGACTCGGGCGCGTACTGCGCTTTATCGGGCAGGGCGTGATGATCCCCTACGAACGCGCCGCGCGCTTCTATCACCGCGCGCTGCCGAACGCGCTGCGCCATCCCTGGCGCGTGCTGGGCTTCGCCGCGGTCGCGTTCGCGATTGCGCTGGCCTTGGTGCCGACGCTCGGGCTCGATCTGATTCCGCAGCTCGCGCAGCACCGCTTCGATGTCGTGGCGACGCTGCCGCCCGGCACGCCGCTGTCGCGCACGGATGCATTGGTGCACGACATCTCGCAAGCGCACGCGCACGATCCGGGGGTGGCTTCGATCTACGGCGTGGCGGGCGTGGGCACGCGGCTGGACGCCAACCCCACCGAATCCGGCGAGAACATCGCGCGCTTGGACGTCACGTTGAAAACCGATGCCGGTGCGGACGGCGAAGCCGCGGAAACGCAGCGTCTGCGCGCGGCCTTGACGCAATATCCCGGCGTCACCGCCAAGTTTTCGCGGCCGGAGTTGTTTTCATCGAGCGCGCCGCTGGAAGTCGAATTGCGCGGCTATGACCTGGATGCGCTGACGCAAGCCGGACGCAAGCTCGCCTCCCTGATGCAGACCTCGGGCGATTTCACTGACGTGAAATCGACGGTCGCCGGCGGTTATCCGGAAATCGCCATCCGCTTCGACGCTGCGCGTGCGGCCGCGCTGGGACTCACTACGCGCGACATCGCCGATCGCGTGGTGCGCAAGGTCAAGGGCGAGGTCGCGACGCGCTACGACTTTCGCGACCGCAAGATCGACGTGCTGGTGCGCGCGCAGGAAAGCGACCGCGACAGCGTGGATGCCGTGCGCAATCTGATCGTGGGTTACATCCCGGCCAATGCCGCGGGAAACGCCGGCGCCAACACGGCGCAAACCGACGACGGCGGTGAGGGTTCGAACAGCGGTTTGGCAAACACCGGCAACGGCTCGAATACCGCGAACACCGGCGTTCCGCCGGCGGCAACGCCTTCTCCCGGTCTGGACACGCCGGTGCGACTGTCTTCGGTCGCTGACGTGATCGCAACGGAAGGGCCGGCGGAAATCCATCGCATCGGACAGGAACGCGTGGCGATCGTTTCTGCATCCCCGGCGCACGGCGATCTCGGCAGCGCGATAAAAGAAGTGCGCAACCTCGTCAATGCCAATCCACTGGCCGCCGGGGTCACGGTGCAGATCGGCGGACAGGGCGCGGATCTGTCCGAGTCCGTGCGTTCGATGCTGTTCGCGCTGGGCCTCGCGCTCTTCATGGTGTATCTGGTGATGGCATCCCAATTCGAATCGCTGCTGCATCCCTTCGTGATCATGTTCTCGGTGCCGCTGGCGATGGTCGGCGCGGTGCTGGCATTGAAACTCACCGGTTCCACGCTTTCAGTGGTGGTGTTCATCGGCCTGATCATGCTGGTCGGAATCGTGGTAAAGAACGCGATCATCCTGATCGACCGCGTCAATCAGTTGCGCGAGGAAGGCCTCTCCAAGCGCGAAGCAATCTGCGCCGCGGCCGAATCGCGCCTGCGTCCGATCTCGATGACGACATTGGCCACGCTGTTCGGATTCCTGCCGCTGGCGATCGGCCTTGGCGCAGGTTCCGAAGTGCGTGCGCCGATGGCGATCACGGTGATGGGTGGTCTGGCGGTTTCCACGCTGCTGACGCTGGTGGTAATCCCGGTCGTCTATGACCTGCTCGATCGCCGCGACGACGCTTGGTACGTCGCGCGCGGCGAGCGCCGCCGGGCCAGGATCGCCGCGCGTCTTGCCGCCGACGCGGAGCCCGCATGAGCGAGACGCCCGTCAGCCGCAGCGGAGGCATCGCCGAGTTGAGCCTGAAACGGCCGGTCACTACGGTAATGTTCTTCGTTTCGTTGTTCGTGATCGGCGCGATCGCAGCCTTTCGCCTGCCGCTGGAATTGTTTCCCACGCTGGACGTGCCGTTCCTGCTGGTGGACATTCCCTATGTCGGTTCTACGCCCGCGGAAGTCGAGCGCACCCTCACGCGCCCGGTGGAGGACGCGCTGGCCGCGCTGCCGGGCATCCAGAAGATGCAATCGACTTCCCGCGCGGACGGGGCGCAGATCTTCATGGAGTTCAAGTGGGGCGAGAATGTCGCGGTGAAAGCCGTGCAGGCGCGGGAGAGGATCGACGCGATTCGCGCCGATCTGCCTTCCGACCTGCAGCGCTACACCGTGCAGAAGTTTTCCACTTCCGATCAGCCGATCCTGCAACTGCGCATCGCCTCCAACCGCAATCTCTCCAACGCGTATACGTTGTTGGACCGCGAACTGAAGCGACCGCTGGAGCGCATTCCCGGCGTGGCTCGCGTCGACATCAATGGCGTTTCGGCGCCGGAAGTGCAGATCGAACTGTCCGCCGAGCGGCTGGCCGCGCACGGCATCGGCCTCAACCAGTTGTACCAGCGCCTGAAGCAGGCCAATTTCTCGCTCTCGGCGGGCGAAGTCACTGACGGTGGCTTGCGTTGGCGCGTGCAGCCGCAAGGACAGTGGCGCGAGTTGGACGACATCCGCGCGTTGCCGGTGAATTCGCAGGGCTTGAAACTCGGCGACATCGCGAACGTCACCTTGCGGCCGCAGAAGATGGATTTCGCGCGCGAGTTGAATGGCAAGCCCGCGATCGGCGTGGACATCTACAAGGAGCGCAACGCCAACCTGGTGCAGGTCGGTTCGGCGGTGACGAAATACGTGGATGGCGTGCGCAACGATCCCGAGATGCAGGGCATCAACGTGTATGCGCTGCAGGATTCGGCTAAGGGCGTGACCTCGTCGCTGCGCGAACTGGGCGAAGCGGGACTGATCGGCGTGATCCTGTCGGTGCTGGTGCTGTATTTCTTCCTGCGCGACTGGCCGTCCACGCTGATGGTGTCACTGGCAATCCCGGTGTGTATGGTGATCACGCTGGGCTGCATGTATTTCTTCGGCATCAGTCTCAACATCCTCTCGATGATGGGCCTGCTACTGGCGGTCGGCATGCTGGTGGACAACGCGGTGGTAGTGGTGGAGAGCATCTACCAGTACCGCGAGAAATATCCTGACAAGCCATGGTATTGCGCGGTCGCCGGGACGCAGGCGGTCGGCATCGCGATCGCCGCCGGCACGCTCACTTCGGTGATCGTGTTCCTGCCGAATCTGTTCGGCGAGCGCAACCAGATCAGCATTTTCCTGGTGCAGGTGGCGATCACCATGGCGATCGCCCATATCGCCTCGTGGCTGGTGGCGGTGAGCGTGGTACCGATGCTCTCGGCGAAACTGCCGCCGCCGAAATTCCTCAACCGCCGCACGTTGATCTCGCGCTTGCGCGAGCGCTACGCCCGCGTGGTGGCGTGGACGCTCGCGCACCGGCGCTGGAGCATGGCATTCGTGTTCGCCCTGATGGTGGCGAGCTACTGGCCGATGACGCACATGAAGGTGGACATGTTCGCGCAATCGGAGTCGCGGCATCTGTCGTTGAACTGGCAGCTCAACGGCCAGTACCGGCTGGCGCAGCAGGCGCCGGCCGTGCACAAGATCGACACCTGGCTACTGGATCATGCGAAGCAACTGGAGATCAAATCGGTCTATACCTACTACGCCGAAACCAACAACAACGGTGGCAACCACACCGAAATCGTCTTGACCGAAGGCCGTGACGCGCACCGTGACTCCAGGGAGATCATGGAAGACATCCGCAAGGGTCTGCCGAAAATCGCGATCGGCTCGGTGAGTTTCGATCAGCAGAACAACGGCAATGCGCCTGTGGAAGTTTCATTGCGCGGCGATTCCACAACGCGACTGCAACAGCTCTCGGACACCCTGATTCCGGTGCTGTCGCGGCTGCCGTCGTTGCGCGACGTGCATACGTCCGATCGCAGTGGCGACCGCGAAGTCGCGGTGCACGTGGATCGCGTGCGCGCCAAACTGTACGGCTTCGACGCGCAGCAGGTCGGCGATTACCTTGGTGTCGCGCTGCGCGGCATGCCGCTGTCGGAATTCCATCGCGGCGACCGCGAGGTGCCGGTTTGGCTGCGCTTCCGCAACGCCGACGCGCAGAGCATCGACGATCTCTCGGATTATTCATTGCGCCGCGACGATGGCACGCAGATCCCCTTGCTGTCGATGGTGCGTGTGGAAACGCATCCGATCGCCAGCAGCATCGATCGCACCAATCGTCAGACCACGGTATCGATCCAGGCCAATCTCGCCGACGGCAAGACCACCGAAGACGCGCGCAAGGACATCACCAACGCGATGAAGGCGGTCACGCTGCCGCCGGGCTACTCCTGGGCGTTCGGCGACAACTTCGATGACGCGCAGCAGGCCGGCAACCAGATGTTGTTCAATACGCTGATCGCACTGGTGCTGGTATATGTGGTGATGTGCTGCATGTTCGAGTCGCTGATCTTTCCGGCCGCGATCCTCACGACATTCGTGTTCTCGGTGCTGGGCGTGTTCTGGCTGTTCTGGATCAGCGGCACCACGTTCTCGATCATGGCCGCGATCGGCATATTGATATTGATGGGCGTGGTGGTGAGCAACGGCATCGTGATGATCGTGCACATCAACACGTTGCGGCACGGCGGCATGGCGCGTACGCAGGCGTTGATCGCCGGTGCCACCGAACGTCTGCGCCCGATTCTGATGACGATGGGCACGGCGATTCTCGGCATGCTGCCGCTGTGCCTCACCGACGCCCAGCTCGGCGGCGATGGCCCGCCGTATTCGCCGATGGCGCGCGCCATCGCCGGTGGCCTGCTGTTTTCCACCATCGTCACACTATTGGCCTTGCCGGTGATCTATGCGTTGCTGGATGACGCGCGTATGGCGATGCGGCGCGTGTTAAGGGATGCGAAAGCGGGCGTGGTGCGACGCGGCCCGAGACAAGCGGGCCGCGCGCCGGCGCTCGCCGCTACGATCGTGATCGATGCGGCGAAATAGCCGGAACGGCCGCGACGTGTCCACTGCGTGAGTGCGCGTACGGTTTCAACGCCGCCGCGCGGTAACTGCGGCGAGGAATGCCTGCGTCAGCGCGCCGCGATAGCGCTGCCGGTGCAGCAGCAGCGAAAGCGTCCGCCGCAGATCGAGGAATCCGGTTTTCAGCGTCCGCAATTTCCCCGCCGCCACCGCCTCCGCGACGGCCACCTCCGGTAGGCATGCGATGCCGAGACAGGCGATCACCGCCTGCTTGATCGCCTCGGTCTGATCCAGTTCCAGCACGGTTTCGCCGGGCGGCAGTTTCGACAGCGCACGTTCGGTGAGGCTGCGTGTGGCCGACCCGGACTCGCGCAGGATCCAGCGCGCGCCGGCGAAATCGGCGGCTTTGAGCCTGCGCCTACGCGCCAGCGGATGCTCAGGCGAAGCGCAGACGACCAGACGATCCTCGCGCCATGCGCGCACTTCCAACGACGAGTGCGCCACATGACCCTCGACGCACGCGATGTCGAGGGCGTGATCGAGCATCGCCGCGGCGATCGTTTCGGTGTTGGTCACGCGCAGCCGCACCGCGACCTGCGGATGCGCGCGCACGAACGGCCCCAGCAGCTCGCCCACGCGATAGTTGCCGACCGTGTTGCTGGCGCCGATGCGCAGCTCGCCGGAAAGCGCGCCGTCTTCGCCGCCGCCGCGCCGGCCGAATTCGGCGTAGCGCTCCAGCAGTTCCCGCGCCAGCGGCAACAACTCGCGGCCACGCGCGTTCAAATGCAGCCGGCCGCGATTGCGTTCGAAGACTCTGGCGTTGAGCTGTCGCTCCATTTCGGCCAACGCCATGCTCGCGGCGGGCTGGGTCAGATGCAGGCGTTCGGCGGCAGCGCGCACGCTGCCGTGCAGGGCGATCTGCACGAACACTTCAAGCTGGCGCGGACTGACGTTGATCATCAACAATACTTATACATCAAATAAGAAATAAGAAGTTCTATTGATGCATGGTCGGTTGCACAATGTCCGCACTTTCCAGAAGTGCATGCCCATGAACGCCATCCTCGCGCCTGCCGTCGTTCCGCATCACCACCGCAGCCTCGTGCCCGGATTGCTGCTCGCCGTCGGTCTCGCGTTGGTCGCATGGCAGTTCGGACGCTGGCTGCCGCTCGTCGGCGGCCCGGTGTTCGGCATCGTGCTGGGCATTCTCGTGCGCAACCTGTTCAAACCGGGGGCGGTGTTCGTACCCGGTATCCGCTTCGGCGGCAGAGAGGTATTGCAGTGGTCGATCGTCGCGCTGGGCTTTGGCTTGAGCCTGACGCAGGTGGCGAAAACCGGACTGCAATCGCTGTCGGTGACGCTGGCGACGACCGCGGCCGCCTTCGCGAGCGCGCTGTTGTTGGGCCGCGCATTGAAGGTGCATGGCAAGCTGCAACTGCTGATCGGCGTAGGCACCGCGATCTGCGGCGGTTCGGCCATCGCAGCGGTGACGACAATCGTGCGGCCCGACGATCACGATACCGCGTTCGCGATATCCACCATCTTCCTGTTCAACGTGGTCGCGGTGCTGCTGTTCCCGCTGCTGGGGCATCTGTTGCATCTTTCCGATCTTGGCTTCGGCCTTTGGGCCGGTACCGCGATCAACGACACTTCGTCGGTTATCGCCGCCGGCTACAGTTACAGCCACGCCGCCGGGGACTTCGCCACCATCGTCAAGCTGACGCGCGCGACGTTGATCATTCCGGTGTGTCTTGCGCTCGCATTGGCTGTGGCATGGCGCGCGAAGCGCGCGGCGAAGCAGGGCGGCGCTGCTGGCGGTTTCAGTATGCGTCGCATCTTCCCCTGGTTCATCCTGTGGTTTCTGGCGGCCTCGGCGCTGCGCACCGCTGGCCTGGTTCCGGCTTCGCTGCAAGTGTCGATCCAGTTCGCCGCGGGTTTCATGATCATCGTCGCGCTCACCGCGATCGGCTTGTCTGCCGACCTACGGCGGATGGCGGCCACCGGCCATCGCCCGATCCTGCTCGGACTCGGCGTATGGGCGGCGGTATCGATCTGCAGCCTGCTGGTGCAACTGGCGATCGGAAAGTTGTGAGGCACGCGAGCGTGTGATGCAGGCCGGATCGCGCCGGTTTTCAGCCTGCCTTCGCATCGTGAAAGAACAGGGGTCGCGTGAACCGCGGCGCCTTCAAAACAGACGGCTGAAAATTCGGATGCCTGCCAGATACTCGCCGGCGATCGTGCCGAGATTGGTCAGCATGAACACCAACAGCGTGCGGGCGACGCGGTTGCGCCACCAGCCGCTGAAGTGCAACAAGTCGTCGCGCAGTTTCTGGAAATCGGCTACGCGTGGTTTGCGCAACCAGACTTCAGTCATGCCCGAGAACACGCCCGAAGAGAGTCCGGGCGGGCGAATCGGTTTCAGCGGCCCGACGATCGCCGCGACCAGGATCGAGAGCGGATGCACGCCGGCGATTGTTGCGCCGAGCGCGCTCAATACGCCCGTATAGATCGCCCAGTCGCGCAGTGCGGCCCATCCCATCGCGGGGCTGCGATAGAAGATGATGCCGATCGCCACGAAGATCGCCAGCATCACGCCGATCGCGAACCATTTAGGCCAGCGCGGTGATGGCAGCTTGGCGTTGAGCGGTTCCAGCAGGATGTGCGGCGGCGTCTCCTGTTCCAGAATTTGCCGTTGCAGTCCTGCGAGATGGCCCGCGCCGATCACCACGAGTACGCGTTTCGCATTCGGCGTCTGCGCGGATTTCTGCCGCAACCGCGCAGCCATGAAGGCATCGCGCTCGCCGATCAGCGCGTTGTAGAGCGGCGTGGACTGGCGCGCGAATTCGCCGAACGCGCTTTCCAGGATGTCGCCCTGCTTCAGTTTCTCGATTTCTTCCTCGCCGATTTCCTCTCGCGCGAACAGACTGCCGCCCAAACCTGCCAGGATCGCCATGCGGTCGCGGAAGCGCACGCCCCGATACGCGTGATTGAGCGTGATCCCGATTTCGCGATCCACCAGCCACAGCGGCAGGTTGCGCTCGCTCGCGCCATCCATCGCCGCGCGCATTTCAGCGCCGGGCTCGATACCGTATTGCTCGGCGATGCGGCGCTGGAACGACGACAGGGCCAATGATGCGAACACCATACCGGCCTTGCCGGTGCGGATCACCTGAAACAAATCCATTTTCGCCAGCGCATCGGGATCGCGCATGCCTTGCGCGCGCGATTCGCACAGTTCCACCGCGATCGCATCGAATGCTTCGCGCTCGATCAGCGCGCGCACGACGGCGACCGACGCGCGCGACACATGCGCGGTGCCCAGCAGCACGTATTCCACGCCGTTGCGCGTGACGCGCGCCAGCGGCTGTTCGTGCAGCGGATCGTCGGGTGAATCGGGTTGCGCGTTCAACGGATCAGTCTCTGAACCGTTTCAGCAAATCACCGTACGCATCGATGCGCCGGTCGCGCAGGAACGGCCAGATGCGTCGCACGTCTTCGCTGCGCGCCATGTCGATGTCGGCGATCAACAGTTCGCGGCTGTCGTCGTTGGCTTGGCGCAAAAGCTCACCTTGTGGGCCCGCGACGAAACTGGAACCCCAGAAGTGGATGCCGCGGCCGCCGTCCGGCGCGGGTTCGAAACCGACGCGATTGCACGCGGCCAGCGGCACGCCGTTGGCGATCGCGTGCCCGCGCTGCACGGTGATCCACGCGTCGCGCTGCCGATCCTTTTCGGCTTGTGTATCGGACGGATCCCAACCGATCGCGGTCGGATACAACAGGATTTCCGCACCCGCCAGCGCCATCAGTCGCGCCGCTTCGGGATACCACTGATCCCAGCACACCAGTACGCCGAGCTTGCCGATCGACGTCTGTATCGGATTGAACCCGAGGTCGCCAGGCGTGAAGTAAAACTTTTCATAGTAGGCAGGATCATCGGGGATGTGCATCTTTCTATAAGTGCCGGCGATTTTTGGCGAACGATCAAAAACAACCGCAGTGTTGTGGTAAATGCCGGCAGTTCGGCGCTCAAAGATCGAGGCGACCACGACGAGTTGCAGTTCTTCCGCGAGCCGGCCGACGCGTTCGCTCGATTCGCCAGGGATCGATTCGGCGCGATCGAATTCGCCCACGTGCTCGTGCTGGCAAAAGTACGGGCCGTTGTGCAGTTCCTGCAGCAGCACCAGCTGCGCACCAACGGCCTTCGCTTCGCGCAGGCCAGATTCGATGGCATCGAGGTTCAGCGCTGCGCTGCCGCGATCGCGCTCCTGCAGCAGCGCGAGTTTGAGGATTCTGGTGGCCATGGCCTGAAGTTTAGCGGCGGGCGGCAAATCACGTCATTCCGGACGCCGGCCCGCGTCAGGCCAGTGCGCCTTCCGGCAACTGCATTGTCACGCAATGCAGGCTGCCGTTCTGCCAGATCAGCGGACGGCAGGGGATCTGCACGACCTCACGGCCCGGATGCGCTTCGCCGATGATGCGCGCCGCATCGAGATCCGCGGAGTCGCCGTAGGCGGGAGCCAAGACCGCATCGTTGATGACCAGGTAGTTCGCGTATGAAGCGGCGAGGCGGCGATCTTCATCAATGATCGGCTTGGGCCACGGCAGCGCGTGCAATTTGTACGGCAGTCCATCGGGGGTCCGCAGCGCTTCGAGTTCCTCGCGCATCGCGGCGAGTTCGGCGAAATGCGGATCGTCGGCGTCCTCGCATGCCTGGAAAACGATCCCGTGGTCCGGTACGAAACGCGCCAGCGTGTCGATATGCGCATCGGTGTCGTCCCCTTGCAGGTAGCCGTGCGTCAACCACAGCACGCGCTGCGCACCCAGCGATTCACGGAGTTGTTCCGTCATTTCCTCGCGCGACAGATTCGGATGGCGTTGATGCAAACAGCGCCAGGTCGTCAGTAGCGTGCCTCGACCATCGGATTCGATTGCGCCGCCTTCCAGCGCCCAGTCGTAGCGCGCATGAGCGATGCCCGGCGCGAACACGTCTCGCTCGATCAATCCAGTGATCAGCGCATCGTCCCGCGAACCCTCGAACTTGCCGCCCCAGCCGGTGAAACGGAAATCGACCAGCGTGAATTCGTCGCCGCTGCGCAGCGTGATCGGCCCCGAGTCGCGTAGCCAGGTGTCGTTGTAAGGGATCTCGACGAAGCCCACGTTTGACAGATTCGCGCCGCCCGCTGCGAGCAATTCGATCGCGCGTTCGCGCACGGCGTCATCGGGCGCGCAAATCACCACGCGTTCGAACCGCGCGATGGCGGAAACCAGCGCGACATAACTCGATTCGGTTTCCAAGAGACGCGGGCCCCAGTCGGTGCCTTCGTGCGGCCACGCAATCAGCACCGCCGCCTGCGGCTCCCACTCCGCGGGCAAGCGGAAGTGCGTTCCGGTCATTCGATCAGTGCGGATTCGAATCCGGCGTGGTGATCACGCTGTGGATCACGTGATTGCGCTCGAAATACACGATGTAGTTTGCGTATTCCCAGCGGTTGATCGGCGGATGCTTTGGCGAATCGCCGCCGCGCGTCTGCAGCTTGCGCACGGGCGTGCCGTACTGGCGTTCGACTTGCGCCATGGTCATGCCGCGTTGCGGCAGATTCATGCCTTGCTCCTGCCGCACCTTGGTGCGCAGGCTTTCGGCGTGCGCCGAAGAAGGCAACGCCAATGGCGCAATCGCGACCAGCAGCGCGGCGAACAGCAGTGAACGGGTCAGGCGGGTCATGGCTTTACAACTCCCCGAGGCGCTTCGGCGCCGACGGAACTGTTTTAGCAGAAGCGCAGGGCCCAATCCACGATCCGGCAACAAAAAGGGCCGCGCTCGCGGCTTTCATGAGCAGTCCGTCACATCAACGCTGTCTGGCTTTGAAGCGCGGGTTGCTCTTGCAGATCACAAACACCTTGCCGCGCCGGCGCACGACCTTGCAGTCGCGGTGCCGCGTTTTAGCGGTCTTAAGAGACGAAAGCACCTTCACGGCGGAACTCCTGTTGAGAAGTGCAGACATGGACGTCTGCTTTTTGATCTTCGCGTTCAGGGACGAACGCATGAAAATGGGGCAAACACAAGCACGGAAGTTTAGCCCGGGCAAGGTCTTGAGGCAAGCCTGACGGGGCTTTCATCGCGCCGGGTTATCCTAGGCGTTTTCACGCAATGCACCGGAGACGACTCGTGGCGGACCAACTCGACCAGCAGTGCATCAACACCATCCGTTTCCTGTCGGTGGACATGGTGCAGAAGGCCGACAGCGGCCATCCGGGCATGCCGCTGGGCGCCGCGCCCATGGGCTACGTGCTGTGGACGAAGTTCATGAAGTACAACCCGCTCAACCCGGCTTGGGCCGATCGCGACCGCTTCGTGCTTTCGGCCGGCCACGGCTCGGCGCTGCTCTACAGCCTGTTGTATCTCACCGGTTACGGCGTCACGCTGGACGACATCAAGCAGTTCCGCCAGTGGGGCAGCAAATGTCCGGGCCATCCCGAGCGCGGCCACACGCCCGGCGTGGAGGTCACCACGGGCCCATTGGGGCAGGGCTTCGCGAACGCGGTCGGCATGGCAATGGCCGAGGCGCAACTCGCCGCGCGTTACAACCGTGAAGGCCACAAGATCGTCGATCACCGCACCTATGTGATCGCCAGCGACGGCGATCTGATGGAAGGCGTCGCTTCCGAAGCGGCGTCGCTCGCGGGACATCTGAAACTCGGCAAGCTGATCGTGCTGTACGACGACAATTACGTAACGCTCGCCGCCGGCACCGACATCACCTTTACCGAAGACCGCGCCGCGCGTTTCAAGGCCTATGGTTGGCACGTGCAGAGGGTCGAAGACGGTAACGACATCACCGCGATCGAAACGGCCGTAAAGAAGGCCAAACGACAGACCGAAAAACCTTCGCTGATCCTGGTGCGCACGCATATCGGTTACGGCTCGCCCGAGCAGGACAGCTACAAGGCGCACGGCTCGCCGCTGGGCGAAAAGGACGTCGCCGCCACCAAGCGCAATCTCGGCTGGCCGGAGCAGCCGCCGTTCCTGGTTCCGGAAGAAGCCTTGAAGCATTTCCGCGAAGCGCAGGAGCGGGGCAAGCGCGCCGAATCCGCATGGAAGCGCCGCTGGAACAAATACGCGAAAGAATTTCCCGATCTCGCCGCGGAACTGGATGGCCGCATGCGTGCGCAGTTGCCGGAAGGCTGGGATGCCGACATCCCCGAATTTCCCGCCGATGCGAAAGGCATGGCCACGCGCGTGGCGGGCGGAAAAGTCTTGAGTGCGATCGCACCGAGACTGCCGGCACTGTCGGGCGGCTCGGCCGATCTCGATCCTTCTACGCACACCGCGGTGAAGGGTCTCGGTGTTTTCTCACCCGGCGCGGAGCCCGACGAACAGGGCGTGGAGCCCGACGAAACATGGAGCTATGCCGGCCGCAATCTGCACTTCGGCGTACGCGAACACGCGATGGGCGCGATCGCCAACGGCATGGCTGCGCACGGCGGCTTCATTCCGTACACCGCGACGTTCCTGATCTTCTCCGATTACATGCGTCCGCCCATGCGGCTGGCCGCGCTAACCAAATCGCACGTGATCTTCGTGTTCACCCACGACTCGATCGCGCTGGGCGAGGACGGCCCGACGCACCAGCCGGTGGAGCAACTGGCGGGTTTGCGCTCGGTGCCGAACATGATCGTGATCCGCCCGGCGGATGCGAATGAAACGGCAGTGGCTTGGCGTGTGGCGATCGAAACGAAAGCGCAGCCGGTGGTGCTGGCGCTGTCGCGCCAGAACGTACCGACGCTGGATCGCTCGCGATATGCCGGCGCGGACGGCCTGCGACGGGGCGCCTACGTGCTGAAGGATTGCGAAGGCGAACCGCGACTGATCCTGATCGGTACTGGCGCGGAAGTCGGCTTGTGCGTGCAGGCCGCGGAGAAATTGAACGGCGAGGGCGTGCGCACGCGCGTGGTATCGATGCCGAGCTGGGAATTATTTGAGGCGCAGGACAAAAATTATCGCGATTCGGTCCTGCCGCCCAATGTGCGCGCGCGATTGGCCGTGGAAGCCGGCTGCCGGCAAGGATGGGAGCGCTGGGTCGGCGACCACGGCTCCGGCGTGGGCGTCAACACGTTCGGTGCCTCAGCGCCGGGCGGCGAAATGCTGAAACACTACGGGTTTACGGTGGAGAACGTGGTGGAAAAGGCGAAGGCGTTGCTTTCGTAGGAGCGGGCGTGCTCGCGATTGCTGTGCGTGTCGATTTCGCGATCGCCTGTACACAGGTTCCTACATGTTTTTGTGCAACACCATCTCCAGCACGAACTTGGAGCCGAAGAACGCCAGCAGCAGCACCGCCATTCCGATCAGCGTGAGATTGACCGCGCGGGTGCCGCGCCAGCCCGACACCGCGCGGCCGATCAGCAGCACGCCGAAGACAATCCACGCCAGCACTGAGAGCGCGGTCTTCTGCACCAGATCCTGCGCGAGGATGTTGTGCACGAACAGCACGCCTGACAGCAGCGCCAGGGTCAGCAGCACGAACCCGGCGGCGATCAGGCGGAACATCAATGTTTCCGTAAGCGTCAGCGGCGGCAGCGCGCGCAGCCAGGCGCCGAACTGCCGCGCACGCAGCGCGCGCTCCTGCATCGCCAACAGCAATGCCAGTAGCGCGGCGATCGACAACACTCCGAATGAAATCAGCGCCAGCGTCACGTGCAGCTTGATCTGCCAGTCCAGCGCGATCGGCGCGGTTCGCGGCGCCAGGAACTGATCGATCACCAGCAGAAAGGCTGCGAGCGGAAACACGATCACGCCCAACGCCGCGACCGGCCGCACTAGATTGACGATCAGGGTCAACGCGGCGATCACAGCGGCCACCACCGACAGCGCCGCGAAGAAATGCAGATCCAGCGAGCCGCGATGCGCGCCGAACAGCACCGCGAAATGCAGGATCACCGCGATGCCGGCGGTGAACAGCGCGAGCCGTTTCGGCGCGGCGCCCTCCGAGAGCAGCGGCCGCGCCAGCGCACCCGCGCTGGCCAGGTACAGCGCGATCGAGAACAGGGCGATCACATCGAGAGCGAAGGCATGCGGCGGCATGCGGCGAGTGTCGCACAAGCGGCTGCGGGACGGGAGAGATGAACGTCAGGGTCGTTCGCAGAACACCGACGGTTCGTGGAGACGGAGTGGCAGAACGGCATTTCTCTGACTCTAGTCAACAAATGTCCGCAGACCTGCAACGTATCCGCGCCTTCAACCGCACCGTCGCACAGCGACTCGGCGTCTTGAACGAAAAGCATCTGGGTCGCGACAGGCCCTACCTGGGATCGCGCCTGCTCTTCGAAATCGGCAGACAAGGTGCGGAGTACACACTCTGCGCGCACGACTCGGGATGGAATCCGGGCATCTCAGCCGCATGCTGCGCGCATTGGAGCGAAAAGGGCTGGCGAGCACACGACCTTCCGTAGAGGATGGCCGCGTAAAGATCGTGGGCCTCTCGCGCGCGGGGTTCGCAGAATGGCGCAGGGTCGCCGCGTTGTTCGACCGACTCGAGCGTTCGATGCTGCAACCCTCGAGCGACAAGCGGCCACAGCGCTTCGTTTCGGCCATGTCGGAAGTCGAAAACTTGTTGCGCGCTCCCAGCGTCGAAATCACGCCGGTGGATCCGGAAAGCCGCGACGCGCGTCATTGACTGGATCAATATTTTTCGGAAATCGATGTGTGATTTTCAGGCGGCTTCGACCGTGCGAAAGATGGCACGTGCATGCTCGAGCACTTCAGGCCGCCGCGCGGTGGCATGCTCATCCCTCGGCTCTTCGGAGAGCCGATGGGCTACGGTGCCCTGCGCACGTTGAAATCCGGTATCGGCGAGATCAAACGCACGTGGATTTCGCAGAGGGCCCGCGGGCTCGGCATAGGCCGTGGATTGCTGGCGGAGCTGGAGCGAATGGCGAAAAAGCGCAGGATGCGTGCGAGCCGCCTCAATACCGATGAAGCCCTCGGCGAGGCACTGTATCTGTATCGCTCGGCTGACTATCGAGAAATCCCACGTTACAACGACAACCCTTATGCGCACCATCGGTTCGAAAAAAAGTTTGCGGTGAGTGCGCCCGCTATAATTCAACTTTTAGGTCCTTGCTGATCACCCATGTTCGAATCCCTGAGCCAACGCCTCTCCGCCACTGTCCAGCGTCTCGCCGGGCGCGGGCGGCTGACCGAGGAGAACATCCGCGAGTCCTTGCGCGAGGTACGCATCGCGTTGCTTGAAGCCGACGTGGCCCTGCCGGTGGTGCAGGGGTTGATCGAGCGCATCAAGGCCCGCGCGATCGGCCAAGAGGTGATGAAGTCGCTGACGCCCGGTCAAGCGCTCATCAAAGTAGTGCGCGACGAGTTGACCGCGGTGATGGGCACGGCCAATTCCGATCTCGATCTCTCGGCCACGCCGCCCGCGATCGTGCTGGTGGCAGGTCTGCAGGGCGCGGGCAAGACCACGACTGTCGCCAAACTTGCGCGTCACCTCTCCGAGCGCAAGAAGAAAAAGGTGATCGTGGTCAGTTGCGACGTGTATCGCCCGGCTGCGATCGAACAGTTGCAGACGCTCGCGCAGCAGGTCGGCGCTGGATTCGTGCCGTCCGCGCCGGGCGAAGAGCCGGTCGCGATCGCGCGTCGTGCGGTGGACGCGGCCAAGCGCGAAGTCGCCGATGTGCTGATCGTGGATACCGCGGGCCGGCTGCACGTCGATGCGCAGATGATGGACGAGATCAAGACGCTGCACACGGCGCTGCGTCCGGTCGAAACGCTGTTCGTGGTCGATTCGATGACCGGGCAGGATGCGGCCAATACGGCGAAGGCGTTTTCCGAAGCGCTGCCGCTGACCGGTGTGATCCTCACCAAGACCGACGGCGATGCGCGCGGCGGTGCGGCGCTGTCGGTGCGTTACGTCACCGGGCGGCCGATCAAGTTCCTGGGCGCCGGCGAAAAACCTGATGCGCTGGAGCCGTTCCATCCCGATCGCGTCGCCACGCGCATCCTAGGCATGGGCGACGTGCTGTCGTTGATCGAGGACGTGCAGCACAAGACCGATGCCGACAAAGCGGCCAGGCTCGCCGCCAAGGTCGCCAAGGGCAAGAAGTTCGACATGAACGACATGCGCGACCAGCTTGAACAGATGCTCAACATGGGCGGTCTCGCCGGGTTGATGGAGAAACTGCCGGGCGTGTCGTCCCTGCCGGAGAACGTGAAGTCGAAGGTCAACGACAAGGAAGTGAAGCGCATGATCGCGATTATCAGCTCGATGACCAAGAAGGAACGCCGCCATCCCGATCTGTTGAACGGCTCGCGCCGCGCGCGCGTGGCGCGCGGTTCCGGCACGCAGCCCGCCGAGGTCAACCGCCTGCTGAAGCAATACACCCAGATGGAAAAGATGATGTCCAAATTCGCCCGCGGCGGCATGAAGGGCCTGATGCGGCAGATGTCCGGGGCGATGAAGGGGATGGGCGGGCGAGGGTTCCCGGGATGATGAGAGGGACGTAACGAGGGCGCTTCGATCTTGCGTAAACGTCAGAACAAGGCATCCTCGCTGCTAGCCCTGATCTCTAGCTTTTCCTTCCATTTCCGCTACAATTGCCTGTTTTCCGCGCCCCTGTGCCGTAGTAGACGGCCCTTCGGGCGGCACTTCGAGAGAGTAAGAACATGGTCAAGATTCGTCTTGCGCGCGCTGGCGCCAAGGGCCGTCCGTTCTACCACGTGGTGGTGACCGATTCGCGCAACGCGCGCGACGGCCGCAACATTGCGCGGCTGGGCTATTTCAACCCCGGCGCGTCCGGTCCGGAGAAGCGTCTGGAGCTGGATGTCGCGAAGATCCAGGAATGGGTCGGCAAGGGCGCGCAGTGCTCGGACAAGGTGCAATTGCTGGTGAAGGAAGCCGGCAAGCAGCAAGCCGCCGCTTGATGCAATGAAAACCGGCGAGCGGCGGGTGCTGCTCGGACGCATCGTTGGCGTTCATGGCGTGCGCGGCGAGGTGAAGATCGAGTCGTACACCGAGCCACGACTGGCTATTTTCGATTACTCGCCTTGGCTGGTGGAAACCGCGCCGAATGAGATCGAGAAAATCGGAGACGTGCAAGGACGCGTGCAGGGAAAAGGGGTGGTCGCTTCGCTGGGTTTTGGTGACCGTGACGCAGCGGCAAAACTGATCGGCGCGAGGATTTTCGTTTCGCGCTCGGCGTTGCCGGAATTGCAGAACGAGTTCTACCAGGAAGATCTGGCCGGGCTCGAAGTGGTCAATCTCGCGGGCGTCTCGCTTGGCAAGGTGAGCCACCTGTTCGACACCGGCGCGAATCTGGTACTTGTCGCGAAAGGCGGTAGCGAACGCGAGCACCTCATTCCATACGTGCCGGATGTGTATGTGAAAGCGGTCGATCTGGATGCAGGGCGCATTACGGTCGATTGGGAAGAAGATTTCTAGGTGGTGGCGATGCGCATCGACGTCATCACGCTGTTTCCGGAATTCATGCAGGAATGCGTGAAGATCGGAGTGGTGGGCCGGGCGGTCGAACGCGGCTTGTTGCAAATCGGCGCGTGGAATCCGCGCGATTACGCAATGGATGCGTACCGAAAGGTCGATGATCGCACCTTCGGCGGCGGACCCGGGATGGTGATGCTGATTGATCCGCTGCGGGCCGCATTGCAGGCCGCGCGCGGAGCTTCGGAAAAACCATCGCACACGATTTATCTCAGTCCGCAAGGAACGCGGCTGACGCAGGACAAGGTTCGGCAACTGGCGGACGAGCCGCGGCTGATCCTGTTGTGCGGACGCTATGAAGGCGTGGACGAGCGCTTGCTCGAACACGAGGTCGATGAGGAATTGTCGATCGGCGATTACGTTCTGTCGGGTGGAGAACTTGCCGCGGCAGTGCTGATCGACGCGGTCGGCAGGTTGCAGGAAGGCGCGTTGAATGACGCGCAATCCGCACAGCAGGATTCGTTTTCGGATGGCCTGCTGGATTGTCCGCACTACACGCGCCCGGAGTCGCATGAACTGGGCGCGGTGCCGGCGGTACTGATGTCCGGCGACCACGCGGCGATCCGTCGCTGGCGCCGCAAGCAGGCGCTGGGCCGCACCTGGTTGCGGCGGCCGGATCTGCTGGAAAATCTGTCGCTCGACGACGAATCGAAAAAATTGTTGCTGGAGTTTCAAGAAGAGCGCCAAACCGCAATCATGGAAGATTGACGGCAGTCGCACAGGCCACGGAAGCCCGAAAAACCCAACCCGCGCGGCGGTGAATGCGCGCAACAGATTTCAGACGGTGACGCCATGAACAAAGTGATCGAACAATTCGAAGCCGCGCAGATGGGCCGCAAGCTGCCCGAGTTCAGCCCCGGCGACACCGTGGTCGTCAACGTCAAGGTGAAGGAAGGC